>CAJTOK010000022.1 GCA_910577825.1 uncultured Lachnospiraceae bacterium | reverse complement strand
AAACTTATAAACAAGTACTCTTGATTGAGTACATCATTATTATACTAGGAGGGATTAAAATGAAGTATGTTTTCTTAGTAAGCCACGGGACACTGGCGCCAGGGCTGCATGATGCACTGGCAATGCTTGCAGGCGGGGGACGTGAGGATATTATTTCCACAAGCCTGGAAAACGGTATGGGTTCAGATACATATGCAGACAATGTACGCAAATGTATATCTAAAATCACAGAGCAGGATGAAATCCTTCTGTTTGGTGATATAGTAGGGGGTTCACCGCTTACAACTGCATCAAATATTATTGCAGAACAGGGGCTTCTGCAAAAAACAGTAATAGCAGGGGGCATGAACCTTCCATTAGCTTTAAGTGCCGTTCTTATGAAGGACACTATGGATACAGCAGAGTTAATGGATACGCTGCTTTCAGAAGCAAGGGAAGAATTGAAAGAGTTTAAAGTAGAAACTGGGGAATCTGATGATGATATCTAAAAAAGGAGGAAAAAATTATGGCAGTTTCATTTATCCGTGTTGATGACCGTATGATTCATGGGCAGACTTGTACAAGGTGGGCGCTGGAGTACCCTTGTGACGGTCTTATAGCAGTAAATAATGCTGCGTCAAAAAATCCAGTATTAAAGGCAGCTTATAAAAGCGCAAGTGGAAAGAAAACATTTGTATGGAGTCTTGATGAGTTTAAGGAAAAAAGTGCAAAAGTCCTTGCAAGCAAGGATAACTATTTCCTTATTACCAAAAACCCGCTGGACATGGAGAAAATCCTTGTAGAACAGGGTTTTGAACCAGGCGGTGTTAAAACAGTAATTATAGGGCCTTGCAATGACAGGCCTGGCACTACTAAACTTGGAAATAACCAGTCTATTACACAGGAAGAAGCACAGGCACTTGAAAATATTATGAATGCTGGTTATGAAGTAGAATTTGCATTACTGAAAGAAGAAGCAATCGGCAACTGGAAGAAGTTCAGGGGGCAGTTCGGATTTAACTAGAGGGAGGTACATTATGGAAATCAGCTGGTTACAAGCCATATTGATAGGCCTGTTTGCCTGTTTATCAAGTATGCCTGGCATGGGAGGCACATCAGTTGGTAATTATACATTGGGAAGGCCGTTAATAGGCGGCCTTGTATGCGGCGTAATATTAGGGGATATATCAACGGGGGTTTTAGTTGGATGTGCAATGCAGGTAGTTTACATAGCACTGGTTACACCTGGCGGTACTGTATCTGCGGACGTAAGGGCAGTAAGTTATATTGGCATCCCTCTTGCAATGGTTGCTTTAAGCAGTTACGGGCTTAGTGCAGAATCAACAGAGGGGGCAGCACTCGCTACATCATTTGGAACAATGGTTGGTACATTAGGTACAGTTTTATTCTATGGCACAGCTACTATAAACCTGCTCTGGCAGCATATAGGCTGGCAGGCTGTAGAGAAAAGGGATTATAAAAAGTTATACCTGGTTGACATGGGGCTGCCATGGATTTCACATCTGGCATGTTCATTTATTCCAACCGTCATTATGTGTAAACTCGGGGCAAATGTTGTTGACGTAATCAAAACAGCATTGCCAATGGACGGACTGGCAATGAAAACATTATTTACTGTTGGTGCACTGCTTCCTTGTGTAGGTATTGCAATCCTTTTAAAGCAGATTGTTAAATCAGCAGTAGATTTTGTACCATTTTTCTTCGGTTTTGCATTAGCTGCATCTTTAGGCATTAACCTTGTATCAGCAACAGTAGTTGCAGGAATGTTTGCAGTTATTAATTACAGGATTAAAATGCTTGCAATAAAGAAAGCAGAAAGCGGCGGTTTTGAAGAAGAAGAGGAGGAGGAAATCTGATATGGAAAAGAAGTTATCTAAAAAAGCGTTGTCAAAATCTTTCCATAACTGGTATTACGGGCATCTGACATGCTTTTCACAGGAGCATATGCAGACATTTGGATATCTTTGTTCCATGCTCCCATTAGTAGAGGAATTATATGATAACGAGGAAGATAAAGCAAAAGCAATGAATACATATACTGCATTTTTCAATACAGAGCCGCAGTTAGGCACAGTAATTGTAGGCATGACAGCGGGGCTTGAGGAAGCAAGGGCAAATGGTGCAGAAGATGTAGATGAAGAAACGATTAACGGCCTGCGTGCAGGTCTTATGGGACCTATAGCAGGTATTGGCGATTCACTTGTTGTAGGGACTGTTATCCCGATTTTATTAGGTATTGCAATGGGTATGTCAACAGGCGGTTCACCACTGGGTGCAATATTTTATATAATTGTCTGGAACTTATTTGCATATTTTGGCATGAGGTTTATGTACTTTAAGGGCTACCAGCTCGGCGGCAAGGCAGTTGACTTCCTTGTTGGCCCGCAGGGTGAGGCACTCAGGGAATCAATATCAATGCTTGGCGGTATTGTTATTGGTGCTGTATCCGCAACATGGGTCAGCGTGACAACTTCATTAGAGCTCCAGAAAGAAGGCGCAGAAGAACCTTATCTTGTATTGCAGGATAAACTTGATTCTGTATTCCCGGGATTATTAACATCAGTAGTTATTGTTGCATGCTGGTATCTTATGGCAAAGAAACAGCTGTCACCAATTAAAGTTATGCTTATACTTGTAGTAGTTGCATTTATAGGGGCTTTAACTGGATTCTTTGACCCAGGCCTTGCATACTAAATTAATTTAAGGAGGTAACACCATGAATGGTATAGAAAGGAAATTATTGTCACAGGAAGCCGCTATGCAGTTAAAAGCCCTCAAAAAAATAAATATATGGAAAAACATTGCTGTTGCCATTTCAACACTTGGCGTAGCATTAACATATGCAGGAGCGGCTGGTACAGATTTAAATATTTTTCTAACCATTTTTGGTGTTATTGTTATATTGCTGGGAGCTGGCAGTGCTGCCATACTTATTACAGGATTAAAGAATGGCAGGAGAAATGTTGAGAAGATGCTTAGGATATTGGAAGAGGGAAAGCCATATGAAGTATAAATTAATTTGCATTGATATTGACGGGACCCTGCTAGATGACCAGAAAAGGATTCTTCCGCAGGTAAAAGAAAGCATCAGGAAAGTGGCAGCTAAAGGAGTACATATTGTACTGGCGTCTGGAAGAATGCCAGCAGGAGTTGAGTCTGTTGAAAAGGAACTGGGAGTAAAATGTATAAAAGCGTGTAATGTGGGAACATATATTTTATTAAATGATGAATGTATAGGCGCAGAATATTTATCACTGGAAACTATGAAAAGCGTGTATACAGATATAGCAGAAAAATATAAGATACCACTCTGGATTTTCTGTGGAAGGGCATGGTGCGTAACAGGCACTGACCAGTATGTTGAAAGGGAAATACATGTTATCGGGCGTGAACCTGTATTTACTGATGTGGCATCACTGGCAGGAAAATGGGCATATGAAAATATAAGGCCTAACAAGCTCCTGGTTGCAGCAGAGCCGCAGAAAATCCAGAAAATATACAGTGAAATGAAAGAACATAATTGGGAAGACATTGATATGGCGTGTTCTGCAGATGACTTTATAGAGATATTCCCAAAGGGTGTAACAAAGGGCAGGGCACTGGCTGTAATCTGTAATAAACTTGGAATTAATATAGAAGAAACTGTTGCATTTGGCGACCAGGAACTTGACATTCCAATGATAGAGGCAGCAGGCACCGGCATAGCAATGGGAAATGCAATTAAGGAATTAAAGGATAAAGCAGATTTTGTTACAAAGTCAAATAATGAAGCAGGGATTGCTTATGCAATAGAGAATTATTTAGAGAGGGGAGAATGAATATGCAGAAATTCACAGCACCAAGTGAAACAGTCCAGATGGATAAAGAGAAACTGCTTGCATTTGTTACAGAACATGGTTCTTCAAACTCACATACAGCCATACTTGCAAAAACCATGAATATCCCGGCACTTATAGGTGTAAACATTAAACCGGAATGGAACGGGAAATTTGCAATAGTAGATGGCTATACAGGAACTTTATATATAGAGCCTGATGAAGACACATTTAATACACTGAAAAAGAAGCAGGAAGAAGACATTAAAGCCAGGGAATTACTACAGGATTTAAAAGGAAAAGAGGATATAACCCAGGATGGCAGGAAAATTAAACTCTACGCCAACATCGGGGGCGTTAAAGATGTAGCCAGTGTACTTGCTAATGACGCAGCCGGCATAGGCTTATTCAGAAGTGAGTTTTTATATCTTGAAGCAGATGATTACCCAAGTGAAGAAAGCCAGTTTATGGCATATAAGACAGTGGCAGAAAATATGGCAGGCAGGAAAGTTATTGTAAGGACGCTTGATATTGGTGCAGATAAACAGGCAGGTTATTTTAACCTTGGGCATGAAGACAATCCCGCAATGGGATACCGTGCAATAAGAATATGCCTTGAGCGTACAGATATTTTTAAGACACAGCTGCGTGCATTACTAAGGGCAAGCGCATTTGGAAATATTGCAATAATGTTCCCAATGGTTATATCTGTCAATGAAGTTAAACAGATTAAAGAAATTGTCAATGAAGTTAAAAAAGAGCTTGACGGGCAGGAGATTCCATACGGTGAAACCGAACTTGGCATTATGATTGAAACCCCGGCAGCAGTAATGATTAGTGACCTGCTTGCGCCCGAGGTGGATTTCTTCAGTATAGGGACTAATGACCTGACACAATATACACTTGCCATTGACAGGCAGAATATGAAACTTGACAATATCTATGATGCCCACCATCCTGCAATACTGCGCATGATACAGATGACCATTGAAAACGGGCATAAACATGGCTGCTGGGTAGGCATATGCGGCGAGCTTGGCGCTGACCCTGGATTAACAAAAACCTTTGTTGAAATGGGAATAGATGAATTATCAGTATCACCAGCATTTGTACTGCCAACAAGAAAAAATATACGTGATATAAAGCTTAATTAAATGCAAAAAGGATATAATATTAATAGCAGCTTATAATAAAAATTCTGTATTATAGAAAAAGGTGAGATAATGGGAAGTATCTGGCATGATATTAGTGAAGAAAGGATTTTTCCAACAGACTTTATATCTGTTGTTGAAATCTCCAAAGGAAGCAAGAAAAAATATGAATTAGATAAAGAAACAGGGTTAATTATTTTAGACAGGATACTATACACATCTACCCATTACCCAATGAATTATGGCTTTATACCAAGGACACTGGGTGATGATGGCGACCCTTTAGACGTACTTATTATGTGCTCAGAGCCTTTAGAACCACTGACACTTGTACGCTGTTACCCTATAGGAGTATTAAAAATGACAGACTGCGGGGCAGGAGATGAAAAAATTATCGCAATACCATGGGCAGACCCTACATACCAGATGTTTACAGAACTTTCAGAACTGCCTAAACATATATTTGATGAAATACACCATTTCTTCTCCGTATATAAAGACCTGGAAGGGAAAAAGACAGCAGTTAATGAGTTTAGTGGTGCATTAGAGGCTGTTGCAGTAATTGAGGAATGTATAGAACGCTATAAGAATAAATTTGTTAATAAGGTTTAATTTGTGATATAAGTGGTTAAGAAAACAGCCACCTCTATAATTTGTCAAAGCAGGACAGGACAGCAAAGAGTAATATTGCTGTCCTGTTTTGCCTGCTTTAATAATTTGACAAATGTCATAATGGAATATACAATGATATTATAATTAAGGAAATAAATGGCATTTTCCCCTGTTATCTGGATAATATTATATACAATGGAGGGAATTTGCTATGAATGAAGGAGTAAACTACGTGAAAATACAATGGATTGAATTTGAAAATTTAAAAACAGGCCTGAAAATTGAAAAGATTTATTTTAACAATGATATAACTTTGTTAGTCGGCTTATCAGGAGCAGGTAAAACCCAGATTCTTAATGTAGCAGGATATTCATTAAATCTGGCTGTTCATAAAAATGTGATATTACGCCCTTACCGTGCTGGCATTGGGATTTTAATTGATGAAGAGGAATATGAATGGTTTTATGAAATTAATAAAATAAATGAAAATGAACTGGTAATTAATGGTGAAAGTAAATACGGATTTTCATTTGAAAAACTAACAAAGAATAAAGAAGTGGTTTTTGAAAGAAGAAATACAGAAGTAACTGTAATGGGCTATGATAAAGTTCCACAACCTAAAAAAGATGAAAGTTTAATTTTACAATATTCTGAAGATAAAAATTTTGATAAGCTGGTTTCAGGTATAAATAAATTATATGTGGTGGAAACTGAACCAGCTGTCCGTGATGGGATTACCAGTAAAAGTTTTAGCTGGTTAAAGTCTAAAGCAATAGATATAATAAATAGTGAAAAGCAGGTAAAATTTAAGATATTTAGCCATTTTCCAGTAGCAATAAAACTTTATATTGCTAAAAATTACTATTCTGAAATTTATAATAAAATATTTAATGCTGTAAAGGAGTTATTTATTGAGATTGAAGATATAAATGTAGAGGAAGATTCTGCAAGGGAAGTATATCTGGTATCTATCCAGGTGTATGGAAAAAAGCTGTTACAAGATGACATTTCAAGTGGTATGTTGAAAACAATCTATTATATTACTGAGTTATTTACAATGCCTAGGAACTCCCTGGTACTAATTGATGAATTTGAAAATGGCTTAGGGGTAAACTGTATTGATTTGCTTTCTGAATTGATTTTATCAGAACGTAATGACCTTCAGTTTATTATTACAAGCCATCATCCTAAAATTGTTAATGCTATTGATAAAGATAAGTGGAAGATTATTGACAGGGATGGATGTATAGTAAAAAACAGCAGCAGTATTACTTATGGAATAGGAAACAGCCAGCATGATGCCTATTTTAATTTAATTAACAGATGGGAATTTGAGGGAAAAATATTATGAACTTTTACCTTTTATTAGAAGATGAAAAATCTTTTTTAAAGACATTGCCTTGCTGGCTTGAATATATGGATTTTGGTTGTAAACGGGTTGCTGATATACAGGAAGTACAAGAAAACAATTATATTTTACAAAGTGGGCAAGGAGTTACACAATTAATTACCAAGGTACTTTTTGATACAATAGATACTATTTTGTTAAATCCAGGGAAAATTGATGAATTAGTGGTAATTTTGGATGCAGAAGAATTGGATATTGAGGAAAGAAAACAAAAAGTAAAAGAGCAAATTAATAGCCATTACCAGAGTAGTGGTATAAATTTTGATATAACCATTTTAGTGTGTAACCGTTGTTTTGAAACATGGCTTTTAGGCTGTAAAGAATTATATCCAATAGGACAAGTTGATAAAGAATCATATTTTTATAAATATTATGATTATTATAATACAGGGGAATGTGACCCAGAAGAAATGACAGTACCAGAATATAGCAGTGAAACTACTGCTAAGTATCATTTTCATTATTTGCATGAGTTATTAAGATACAAAAAAATAAGATATTCTAAAAGCAAACCAGATAATGTGGCAACAGAAACATATTTCAGGGGAATAATTGAAAGAATAGAAACAACAGAGCATTTAAAAACGTTTAGAAGTTTCTATAATTTTATTTCTGGCAAAAAACAATAATGTATACATATCTATTAATTAATATCTATAGTATAGCAGGATACAGGCAATGAGAATTGCAAAAAATCCCAGGTGGTATTTTCTGTTGTACCTCCTGGAATTTTTAATAATATACTGGTTATAGAAATAAATGTTCCTGTTTTGCCTGCTTTAATCAAAAATTATTTTTCCTATATCTGTTTCTATATTTATGCTGTAAGATGCTGATGCGCCTGAAGCTTCCTGGTAGAAGTGCTTTTTCTGTTTTTCGCCATTATATCTTATTGAACCAAGGTCAGTTGACAAACTAATCCTGTAATTTGAAAGGTCAGTGCTGCTGCTGTTTAATGTAACATTGCCAACATCATTATATATTTCCACATCTCCAAAACCACATCCATCAAGTTCTACATTGCCTGTGTCTGTATCAATGCTGGTTTTGCCAAGTGCTGACTGGCTTATCTCTATATTGCCTACATCACTCTCTATATCTGTTTTTTCAAATGTACATGAATTAATTTCTGCATTGCCTACATCAGTTTCCAGTGAAATACTGTCACATTTAATATTATTTACAGATGTGTTGCCTACATCAGCTGAAATATCTATGCTGTCCATGACAGTCCCGGAAGGAATTGTAACGGTCATTTTGGATTTATCATTATAGTGGTTCCTGAACCAGCCTTTAGCCGGGGGCTGTTTAAATTTTAACTTGCTGCCTGTTACTTCAAATTCAGGTTTTCTGTAATCTGGACAGTCATATTCAAGATGGTAAGAGCTGCCTTCTTTGATAGTGATATTCATTGCATCTGATTCAATTTCTATCCTGTTAAATTCGTCTAATTCGTCAGAATATGTTATATTATTATGGCTGGAGCCATTATTTGCATCATCAGAAATAAAAGAAAATATATTTCCAAGTCCAAAGCCAATCCATCCCGATATATGGTAAACTGAACCTATAATTATACAAAAAACGGTAACTAAAGCTAAAATTACCAGATATATGGTCTTTTTCATAGCAATCCCTCCTATTGTTTCTTTAATGTACTGTTTAAAACACCATTTATTATCCCGGCTATTGGCCAGATAATCCATGTATAATGCCAGTTAAATGTCAGGAAACTCCACATAAGGTATACACATGTTACTGTCTGCCAGTATACAGACATAAATGTTGCCGCAGCTGGTGATATATACTTGTTTTCCGGGTGCTGTGATGATACATAGTTACCACTTACAGTAGATGCGTTGTTTAATTTTAAAAGATTTACATAAGTATTATTTATTGTGTATGCTAATATAATCATAAATACACCAGTTGCAACCAGCGCCAGCAATATTATGCCTGACATATCATCCATGTCAAACCCGTAAAATGACAAATCAAGTTCATCAATTACTGCAGCAGGCACAAAGCTTACCACACATAGTACAATTCCTACAGTCATAAGAAGTGCATATGTTGAACTGTATCTTTCTTTCTGGTCATTAACATAATTAGTAGTTGCAAAATCAATAGTGCAAAGTTCATGTTGGAGAAAATCCCATTTATTTATTGTGATAGATGAATGTACAAATAAAACTACAGCTGCTGCAATAAAAGACATAAGAAAAAGTATTCCCAGTGCATCAGTTATATTTGCAGCATCACCTATAATTGCACCTATAGGGCTGATTATACATAAAAATACACCTAATGCAAGTTTATATGCGTAATTTGAACTTTCGTGAAGGTATCTTTTTACTTCATCTATAGTAACCTTGCGCCTGGTAATATCTTGTGTCTTACTGACTACATTCCATATCCCGAGGTCTTCTGAAATTTCATCAAGATTGCCAAACTCTGCAATAACAGTTCCTACAGCTTCATTATCACTTTTGCCTTCTGCTATAAGTTCATTATATTTATCCTCCATCATCTGCCATAATTCATTCTTAGCACGCAGGACTTCCGGTGTGTTTGGAAGGTTGGCAAACATTGTTTCAAGATAATTCCTGATTGCTTCCATAATTGTCCTCCTTTAAAATAAAATTTTCAATCACTTCTTTGGTCAGGTTCCATTCAGAACATTTGTCTTTATAATACTGGCGTCCAGAATCTGTAATACGGTAATAAGTCCTGCGTTTCCCGCTCCCTTCTTTATCAGAAGAAAAGGATTCAATATATCCGTTCTTTTCCATACGGGTAAAAGCTGAATAAAGGGTTGTTTCCTTAATGATGTATTTTTCCTCTGTCAGTGTCTTTATTTGCTTGGATATTTCATATCCATAGGAAGGGTGCTGGAGAAGAAGGAATAGTATTATAGTATCATTATAGCCGCGTATTACATCACTGCTTATACTATTCATATCTAATTTCTCCTTTCATACGCCAGACGTAACAACGATTGTCGTTGCTACGTCAGACGTACTATGATTGATATAGTAAAAATAACATAAATTTTGCAGGGTGTCAAGTATAAAATAAAAAAATCCATTATAACTGGCGTAAATTTATATTAATGAATATAAAATATAATATATTTACAAAAATAAATATGGATGAATATAAAGAACTGAATTAACTTTTGTGTTGTAAGAACAAAATGGAAAGTATATAATATAGGTATAATTTTATAGATAATGGATGGAGGTAACAGATATGTGTGTTGTTTCAATAAATGTTCCAGAAGAAATATTGTTAAACTTGCATGAAAGTGAAAATGATTTTGCAATATATATGAAATGTATGCTTGCTGCAGATTTATATAAAAACAAAAAAGTACCATTAGGATACTGTGCAGATATAGCGGAGATGCCAAAAGAAGATTTTATAAAATATCTTGGAAAAAATAATATATCTATATTTTCTTTTGAAAGTGAAGAAGAATTTTTGGAGGAGCTGGAGAATGCGTAATGTAATTGTAAACACCACGCCATTAATTGCATTGTGCCATGTTGGACAGCTTGGTTTATTAAAAAAGATGTATAGTGAAATTTTGATTCCCCGGGCAGTATACAATGAATTATCAGAAAAGAAAGAATCTATATGTAAGAAGCAGGTGGATAACTCTCTTGACTGGATTCATGTGGAAAATATAGAAAATCAAATGGCAAAATCTATGTTTAAGACACAATTACATGATGGCGAAGTAGAAGTTATGATTTTGGCAAAAGAAAAAAATGCAGATATTGTTATTATAGATGATGCTAATGCAAAGAAATATGCAAAATACTTAAAATTGCCTGTGACAGGTACACTTGGTGTTTTGATAAATGCAAAAAAGCAAGGTTATATATATGAACTAAAATCTGTTATACAAGAAATGATTAATAAAAATATTTATATTTCAGAAAAGCTTATGGAACTTTGTCTTAAACAAGTGGATGAAAAAATGTAGCATTAGTCTGGTTTTATTAACCGTTTTATTAATTTTTCATTGTAAGAACAAAATATATAATATATTCAGGTGTATTAGTTGCTTTTTTAGTCAAGCCGCTATAGTGGCATGGAGGTTTTATATGGAACATGTAATTTTAGTTGTTGATGATGACAAGAACAATCTTATGCTGGCACAGAAGATATTTGGCAAGAAATACAGGATTGCCGCTGCTACTTCTGGAATGGCTGTATTTAAATATCTGGAAAAGAAAATACCAGACCTGGTTCTTTTAGATATAAATATGCCTGGAATGGATGGATTTGAAGTTATGGAACGCCTCCAGGGTGATGAAACATACAAGCAGATACCCGTTATATTCCTTACTGCAGATAATGACAGTGAAACAGAAACAAGATGTTTCCGTGCAGGTGCACATGATTTTGTCCGGAAGCCGTTTGTGGCAGATGTTGCACTTAGCCGTATAAACAGGATACTGGAGCTTGAGGATTACCATAAGAGGCTTGAAGTCATGGTTGCAGAGCAGGCAGCGGAGATAGAGCGCAATTCACAGAGAATCAGCAGTATGCAGGAACAGGTTATTATAGGCATGGCAAACCTTATAGAACTGCGTGATGACAGCACAGGGATGCACGTTAAAAATACTAAGAAATATGTCGGCATGATTGCAGATAAAATGAAAGAAGAGCATCTTTATGCAGATATCCTTACAGAAAGCTATATTAAAAATATGTGCAAGGCAGCACCATTACATGATATTGGCAAAATCAGGATTTCAGACCTTATACTCCAGAAACCTGGAAGGCTTACAGAGGAAGAATTTAATGATATGAAGAAACATACAGTTTATGGAAGTGATATTATCTATGAAATTATGGGCGGGCTTGAGGATGATGAATACATAAAAATAGCAGCAGACATAGCACGTTACCACCATGAGAGATGGGACGGGACAGGTTATCCTGAGGGGCTTTCGGGACAGGATATACCTTTATGTGCAAGGATAATGGCATTTGCGGATGTTTTTGATGCACTGTATGCAGAGCGTTGTTATAAAAAGCCGGTAAGGCCTGTTTCAAAGGTCTTAGGTATAATAGAAGAAGGCAGCGGGACGCAGTTTGACCCGGAGATTACAAGTGTATTTTTAAGGCTCAAGGAAGATTTAAAAAGGGAAACAGGGGAAGGACAGGAGGTGTAGGTTTGCAGGAGGATTTATATAAATATGGTGAACGTGCAATAGAAAAAAGAGTAGTAATTATATATACAATATTTGTTATAATGATGTTTATAGCACAGGCAGCAGCTTATGGCAATAAAGGTTTTATAATATGGACATTTCCAGAAGTAGTTACATGCTGGATTGTATATTTTATGGAAGTAAAAGATAAAAAAGCAAGGGCATATATATACACATGTATGGCACTGGTTTCTTTTTTTGGCTATGGTGTTGCTGCTTCCTCGCTTTTTTCGCTTTTTCCACTATTTGGTGTATTACTGGTACTTACCGGGCTGTTTAATATACCAGGGCTTCTTGGCATGGTATCTGGGCTGGCATTAGTTCTGGCCATATACCATGCTTTTATTGTACGTTCATTTGATTTTACAGGAAAAGATGCAGCTGCAGGCAATATGCAGCAGCTTGTGCCAATGTTTATAATGGTTTACCTTGTCTGGTTTCTTATTAAGAAAGATTCCATAATGAACCAGAAACTTATTGAAACCATTGAAACATTAAAACAGGCAGAGCACAGTAAAGATGAATTTATGGCAAATGTATCACACGAGATAAGGACACCGCTTAACACTATATGTGGCATGAGTGAACTTTCACTGCGGGAAGAGCTGCCAGCAGAAGTAAGGGAAAATTTATTTGATATACAGGTTGCAGGCAGGAATTTACAGGTAATAGTAAGTGATGTACTGGATTTTTCAGAGCTTGAAACGGGCAGGCTTGCCATTGTAGAAGAAAGTTATAACTTTACTTCCATATTAAATGATGTGCTTAATGCCGCCATTGCGCAGAATGAGGAAAAGAAGCTTGAAATTGTTGTTAATTATGATGTAAACCTTCCATGCGGGCTTGTTGGTGACAGTGAAAAAATCAGGCGTATTTTTTCAAGCCTTGTAAGCAATGCAATTAAATTTACTGAAAAAGGCTGCGTTACTATTTCTGTATCAGGAAGAAAAGAAGATTATGGTATTAACCTGTGTGTAAATATTAAAGATACAGGTATTGGGATATCACAAGAAGGGATTGAGCGCCTGTTTACTAATTTTAACCAGGTAGATACAAAGAAGAACCGGCAGCAGGCAGGAATGGGGCTTGGCCTTGCAATAACACGTAAAATAGTTGGCATGATGAAGGGGTTTTTAAGCGTAAAAAGCACAGAGGGGGAGGGAAGTGAATTTCAGTTTGTAATCCCGCAGAAAGTTGATGATGATAAACCTGTAATTTCACTTAAAGACAGTGGAAATATAAAGGCAGCATGTTATATTAACCAGGAAAAGTACGGAATGGCGGAGATAAGGGACAGCTATATGTACTGCATTAAAAATATAGCAAAGCAGCTTGAACTGGATTTTTCCACATACCAGAGCCTTGCAGAATTAAAAAGGCGTGTGCGAAGAATCCATTTTACACATTTATTTATAACAGTTGATGAATACAAGGAGGACAAGGCATATTTTGAAGAAATTGCAAAGGAAACCAATATAATTATTTTTATTAACAGGGAAGAAGATGTAGGAATAAGCGGGGCTTTTATGCGTATATACAAGCCTTTCTATGTATTGTCGGTTGTAACTGCATTAAATGGCGGCAAACTGGTACAGAGAATGGACGGCAGCCACTATATGGTACATAAGTTTACTGCACCGGAAGCAAGTGTGCTGGTAGTAGATGACAATATTATGAACCTTAAAGTTATGGAAGGGCTTTTACGTCCTTATAAAGTAAAATATTATACTGCGGGAAGCGGGAGCGAAGCACTTATGATGCTTGACAGGATGTATTTTGACCTCGTTTTTATGGACCATATGATGCCAGGCATGGATGGCATTGAAACACTCCACAATATACGTAAAAAGAACGGGATATTTTTCCAGAAAGTGCCAGTTGTTGCGCTTACTGCCAATGCAATAGGCGGTGCACGTGAAATGTTTCTTTCAGAGGGGTTCCAGGACTTTGTGGCAAAGCCTGTGGAGGTTTCAATATTAGAGCGTGTGCTTAAAAAGTTTATACCAGATGAAAGGATTATTAATAAAACCGGTGATGAGCCTGGAGCAGGGGCAGAAGCAGCTGCAAGCAGTAATAATAATGCCAGTGGCAAAAAGATGCTTATAGATATCCAGACAGGCATTAATTATTCTGGCGGGGTCTATGAAGACTATATTGATGTTATAAGGCTTTATTATAAATCGGGCTTAGAGAAGAAACAGCAGATGCAAAAGCTTTTTGAGGCAGAAGAATGGAATGATTATACAATTATGGTACATGCCCTGAAAAGCACATCTCTTGGAATTGGTGCAAAGGAACTGTCAGAAATGGCAAAAGAGCAGGAAAAGGCAGGCAAGGAAAGCAATACAGGATACCTGCTTGCAAACCATAACAGGCTTATGGAAGCTTATAGCAGCGTGCTTGATGAAATAGCTTCAAATAAAGAATTTATGCCAGAAAGTGATGGCAATGTGGAAGAGGAATTAAATGAGATAAATAAGGACTTATTAATGGAAAGGCTGGGAAAGCTTGCGGAAGCACTGGATACATTTGAAGAAGAAGCAGTAATGCCTGTTATTAATGATTTATCATTATATTCATATAAAGGTGAAAGCCTTAAAAGCAGGCTGGAAGAAATTTCAGGACTTGTGGAATCATTTGATTTCTGTGGTGCAGCTGGTGCCCTGGAAGAGTTAAGGAAGGGGTGGGAAGATGCTTAGAAAGTTAATAAGGAATATAAAGGATTATCTGTATGACAGCAGTTATGAACTGGACAGAAGGCTTTTTTATCTTGTAATTGGGCTTGGTACATTTGTAAGTTTGTCAGGGGTTATTGTAGCAGTTATAACACATGCACCATCAGAAAGCATTATATCCATGCTGCTTTACCCTGTTGTATTTACAGTATTTGGAGGTATTGCAGCAAAATATAACTGTATTAATTTCTGTGCAGTAGCAAGTTCACTGGTGCTTAACCTTTTTATATTCCCAATGCTTTTTTTCACAAGCGGCAGTGTTGGCGGAGGATTAAGCGGATTATTTGTACTGGGAATTTTATATGTATTCCTTCTGGTAAAAGGCATTGCATTTATTATAACATTTATATTATCTGCTGCCAGCTTTACAGGCTGTTATATTATGGCTTATTACCATAATGTATATATTAAAGTGGCAGATGTACGGGAAGATATATATATACATACTTTTGTATGCTTTATGCTGGTTTCAGTTTCCATTGGCACATTAATAAAGTTCCAGAGGATGATTTATAATAAAGAACAGGAACTGGGCAGGCAGCAGCAGATTGAACTTGAAGAGGCAAACATGACAAAAAGCCGCTTCCTTGCCAATATGAGCCATGAAATAAGGACACCTATCAATACTATAATAGGGCTTAATGAAATGAACCTGCGTGACAATATTAATGATGAAGTGGCAGAAAACTGTGTTAATATACAGCGTGCAAGCAAAATGCTTTTATCACTTATTAATGATATCCTTGATTTATCAAAAATAGAATCAGGCAAAATGGAAATTGTAAACAGGCAGTATGAAACAGGTGCAATGCTTAGTGAACTTGTAAATATTAACTGGGTGCGTGCATATGATAAAAAGCTTGAATTTAAACTTGATGTTTCGCCTGATATACCATCTATGCTGTATGGTGATGATATAAGGATAAAGCAGATACTTACCAATATACTGACCAATGCAATAAAATATACACATAAAGGTTCTGTTACACTTCAGGCAAAGTGCCAGCAGCTTGATGCAGGGCATATAAGGCTTATAATATCAGTTTCAGATACAGGAATTGGCATACGTAAAGAAGATATCAAATATTTATTTATGTCTTTTAAGCGTGTTGATGAAAAGAAAAACGGCGCTATTGAAGGCACAGGGCTCGGGCTTGCAATTTCACACCAGCTTGCGGGGCTTATGGACGGTGAAATACAGGTAGACAGTGTATACCAGCGCGGGACTACATTTACACTTGTGCTTGTACAGGAAATAGTTAATAAATCCCCTATAGGGCCTATAAAGGATATTATTAAAGGCAGTTTCCACGGCAGGAAAGAATATAAACAGAGCTTTGAAGCCCCGGAAGCTAAAGTGCTTATTGTAGATGACAATGACATGAACCTTATGGTTGCAGTAAAACTCCTGCGTGCTACAAAAGTACAGGTGGAAACAGCTTCAAGCGGGCATGAATGCCTGGAAAAAACAAGGCAGAAATTTTACCATGCCATTTTTATGGACCATATGATGCCAAAGCTTGATGGCATTGAAACATTAAAGAAACTGCGTATGCAGGAAAACGGGCTGTGCAAAGAAACACCCGTGGTTGCAATGACCGCCAACGCATTTACAGATGCAGAAGCATTTTATAATGCCAATGGCTTTGGCGGATATCTTGTAAAACCTGTAAACGGGCCGCTTTTTGAAGCAATGCTTTTAAAATGCCTGCCAGAAGAAATTGTGGAAGTTAAAAGGACAGAAAGCAGTGGCAAAACAGGCGGGGCAGATATACAAATGGTTTATGTACATAATAAAAAGGCAGTATGTATAACAACGGAAAGCGTAATGGATATACCAGAGGATTTAATTGTGCGCTTTGGGATTTCCTGCATTTATTATTATGTACATACAGAAGAAGGGCGTTTTTATGATGTGCGTGAAATATCAGCAGACAATCTTATTGAATACATTGACAAAGACAAAAAACTTGCATATTCAATGCCGCCTCCCGTTGAAGAATATGAAACATTTTTTGCAGATGCACTTGGCGGCGCACAGCAGGTTATACATATAAGCATGGCTAAAAATGCAGGCAACGGGTATAATACCGCAGTCCAGGCAGCAAAAGGCTTTGATAATGTGCATGTAATAAATTCAGCACATCTTTCAAGCGGCATGGGCATACTTGTACTGTATGCAGCGTCTATGGCACAGGCAGGCAGGCCTTTCCAGGAGATAATTGATACAATAAACCATATTAAAAACAGCATTTCCACAAGTTTTATAGTAGCAGGCACAGAAAACTTGTACAGGGCAGGCAGGATGAGCAGAAAAGTTAAAGATATATGTGATTTATTTATGCTCCGCCCGGTCCTTTCCATGAAGGGCAGCCAGATTGTATGCAGCGGCATATACCCTGGCACACGTGAACAGGCATATCTGAAATATATCCGCAGGCAGTTAAAAGGGAAACGTAATATTGACACAAGGTTATTGTTTTTTACATATGCAGGCCTTAACTATAAAACTAAACAGAAAATATTAAATGAAGTAAATAAATACCAGAAGTTTGACAAAATAATAGAACAGCAGGCGTCAGCAGCTATAAGCAGTAACTGCGGGGTTGGTGCATTCGGGCTTCTTTTTATGAAAAAAGAGAAAGGAAGGTATCTGTAAAGGTGGCTTAATGGATATTGGGAATATAAAGAATACAAAGTATTATTTAAAATATAAAGATGAGGCTGTAATGGCATTTAATACAAAATCAGAAAGCGTACATATAATAAACCATGAACTGCTGCCGCTTTCTATTATCAATAAAAAACCATTATACGGGATGGTGAAATCTTTTTGTGCTGGAAGGGTAATGGCGAGGAACAGGAAGAATTACAGCTGGATATTAAAAATATGCGGGCTTGCAGGGGATAATGAAGTAAATATATGTATTAAAAGCGAAGCAGCTTCTTTAAGGGACAATTACTGGATTTGCAGGGCAGATTCTGATAAAAAATGGGAGAATGTAAGTTTATACAGAAATATGACATCTACACATATAGGAAGGGTTGCACTTACGGGGATAGCAGAAGGCAGCAGCATAGTAACAAGGTTTACTGCCGGTGAACTTATGAATAAAGGCACTAAGGCGAAATGTTTTATAAGATATGGCGAGAAAATATTTATGTGCAAAGCAGAAACAGAAGATGAGATAAATTCTGAAGTAATATCACACTATATAGCTAGGGCAATGAGGCTGCCAAGTGTATTTTACAGAAAGACAAAATATATGGGGATGTCATGTTCTATATGCAAGGTACTGACATCAGAGGAAAATGAAATGGTACCATGCAGGGATATACTGGAGTATTATGGTGAAACAAGGATACATATGGACAGCCAGGCATACAGGTATTTTATGGAAACAGACCCTTTAAATTTCATAAGAATGCAGTTATTTGACTATATAACTTTAAATACTGACAGGAACAGGGATAATTATGGGCTGCTTGTAAAACATAGGAAACCAGTTGCGCTTTTTCCGGTATTTGACCATGATTCATGCTTTAAAGGGAAATCTACAAATGGCATATACTTTCCATCTGGAATTACATTCCATAAAACTATATATGTATTAAGGGAAATTTACAAGAACGAATATGAACAGTTAAAACCAGATATAATGAAGCTAAATGAATATATACATTCAGGCGGTTTTAAAAAGATGTTCTTTGAATATAAGACAGAACAGGACTATATAAAAATGGTGCACAGGGTGGCGAACCTGCTTGTATAATCCTTTTAGAAAAGGCTCATACACATATCCATCAGAAGTAAATAAAAATATACATTGGAACCTGGTATAATATGTTTAAAATTGTATACACTATAAAATAAAACTGGATATTTTATCGGGATTGATATATAATAAGTTGTAATAACCGGTATATTTTATCACAAAAAATGATAAAAAACTTATTTGGATGAAATGGAGTGCGGTGATATGAAGAAAAAAAGTCTGGTCAGAATAACAGAATCCAGGTTAGAAAATTTTAAAAATGTTGCCTATGGTGATATTAAATATGTTAATTATTCAAATGCTGAATACCGTGCAGAAATAAAAGGGTCTGATATCAATGGTATTTATGGACAAAATGGTTCAGGAAAGACAGCTATTATTGAATCACTGGATATAGTACAGCATGTAATGAGTGGGAAAAATATATCTTATAATTCATATGCCGGCATGTTTGATGATAAAAAAGCTGTAAAAATAACAAATATATTTTATATAGAATGTGAAAACAGAAAATATAAAGCTGAATATGAATTAGAATTAAAAAGAATTGTTAAGGAAAAGAAAATCCAGATTAGTTCAGAAAGTATAACTTACTGGCAAAGAGGCTCTGCCTGGAAGACAAGGAGAAGGGTTTCATTTTCCAACCCATATTATGATACACAATCTATTTTAGAAAATGCACAAGCAGAAATTATATCAGATGATGAAAAAATTATTAAAAAAATCCGTTTTTTCAAATCTATACAAAATCTTGCGGTTATGTGTGCCCAGCAAAATATATCATTATTCTTTAATGATGTGATAAACAAAACATACACAGCCAAGGAGAAAAATGATGAAGAAATTGCATTTTCTGATGTTGCACAGTCATTATTTGAATTTGCAAATATGAGGTTACAGGTAGTAAAAGTAAACCAGTTAGGAGCTAATTATTCTAACAGTTTCATACCTGTAAATGTGCATGTTGAATCAGATAATGAAATAATGCAGGGCTGTATTCCTTTATTTGTAAATGGAAGAGGTGAATTTCCTGAAATAATTTTTAACAGGCTTAAAGATATTGTTAAAGCAATCAATGTAGCAATTAAGTCTATAATCCCTGATTTGTCTATAGAAATCATAAAAATTAATGAGGAAATTAATAAAGATGGTATTAAGATAATCCAGGTTGAAGTTTATTCCAGAAGAGATGAAAACAGATTTCTAATTAAGTATGAATCTGAAGGAATAAAAAGGATTATTTCCCTGTTGAATTATTTGATTTATCTGTATAATAATCCAGGTGTTTGTCTTGTTGTTGATGAACTGGATGCAGGAATTTTTGAATATTTATTAGGTGAACTGGTTGGTGTTCTTGCACAGGAGGCAAAAGGACAGCTGATATTTACATCACATAACCTCAGGATTATGGAGAAATTAGATAAAAAAAATATCATATGTTCTACAATAAACCCACTGGACAGGTATATTTCATTAAAAGGTATTGAAAAAACAAATAACAAAAGGGATTTTTATATCAGGACACTTGTATTAGGAGGACAAAAAGAAAAACTGTATGATGATACAGAACTCCAGGATATTGGATATGCCTTTAAAAAAGCAGGAAATCCCGGCAGCAAAAATGCAGATTTAAACTTTTCGGCAGATTTTCTGGATTTATTAAACCAATATGAACAATAATACAACAAGGGAGATAAAAAAACAGGATGAAGAAAGCAGTAGTTTTTATTGTTGAAGGTGCTACTGATAAAAAGGCACTTGAAAATATATTCAAAAAAATATACAGGCATAAAGAAATACATTTTGAATTTACTTGTGGGGATTTATCATCTGACAAAAAGAAAGACATACAAATTTAAATTTATATTTTAAAGATAATCCTGTTTTATAAATTATAAATAAAATTAATACTATTGCAGTATAAGGCATAAGTTCTACAAAACGGTTATAGCTGGTTTGATAAAATACTAATATAATCAAACCGTCCATAAGCTTATTCTTTTTTGGCAACCTTTTTAATAACAAGTTAAACCATACCATAGAATAAGACTTATGGACTTTTGTTTTTACCGGACCTGCGTTATTTGATTGTCTTAACTATTGTTTCAAGCAGTACAGGTATATCTATAGGTTTAGTAAGATGTGCATTCATGCCGCTTTCTATTGACATGCGTTTATCGCTTTCAAATGCGTTGGCTGACAGTGCGATAATTGGTATATTGGCAAGTTCCGGGCTGCCAAGGCTCCGGATTGCCCGGGTTGCTTCAAGCCCGTCCATAACAGGCATCTGGATATCCATAAGTACAAGTGCAAATTCATCTGGTTCTGCTTTTTTGATTTTTTCAACGGCAATGCTGCCATTTACAGCTGTTTCTATTATAAAACCAAGACCCTGCAGTATTTCAGTTTCAATTTCAAGGTTAATTTCATTATCCTCTACAAGAAGTATCTTCTGGTTCATAAGCTGTGAAAATGTATCTTCATTCACATTTGAAATAGACAGTGGCTGTTCATGTATGCGCAGGTTCAGTGTAACTGTAAATGTACTGCCCTTGCCGGCAGTGCTTTCTACATCTATATGCCCGCCCATCATTTCTGTAATGTTCCTGGCAATGGCAAGGCCAAGCCCGGTGCCATGTACACCACTGAATGTTGTGTTCTTTTCACGTTCAAACGGTTCAAAAATACGTTCTAAAAAGCCTTTTCCAATGCCAATGCCTGTATCCTGGACTACAAATTTATAGGTTACATGTTTATTAGGCAGTTTTTCAAGTTCATATAAGCTTATATTAACCATGCCATTATTTTTAGTATATTTTAATGCGTTATTGGACAGGTGCATTAAAAGCTGTTTGAGTTTGCCTGGGTCTGTAAATACATCATAGTGCCTGAGGTTAGAAGAATTTACTGAAAGTGATATATTCTTACTGGCAGCCTGTTCCGCCAGTGTATTATGTATGTCCTGCATAATATCGCATAAATTACATTCTGTTTCTTCTATATTTACGTCATTAGTTTCTGTCCATGATATCTCTAGTACCTTGTCAATTAAATCAAGAAGCTGCCTGCTGGAATGGTCAATTTTATCAAGATATTCACTAATAGTTTCATTATCAATGTTACACTTCCTGGCAAGCATTGTATAGCCAAAAACAGCATTAAGGGGCGTCCTCATATCATGTGACATATTCGAGAGGAAAGTATTCTTGGCAGTAATGGCCAGGTCTGCATTATTTAATGCCTCTTTAAGCATCTGTTTCTGTTCCATTTCATGCTGGAGTTCCTCATCAACCCTGCGGTAGCCCATGACAATCTGCGAGATATGTTTTTTATTGCTGACATTCACAATACGCAGCTGCAGGTATTGTATTTCATCATTATAAATAATACGGTAATTAATGTAAAATGTTTTATGGTTTGAAAGCCTTTCACGGATATATGCAGGACTGGTGGCTTCAGAAACAATCCTGGTATCTTCGGGATGTACCCATGTGTTTATATAATCAGAAATATACCATAGAAAACTGCGTACCTGTAATTTATTGCCAAATTGCAGCTTATTACGCTTGCTTAACCTGTAAGGCATGATTTTATCAGAATCCATATCAGCATAAAGTATTGATTCATAATTTATGCTAAGGCCTTCTATGACCTCAAGGCGGCGCAGGTGCTCCTGGTTAATCAGCTTGATTCTTTTGTCATAATTATCAATTACGTTCTGGAGCTTTTTCTCTTTCTGCTTTCCTTTATTTAACAGGGAAGCTTTTTCTTCCATATGTTTTTTCTTCTTATCGGTTGCATCAGTTATAAAAACGTAAAAGATATCACCAGCGGAATTGCTGTGGATAAAATGCCCGTAATCTTCAACCCAGCGTATAAGGCCGTCTTTGCGTATAATACGGTATTCTACATAATCCAGGTCATACTGGCTTGCTTTTACCTGTTCCATTATGCTTTGTTCCACTTCTTCAAGGTCTTCCTGGTGTACAACCCCATAAGCGCGAACTTAAGAAAAAATGCTTAAAATACAGGCTTTGAAGAAAACTTATAAAAAGAAAAAAAATCATGACAAATCCCCTTTTTGTTGTAAAATAGATTTAGAAAAAAATTTTCAAGAAAAGAGGGATTGTCATGAATTCACAAAATAATTCTACCAAATTAAATGAAGATTTGCAAGAAGTTATGGAAAAATGGAATGAAAAAATTCTTCCTTTTTTACCAGAAGGTCTTGATGAACTTGCTTTACAAACTGGTGCTATACAAAGAAAACGAGGAATTCATTCTGCACTAGACTTGTTAAAAATACTATTTTTATATGCATGTTCAAATATTTCTTTCCGCATTTTAGCTGCTGTTTCCTGTGCACTTGGAATATCATATATTTCCGATACTGCTTGGAGAAAACATTTTTCAAAATCAGCAGATTTTTTACATGAAATTTTGCATTCTATGTTATCATCATTTCTACCACAAGCCGAAACATCTGATTATGGAAAAATAATAAATGTACTTTTAGTGGATGCTTCTACAATCTGCCAAGATGTAAAAGGGCAAAAACAACAACGTATACATACATGTTATTCTTTGAATAAAAATCGTATATGTGAAGTAAAAGTTACAGACAAACATGTAGCAGAATCACTTAAACATTTTTCTATAAAAAAAGATGATCTTGTAATGGCAGATGCAGGATATGGTACAGCACAAAATTATATTTATGCACAGGAGAAAAAGGCAGATGTAATTTTGCGTATTACACCAAAGAATTTCTGTTTATACAATGCGGATGGGAATAAAATTTTCTTAATAGAATTATTGAGAAATGCAAAAAAAAATACAGTAATTGATATATTTGGTTTTTGTAAATATAAAACAAAGACAGGCTATGTCCGTGTCATTGCTGAAAAATTGCCAGAAGAAAAAGCAGAACAATCAAGAAGGCGAAAGAAAAAAACAGCTTCAAGAAAACAACATAAAATAACACAAGAAACATTATTTTGTGCGGGCTGGATTGTCGTAATTACATCTTTAGGAATAGAATACTGTGCAGAAGAAATTTTATATTTATACAGAAGCCGTTGGCAAGTAGAGCTTTTGTTTAAACGTTTTAAACAGAATTTTTCTATTACTACTTTAAAGGCAGGAAGTACAAGCTATGCAGAAACAGAAGTTCTTCTTTGGCTTATAACATGGATAATATCGGAACGACAATCATTTCTTGCGGAGTGTTTTCTTGCTGAAAAAAATAAAACTATAACTTATTCTGTTTATGAAAAATGTAAAATTACATTTTCACAAATAAAGGATATTTTGCGTTTATCATGGAGTCAATTTATTGACATTACCGACGAAAAATATTTACGTTATTTGTCAAAAAGGAAACGCTACCGAAAAAATCAAAATGATGAATTTCATGAAGAAATTTTATCAGGATTAATTGTTATAGAATATGAACTCATTTTAACGTGAAATACAAAATAGAATATATTTATATTTTATAAATCTGTAAATAACTAAACTTACAATATTATTGAATAACATTAATTTTAATCTGTAAAAAAAGATGTTTTTTACAGATTAGTCGCTATGACCTTTTTTGTCTAATCAATATATTTAAAAACAGAAATATAGATATTTTAAATACATAATTTTTTATTAGATTTCTGCTCACTTTTAGCTGAATTGTTTTATAAATTTCTGATAATTTTTTCTGCAAAAATTTTTTTATTCTATTTTTAATACCTTTGAGAACCTATAATTGAGGTGTTTTTTCTTAAGTTCGCGCTTATGGTGTACAACCCCTTTAAATGAGTTGTGTGTAAACTCACGGAACTCCCTAAGGGTGTTACACTGGAAAATCCGTAATAATGCTTTGTTTGCATATATAATCTGTTCACTGCCATCTGCGTGGTATATAAGGAAGCCTCCTGGCATTTCTTCCATAAACCTTATTGTTTCATATGCGGTCTGGATATCCTGTGTCCCTAATAAAGAAGAAACTTCTGGTGGTATGTCATTTTCCATAAGGAGGCTGGTTTCCATATTGTTGGTTTCTAGTATGTTTAAAAGGCTGGCTATATGTTCAACTAAGTGGGTTTTTTGTTTTTGTATATCCATAATAATTGCTCCTTTAATCCATTTAAGATATAAAGTGTATATAATCTGGAATGGTGGTAAGTTTATAGAAATTTTACCATAAAAATTGCTAGATGTCATTACTTTTGATTTTGGGGTTAATCATTTTTTTGTTGCAAATAATTGTTGCAGGTAAATGTTATTAATGGGCTGGTAGTTCCAAAGGCTTCCATGAACAGCCCGCTTGCGCTTGAATGTCGCACGCAATGGATGCGTAAAGCGCCAAAAAACGGCGCTTAAGCACCAGCGGCTCCATACAGCATGTTCATTGGAAGCGCTTTGGAACTTGCCAGCTGGTTTACTCTTTGTATAATTTGCAGTAAAAAAACCTGTGTACTGCCACATGCAGGCCAAAGTATCAGGATGGCTTTTGTTGTGTAATATGGTAGTGTAGTACCTGCTATACATTGAAATTTGCAAGATTATTGTTTTGTTTGCATAGCTCGGTTGTAACTATGTACCAAAAAATGTAATAAAATTTTTAATAAAAGTGGTAGCTTTTTTTTAAATAGTATGTTATCATAAGCAGTGACAATTAAATCTATCCTTTCTTTTTCCAGAAAGCCTGTTTGGTTTACAGGGCGGGCAGTTCTGGTACCGTGCCTATATTATTGCACAGGAAGGGGTAATAAGCATTGATATCTATTGTAAAGTAATAATTTCTACAAAAAGATGTTGCATTAATAAGAAAGATGAATGAAAAAGCCAGTTTCTTTTATGCCTTATTGCCTTGCCTGTATGTGGAATTACTGTAGGATTATTCACTTTGCAGTTGATATAGATACATGATAATTAAATTAAAAATAATGAGAAGAAAGGTGGAAACGTCTATGAAGTTTTTTAGACAGACGAAGGAAACAAAGCGTAAGCTTAGCTTCTTTTTAGCTTTAGCAATGGTTGTATCATTGCTGCCAGTGTCACCAGTAGCGAAAGCAAAAAACCAAGATGTTAATTTTTATTGTAATGTTACAGGTGGTGTACAAATTAAAAGCATACAAAATGGTGGAACTATAGCAACAGGAAGTGCTACCGTAGTTCTTGAAGCAACTGGTAATAATAAAAAAATTACAACAATAAATACATTAGGTGTTAGTATTAGTGGCACTTCAACTACTCCAACAGCAACAACAATTACTGTAACAGACAGTTCTGTTCAAACTAAAACAAGTAGCTTAAATGTAGATGATAGTGCTAACGGTCTTGGAGCACAAGATGACGGAACTTATAAAGTTAAAGTAACTGGTATTGTAGATGGTACCACAAGTGTGCACATAACAGGTACAGCAACGGTGGATGATAAATCAACAGGTGATACAGAACCGACACCAACACCAACAGGTGGTACAGAACCGACACCAACACCAACAGGTGATACAAAACCGACACCAACACCAACAGGTGTAGTTGGTGGTACAATTACAGGTTCAGCAGTTGGAGAAATTGGGGAAGCTAGTGCTGATGTATCTTCTGTAGATAAAAATCTTAAAGATAATTTAAAAGAAGAAAATATCAAGGTTGTAGGTGATTATACTCCAAAGCAAATTCAAGATGCAGTAACCGATGGGAAATGCGAAAAATCAACATCTCTTGAAATTAATAAGCTTGAAGGTGATAAAGCAAATACAGAAAAAGCAAAAGTAACTAAATCTGATGCTAAGATTGATAATTTAAAGAGCAATGTTACCGCAGCTGAAGTTAAAAGTATGGTAGATGATGGTGTTGTATTAGATATTAGCTTAATAACCACTATATTTGATACAACTAGGCAAGTTAATGGGAAACCTGCTACAATGGGTTCTATATCAATCAAAGACCTTGGTGATGATACTGTAACGGTTACAATGAGTATTCCTAAAAGCCTTGAAAAATTTGCAAGTAAAAAAGGATTTTATTATGTAATCCGTATTCATGATGATGGAAGTATAAAGATTATTAAATGTGATGAAAAAGATGGCAAAATAACCTTTAAAAGTGATAAGTTCTCTACATATATTGTTACTTTTAAAGAGGGTGAGTCAATAGTTAATGAATCATCAACATCAACTCCTGTTCCAAATCCTGGCAACAACAATGGTTACATTCCAGGTCCTGGACAGAGTCCAGCTCCTTCATCTAGTGCAGCTCCAAGTAGTACTCCTAGCAGTGCTCCAAGTGGTACTCCTGGGACAAATCCTACAAATGCACCTGGCAATCCAAGTGGGGCACCTACAGACCCTACTAACGCACCTAGCGACCCTACAAATGCACCTAGTGACCCTACTAAGGCACCTGCATACCCTACTAAAGCACCTGGTACTTCAACAAGTGTTAAGGTAGGCAAGAAGGCTACTATTAGTGGTTCACAGTACAAGGTAACATCTGTAACAGGTACAAGGACAGTACAGTTTACAAAGGGAAAGAAGAACGCTAAGAAGATTGTGATTCCTTCAACTGTTAAAGTTAGTGGTAAAAATTATAAGGTTACAGCTATTGCTAAGAATGCTTTAAAGGGCAATAAGAAGCTTACAAAGCTTACAATCGGCGCTAATGTTAAGAAGATTGGTGCTAATGCTTTCAAGGGCTGCAGCAAGTTAAAGAATATTGTTGTTAAGACCAAGAAGCTTACAAAGAGCAAAGTAGGCAGCAACGCATTTAAAGGCATTAATGCAAAGGCAACTATTAAAGTACCAAAGGCTAAAGTTAAGGCATACAAGAAAATTGTTAAGGCAAAAGGCGCAGGCAAAAATGTTAAGGTAAAGAAATAATTTTTTTAAAATTTATATGCAGCATCTAGGAGATAATCCTGAAAATACCACCAGTAGTTATTTGCTGGTGGTGTTTTTGTTTTATTATGACGCCATAAATCATATATATTAATGTATTAGAAAACACTAAAATATATATTCTATAATATAGCCAGATAGAGCTGTATTATCTTATTTTGAAAATCTTCTTGATATGCTTTGTCTGTGATGTTATGATTAAATTATTAAAATATTTTGTGGAGATGGAAAGTATGTATATTGATTTTAGCATACCTGTGTGTAATGGGTTAAGAGATGTTGTAAAAGAAGAAATAGAAATACTTGATAAAGCGTTTAGGGAAGATGATGTTGGTACTTATCTTATGCACGAAGATGCTGTAGAAACATATTTAAAGACTGCATTGGAAGACAGGGATATTAGTGAATTTGATTGTGCCCAGATGTTCAGGAGGTTTGGATGGAAATAACCGATGTAAGCAAAATTCCACAAGATTTGAAAATGTATGGCGGGATGTCATGTAAAAAAATAGCAATAGTAATTGATGGGATAAGGTATCTAATGAAGTTTCCTGGAAATTTAAAAAGCAGGAATATGAAAAATATTGTCCTTAGCTATTCTAACGGGCCTGTATGTGAATACATTGGTTCACATATTTATGACTTATTAGGAATACCTGTGCATGAAACGGTACTGGCAAAACGAAACCAGAAATTAGTGGTATTGTGTAAAGACTTTGTTGGTAAGGGACAAGAACTTTTTGAATTTAGTAAAATAAAAGTTTCTTTTGAACCAGTATTAATAAATTCTGATGGCGAAGAAACTGACGGCCAGGGTTCGGATTTGTCTGAAACTTTACTTGTATTAAACCATCACCCTGTATTTAAAGGCCTGCAGAATGTATTGGACAGATTCTGGGATATATTCATTGTTGATGCTTTTATCGGAAATCCTGACAGAAATAATGGAAACTGGGGAGTTATTTCAGATGGGGATAAAGTTACTATGGCTCCTGTGTATGATAATGGAAATTGTTTGAATGATAAATGGGATGAAGATAAAATGAAATATTTTCTTTCAGATAAATCGCTGTTTGAAGCTGAAGCATATAAAGGTAAGGTATGTTATTATACTGGAAAAAATGGAAAAAAAATTAATCCTTTCAACTTAATTGCTAGTGGTAAGTATACTGGCTGTACAAAAGCTTTGGAAAGGATTGTTAGTAAAATAGAGTTAGGCCAGATATTTAGGATGATTGAAGAAATACCTGTTTTAACAGATATACAAGTTTGCTATTATGAAGAGATTTTAAAGGCCAGGGCAGGTTATCTGGCGGATTTATCTGCTAAAGTTAGTGGTAAAAATTATAAGGTTACAGCTATTGTTAAGAATGCTTTAAAGGGCAATAAGAAGCTTACAAAGAGCAAAGCAGGCAGCAACGCATTTAAAGGCATTAATGCAAAGGCAGCTATTAAAGTACCAAAGGCTAAAGTTAAGGCATACAAGAAAATTGTTAAGGCAAAAGGCGCAGGCAAAAATGTTAATGTAAAGAAATAATTTTTTTAAAATTTATATGCAGCATCTAGGAGATAATCCTGAAAATGCCACCAGTAGTTATTTGCTGGTGGTGTTTTTGTAAGAGAAAAATTTGTTGAAAAAGCCTTATGGTCTGGTATAATAGGAATATAAGAGTGGAGAGGATATTTATAAATAGAAAGGGGTGTTTATATGAGCGGAGCAGTAAAAGAAGCTGTTAGTTTAATGGAAGTGCTGCCAGAAAGTGACAAGAATTTTGCTCTTGAATTTATTAAAAAACTTGTTATTGCATGGGACCCGGATTTTACAAAGGTAACACCATCAGAACGGAAAGCGCTTGAAGAAGCAGAAAAGGATATTGAAGAAAATGGCACAGTTCTGCATGATGCTATAAATTGGGATTAAACCTAAAAAATGGGAAAATTTTAAAAAATTCATGTCTTGACAAAACTGTCTTTCTGATATAAAATACACCAATAAAAATAATAACCCACAACACGTTGATAAGAAGAGTAAGCTGTATACCTGCAATTAAAGAGAGAGATGGAAGCTGGGAACATCTTATTGCATTACAGCCCAAGACTACCTTGGAGTGGCCCTAATCCGGTCCGGTAACTACGTTATAGTTATTACAAGCTGCAATGGAACAAGTTTCCATTGAATCAGGGTGGAACCGCGGTATATGTATATAACGTCCCTTCTGGCATGATGCCAGAGGGGCTTTTTAGTTTGTGATGTGCACTGCCTGCCACAGACTAATTTAACAGCAAGGCAGTGCAGGAATGAGGTGGATTATGAGAGTAACTTTAAAAGATGGTTCATTTAGGGAATATTCTTCTGCAATGCCTGTTATTGACATTGCGGCTGATATTAGCGGCGGGCTTGCAAGGGCAGCGTGTGCAGCTGAGCTTGACGGGCAGGTTGTTGATTTGCGTACTGTAATTGATAAGGACTGTGTGTTAAATATCCTTACATTTGACAGTGAGGGCGGAAAGAGGGCATACCGCCATACATGTGCGCATGTTATGGCAGAGGCAGTACAGAACCTTTACCCTGAGGCAAAACTTACAATAGGGCCTGCTATAGATAATGGTTTCTACTACGATTTTGATATGCCTAGCCTTTCAAGGGAAGAGCTTGATAATATTGAAAAAGAGATGAAAAAGATTATTAAGAAGGGTGATAAGCTTGAGAGGTATACTCTGTCTAAAGATGAAGCCATAAAACTTATGACGGACAGGGAAGAGCCTTATAAAGTGGAAATGATTAATGAACATCCTGGTACAGATACCCTTACGTTTTATAAGCAGGGGGATTTTGTAGAGTTTTGTGCAGGGCCGCACCTTATGGGTACGAAGCAGATTAAAGCGTTTAAACTTATATCTTCTTCAGGTGCATACTGGAGGGGCGACGAGCATAATAAGATGCTTACGCGTATATATGGCACAGCATTTGATAAAAAGCAGGATTTGGAAGATTACCTTGCATATCTTGAAGATATTAAGAACCGTGACCATAATAAGCTTGGACGTGATATGGATTTATTTACAACTGTGGATGTAATAGGGCAGGGGCTGCCGCTTTTTATGCCAAAGGGAACTAAGATTATACAAAAGCTCCAGCGCTGGATTGAGGACCTTGAAGATAATGAGTGGGGTTATGTAAGGACGAGGACACCGCTTATGGCAAAGTCTGATTTATATAAGGTTTCAGACCACTGGGGGCATTATAAAGAAGGAATGTTTATACTTGGTGAGGATGATGAGGATGAAGAGGGCAACAGTGTGTCAGGGAATGATATTTTTGCGCTGCGCCCTATGACATGCCCGTTCCAGTATTATGTTTATAAGGCAAGGCAGAAGTCATACCGTGACCTTCCTTACAGGATGGGTGAAACTTCAACTCTTTTCCGTAATGAGGATTCGGGTGAGATGCACGGGCTTACACGTGTACGCCAGTTTACTATTTCGGAGGGGCATCTTGTGTGTACGCCGGAACAGATTGCAGATGAATTTAAAGGCTGTGTTGAACTTGCAAGATACTGCCTTAAGACGCTTGGATTAGAGGAAGATGTAACTTACCGTATGTCCAAGTGGGACCCTGAGGATACGGATAAATACCTTGGAACAGCAGAGGAATGGGATAAGGTAGAGGGTGCAATGCGTGAAATCCTTGATGATATAGGGCTTGAATATACAGAAGAAGCAGGGGAGGCAGCTTTTTACGGCCCTAAGCTTGATATACAGGCAAAGAATGTATATGGCAAGGAAGATACAATGATTACGGTACAGCTTGATATGTTCCTTTCAGAACGTTTTGATATGTATTATATAGATGAAAATGGTGATAAAAAGCGTCCTTATATTATACACAGGACTTCTATGGGGTGCTATGAGCGTACACTTGCATGGCTTATTGAAAAATATGCAGGCAAATTCCCGACGTGGCTCTGTCCTGAACAGGTGCGTGTGCTTCCTATATCAGAGAAGTTTAAAGATTATGCGGAAAAAGTCCTTGCAGAACTTAAGAAAAACGGCATAGATGCTACCGTTGACAACCGTTCAGAAAAGATTGGCTATAAGATACGTGAGGCAAGGCTTGATAAGCTTCCTTATATGCTTGTTGTGGGCGCAAAGGAGGAAGAGGCAGGAAAGGTATCAGTAAGAAGCCGTTTTGCAGGGGATGAAGGACAGAAGGATTTACAGGAATTTATAAATGATATCTGCAGGGAAATACGCACAAAGGAAATACGCAGGGAAGAAGTGCCAGAGGAAGCAAAACAGTAATAATAACTTAAAATTATTTTAAACATGAAAGGGCAGGTTTTTATACCTGCCTTTTCCACGTTTTGTTAAAGATATCTGGTTAAAATGCCGATTTAATTAAATAGATATAAACGATAACCAGGAAAGGTACATATATGGTGAAGGTCTATGAATATTAAAGATATTATGCACCCGCAGGCGGCAGCAAAAACAGGCGCTATGCCGGATAAGAACCCGTTTCTTTCTATTGGAAGGAAAGGCCAGGTTGTTGAAGGGGTGGTATCAAAAGTATCAGATAAGATTTCCATCAGCTTTAACGGGATAGAGGTTGCAGTGCCTCATTCCGCAGTACGCAATGCCACGGAGGGCGGAACAAGAAAATTTCAAATCATGGACGTATCGAAAGACAATATTGTACTGAAAGAGGTTGGGAATACTTATAACCAGGGCATTCCTGTGACACCTGCAAGCGCAAAAGTGCCAGAAAATGCCGGAGTTTACAGTAAAAACAGCAATATAAAAGATAACGCACAGGTGGCAGCAGAAGATAAAGAAGCAGTTAAGAATATAGCTATCCTTACTGGCGAAGATTATGAAAGCATTGAGAAAGAAGAAGGCAGTATAGAGGACTGCAAAGAAGAGAGCCTTGAACGTGCAGCACAAAGGGTAAAAGAGCAGAAAGAGTGGAAGGAGTTTTGCCAGGAGAGCAATAAGGAACTGTGCAGGCAGTTACAGGAAGGCCTTGAAAGTATCCAGAAACAGGGATTCCTTGACCAGAAAAGCGAATCACAGATTGCACAGATTCTGCGTGAAGCAGATATACCAGCTACACTTGAAAATATATCAAGGGTAGTTTCAGCCCTGCAGATGAGCCAGACTGCATGGGTTTTGTCTGATAATGCAAAATCCTACATAATCGGCAATGGAATGACGCCTACTATTGAGAATATTTACCACGGGCAGTATTCGGGAAGTGACGCATATGACCTGTCGGTATATGACCAGGAGTTATGGGGGCAGCTTAAGGGGCAGATTGGGGATATTATAGAACTTGCAGGGCTTGGGATGCAGACTGCCACAGATGATGCAAAGTGGCTTCTGGCTAATGACCTGCCGGTAACTATAGATAATTTAAGGAAACTTGATGTTCTGCGTGACATTAAGGATAATATGACACTTGACAAGGCACTTGTACAGATTGTGCAGGCTATGGCAGCAGGCGGTGAAGCAGAACAGGCAGTGCTTGATACATCACAGTTTATAATAGCAAGGGATATAATTGATGGCTTTAATTCGGTTAAAGACGGGGATATAATAACAGCCATTAATATTATGGCAAATAGTACCGGAACGCCTGTACTGAACCTTGCCCTTTTAAGGCAGGCTGGCAAGGAAAATGGAAATAATAACAGCAGTGCTGCAAATACAGCGGTTATACCAGAAAACATTATAGACGGTATGTCAGAGCAGGAGATACAGGCAGTTATAGCTAAAAAGAATATAGCAGAAATATGCCTTAAAATGACAGTGCAGTCTGCCGGGCTGATGGCAGAGAAAGGCATAAATATTGAAACTGCCCCTATTGAAAATATTGTAAAGGAATTAAGGGAGATAGAGAACGCTTATTATATAGCGAGGTTTGGCATACAAGGTGATATGGCAGACAAAGAACTGGGGCTTATGCAGGAAGCACTGCAGAAGACATCAGATATTGCAAATGCGCCTGCATCAGTAATCGGAATGGGTATAAGGCAGATGAACCTTATATCATTTAATGAACTCCATGCTGCTGCTGTAAGCGAAACAGCAAACAGGAACCAGTTTATGGAAACTTATGAAAAAGTGGCAACAGAGCCTGACAAGAACTTTGGTGATTCCATTGAAAAGGCATTCCAGAGAAGTGTCCCTGATATCCTTAAAAGCCTTGGGCTTGAAGATACACAAGCGAATGAAAGGGCAGTCAGGATACTTGGTTATAACAGCATGGAAATTACGGAAGATAATATTAGTGCCGTTAAAGAATATGACGCTTCACTTAACAGGATAATTGATAATATGAAGCCATCAGTTGTACTGGATATGATAAGGAATGGCAGCAGCCCTCTTAATAAGTCAATAGAAGAACTTGACAAGGAACTTATGGGCATTGCTTCAGATAAAGGCGTTACACCAGAAGAAAAATACAGCAGGTATTTATGGCAGTTAGAGAGAAGCAATGCCATTACAGAGCAGGAAAGGGACGGATATATAGGGGTTTACAGGCTGCTCAATAATATAGAAAAAACTGATGGTGCTGCGATTGGTGCTGTTATACAGAGCAAAAGGGAGATGACTCTTGGAAACCTTCTTTCTGCTGTAAGAAGCATTAAAGGAGGGGGCATTGATGTAGAAGTTGATAATGACTATGGAAGGCTTGAAGGCCTTGTATACCATAGCAAGCCTATAACCATGCAGCTTGACAGCGGTTTTAACCCGGATGGCAGCAAAGGCAGCCAGGACAGTGGCAGCAGGTATTACCAGGGGCTTGTTTCAGAGGCAATAGATAATATTACACCAGACAGTGTTAATGAAATATCGGATGGTGATATGGAGAAAATCCTGGATACTTCACTTGAGAAATTTGCTGAAGAAATGAAATCCAGGTCACCAGAAAATAAACTGATGAGGGAATATTATGATAAGCAGGCAGAAGAAGTACGTGATATGATGCAGAACCGTGCAGAGGCAGACTTATATCTTGCCAATATGCAGATACCTGTTACAGTTGCAACGCTGGGCGCTGCAATACAGATGATTAAAGAAGGCTACAGCCCTGTAAAAGAATGTTATAACAGAAGAAACATTTTAGGGGAGAAAGAGAAAAAAGAGTTTGAAGAAACAGCAGATAATATGGCAGAGGCACTGGACTCTGAAGAAAGCATGGCAGCGGAGTGTGAAAAGGCCAGGAAATATATGGAAGAAATTCTTTCAAGGTCATACTGTGAGCCTGATATTACGTCTGATGAGCTTATGAAACTTAAATCACTTGGCAGGGGAATACAGTTACATGGCATAATGTCAGGCAGGAGAAGTTATGATATCCCTGTAATTACTGGTGATACAGTTACCAATATGAATGTAACAATATTAAGTGGCAAGGATGATAAAGGCAGGGTTAAAATTTCTGCCAGCAATGCAAATGAAGATGGAAACGGGCAGGATTTAAGCATATCTGCAGAATTCAGGGTATCAGGCAGTACAATAAAGGGCATTGTATCCTGCAGCAGCAGGGAAAGTTATGAGGCAGTTAAAGAAAGCAGCATGGAATTAAAGGAAAATATGGCAGATGCCGGGTTTGAGGTTAAAAACATATCATGCAGCCTTGGCACACCACGGGGCGGTATTACAGATGAAAAGATTAACTTTGGCAGCAATGCGTCCACATCTGTTTTATATAAGGCAGCAAAGATTGCAACATGTTATATTTCAGAAGTAATTAAGAATATAGCAAACCAGTAAATGCTGGATATAATACTTGTGAATATAACAGTATATTATGAAAGGATGGTATATAGATGAAGATTAACCATAATGTAACAGCGCAGATAGCAAATGTAAATTTAAAGAAAGATGAGAGAAGGGTTTCATCAAGCCTTGAAAAGTTAAGTTCAGGATATAAAATTACAAAAGCAGCAGATGATTCAGCAGGGCTTGCAATATCAAATAAGATGCGTAACCAGATAAGGGCATTAAACCAGGCTTCAAGAAATTCAGAGGATGGACAGTCCATTGTCCAGACCGCCGATGGTGCTTTAAATGAAGTTGCTGCTATATTACAGCGTATACGTGAACTTACTGTACAGAATGCAAATGATACGTATACAGTAGATGACCGTGCAGCTTCACAGAATGAAATAGACCAGCTGCTTGATGAAATAGACCGCATTTCAAGCACTACAGAATTTAACGGCAAAGGTCTTCTGGATGGTTCATCAGCAAGGTTAATTACAAGCAGTGTGGACGGGATACAAGCACTTAAAACATCACTTGAAGTCCCAAGCGGGGATTACATGTTCAGCATAGATACAGCTCCACAGCCTGCTGTTGCGGAAGATGTTGAATTTACAATACCTGGGATATTGTATATTAACAATACTGTTATAGAATTTTCTTCAGAAGACACAGAAGAAACTGCTTCAGACAAAATTCTTGATTTATGCAATAAAATGGACATTGACGTAGAATTTTCAGGTACTTCATGTACCCTTACAACTAAAGCAGCAGGGGATAACCAGCATATAACCATAAAACATGCTTCTGGTGAGCCTGAACAGTTATTTATGGGTTCTGATGCGCAAATAACACTTGGTGACGGCTTTTCAGAGAATGCCAAGATTACAGCAAATGGAAGCCATGTTACAATAAGGGATACCAGCGGTTTTGAAATGTTAATTGAAATACCGGCAGAAACACCAGAAGGCTCACCAGAGGGACAGGAAGTTACATTGAAGGTGTATGATGCAGGTTATATGGGAATACAGATTGGAGCTAATGAGAACCAGATGCTTCATATGAATTTTGATGAAGTATCATGCAATACACTTTCACTACGTGATTTTAACGGGCAGCGCCTTATAAATGTATGTTCAAACCATAGCGCAGAGATGGCAATATCATCTATTGATGTAGCTATTGAAAGAGTTTCTGCAACACGTTCAGAACTTGGTGCATACCAGAACCGCCTTGAAGATACCACATCAAGCCTTGATGTTGCAGCTTACAACATGACCAATTCCATGTCCCGTATTATTGATACTGATATGGCAGATGAAATGACACAATATACACAGCTTAATGTATTAACACAGGCAGCTACCACTATGCTTTCACAGGCAAACAGCAAACCACAGGAAATTATGAACTTATTACAGGGAATGTAAACTGTAATGCCAGATTAGGGGTTTCATTAATGGAAAGGTATGGGATAATATGGACAAAGAACAGGTAAGAGCTTACACAGCCCGTATTTCACAGGCAAACAGAAGCGGGCTGGTGGTTATTGTATATGAACTTTTTGCCTACAGCATGGATATGGCAGAAAAGGCATTTAATAATAATGACAGGGATACAGCTGTAAAATATCTGAGGAAAGCACAGGAATGTGTGTGCGAGCTTAAAAGAAGCCTGGATTTCCATTATGGGATTTCATACAATCTTGCAAGTTTATACAGATATGTAAACGGGCTGCTGGTAACTGCCATTACAAGGCGCGGGCCAGCAGGCCTGGATGAGATAAATAAAGTTATGGAAAGCCTGCATAGTGCCTTTGGTGAAGTAGCAAAACAGGATACATCAGGGGCAGTTATGCAGAATACACAGCAGGTATATGCAGGGCTTACATATGGAAAAGGGAAATTAAATGAAGTCTTTATGAACGGGAATGAACGTTCAAGGGGATTTATGGCATGATTTAATAGCTGGCAGTTCCAAAGTGTCCATGCTTTTCTAAGGGGCATATTTGGAATTGCCAGTTACACAGCCAGAGCCAGGGGTTTACAAAAATTCCTTAATTTTTTCAGCTGTCTGTGCTGCTGATGTTTCATCCATATTATTATCTGGTACATATTTAATTGTAATTCCATCATCTGTATTGCGCGGGATAAGGTGTACATGCAGGTGGAATACAGTCTGTCCTGCTGCTTCACCATTATTCTGCAGCACATTCAGTCCATCATAACCAAAGGCATTTTTAATTGCCCCGCCACATTTTTTGGCAACTTTAAATATTTTTTCACAGTATTCATCTGGAAGTCCAAATATATTGGCAGCGTGTGTTTTAGGAAGTATAATGGCATGTCCCCTGGCAGCTGGTGCTGCATCAAGTATAACTTTAAAATCATCATCTTCATAAATTGAATTAGCTGGAATCTTTCCATTTGCAAGTTTGCAGAAAATGCAGTTGTCATCAATATTTTTATTCATTTTAGCCCTCCTTGGATTTATAAATTATATAATATATTACATTTTAAACTGGAAAAGTGAATCGAACATCCTTAGTATCTTAAAGTCGCCCCTGGCAGTCAGTTCACCTGTCATAAATGTACTTTGCAGGGTGTTTTTTCCTGAAACTATCCTGTCAAATACATGGGAGGTTGTCTTTAATTTAATATTAGGATTGTCTTTTTCACCGTAATAGCAGTTTAATTCTGTGTTGTCAGTTTCAATAATAAGTGTGTTCCCTTTATCGGCAATTTCTATGGAAAATGAAATTGCAACGCCAGGTACAGGGTGGAAGTGGGTTTCAAGTGCTTCAATGTACGGGCCTTTGTCATAAGGGGAAGCATCGCCCATCATGCCCCTGAACATTTGTGAAAGTTCTTTTATATCAGCTTTTTGCTTTTTAACATATTTATCATTTGAAACGTACATGGAAAGCTGTTCGCTTTCCTGTGGTGTAAGGCTTATTGATTTAGGCTGTGCAACATTGTTAAGCACAGCACCAGTGCTTGAAGGAAATGACAGCATTTTTTTAGAAAAAGCCCTGTAAAAGTTCTCTGCCTTTTTTTCTATAAGGTAAGCATAACTGGAATTAGTTTCAAAGTCTATGCTGTTGCTTACATATGCAGATATGCCATCACATATTTTGCCGCCAAGGAGTTCCCATGCTTTTACAAGGGTTATATAGGCTTCTTTCTCGCCATATGTTGAAGATACTGCCACTGGCATCATATAAAGCCGTTTAATGGTATCCTTGTCACCATAAAGCCAGCAGGAATCAAGGAACTGCTGTAAAAGGCCGCCTATACCAAGCCATTCTACAGAGGCGGCAAGTATTACGGCATCAGCGTCTTTAAGTGTTGCAGGCAGTACAGAAATTCCACGGATATCTTCATATAAATTATATTTTTTTACCTGTAAGTTTAATTCTTCAAGAACTTGGCTTAACTTACTTATTACAAAGTTTACAGGGTCTTCAATAAGCCCTCTTCCGCCATAATAAATATTTACATTTGTCATTAATTTGTTCCTGCCTTTCTCTTGGAATTACCAGTAAAATTTAATATAAATAAAGTTATTAAAAAACCTCCCAGAAACCCGCCAATATGCGCAGCATTATCAACGCCCTGGCTTGTAATGCCGCCATACAGGCTTAAAAATACCATAAATAAAACACGGCGGAAGCTGGTGTCATGTGTATTGTGCCGGTTTATAAGTATTATGCAGAGCAATGAGCCCATTAAGCCAAATATTGCACCTGATGCACCAACAGACTGTGTATAATCATACCTCACCATATTATAAACCATTGAAGCGCACCCTGCAATAATCCCTGAAGAAAAATAGATGGTTAAGTATTTATACTTGCCAGTATATTGTTCAACATAGCTTCCAATAAACAGAAGCACAAGCATATTATTAAATATATGGTCTGCCCCTGTGTGGAGGAACATACATGTTAATATCCTGTAATACTCATGCCCGTTTATAACAAAATCCCATGAAAGCGCACCCTTGTCAATTAGTGAAGCCCCGTCATTTAAAGGGATTATAAAATCTGTTATTATAAAGGTGATAATATTAATAACCACCAGGGTTATATTTGCACGTGCTGCCAGTACGCTGTTATCTGCTGTGCCGTTGTTATATTGTCTGTAACCATCTGCTTTATTATGTATTGTATTAGCAGACGGGCTTCCAGGCATAAGAAATTCCTCTACAGGTTTTTTAAGCCCCATATACATAGGAAGTGTATCCCCATATATTACAAGCTTCCTGTCTGATGGCATTATACGCCACAATGAACCGCCAGTATTTTGAAGGTTAAAAGGGGGCGCGGGATTATTACTGATAAAAATATATAAAAAGTGGTAAAGTTTACAGCCCTTGTGTACAAGGAAATTCCTTATCTGCCAGGAAATATGCTGGAACTGTTCTTCTGTATACCTTATGCCAGAGGTTTCATCTAATGTTACTATAACATATCCCTCAGCTTCATTAGACAGCTTGTCTTCAACCAGTTTTATATTTACATGGGGTTCTTCTACATTAAGCTCCAGTGGAACATAGCCCATCTGGTTAAATATATATGCAATTTCATTATACATATGTAACCTCCATTCTTCTAAAACCATATCTTAAAAGCACATCAAGGTATATTCTAACAAAAAATATATAAATTATCCAGTCTTAATGTAATGCCTGGCAATGTAATTTTAAGGCGGCAAAAAACAGCAGAATATGGCGAAACAGGACAATAACAGGGATATTGCGCATACTTGTGCCGGAATATGGAATTATATAGTATATAAAGGCTACTGTTAAATTATGTATTTAAGATTTAATATAAAGAAAGCTGTAGTGAGCAGTTTAAATAGTATATGCAGAATGGAGGAATACTATGAAACAGTTTTTGCAGGATTATAACATGGTCTTTGCAATGGCGGCTGTGGGCTGCCTTACAATTATGATGAAAAGCATCGCAGCTATAGTATACTATAAGCTTATCTGCCAGGCAGAACAGATGGTAAGCACCCAGAATAAATATATGAAGGTACTGTCAGGTAAAATTACTGCTTCATATAAGCTGGAACGTAAGATACATAATATACCATGTATGGTGGATAAAAGCATGTATAATATGCGTTTCTTTGGCATTTCAGCTGCAGGCTGGAAGAATGTGGGTATTTATGGCATTCTGGCTGTACTGGCTGTGCTGGCTTCCTGCCTGCTTCTTGGAGTTTATTTCCATATGCCTTATGAATGGCATGCCTTAACAGGCTTGTCCGCCGTTGCCGTTATAGCTCTTCTTGCAACATCAGAAATGTTATTCCAGATACACAAAAAGTACAGGCTTTTAAAGCTGCAGATAACAGATTACCTTGAGAATGTACTACAGCCTAAACTTGAAAAAGAATACCTGTATCCTGAAGAGAAAAAGAAGTACCAGAATGAGTATTTTGAAAATGAAGGACAAAAAGAACAGCAAGATGAAGCTGCAGCTTCTATGGAAGACCTCAAACTTTTTGAAGAGTTTGTAGATGAATACTTAGCTGATTAAAAAACAAGGCAAGGCAGGAAAGGCATGGTTATTAGTATGGAAAAGAGATTTAGTATTTCGGATGCGTCCAGGCAGGTTGAAGTTGAAAACCACGTATTAAGGTACTGGGAAGAGGAATTAATGCTTCCGATTGAAAGAAATGCGAAAGGACACAGGTTTTACAAAGAAAGTGATATACAGGCACTTAAAGCCATAAAGGATTTAAAGGAGCAGGGTTTCCAGCTTAAAGCAATCAAGCTTCTTATGCCTGATATTGCAAGGGTACGTGATATGAGCCCGCAGGAGGTGTACCAGTTAAGGGAAGAATTAAACCAGCAGGTATTAAGGGAGGAAGAAGTGCAGGATAAAAATGTAGTTCCACTGCAGGCAGGGAGGCGTGCTTCAGCACCATCTAAAAAAAGCAGTGAAGAAAAGATGAAGCAGTTTGAAAATATGTTAAGGCATATGGTTTCACGTATTATAGATGAAAATGAAACAGCATCTGAAAAACGGATATATGAGACGGTAAGTACAAAACTTATGAAGGAGATGGATTATATGATGAGGGAAAAGGAGGAGGTACAGGCAAAGCAGATGGAATTACTGCAGCAGATATTAGAAGAAGTAAGGCGTGAAATGCCAGAAACTGCTGCAAGTAATGAATCAAAACCGGCAGGTACACGTAAAAAGAAAAAAGAAGAAAATAAGACAAAAAGAAGAAAATTGTTTGCCAAGTCTGTATGATAGTGATATAGTTATATTAGTATAGCTATTAGCAGGCAAAGGAGTAATTTTTATGGGCAATTTTATATTTGAAAAATATGGTGGAATAGAAGGCCTTTACCATGTGCAGCCAGAAGTACGTGGCGACGCAAGGGGCTATTTTATGGAAACATATAATTATAATGACTTTAAGGCAGCAGGGCTTGGCATGGTATTTGTACAGGACAACCAGTCATTATCCTCAAAAGGGGTTTTAAGGGGGCTTCATTTCCAGAAAGAGCATACACAAGGCAAGCTTGTGCGTGTAATTAGCGGTGAAGTTTTTGATGTGGCTGTTGATATACGCAAAGGTTCAGATACATATGGCAAATGGGCTGGTGTAATTTTAAGCGCAGATAAGAAGAATATGTTATATGTACCAGAAGGGTTTGCACATGGCTTTTATGTATTGTCAGATACAGCAGAGTTTCTGTATAAATGCACAGACTTTTATGACCCGTCATCAGAGGCAGGGATAATGTGGAATGACCCTGTAATTGGTATAAAGTGGCCAGTACCTGCAGGGGAAGAACCAAAGCTTGCAGAAAAGGATAAAAAGTATCCTGGCTTTTCAGAGGATATTTTCTTAGAATACTGACATACACTATTAATAAATTAATAAATATAATTTATAGAAACGGGGACAGCTATGGAGATGAAAAAGGTACTAATAACCGGGGCATACGGGCAGCTCGGACGTTCACTTTTAAGTATTTTAAAAGATACAGATATAGAAGTTCTGCCAACAGATGCAGATACCCTTGATATATGTGATTACAGCCAGGTAGAAAAGTTTGTGGCAGCGCATAAGCCGGATACAATAATAAACTGTGCAGCACATACGGCTGTTGATAAGTGTGAAACAGATGCAGAAAATGCAGGCAGGATTAATGCAAAAGGGCCGGCAAACCTTGCAATGGCAGCAGAAAAGACAGGTGCACAGATAGTACAGGTATCAACAGATTATGTATTTGACGGCAATGCAGAGAAGCCATATACAGAAGAGGATAAAACAAACCCCCAGAGTGTATATGGAAGGACGAAACTTGCAGGTGAGGAAGCTGTTATAAAAAACTGCAGCAGGCATTTTATAGTAAGGACAGCATGGCTTTATGGTGAAGGGAATAATTTTGTAAAGACAATGCTTAAACTTGCAGATGAAAAGGACACTATAAAAGTTGTCAATGACCAGTATGGCACACCTACTTCTTCAATGGAGCTTGCAAGGATGATACTTCATATTATACCATCAGGGCAGTATGGCATATACCATGGTACATGTGAAGGTGAAACAAACTGGTATGAGTTTGCATGTGAAATAATGAAACAGGCAGGTAAAAATGTAAAGGTGCTGTCTGTAACTACAAATGAATACCAGACAAATGAAAAAACAGCCATAAGGCCAGCGTATTCAGTCCTTGAAAACAAGAAGCTTAATTCAATGGGAGAATACCGTATGGAAGGCTGGAAAGAGGCACTGGCAGAGTATATGAATATGATGGGTTATTCCAGGGTATAACAATACCACCAGCAGATGCCGGCTGCTGGTGGTATTGTTTTGTCTGGTACCCTGGATTTAATTAACAGTTATTTTACATGTGTCATAGTTACCATTTGATATGGTAGCTGTAATATATGCTATGCCTTTTGCTTTTGCATATATTTTGCCTTTAGATGAAACAGAAACTATCTCATTGTCAGAGCTTTCAAACTTCGGGACTTCATCTGTGATGCTTGGGCGGAGTGTGTACTGGAGTTTCCTGCTTCCCCCTGTATTAAGCTTATATTTTGTTTTCCTGAATTTTATACTTACAGCTTTCGGGGTCACATCTACTTTCAGCTTTAATGTGTATGTATTAGTTACAAAGAGAAATACTGGTTCTTGTATTTTAATTGTAATAGTAGCAGTACCTACACCAATGCCCGTGTATTCACAAGTGTTGTCTTCCCCTGGTTCAACAGTAAGAATTGATTCATCTGAACTTTTATATGAGATGCTGCTGTCGTCAGGTACCTTAAAAACGGTGAGGATATCGCTTGTGCCAGTTAAAATAGAAGTACTGTCCTTTTTTATAAAAGGTTCTGTCTTATTGGCATTTTTAGTATACCTGGGCACGCTTCTGGCAGTTTTGATAAAAGTATCAGACGATGCAAAAGCCCTGTTACAAGGAAGTGCTGCAAAAATAACCGCCAAGGCCAGCATACAGATACGTAATATCTTGCGCATTTTTTCCTCCTTAATATGGATTTAGTATAGATAATGCGTAAAAATAAGATTTTTACATATACTATACTGTTTAAAAATAATAAATAATATAGATGTCAGAATAGTGTCATATAAATTACTTTTTTTGCCATATTTATTCCGCAATTTTATATTATACTAATAAACGTAAAAAATAACTATTTAAATATAATGCACATGTATTGAGAAAGTAAAATTTTATAGAAATGAGGTGTTGTATGCAGTACATTTTAATTGCAGATGATAATCCAGACATTACAGATATCCTTTCTGTATACGTAAAAAAGGAAGGGTATGAACCTGTTGTTGCCAAAAATGGTGTAGAAGCAGAGAAGCTTTATGAAAGTTATAAGCCGGCAGCACTTCTTCTGGATGTTATGATGCCATTAAAAGATGGCTATGAGGTATGCAAAGGTATACGCAGGAAATCAAGTGTGCCAATAATACTTATTACTGCACGTGGTGAAGATTATGACAAGATAATGGGGCTGGATATAGGCGCAGATGATTATATAGTAAAGCCATTCAGCCCAAGTGAGGTCATGGCAAGGCTAAGGGCAGTTTTACGCAGGTTCGTTGCAACAGAAGTATCAGAAAATTCTGATACAATACTTAGAATTAATAATATGACAGTAAATCTTGAAGAATATTCTTTTGCAATCGGGGATAAGAAAGTCCCGCTTACCAAGAAGGAAATTGAAACCATGTGGACACTTGCAAGCAATCCCAATAAAGTATTTACCAGGGACAACCTGCTTGACAGCCTGTGGGGATATGACTATTATGGTGACAGCAGGACAGTGGATTCCCATATTAAAAGGCTGCGTGCAAAGATTGACACAGTAGAGCATCCGGCATGGAGCATTAAGACAATATGGGGGGTAGGATATAAGTTTGAGATAAATGATAATGATGTATAGGCAGAAAGGTGCAGTATATGTATAACAGGATAAAAGAAATGCAGAACAGGTTTCTTAAAAAGTTACAGGTTAAAAAGATATGGTTTTTTATAGTTAAAAATGATGTTGTAGCGAAAATATATTTATCCTTTACATTTGTGCTTGTGCTAACAAGCCTGCTTACAGGAATTATATTTATCAGGTTATACAGACAGAATTATATACGTTCACATGCAGAACTCCTTGCAAAACAGGGCAAAAAGATTGCAAAGCGTGTAGCAAGGTTTGAGAGGAATGGAAAGATTGAACAATTTTTAAATTACAGTACATATATTGATGAAATTGAAAGTGCAGAAAATACCGATGTGTGGATAATTTCCAATGAAAATGCAAGCAGGCCGCTAAACAAGGAATATACAAGCGGGACAGCTTCTGGCAGCCTTACAGATGATATGTATGATGTAATATATAAAGCATATGAAGGGAAAATATCCTCAAGTTCAAGTTATGATGACATATACGGCATGGCAGCATTAAGGGTTGCCGTTCCTGTTTTCGATAAAGGCACAGGGGAAGCAAGCGGTGTTGTTATGATGGTGTCAATGATTGATAAGCAGACAATGGGTATAGACAAAGGGACTTACCTTATAATATCAAGCCTGTTTTTATCATTTTTAGTATCATTTGGTGTTGCATTCCTGTTTTCACAGTACCTTTCAAAACCACTTGCAAAGATTAGCAGGAATATAAACAGGATTTCAAAAGGAGATTATTCCCCGGTAAAGCCAAGAAAGCCTGAAACGCAGCTGGGAAGGATTGAAACGACACTTGACAGGCTTGCCAAACAGCTTGGACAGGCGGAAAAGGAAAGGGAAAGCTTAGAGCAGGTCAGAAGGGATTTTTTTGCCAATGTATCACATGAACTAAGAACACCAATTACAGTTATACGTGGATATGCAGAAACACTTAATGACGGGGTTATTACAGAACAACATGCGGTAGAAGACATGTACCAGCGCATGTTATCTGAATGCCAGAGCATGGAAAGGCTTGTAGGCGATTTATTTATACTGTCTAAAATGCAGAACCCGGACTTCCAGGTTGAAAAAGAGCCGGTAAGCCTTATGCAGATATTTGGTGATATAAGCCGTAGTGAAAAGGTTATAGGCAAGGAAAAGAATATACAGTTTAAAGAAAATTTCCCTGGAGATGACCCGTGTATGATGCTTGGCGATTATGTCCGTCTTAGGCAGATGTTCCTTATTATAATAGATAATGCAGTTAAATTCTCACATGAAAATGGAAATATAACTACAGAAATATATAAAAAAAGTGAAAAACTCCATATAAAAATTTCAGATGAAGGGGTTGGAATCTCTAAAGAAGAACTGCCTTATATATTTGAGAAGTTTTATAAATCAAAACTGAAACAAAATGAAAAAGGAACGGGGCTTGGACTGATGATTGCAAAACAGATAGCACTAAAACATGACGGGGTGCTTACAGTACAGAGCGAAAAAGGGAAAGGTACAACATTCTTCTTTGAATTTGATGAATGTACATCAATGGAAGGATATGAATAACAATACACAATCCAGGAGGGCATATGGAATATAGGAAATACGGGGATGTGGTAGTTTGTGCAGTTCCAGGAAAAGATGAATTAGATATGGAAGAAATCGAAAACATAGTTGGACATACACACAATACATGGCAGCATGACAGGACTGTTTCTGAAACCAGAAAGAATACTATACAGGGAAAGAGGGCAGAGATAGTTATTGAACATATACTTACAGAGAATAGTGCTGCCAGATATTTATCATACGATAAATTCAGAAAGGATGGCTTTAACAGACATGCCCCCTTTGATGGAATAATTTTTAATAGTACAGCCAGTAAGCCTGTACTATGCGAAGCAGCCAGACGGGTAAATAATGATGTAAGTAACAGCAGAAATAGTTCAGGGGCAATTTCAGCAGAAACAAGGGAATTTCTTGAAGATAATGGGATTTTTACTGTTGAAATAAAATCTTCCCTTTTGCAGGAGCCCAGGGATTATAAAAATATGGCCCACAAGAGCAAAGACCAGAGAACAGAAGAAGATTATAACGCTTTATGTGGGTATATAAAAAATTTTTATGACTATTTTATGTATCCCCATTATTGCAGGGATAATACAGAAATAACTTCCTTTTATGAATATACAACTTATGTAAGGAAAGTAAATCCTGAAATAGCAGGCAGAGGCAGCAAGGCACAATTTCTGCAAAATTTGATGAGGGAGGAATTTAATAACGCATGTGATATATATACCAGGGTGTTTTTTGATGTGTTGTCAGATGAAATTATTATACCAGGTTATATAATAAAAACCCGTTTTTTTGAAGAACCCCGGATAATGAAAATGCCTTCACCAAAATCCCAAAATGCAATTTATTATATGTACCATATGAATTTAGGGACAGGAATTTTAGAAATTGATAAAGATGCTGAATTAAAACTATGGAACAGGCGTGATTCGTATGCCCGCCTGCTGGGAGCACGTATGCCATTGTGCCCGTCATGCGGTATGCGTTTAAAGCTGGTTGAGGCAAGCAGTAATGCTGATTACCGGAAGCATAAATTTTTATATGTTTGTGAGAATTGTAAGACAAATAAATGGTTTGAGCTAAATAAGATTCACCAGAAAAATATGAAAGTAAGATAGGAAGGAAATTAAAATGGCTAATCTGTCGAAAATTAAAAGAGATGAAATGGTGCAATTTTTAGAAAATATCAAGTCACAATATTGTGATGATGAATCCCTGTCTGCAATTAATCATATAGAAAAGGAGATTACAGAAAAAAAATACGGGCTGGTATGGGAAGAACATGAAGAAGCAGCAGATATTAAAATGAAGACCCATATCCCTGTATTTACTGAAAAAGAGGATAAAGAAATTATTGGGAATCCAGAAAGTGAATATTATAATTTCCTTCTGGAGGGAGATAATATTTATTCGCTCAGGTTATTGGAGAAAACCCATAAGGAGGGAATTAATTTTATATATATTGACCCGCCCTATAATACAGGGAATAAAGATTTTGTCTATGGAGATGAATATATTGGGGAAGATGACCTGTTCAGGCATTCTATGTGGCTTTCGTTTATGTCTGTAAGGCTTAAGGCCGCATATAAACTATTAAGTAAAGACGGGGTGATTTTTTTATCAATAGATGATAATGAACAGGCACAGTTAAAATTATTAATGGATAAAATTTTTGGTGAAGAAAATTTTATAATCTGTATGCCCCGGATAACGAAAAAAAGCGGAAAAACAACATCTGCATATGCCAGGAACCATGATTATATTTTAGTTTATACCAAAAAAGACCAGGATGTTTTTGTTATGGAGGAACATATTGATGATGCGTTTAAATATGAAGATGAATATGTAGCCAGGCGTGGTAAATATAAACTTAACCAGACTTTAGATTATGGCAGCTTATCTTATAGTGCATCCTTAGATTATCCAATAGAAATAGACGGGGAAATATTTTATCCAGGTTCAGATAAAGAAAAATGGCTGGAAAGGCAAAACGGAAGCCACAGAAGGGCAGACTGGGCATGGAGGTGGAGTAAAAAATTATTTGACTTCGGCTATAAAAATGGATTTGTTGTTATAAAAAGAAAGTCTGATGGTACAGCAAGGATATATACTAAAACATATTTAAATGCTAAAATTGTTAAGAAAGATGGCAGTTTTAAAATTGAATATTCCAAAAGGGTCAAAGCAACCAGTTCAATAGAGTATGTTAATAATAAATATTCCAATGATAATGCAAAAAAAGATTTATCATTGCTTAATTTAGGAGAAAAATTTGATTATTCAAAGCCGGTGGAATTAGTTAAGAAGCTTATAAAAGCATATTATAAAGATAATGCAGTTGTATTAGATTTCTTTGCAGGTTCTGGGACAACCGGGCAGGCAGTTATGGATTTGAATAATGAAGATGGCGGAAGCAGAAGGTTTATTTTATGTACCAACAATGAGAATAATATTTGTGAAGAAGTTACTTACCAGAGGCTTAAAACAGTTATAACTGGTAAAAGGGCAGATGGAAGTGGTTATTCTGAAGGCAGGCGGGCAAATTTAAAATACTATAAGACTGGTTTTACTGGCAAAAAGAGCAGGGAAATTTACAATGACCTTCTAGGGCATACAAAAGAAATGGTACAGCTCCAGTACGGGATAAAGGCAGATAACCAGAAATACATTATGGTTATGGATAATGAAGAAATGGACGGGCTTGAAAAAAATTTCAATGATTATAAGAATATAGAAGCAGTATTTATTAACCAGGATGTATTGTTAACAGATTCCCAGGAGAAGATGTTACAGGATATAAATACACAAATTATCCCAGATTGTTACTTTGGTTTTGGGTTAAAGGAGACAGGGCTTTAAAATTTAAACATGCCCTACACAAATATTCCAAAAAAGTAAAAATTTATAGTTGTAATTTCAACAAAAAATGTATATACTATATTGTAGAAAGATTTCCTGGGGTGTTCGATACTCCTGACATTTTGAACCTACACCTATTGATTGGGATTCCTACATTTTTGTCATTGATGCCAGGCCTCCTGCGAGTGGAAGGCAGAGATACAGATGCGGTTGCCCACCTGGCTTAACTGCTAGGACTCAAAATTCAGGAACCGGCATTTTGGGGTCTTTGTAAAGTTACTATTCAGGCTTTAGGGTATAAAAAGCTTCATTGTAAAATGAAATGCGACAAGAGTTATTAAAACTCTATCGCATTTCTTTTTTTATACAATTTTGTAAGGGAATGTGTCAAGAGTTTACGGACTTTTGGCACATTCCCTTTTTCATTTTTGAACGGTAGGAGGTGTAAAGAACGTGAGAAAAGGCAATAGGCGGTTGAATTATGAGGACCGGCAGAAAATTGAAAAAATGGCAGAGCAGGGGGCAAGGGTAATTGTGATTGCTGATACAATCGGTTTCCACAGGGCAACTATATACAATGAGTTGAAGCGTGGAGGCACACCCTACCGGGCAGATGTGGCGCAAAGGACGGTGTAAGTATGGCGTACACAATGGAGGAGGAACTACAGGAAAAGGCTAGGGAATTGGCTGATATGGTAGGAAGCGAGATTGTAGACGGATATTTACCGCCTGAATTGTTGGAAATGACGGCAGACGCATTAAAAGAGGATTACAGGCAGATTGTACAGGCAGCAGAGGGCATAAAGGAAGAGGAACGGGCGATAGAAAAATTGAGATAGCAGCAGAAAGGGGCGTAAGCATGGCAGGAAGCCGGACGGAAAAATACACCGTGATATACAGAAATACAAAGCGGTGCGAGTTTCACGATATAGGGCAATACATAATTGCAACCAGTGTTATAGGCGGTACAACCTTTTGTGCGTTCTTTGATACAGGGTTACACACTGTAGAGAGCATAAAAAGGCGTGGAAGCATAAAGTTACATTCAATCTATTCTAAGAAATAAGGAGGACAAGCAGAATGAGTAAAGCAACCGAACACAACAACGTAGTGATTTTTGACGATAGGGGGATACCGTCTATTATGTGCCGTTTCATGCGTCCGAAAGACGCAGCGGAAACTCCGGCGATTTTCAAAATCGGGGAACATACGGCAGACGCTATTTACATTTCAAAGTATCCGAACGTGATTATTAAAGGCAGGGCGTACAGTCTGCCAATGCTTGACCCGGCAGTAAACGTAGACTTTGACACGGCGGTATCTGCCTGTATTGCAAAGGGCGTGGGTTGGCATTTAATGACTGCAGTAGAGTGGGAATATTTGTTGAATCAGAGCCGGGAAAAGGACACAATGCCACATGGCAATACAGATTACGGCACGGATTACTACCACAAAGAGGAAAAGGCAGATTGTGACGGTTGCGGATACGGACGCTCCAAAACAGGAAGCGGACCGATAACGTGGAATCACGACAACACTATATACGGCGTATCAGACCTTAACGGCAATGTATGGGAATGGTTGGCGGGGTTACGCCTGTTAGACGGTGTAATAGAGTATATCCCGAACAATGACGCAGCATTAACAGGGTGGTTAAGGGATAGCAAGGCATGGCAGCAGTTGAGGACGGCAAGGGGACCGGTCCGGGTAGAGGTTGAAGCCGGGGAAATCACGATAACGGACAGGGAAGCAGCAGAGGACTACACGCCGGAATATGACGGCACAAGGATAGCTGATTTAAAGATAGATTTACAGGAAGTGCCACAGGCATTAAAGGATTTGGGGATTGTGCCGAACAATCGGGCAGAATCGGAACTTAAAACCTATGTGTATTTTGACGCAACGGAGGGGGAGTGGTTGCCTATCCGGGGGTCGAGTTTCAGCAATACTTCTAATTCGGGTGCGTCTGCCCTCAGCTTGTGTAACCCCCGTTCCTACTCCTACGGCAACGTAGGTTTCCGCTCCGCTTTTTATGAGGTAAACGGCAAACTGATAACTGAATAACTGTTAAGGGGTGCGGTAGCACCCCACTACAGGACGGAGGGAAAGCGATATGCAGATATTTGGAATGAGGAAAAAAGGCAAGCCAATAATCAAGTGCGATAAGTGCAGCCGGATAATCAATAAAGCAAAGCCAAAATGGAAAAAGGTAGGCGATATTGAATATTACTATCTGAAATGCCCACGTTGTAAGGCGGTGTATACCATATCGGCAACGGATACGGCATTAAGGCAGGACATAAAGCGGTTTGAGGAAATGACGGCAAAGGCACAGGGCAGAAAGCCAACGGAAAAAGAGGTACAGGAAGCACAGGAACTATTACGGGCGAATGTGGCACGAAACAGGGAAATAAAGGCACAGTACCCGCTTGAAGTGAAGCTATAGGAAAGGCAGGGGCGAAATGTACGGATTTATCAGCGGAATAACCGACACAGACAATATTTCATACTGCCCGAAATGCGGAGAGGTTATCAGCAGATACAGGGCAGACGGAACGGCAGACTGTAGCAGTTGCGGTTATCATTTTGGCGTTGTCGAGTGCGAGGATTCAGAGGAGGCAGCAGATGAAATATAGAGGTTTGACTTTTGACAGGGAAAAAATGGAGTACAAGTGGGTTTTCGGTATGCCCTCATACGGATACAACACAGAGGAAATAGCGGAAATAGGAACGCCGGACGGCGAA
>CAJTOK010000021.1 GCA_910577825.1 uncultured Lachnospiraceae bacterium | reverse complement strand
TCAGAAGATGGTACACCATTAGGAAGTTCCAGGTATTTTTTAAGCCACTTTTCTTTCTGGCGTGCAAAATCTGCTATTTCTTCCCATTCATTGCAGTCTGCAAGAAACCCCAGGATACATATGGAAAGTATATCCTGCAGTTTGTGTTTTACATAAGAAGGATGCCTGTAATCTGGTACTTTTGCCGCCTCTTTTGAAAGACTGTGTATAAAAACATCATTGTTTCCAATATCTCTTATACCAATGTTGTAATCTTTTAATGTTTCCTGTATATCCCCAATTTTTCCTGATTTACGTGCCATAATTTTCCTCCTGGTATAATCTTTATTAAAGATTATACCAGGAATATACAGTTCTTGAAAATGAAAAATTTTTATATATTATTTGGTTTTATAAAATATTTATTTTATGCGGTTATCCTGTGCAGCCTTTATATTAATAAAAAAGAGCAGACTCTTCCAATCTGCCCATTGTAACAAAAACTTCCGCTTTAGAATTGTATATTTATTTAAATTTATGTCCGCCAAGACTGAAACGCGCACCGCTTAATTTCATACTGAAGAAGTGGAAACCTTTCATGTTTTTTTCTTTTCCCCTGTATAATATAGTACGCTGGCCATTTAAAACCTTTCTGGCGGCGCTTATGCAGCTTTTCCACTGTCTTGACTTAGTCCTGCCTGAGTCATATGCCGAAAACATCTTTCTGAGTGAGCCGTTCCTTACTGGTGAAAACTGCCCAGGCTGGTATATAACACCTTTTAATGTATTTGGGAATACTTTTGACTTAACACGGTTCATAACTACTATCCCTACAGCAAGTTTGCCCTGGTATGGCTCATCTCCTGCTTCAGAGTTAATTATGCTTGACATAAGCCTTAAATCTGCTTTTGTATAATTTCTTGTATTCTTTGCAGCTTTACGGTTTGTATTTTTTTTGGTTTTTGTATTCTTTTTTATTTTTTTATTCTTTTTAGTTTTTTTGCTTTTCTTTGATTTGGCAGTTTTGGACTCTGTATTGTCTGAAGCTTCCATATTAGTATTACTGCCTGCATTATTTACTCCGCTGCCTGCTTTTTCATCTGTGGCATCTGCAGTAATATTGCTGGTGTCTGTGTCCACACCTGTGCCTGCGTCTGTATAAGGTATTGTGCCATCATCACTTAAAGCCGGCCCTTCAGAAACTACCGCACTTGCAACTGCTGTAACTGTCTGCAATGGCTCCATGGTAAATCCTGAAGCAGTTGTAAACATAAGTGCCAGCACCGCAAATCTTTTTAATTTCATAAACAACCTCCTTGTTCCAAATCCCTGTTGAAACATTTTTTAAATTCTTCCTTAATATTTATGTAACAATTATAACATATTTTTTAAATATTTCAACCCCTTATGTTATTTTTTGTTCTGCTGCATAAAAAGTAATATTTTGCCGGCACAATTTTTTATGCAATATATATAAAAATTTATTTAATTTTTAGGCGTTTTTTTGTATTATATACAGATTTTAACAATATTTGTATATATTATAAAAGTTTGATACAACTTTGTTACATTTTTATTACGTTATTTTTTACACTTTTCATATAAAATGGAAGGGGACAGGTTTCTGCACACAAAAAAGGCCAGCATATATACTGGCCTTGTAAAATATAATATAAAAGTTATAATGCCCTGTATTTCTTTAAAATATTGTATGGGATACTGCCGCCAAATAAGTCCAGTGCACTTCCCACGGTGAAATTAACATTTCCACTGCCATGCTTTTCTATATAGGTGATATCCTCAAGTGAATGTATGCCGCCTGCATATGTTACTTTATTGCTGCATCCCGCAATTATTTTTATAACATCTTTTTCTATGCCAGATGCCCTGCCCTCAACATCAACTGCATGTACAAGAAATTCGTCACAGTATGCACCAAGCTTTTTAAGAAGGCTTCCGTTAAGTTTTTCCTTTGTAGTTTTCTGCCACCTGTCTGTTACTATATAATACCCGTTATCTGTATAACGGCAGCTAAGGTCAAGCACAAGCCTTTTTTTCCCTGTAATTGCAGAAAGTTCTTTAAGCCTGGCATAGTCTATAATGCCGTCCCTGAATACATATGATGTTACTATTACATGTGATGCCCCCATATCAAGGAACTGCACCGCATTGCCAGATGTGATGCCGCCGCCTGCCTGCATCCCGCCGTTAAATGCTTCCAGCGCTTTTGCTGCCTGTGCCATGTCTGCTTCGTAATACGGGCTTCCCGGCGGGTTAAGTATTATTATATGCCCTCCCTTAAGCCCGTCCTGCTTATACATGCTGGCATAGTAAGCTGCATCTGCCATGGATACAAAATTATCTACAGCAGTGCTGCCTGTATCTTTAAGGCTTGACCCGACTATCTGTTTAACTGAACCATTATGTATGTCAATACATGGCCTGAATTCCATTTTAACCTCCATAACTGCATGGCAGTTTACCTGAAACGTGATGTTATTTTTTCTGCAATGTCATGGTATGTATCATCTGGTGATACATCATAAGTGCCTGAATTTATTACACCGCTGTAGCCATTATCTATAAGATACTTGTCAAATGCTGCTGCGTCATCTATTATACCCATATCTTCCAGCTCTTTGCTTACTTTGCCTGCCCAGTCACCATCATTTATTGTAAGCTGTTTCTTGTCTGCTTCAATGTCTTTCTTAAAATTATTCTTCTCATCGTTAAATTTCTTGTTGATATCCCCGCCAGAAGGCTTTTTGGAAGATGATGGTTTTTTTGTTGCCTTTGCCGCTGGTGTTTCTGTGGCAGCTGGCTTTTTGCTTGTGGCTGGCTTTTTGCTTGCTGCTGGTGTTTCTGTGGCAGCTGGCTTTTTACTTGCCGCTGGTGTTTCTGTAACACCAGGGCTTTTTGATGCTTCTGGCTTCCCTGTTTCCACTGGTTCTTCTGTATTTGCTGCTACCGCCTTTTTATTATTGCTTTCAAATACCATTCCAAGTTTTTTGGCACGTGTTATTGTTGCTGATTCTGATGTCCTTATGGAAAATGATATTCCAAGTATTATTGCTGCAAATAAAATCCCTGTTCCAAATCCTCTTAAAAATGACTTTTTGTTCATTTTATTTATACATTTCCTTTCTTAATTATCAGCTTGCCTTGTACATATCTATTACCAGTTTTACTTCGCCCTGTCCTATATCAAGCATTTTAGATATTTCAAGTACAGTATGCCCCTTTTTATGAAGTGAAATGATTTCATCATTATGGTTGACATGTTCAATCCCTGCTTCTATTGCTGCTGCCTCTATACCACTTATCCCCATATTGCCATAAAGCCTGCGCAGGGACTTTTCGTGTCTTTCCTGTTCTTCAATCTTTGCTATCTCGGCATCATACATTGAAGCATGTGTTGTATCCTGTGTTTCTTCCATGCTGCCAGGGTTTGCGTATAATAATTCATCTGGAATCCCGTTATCTCCGGCATCCGGCCCTGACGCTGCTTTATCTGTGCCAGCTGTCTTATAAACTTCTGTTTCTTCAATACGTTTTCTGTGTTCCTGGTATTCTTTTGCAAGTTCATCCCTTATTTCAGCTTTTATTACATCAATATCATGTACTAATTCCTTGATTTCCTTTTCTTTTTCATTAAGCATGTCATATAAAAAGACAGTTTCTGAATGGTTTTTTTCCATTTTATCCAGAATCTGGCCTGAATACTCGCTAAGCCCCATTATTTTCTCATTTAATATAGTGCCAAGTTTATCATTTGTATTGTTTAAAACTTCATCTGCATTTGATTGTATCTCTTCACCAAACTTTTCCAGGGCCTTCCTTGCTTCCTCTGAAATATTTTTAACCCCTTCTGCAGTATCTGCACCCTTATCTGTACTGCCCGTGTTATTATTGTCTGATGCCTTAAAGCTTAAAAAGACTGCTAAAAGCCCGGTTATAACCATTACTGCTTCTAAAATTGCCATTGTATTTCTCCATTCATCTTAATTAACATTGGGAATAAGATAAATTATATCTTCATATCAAAAAGCCCTCCACGGAACGGGGTCACTGCCCTTTCTTTTTTCTTTGCTTCTTCTTCCTCTTCTTTTTTAGAGGCTTTATTTCCCTGTTTTTTCTTCTTTTTGCCATTATTACGTTCTTCGTTTTTCAGCTCGTCATTGTCCACGTCCGCGCGGCGTACTGCTGTTTCGGACTGCTGTCTTATAGTATTCTGGAATTGTGTGGCAACTTCCTGCTGTTCCTGGTTTATCCGTGTCTGCTCGCCTGTCTGTATCTGGGACACTTCCTGGGACTTTGGCGGCATTGCAAGGTAATCAATCGTTAAAGACATATAGCATCCCCCTTTCTTTTATATGCCCTTTATACGTATGTCCGCCCCTTCACGTACAAATGCACTGTGCTGGGTTTCTGTGTGTATATAGGTAACAACATTGGATATCGTTAATTTTACACCAGGATATGCTATATCTTCAACAATTATTTTGCCAGCGCCTGAATTTTTCTCAAGCTCTGCCCCAAGACTTTCATATTCCTGTGTACCAGATTCTATCTGTGCATCAATTTCCTTTATCCTTTCAGTGTTGGCCTTAAGTATCTTCATTTTATCATCATCAAGCTTTCCTTTTGTCTTAAGCCTCTTTTGTAAAACCTGCAGGTTCTGCATTATCTTCTCTTTCTCACCACTTAAAAGCTCTATATCTTTTTCTATTGCATGGTAACGGTCAACCATAGTAGGGTCAACGCCAACTTCAAGGTCAGTCTGTGTACCCATTGATGAACCTGCGGTCTTTGTTTCAATCCTTGTTGCAGACCTTATCTTGCCCCCGGCAATAAGCCCTCTTTTGCCGTGTACCTGCACATTGTCCTGTGAAACAACATCACTGTGCATAATGGCATCTGTAATAATCCTCCCCCCGCTTGTTACTTTGGAGCTTTCTATAAAGTTTGATATAATGTCCCCCTTTGCCTGCATATTGCCTTTGCCCATGCCCTGTATGCCCCTTTTAAGTACAATTTTGCCGCCTGCAGCCAGTACTGCGCCTTCTACAGCGCCATTAACTGTTATATCACCTGTTGCCTTTACAGTATATCCTGTAAGTACATTGCCTTTAACCTCAACACTTCCGTCATAGTCAATATCACCTGTTGAAGGGCCTACGTCCGCAGGGACTTCATAAACATTTGAAACAAAAACTGTGTCATCTACAAGGGTAACATTGCCAGAAACATCTGAATACATTTCAAGCTTGTCATCTGAAAGGTGTATGTTTTTGCCATGCTTTAATGACAGGTGTGTAACCTTTGCAGGGTTTAACGGCATTCCAAGCACATCTGTGCCGTCAGTGCCCCTTTCCTCCGGAACCAGCCTTGCAAGAAGCTGCCCTTCTTTAACACGTTCTATCATATCAAGCTTATGGAAATCTACACTTCCGTCTTCTGACATATGTGGGGTACTTGTTTTATCTGCATCAAAGAAATATTCAATGCTTGCATTCCTGCCCTGTACTGGCGGCTGTGCTTTTGCTATAAGTATGTCTGTACAGTAAAGCCTGCCTTTAAGTGCTATTTCTATATTTTTTTCAATAATGCCATATTTAATACCATTCTGGTTTATTAAGTCAAGCAAATCTTTTTTACTAATACGTTTCCCCTCATTTGAAGGCGGGTAAAGCCGGAGTTTCGCCATATACCTGTCACTGCTTGTTGTAATAAGGGCATATTCATTTTCTGGCAGCCTTGTGCCATCATCAATTTTTACATAAGCATTGGCTTCCTTTGCTGCTGCATCAATAAATTCCTTAATAAGGGAAAGGTCTATTTCATTATACTGCTTTTTAGTAAGATAAGTTAAAATATCGTCATTTTTTAATGGCCGCCCTCCATTAACAGCAGGGTATGATTTAAGGTATACCCCGTCACTCCTGTGCACAAGCTGGAAAAATGCGTTTCTTTTCATTCACAATGCCCTCTTTCTGTTACAATATGATATATATGTTACATAAACGGCACAGCCGTGAATAGTAACATAAGCACAAACAATAATGTCTGTGCTTATATATTCCAGATTCCAAATACTCCCATGTTTTCCTTCCCCAGTTTCTCTTTCATCTTCTTCAATGATTTTGTATGCAGTTGTGAAACACGTGATTCCGACACACCAAGGATATTACTGATTTCCTTCAGTGTCAGTTCTTCAAAATAATAAAATGCAATGACTTTCTGTTCATTTTCATTAAGCTCATTTATTGCTTCTGAAAGCATACGTTTAAGCTCCTGGCGCTCAACTACCTTCTCAGGCTGTTCAAACCTTGGCTTGTTGCCAGCTTCTGCCCTTATTTCGCTGCCCTGTTCAAGATACTCATCAAGTGAAACAAGGCTTGCAATCTGGGTCTGGTTAATAAGGCCCTCAAGCTCTGCTTCTGATATCCCGAGTTCCTTTGCAAGTTCTGCATTTGTTGCGCTGCGTCCGTTTTTTGTTTCAAATTCCTGTATGGCCTGGTCAAGCTTCTTCTGCTTCTGGCGGAGTGTCCTCGGTATCCAGTCCATTTTTCTTATCTGGTCAAGTATAGAACCCCTTATCCGGAGGCTTGCATATGTTTCAAATTTAACACCTTTAGCCAGCTCAAACTTATCAATGGCATCTATAAGCCCGAAAATGCCATATCCTGCTAAATCATCATATTCAACAGTATATCCAAGATATATTCCAAGCCTTCCTGCAACAATTTTAACAAGCCCTGAATATTCTATAATTAACTGTTCCCTTATTTTAGGATTTCTGGTACGTATATATTCTTCCCATAAACTATTTCTGCTATTTTCATCCATAGAACAGCTGCACCCTTTCTACCGGTTTTTATGGATTATTCCCAAATCCGCCAGAGGATATGTTCTCCCCGATATCAATATCCTCCTGTTCTGGCCCAGGCTCTGTTTCCTCATGTTTCATAACTGTATTAATATCTTTAACCTGCCCTATTATCCTTTTTGCAATACATCCTATTATGTAGAAAATTACCAGTGTTGCCAAAAGGACTTTTAACGCATAAACTGTTTCTATATCCCTTATTATACATACAACAGACACTACTGCTCCTGCAAACAGGGTAATAATTTTTGGAATAACATCTGTTTTCACAAAAAAGCCTCCCATGATGTAATCATATAGTCCTTACTGATTTCCCTACTGCCTTTATTACAAAATCCCCGCTTTCGGGGTAAAATTCAACTGTACGCCCAAAATTAAGCCCTGTATCTTCTGCCAGTATACGTATCCCCAGGGAATTTAGCTTTGCCTTGACAGCTTCTACATTCCGCTGCCCCACTTTTAACATGTCGTTATTGGAACTGAATGCAAACATCTGGGCACCGCCTGCAATCTTTGCTGTAAGCATCTGCCTTTTCGCACCTGCCCTTGTAAGCATCTGTATAAGCTGGTCTATCCCTGTATCTGCAAATTTGGCTTTATTCTGGTTCTGCCTTACCTTGGTACTGTCAGGCAGCATAACATGTACCAGCCCCGCTATCTTCGTGGTCTTATCATATAAGGCAACCCCTACACATGAGCCAAGCCCAAGTGTAGTTATTGCATCTGGCGAATGGCATATATTTAAATCTGCCATCCCGACTTTAATCATATTTGCCATTTCTCATCACCTATACCCCTATACTTATATAGTATGCTACATTCCAAGTGAATGAAGCATCTTCTTGTATGACTCAATGGTAGGTATAAGTATAAAATAGCCGCTTATATCTACATCCAAGTCTTTAAACCTTGACTCTATCAATAATGCCTTATCCCCCATCTTGCCAAACTCAATGGCGGGGACGCTTAATATGGCTCCTGCCATATCTACTGCAAGATATGGCACTGATGAAGTAATAAGCATATTAGTCAGGGAAGAAATAGATGATAAATAAGAACCCGCAATGATATTCCCGATTTCTTTTAATGCAGACTCTTCTATCTCATTAAACCCTCCTGTAGAAGGTGATGGCGGCTGCCCGCATCCCATAAGCTGGTTTACAAGCATATGTGCTGCTGAACTTTCAAGCACAAACAGCATCATGCCATCAACATCACCCTCAAGGGAAAGTAAAATGCCTGCAACTAAAGTTTCTGCACCGCCTATAATTTCTGCAAGCTCACTGAACTCAAGCATTGCAACATTAGGCACATTCATGTCAATACGTGCATTAATCAGCTGTGACAATGCAGTAGTTGCATTGCCGGCACCTATATTGCCAATCTCTGTCAGGACATCTAATTCTAAAATTTCACTATCTGGTTTTTGCATAATAATCCCCCCATGCCGCCTTTAGGCGGATAGTGATGAAAAATGCTGGTTTTGCATTTTTCCTGTGTGAATTTAATATATCTTAGGTAGTGTTTTTTGCTGCCTTAGATATATTTTTCACACTATCACCTCTGGTCTAAGTAGCAGGTTATAATTGCCACAAGCTATACCACGTCTTTACTTTCCCTGCCAACAATTACAGCTGAAATATTAAGTAAAGAAATCAGGCCATTGCCGTGTTTGCCTACACCGCTCAGATACTGTATAAGAGGGTCTGACGGGTCTGATGTATTTGCCTTGTCTATGGAATTTCCAGTTAATGTAACTACTTCCTTTACCTCGTCTACGATTATGCCTATTGCAGACTGCTGTTCAAGTTTAATTATAATAATACGTGTGGCGTTTGTATATTCATCAGGTTTAAGGCCGAATTTAAGGCGCAGGCTCATTACAGGTATAATTTCACCACGCAGGTTTATGACACCTTTAAAATAATGCTGTGCTTTTGGTACTCTTGTAATCCTCTGGTTCCTTACAATATTGTCAACATATTTGATATCTATGCCATACTGCTCTGTCCCAAGGCGGACTACTATATACTGCTTGCCTTCACCAGCTATTTCAAGATTCTGTACGTCACTTATTTCTTCCATTGCTTCTACCTCCCTTATACCAGTGCATTTACTTCAAGAATTAAAGCAATTTCGCCATCTCCAAGGATTGTAGCACCGCCTATCATCTTGCTGCAGTTAATATAACTGCCGATTGATTTAATAACGATTTCCTGCTGCCCGATAAGGTTGTCAACAACAAGGCCTGCAAGTTTATTGCTCTTCTTGACAATTACAACTGTAAGGCTTTCAACCTCATTGCTGCTTGCTTCAATATCAAGTATCTGGTCAAGCCGTATAAGCGGGATAACTGTCCCTCTTAAATTAATGACTTCTTTGGTCTGTACATACTTAATATCAGATACCAGGACATCTTCTATTGTTTCAATACTGCCTAATGGTATAGCGTATTTTTCAGGCCCGAGTTCAACCATAAGTGCCTGTATAATCGCAAGTGTAAGCGGAAGCCTTATTATAAAGCTGCTGCCTTCACCCATAACAGACTTACATTCTATATTCCCGCCAAGCCCTTCAATCTTTGTCTTGACAACATCGAGCCCTACGCCCCTGCCTGATACATCTGTAATCTTTTCTGCTGTAGAGAAGCTAGGCCTGAACAGAAGGTCAATAATCTCCTTATCAGACATATTTTCAGCCTGTTCAGCTGTAATTGTCCCCTTTTCAATAGCCTTGTTCCTTACATTTTCAACATTAATCCCTGCACCATCATCACGTACTTCTATATTAACATTATTGCCATCCTGGTACGCATCAAGGTAAATATTACCTATCTCTTCTTTGCCAAGTGCAATACGTTCTTCATTATCCTCAAGCCCGTGGTCAGCGGAATTTCTTAAAAGGTGCTGGAGAGGGTCGCCGATTTCATCAATAACTGTACGGTCAAGCTCTGTTTCCTCACCAGTCATATGGAGTTCCATCTTCTTATTAAGCTTTTTGCTCAAATCCCTTATCATACGCGGGAAACGGTTTACTACATTCTCAATAGGAACCATCCTTACCTTCATAACTGATTCATGGAGGCTTGTGGTTACGCTTTCAAGATATTCAATCTGCTCATTAAATGCAGCGTCGCTTTTTGTGTCTTCTTCTGTGGAATTTATTGATACAAGCCCGTTCTTGGCTATAATAAGCTCGCTCACAAGGTTCATAAGCACATCCAGCTTCTCAATATCCACACGTACTGTACGCCCTACAGCAGGCTTTGCTGCTGCCTTCTTTGCCTGTGCAGGCTGTGCTGCTTCGGCAGGTTTTTCAGCTGTTTTTGCCTGTACAGGCTGCGCAGGTTCTTTTGGCTTCTCCTGTTCCTTTGGTTCTTCCTGGACTGGTCCAGGTGCAGGCTGTGGTGCTTCAGCCCCGGAAGCATCAAGTACAGCATCAAATGGCCCTACAATGGCTTCCTTTACTTCTGAAACATTCTCAACTGCTGCTTTTACTGTTTCAAGGCTCTCTTTTGTAAAGTATATAAGGCTGAAATCCATTTCAAATTTCTCATCCTCAATATCCTGTACATCAGGCACAGCCTTAATAACTTCACCAAGTTCCTCTAATGCCTTAAATACAAGGAATGCCCTTGCTGCTTTAAGGATACATGACTCCTGTAAGTAAACTGTCACGCCAAAGATATTCTGTCCCTGTGCCTTTGCCTTGTCAAATGTATTCTTCTCATAATCTGAGATATGTATACCTGCATATTTGGCACCGCCTTCTGGTGCTTCCCCGCCCCCGGCTGCCTTTTCTGCCGGCTTTGCTGCTGCCACCGGGTCTTCCTTTCCTGTTGCAGCGGCTGCAATACTGTTAAGGGTATTGACAATCTCTTCATTATCCTCTGTGCCCTCATCAGCAGTTTCAAGTATATTGGCAAGATAGCCTTCAAGGGCATCAAGGCCGCGGAACAGCACATCTACCAGTTCCGACTTGACAGTCATGTTGCCGCTTCTCACTTCCTGGAACACATTCTCCATATCATGGGTCAGGCGCTGCATACGTTTATAACCCATTGTACCTGCCATGCCCTTTAATGAGTGTGCAGCACGGAAAATCTCGTTAATTGTGTCCATATTTTCAGGCTCCTGCTCCAGTATCATAAGCTGGTCGCTAAGAGTCTGCAAATGTTCTTTTGTTTCATCAATAAAAATCTCAAGATACTGGCTTACATCCATTTATAACACCCCCACGTGTTTTGTAATAGCATCTGCAATGCCCTTTAAAGTAACTACTTCGTCTACCGCGCCAGTGTCAGCAAGTGCTTTTGGCATGCCATACACTGTGCAGCTCTCTGCATCCTGCCCGATAACGTATACCTTGTTGGTCTTTTCAAGCTGGAGGATGCCCTGGGTGCCGTCTGCCCCCATCCCTGTCATTACAACACAGGTTATTTCATCAAAGGAAGTTTCCATTAAAGACTCATACATTATGTCAGCACATGGTTTAAGCCCGTTTCTTGCCGCTTCTTTCCTTACGGTTACAATATGCTCATTCCTGCTCTTTTCTGCAAGACGCATCTGTGCCCCGCCTTTTGCAATATAGACAGTGCCTTTCTTTAAGATATCACCGTCTGCCGCTTCCTTAACAGTAATCTTGCTAAGTTCATCAAGCCTTTTGCTTAAAGATGATGTAAACCCTTCTGGCATATGCTGCACAATAAGGACTGGTGCGTCAAGGTTTGGCGGCAGGAATGGTATTACATACTGGAGTGCCTTAGGCCCGCCTGTAGAACATGCAAGCGCTACAAGTTTCTTTGCAGCCTTGACGGCCGGCCCTTTAGAGTGGTTAGTCCTGTCAGAAATGCCGCCTGGGGCTACACGCATGGCACTGCTGTCTGTTGTTCTCTTTGGGACTGTCCCTGTACAGCTGCCTGCCGGTTTTGCAATATAAGAACGCAGCTTTTTCTTTACATCCTCATTTGAAGTTTCTGAAGTACGGAGCCCTATAGCCGCATACAGCATCTCAACAAGCCTCTGGCTAAATGACGGGCCTTTTGCTTCTGAAAGGCTGTCAGGCTTGGTTATAAAGTCAAATGCACCCAGTTCAAGTGCCTGTATGGTTTCCCTTGCACCTTCCCTTGCTATTGTGCTTACAATAACAACCTTTTCCTTGCGCCCGCGTTTATTAAGCTCCCTTAAAAATTCAATGCCATTCATCTTAGGCATATTGATATCCAGAACTATGGCATCAAATTTTCCGGCAGCATCCAGTATCCTCAAGGCATCTTCACCATTTACTGCATACTTGTCATTATGTAATTCCTCATCTGAATTTATTATATCAGATATTGTTCTTCTCATAAGTGCAGAATCATCAACAATCAAAATATTTTTCATTCTATAGCCTCCCGGTCCGTATTTTCTATATTCCCTGTCTTTCAAGCCAGAAACCAAAATGTATTATCTGTTCCCGCTGCTGTTCTGTTATCCCAAGATATTTAAGCCTTATGTCAAAAACATCTTTTATGTTTACAAACTGCCCTGAATATACTACTTCGCATATTACAGGAAAAGCTTTTTTATTATTATATCCCCCGAAATTAAGGACACAGAACAGATATTCCCCTTTTTCCAGCAACTGTTTAGAAGTAAACCTTATGCCACCGCCGCTTATATCAGCCAGTGCCTCCTGTTTAAACCCGGAAAGGCCTGCCAGGCTTTTTTTTACTTCTTCCCATTCTTTATTAATAATGTCATGTACCTGTTCTTCCTGTAAAACAGAATATGCAAAAAGCGAATGGCACGGGTATCTCTGGTAACGCCGCCTCTGTACCCTCTGCACAGGCGAAACTATCTGTACTGTATAATACCTGTACCCGTTTTCACTGCTTCCCTGGATATAGTACGCATTGCATCTGTAGACTTTATTCAGGTTATATATATCAAGGATATAGCACTCATGTTTTTTAAGTGCTTCCTCCTCTTCACCATTATCATTGCAGGCAGCAATAATCTCTGAATCTGAGAGTATTTTATACAGCTGGCACCTGCACACCCTGTTCTTTTCCATATCATCACTTTCTGGCTGGAAAAGACACCTGTAAAATATTACCTTGCTTTCATTGCTTACAAGTTCTTCAAGCATACCATCCCTCTTTTACTTTTTATGGTTCTTAAGTATCTTTGTAAATATGCCTGACAGCCCGTTACCTTGGGGGGTTATACACCTTCCGCTCCTTTTTTCAAGTATGGAGGCAAGTTCCTGTATTGCCCTGGAAGAAGGCGCATTTGGAAAAGCAAGTGAAACCGGGCGCTGTTTCATAACTGCTTTCTGCAGGCAGCTGTCATATGGCACAGCCCCCATATAATCCATTTCCATTCCAAGGAACTTCCCGACTACGGAATTGAGTTTATCAAAAAGCTCCCTTCCTTCTTCCCTGCTCTGTGTCCTGTTGCCAAGCAGGCGTATTTTCAATGAATCACTGTTATAACCATCCTGGGTTTTAAGCGTTTTTAACAATACATAGGCATCTGTGATTGATGCCGGTTCCGGGGTGGCTACAAGCAGTATTTCAGCGCTGGATAAAATCATCTCCATAACATTGTCAGAAATGCCTGCGCCTGTATCAATAATTATAATATCTGCTATGCTGTCAAGCTGGTACATGGCATTTACCAGAATCCTGAGCTGGCTGCCATCAAGGTTTGCCAGTTCATTTATCCCTGACCCGCCTGATACAAAGCCTATATTGCCAGGGCCTTTTGTAATTATTTCACTTACATTCCTGCCCCTTAGTATAACATCCGACAGGTTATACTGCGGCCTTATGCCAAGCATGACTTCTATATTAGCAAGCCCGAAATCCGCATCAAGTATTACTACCTTTTTCCTGAGCCTGCTAAACTGTATGGCCAGGTTTAAAGATATATTTGATTTGCCTACCCCTCCCTTACCGCTTGTAACAGTAATAACCCTTGCAAGATGCTCCTGCCTGGTCTGCTTTTTTACTAAATTCCTTAACTGCTCTGCCTGGTCCATCAGCTATTTCCTCCAAGAAGCTGTTTTGCAATTTTCTGGGCATCAATTTTACTTATATCATTAGGGACATTCTGCCCCTCTGTAACATATGAAAGAGGTGCTCCTGTCAATATATGGATATTAAATATATTTCCTATTTTATCTGTTTCATCAAGTTTCGTAAAGATTAAATTATATCTGCATATCTCTGAATATACACTTGTTATCCTTACTAAATCCTGGTACTTTGTTGTTGCACTTAATACAAGGAATATTTCCCTTTCACTTTCAGGAACAGTTTTTAACAGCCGTACAATGTCCTCTTTCTGTTCTTCGTTATTATGTGAACGGCCGGCTGTATCCACAAGCACAAGGTCATACCCGTTCTGTTCATCTTTAAGCTTTTCAAGCTCTTCTGCTGCATATACAACATTAAGCGGTATGCCAAGTATATTCGCATAAACTTTAAGCTGTTCAATTGCGGCAATCCTGTATGTGTCTGAAGTAACCAGTGCAACATTGGATTTATTGGCAAGCTTCATCATTGAAGCAATTTTTGCAATAGTAGTTGTTTTGCCAACACCTGTAGGCCCTATAAAGAATATATACTTTGTGTACTTTGTTTTAAGGTCTATAAGACGTGGTGAACCTATTTTTAATACAATCTTCTGGTAAACACCTGCAAGTATATTGTCAAGTGTTGAATTAGGCCCCAGTGTCCCTTCTATCTCTTCTATAATCTGGTTTACATAGGACTCTTCAACTTCATTCTGCATAAGCTGTTTACGTATTAAATCAAGATAAGCCTGGTTTTTGTCAACAACCCTTTCTTTCTCATCTTTCTCTTCTTCCCTGCTCATTATCATCTGTTTTTCAAGTAAATCCTGCAATGTATTAAGCTTCTGCTCAATACCGCTGCTGTCCTCTTTATCTTTATCTTCTTCTGGTTCATCCCCAAGAATCTGGCTGCTCTTTAAAAGCCTCTCCCTTTCAGCTTCTTTCTGTGCTGCTTTAGAATCAGGTGCTGGTGCAAACTGCTTATCATTAAGTGCCTGCTGGAGTTTGCCGAAATCTGGCATTTCATCATCTTTTTTAACTGTTTTATTTTCTTCTTTCTGGATTTCATCAATGGCAGCTGTAACCTCAAATGACGGCTTCCTGAAAAATTTAAATATTCCATGCGGGTTTACTTCCTTGGTATTCATAATTGACATTCCTTCCCCAAGGTCTGCTCTGGCAAGCGATATAGCCTCTTCTTCTGTTCTTCCAATATATTTCTTAATAATCACTATACTGTCACCATCCCTATAGATTGTAATTCAACATCAGGCGCTATCTCATTATATGATATAACAGTTAAGTCCCTGAACTGTTCTGATGTAATCTTCTTAAAATACATACGTACAATAGGTGAAGTTACTATAATAGGGTTTTTGCCCAGTTCTTCCATTTTTTCTACCTCATCCCTCACTGAATTTAGTATATCCTGCATCTTTTCAGGTGCAAGGTTTATATATGCGCCCTGCTCGGTCTGCTTGACAGAGCCCATAATCTCCTGTTCTATCTTAGGGTCAAGTGTAACCACGCTTGTCATTTCATTAGAAGGGAAATATTTATTTGAAATAGCACGCTTTAAACTCTGGCGCACATATTCAGTAAGCACATCTGTATCCCTTGTAGTTGTTGCATTATCTGCAAGTGTTTCAAATATTGTAACAAGGTCCCTTATAGAAATGCCTTCCCTTAAAAGGTTCTGTAAAACTTTCTGTATCTCGCCGACACCAAGGAGCTTAGGTACAAGTTCTGATACAAGTGTTGTATTGGCCTCCTGTACATTGTTGATAAGGTTCTGCACATCCTGCCTTGTAAGCAGTGTGTCAATATTGTTCCTTACAACTTCTGTAAGATGTGTTGCAATAATTGACGGCGGGTCAACAACGGTATACCCAAGCGACTCGGCACGCTCCCTTTGTGACTCTGTAATCCAGATTGCCGGCAGGTGGAAAGACGGTTCAAATGTAGGTATGCCGGTAATTTCTTCTTCTACATATCCCGGGTTCATAGCCATATAATGGTCAAATAAAATCTCGCCTTCACTTACAGGGACACCTTTTATCTTAATAAGGTACTGGTTAGGGTTAAGCTGTATATTATCCCTTAAACGTATCATAGGCACAACACAGCCAAGTTCAAGGGCAATCTGCCTTCTTATCATAACAACCCTGTCTAAAAGGTCACCGCCCTGGTTTACGTCTGCAAGCGGGATAATGCCATATCCAAACTCCAGCTCTATAGGGTCAACCTGCAAAAGTGACACAACATTCTCCGGACGCCTTATCTCCTCGGCAGATTCTTCTTCTTCGCCAGCTTCTTCTTCAATAGAAGCTTCCTCCATAGAAGCTTCTATAGCCCTGCCTGCAGCTATAAATAATATTGCATATATAATACAAAGCATTGTTGACAGCGGTGTGGCTATTCCAAGAAAAGCCATGCTGCCGCCAACTATGTAGAGTACCTTAGGAATTGAAAACAGCTGTTTTAAAAGCACATTCCCAAGGTCTGCTTCTTTGGAAACCTTTGTAACAAGTATACCAGTTGAAAGTGATATAAGAAGTGAAGGTATCTGGCTTACAAGCCCGTCACCTATAGTAAGTATGGTATACTTGGAAAGTGCATCTGAAATTTCAAGCCCCTGCATTACAACACCAAGCACAAGGCCGCCAGCAAAGTTTATAACGGTAATGATAAGGCCTGCCATCGCATCTCCCTTAACATACTTTGTAGCACCGTCCATAGCACCGAAGAATGATGATTCATCCTGTATTTTCTGCCTTCTTTCCTTTGCCTGCTCATCATTAATAGCACCTGTATTTAAATCGGCGTCTATTGCCATCTGCTTGCCGGGCATTGCATCAAGTGTAAACCTGGCTGTAACTTCTGATACACGCTCAGAACCTTTATTGATAACAACGAACTGGATAATTACCAGTATCATAAATACAATTACACCAACAACAAGGTTCCCGCCGCCTACGAACTGCCCGAATGTTTCTACAACATTGCCGGCATAGCCTGTAAGCAGGATATTCCTTGTAGAACCTACGTTAAGTGACATCCTGAAAAGCGTTGTCATAAGCAGCAGTGTAGGGAATGACGACATATTAAGCGCTTCCTTTGAGAAAAGTGCATTAAACAGTACAATCATAGCTATGCTTATATTAAATAATATCAATATATCAAGTAATAAAGTCGGAATTGGTACAATAAGGAATATAACTGGTACCAATATGTACAATCCAAGAAGTAAATCCTGCCTTTTCATCAGAAAACCATACCTTTCATAATTTACCTTTTATATTATAAACATAAGCAAGAATCTCTGCCACCATCTGGTAAAGTTCAGGAGGAATCTGTGCGCCTACATCTACATTATGGTATAACATCCTTGCTAATGGTTTGTTCTCCACTATCTCTATATCATTCTCATTTGCAACATCTTTTATCTTTGCTGCAAGGAAGTCTGCACCTTTTGCAACTACTATTGGTGCTTCATATTTCTCTTTATCATAAAGAATTGCAACAGCAAGGTGCGTAGGGTTTGTAATTACAACATCTGCCTGTGGCAGTGCATTCATCATACGCCTCTGTGACGCCTGCTGCATACGTGCCCTCTGCTGGCTTTTAACTTTAGGGTCACCTTCTGCGTTCTTATATTCATCTTTAACTTCCTGCTTAGTCATCTTCATGTCTTCATGGAACTTCCATTTGCGGTAACGCCAGTCCGCTAAAGCCACTATAAAGAAGATTATGCTAATCCTTATCCCAATATCTATAACAGTACTGCCTATAAGCTCTATTGCCTGGAAAAGCGTATAGGAATACATGTTAAGCACCATAGCCCACCTGTCTTTTAAAAAGTCATAGACTATATATGTAAGTACCGCAATTTTAATAAGTGAAATAACCAGGTCTGCAATTTTATCTTTGGAGAAAAGGCGTTTCATGCCGCTTACCGGGTTAAATTTATTAAAATTGGGTTTCATTGGTTCAAATGAAACCTGCCATTTTACCTGTACAAGTTCAGATATGAAAACAGTGGCAAATGAAAATACCAGGAATGGGATTAATGTAATAACTATAATCTGGAATACACTTCCCATAAGTGAACATGCAAGCTGCAGCGTAAACTCATTATCTGTATATTTTGTAATGCCTGAATAAAGGTAATTGTACCCCATAAGGAAACGTTCCCCAACAAATCCAACAAACAGTTTCACTACTATAAAAAATATTAAAAGTGATGAAGCTGTGGTTATCTCCCTGCTCTTTGCCGCCTGCCCTTTCTTACGGGCGTCGGAAAGCTTTTTGGCGGTAGGTTCTTCTGTTTTTTCACCGCCCTCACCATCTTTAGCAAAAAGCTGTAAATCATATTTAAATGAATACATAAAATCCCACCTCGTATTTACTTTATATATCATAACCTATTTATGCAAAAATATCAATAGTCTAAGCTATGGGGCAAGCGCTTTCATAAACATGCCAGTAATTTCCCTCATCTCCTGGAATATAAAATCCACAATGCCAGGCAGCATCCCCATTACCATAAACAGTATAAACAGACCTATAAAAAGTTTAAGCTGCATACCTATTACAAACATATTCATCTGTGGTGCAACTTTAGCAAGTACACCAAGTATTACATTTATTATAAAAATACATGTAAATATTGGCAGTGCCACCCTTATTGCTATAACAAAATAATCTGACACATATTTTACCATAACATCAAGAAGCCCTGCATCTATGCGAGCCCCGCCTATTGGTATAAGTTTATACGATTCATGCAGCGCATCAATTATAAAATAGTGCATGTCCGAAACAAGGAACAGAAGCATAAAAAGGTGCGAAAGGAAATTGGCTGTAATTGTTGACTGTATATTTGAAACAGGGTCAAATTCCATTGCCATTGAAAGGCCCAATTCCATATCTATAAAATGTCCTGAATAATTAAGTATATAAAGGCAGAAACCAGAACCAATGCCTATAACAAGCCCTGTAATTGCTTCTTTCATAACAAGCGCACTATACCCAAAAAGCCCTTCATAATCTACATTAGTATAGTCTGTTGTGTTCATAATAATAATTGAAAGAAAAAGTGAAACCGCCGCTTTTACCTTTACAGGTACAGAATTATTACCAAAAAACGGGGTAACTGAAACTATTGAAGCAACTCTTACAAAGACAAGCATTGCAAATTCAATGTATTCTATTGTAAAGCTTAATCTCACCTAAATCCCACCTATCTAATGTATTCTGGTATATTGGAAACAAGGTCTGTAAAAAGTTCTGCCATTCCATTAAGCATCCAGCTTCCACATAATACAAGTATAAGCATAATAGCAAGGAATTTTGGGACAAATGTAAGTGTCTGCTCCTGTATTGAGGTAATTGTCTGGAATATACTTATTATAAGCCCTATAACAAGTGAAACAAGCAGAAGCGGGGCGGCTGTCCTTACTATAACCCAGACAACTTCCCTTGCTATATCAATAATTACTCCTTCTGACATATATCTCTCCTCCTAAAAAAATCTGTCCGCCATTTAAAAATAAGGCTGCTTACTCAAATGTTTCAACCAGCTGCCCGATTATTAAGTTCCACCCGTCTGCCATTACAAAAAGAAGTATCTTAAATGGCATTGAAATTGTAGTAGGAGGAAGCATCATCATACCCATTGACATAAGCGTAGAAGCCACTACCATATCTATTACAATAAAAGGCAGGTATAATATAAAACCTATAATAAATGCGGTTCTTAATTCACTTATTATAAATGCAGGTACTATTACGGTAATAGGCAGGTCCTCATAACTTTGCACAGATTCCCTGTCTGTTCCATTGATATTAAGAAAAAGTTCCAGGTCCTTGTCACGTGTCTGTTTAAGCATAAATGTTTTAAGAGGTTTTGTACCCGCTTCAATAGCATCTTCCTGCAGAACCTCTCCTGACATAAAGGGCTGTACAGCCACCTCATTGACTTCTGTAAACACTGGTGCCATAACTGCCAGTGTAATAAATAGCGCAAGCCCCACAAGCACCTGGTTAGGCGGAGAAGTCTGTGTAGCAAGCGCAGTCCTTATAAAATGCAGTACCACTATAATACGTGTAAATGATGTAACCATTATAAGTATTGATGGTGCAAGCGACAAAATGGTAAGCATAATAAGTATCTGTAAAGTTGCTTCCAGATTGGTACTTCCTGCATTGGAAGATATATTTAAATCAAGTGTATTATCGTCTACATCTGCATCCCCGTCAATTTCCTTTTGTGTAGTAGAGTCAATACCCCTGGCATATACATATGAAGGCCTTGCTGCACTGAAAATAATAAAACATGCACACAGCATTAAAAAAATATTTAACACTGGTTTCTTATACATCCGTTTTAACCTGGTTTTTATATTATTTGTATTGTCTTTTCTATTATTTCCCATCTTTTTTATCATCATCTTTCATTTTCCTGTTACTAATCATTTGTCCCATAACGTCTTTAAATGATGTATTATTTAATTCTGTTTCTTTAAATTCCAAATCCCCTTCAGAAAGTTCTGCAAGCTTAACTATATTATCTTTTGATGTCATAATTGAAACAAGCCTGCTGCCAATTTTAACTATATATATTATTTTGCCTGGAGCCAGCTGGTATGATTCAATTATTTTTATATTGCCATAGCCTTTCTTAACCAGTCCTGAATTAGCATACCATTTTGTAAAATAAAACGCCAGCACAAGCACTGCTATAAAAACTATAAACAGTACAATGAACCTAAAAATGCCGGCGGCTGCAGAAAATTCAGTTATTAAAATCCTCATATCTACACCTCCGGCTTTTTTATATATTATTTTGTTATTTCTGTTAATCTTATGCCAAAACTTTCTTCAATAACAACTACCTCACCTTTAGCAACAAACTTTCCATTAACAAGTACATCTACTGGTTCTCCTGCAAGTTTGTCAAGCTCTATAATTGTACCTGGTGCAAAATCCAGTATCTCTTTAATTGACTTATTAGTACGCCCAAGCTCTACTGTTACTTCAAGTGGCACATCCATAATAAGGTCAATATTTTCCTGCTGCATAAGCGGGCTTACACCAGCATTGAATGGCTGGAACTGTGCTGTCTGTACATTAACATTCTGTACTGGCATCATATATGGCTGCTGCATCATTGGCTGTCCCTGCATCATTCCCTGCGGCATCATGCCAGGCTGCTGCATCTGCATCATTGAAGGGTCTGGCACTGGCTGTCCCTGCATCATGCCAGGCTGTGCCATTGCAGGGTCTGGCTGTGGTGCAGCTGCCGGCTGCGGTGCAGGAGCTGGGGACGGCTGTGGTGCTGGTGCTGGCGCAGAGGCTTCAGAGCCGCCGCCCATTGTATTATTCATAAATTTATTATAAAGTTCCCTTGCAAAATCACAAGGATATAACTGCATAATCTGGCTGTCTACCAGCTCGCCAATCTTCATGTCAAATGATACCTGTACTATCTGGTCTTCAAGGAAGTTAAGTATCTCTGCATCATCAATGGTATCATTTAAATCTACAAGGCTTGCTGACGGAGGGCTTATATCCACTTTCCTTTCAAGCATTGATGAAAGTGAGGTTGCCGCTGAACCCATCATCTGGTTCATGGCTTCGCTTATGGCACTAAGATGGAGTTCTGAAAGTTCACCATCAGTATTAGTACCATCACCACCCATCATAAGGTCTGTAATAATCTTAACATCATGTTCTTTTAATATAAGAATATTATTGCCATCAATTCCTTCTATATATGAAATATGTATAAATACACATGGCCTGTCATACTGCTCTGACAGCTCATTAATAGTTACATAGGAAACCCTTGGCGTAGTAATCGTAACTTTATTATTTAACAGGGTAGACAATGTAGTTGCTGCAGTACCCATATTAATATTGGCAATCTCACCAACCGCATCTCTTTCAGCTTCACTTAATAATTCTTCCCCCTGTCCAGACGTATCATCAGAAGATGCCACGCTCCCGCCTGTCAATGCATCAATTTCTTCTTGTGATAACATTCCATCCATAGTTTATTGCTCCTCCCTTATAATTGATGTAACCCGGACAGCATACGAATCCATTGTTGCACCCGGTAATGCAGTAAATTTCCTGATACTTCCCACATAAACATCGAGCTCATCATCTACTTTTGTATTCAGTTTAATTATATCACCAATCTGGATATTTATAAAATCATTTACAGAAATAGAACTTCTTCCGAGTATAGCCCTTACAGGTATCTTAGCCCTGTCAATTATAGCTTCAATATCCTCACTATATGCACCTGCATCATGCTGCTTCATGCTTGAATACCAGTATTTTGTATTTAACTTATCAATAACCGGCTCTACACATGCAAATGGAATACATATATTCATAAGGCCTTCAACTGAGCCAATCTTAATACTCAGTGTTACAATCGCAGTCATTTCACTTGGTGATATAAACTGTGCAAACTGGGAATTAGTTTCAATACGCTCAAGCCGTGGTTCAACTGTAACAACGCTTTCCCATGGGTCAACCATAAGATTAGTACATATATCAAGGATTTTCTCTAATATAATAAGCTCAATTTCTGTAAATTCCCTGCTTTTGGCAAGAGGTGCACCCCCTCCGCCAAGCATACGGTCTACTATAGTAAATCCAATATTTGTAGCCAGTTCAATTATAATATTGCCCTCTAATGGAGCAAAATTGACAACTCCCAGCAGTACCGGGTTAGACAGTGCATTAGCAAATTCTGAATAAGTATTCGCTTCTGCATTCAGTACCTCCACCTGTATATTTTTACGCAGATATGCAGGCAGGTTTGTAGATAAAAGACGGCCATAATTCTCAAATATAATCTCCAGTGTCCTTAAATGGTCTTTAGAAAACTTGGAGGGTCTTGCAAAATTATAATTCTTGACACTCTTTTCAGGTGCCTCGTTCAGCTGGTCAGCATCAAGTTCACCATTACTTAACGCATTAAGCAGATTATCTATCTCTTCCTGAGATAAGGTATCTCCCATTCTTTTCACCTCACACCCGGACAAATTGGACTTAAAATCCGGTTTATTATACCAGGAAGCCTGGACTTCCTCTTATGCCATGTAAAAACAGGGCACTAGCTAATAATAACATATTTCCAGGATAAATTAAAGTACAAATTGGTTTACTGGTGCATAAAATTCTTCAAAGTAATTTCAACTATACACTTAGTCCCAAATTTTTCCCTGATTTGTTCAAGTGCTTCTTTTTTAATAACATCTTCTGAAATAGTATCATTAGTATGTGACTGCATTACACTACGTATTATATCAGTAATTGTTGACTGGTAAGAAGTAATTGTTTCTGTCTTAAAATCGCTGTAATCATCTGATGTTTTATTAACCCCGACTGTAAAACCGTCAAAAAGTGCATAGTGGTCTTTCTTGTCAGAACCTGCCCCGAGGTTTACTGTCTGCTGTGCTTCAAATGCTACATCAGTATATTCTATATCACTTACTTTATAGTTATCTTCAGGGGCAGTCTCCCCGTTATAAATTTCCAGGTCTAAAATAGACGCTACCTGTGTAATAAGCTTATTGGTCTTATTAAATGTAGGCATCATAACAAAGAATAAAATTGCAGTTAAAACAACATTGACTACAGTTAAAGCTGTAATAATAACACTAAAAATATTTTTTTTCATTATTTACACACCTTTCCTTAATGAGTATTGCTATATATTTTAATCTCTACACGCCTGTTCCTGGCCCTGCCCTGTGCATTGTCATTGCTTGCAACGGGAATAGTTTCACCACGCCCTGACGCTTCAAGGTATTTAGGTTTCAGGCCTTTAACATTCTGCAGGTATTCCAGGACTTTTGTAGCCCTTGCAGTTGACAGCCACAGGTTGCTTGAATATGCTGCATTGCTTATAGGCACATTATCTGTATGCCCTTCAATTTTTATCAGCTTGCCAGAATAGTTCCTTAGTATATCACCAACCCTGCTAAGGACTTTCTTTGCCCCGTCCGGGATTTCGGCACTTCCGGATTCAAATAGCAAATCACCACTAAGTGAAACCATTACATACTGGTAACTGTCATCTATTGATACATCTACAGAGTCTTCAAGACGCTGCTGTTCTGTCTGTTCCACAATTTCATTATATAACTGCTCTGTCTTGTTCTTCTGCTGCTGTTCCAGTTCTTCTACAAACTCTGCAAGCGGGTCATTTTCAACATCAGATTCACTTGCTTTTCCCATGTCAGAGTAGTATTCATCAAGGTTATTAAGCTGTGTAGCCCCGCTTGAAACAAGCACGCCATCACCTATAGCCTGTGCACCACCACTGAAAATACTGAAACTGTTAGATAATGATGCGACAAGCTCTGCATATTTTACCTCATCTACATTAGACATTGAAAACAAAAGTACGAAGAAACAGAGTAAAAGGTTCATAAGGTCGGAAAACGTATCTTTCCAGCCATCGGTTTTGATTTCCTCTTCTTTCTTCTTTGCCCTTGCCATTAAGCCTCACCACCTTCAGCTGCGGCATCCCCGCCGCCTTCGCCCATTGCATCACGTACAGCTGGTGCAAGGAATGATTTAAGTTTCTCTTCTATAACACGTGGGTTTTCACCTGCCTGTATTGATAAAAGCCCTTCTACCATTATTTCTTTCATCTTTATTTCATCAGTATTGTGCATCTTAAGCTTAAATGAAATAGGTATACATATCCAGTTAGAAAGAAGCGAACCATATAATGTAGTAAGAAGTGCAACTGCCATGTTAGGCCCGATTTTTGACATATCCTCCATGTTGTAAAGCATGTTTACAAGACCTACAAGAGTACCAATCATACCCCAGGCAGGACCCATGCTTCCCCAGTTAGCCCAGAACATGACTTTCTCGTTATGCCTCTCATCTATAGCGCCAAGTTCAGTGTCCATAATATTTCTTACAAGTTCAGGGTCAGTACCATCAACTATAAGCATAATGCCTTTTTTTAAAAAGTCATCTTCGATATTATTGGCAGCTTCTTCCAGGGCAAGCAGCCCTTCTTTACGTGCAACATTAGATAAGTTAATAATGTTCCTGATTCCCTCAGCAGGGTCAATATTATGTACCTTCATTGCAAGCCCCATAGACTTAAAGGAAGCTATAAATACCGGAAAGCTTTTTGCCTGCATCATCATACAGCATACGGAACCACCAAGTGTAATCATAACAGATGTCGGGTCACCAAAGTGCTTCATAGCTGCTGGTCCTTCATCACCAGTAACAATACCAAGCACAACCATGACAGCACATACAATCATTCCTATAATTGTTGTAATATCCACAACTTACACCACCTTATAATTTAATAGTAAGAGTATATATACAATAGCTTGTATATACACAAGAATGCCACCAGCATTCCTGCTACAAAGCACACATTGCGTACTTCTGCAATCCTGCCAGAGGCTATACCAGCTTGAAATCCTTTCTGGTATATATATAATTTCTATAACTTCTCTATAGAATTGCATTCTCTCTTAAACAATTTTACTAAATTTTTCACGTTCTGTCTACTTTCTTTTACAATTATTTTTTTCCCGGTGGTCAGCGTGATAACCGTATCGGGTGTTTCTTCAACCATCTCAATCAAATCTGAATTAATTGTAACCCCAGAACCATTAAGCCTGGTAACATCAATCATAAAAAATTCCTCCCCCTTTCTCCCTGCCCTTTTATTTAATAATAAAACCATTTCTTTCTTTTATCATTTGCAATGTGAAACAAGAGTAAGACGTGTTTGAAAATCTAAAATCTGAAAGCCTGGTTTTTATGACAATTTCCAAACACGCCATTACCAATAATAAATATGTGTGTGGGCTGTAACGCAATTACTTTGTTACAAATCAATTATTAACGTTTAAGGTTTACAAGTTCCTCAAGCATTGAATCTGTTGTTGTGATAATACGTGAATTTGCCTGGAAACCACGCTGTGTTATAATCATTGTTGTAAACTCTGAAGCAAGGTCTACATTAGACATTTCAAGTGCGCCTACTGTAAAGCTTCCCTGCTGGCCTACGCCGTCAAAAGTACCTGAGTTAAGTGACTGTGCAAAAAGGCTGTTACCAACTGCTTCAAGTCCTGAAGGGTTATTGAAAGTTGCAACTGCAATCTGTGCAAGGCATTTCTTAGAACCATTAGTATATGAACCATATATATAACCGTCCTCATCAATGGAAATACCCTTCATTGAACCAGCTATATTGCCTGCACCTGCAGCCTCTTCCTTATCACCCTTTGTATATGTAAGGTTTGAAGGTGAAGAATACTGTGTAAGGGCAGAAACATCAATTAAAACACCACCTGTTTCAGACTCAGGATCATACTGGTCAAATGTATCATCAATAGCATTATCCCCGCCAGGCTCTTTTGGATTAATACTAAAAACGATATTAGACCCTTTATATTTTGATGTTGAGTCATCAGCCATTCCATCATTTGTTATACTTAAAAACTCACCTGTTTTTTTATTAAAATTAATTGTCGCAGCACTTTCGCCGCCACCTTCCAGCCTGGTAAATTTACCTGTTTCTTCATTCAAAGCATCTTCATTTACTGTGTATGTAGCGCCCCCGAGGGTTACTGTTGCTCCTGTTATAGCATAAGTTGTAGCACCAGTATCAGGGTCCGTTACTTCTTTTACAAAAATAGAGTTACCTTCTTCATCCATAACATCACCAATATACATATTATATGATGACTGTTCAATAGTTGTATCATTTGGCCCTTCTATAGCTTCACCGTCCTGGGCTGCTTTTACTATAAGAAGTTTAGCTGTATACAACGCACCAAGCTTATCATAAAAACTTACTGTTGCAACAAGGCCGTTATCTATTGTAACACCACCGTCTTCTCCTGTTATTGCTACAAGGTCTTTATCAGCTTTATCTATATTACCCTTTAATGTAACATTAGTTGTTGCTGTAGGCGGATAGTAAAGATTATCTGCTGACATTACTGTAAGGTCCCTTACTACATCCTTTCTTACATGCCCTTCGTCATCTGCCATCCAGCCCTGTACTGTGGCATTGTTGATTGTTGAATAAAGTGTACCATTGGTATCTACGTTAAGCGAACCTGCTTTTGAGAAATATGTAGCGCCACCTGATTTTACGACAAGGAATGACTCATCTTTAATGGCAATATCAAGAGCCCTGTTTGTCGAGGATGTTCCACCCGGTTCTGTAATATTTGTTGTGATTGCTGCTACCTGTGAACCAAGACCTATCTGTTTTGCATTGGAACCTGCAGCTGCTGTTGCAGCATCCGGCCCTGTTGCTGGTGATGTTGTCTGGTAAAAAGTATCCGCAAAGTTTGCGCTGCTTCCTTTAAAACCTACTGTGTTTACGTTTGCAATGTTATTACCTATAACATCCATTCTTGTCTGGTGTGTCCTAAGACCTGCAACACCAGAGTAAAGTGATCTCATCATAATTTTTTTCCTCCTTAATCATACAGGAATACCCAAACTTATCTGCCATTCAAAGTTCTGCGCTTCCTTGTGAGGTCCAGCGCCAAGTATTTCCATTTTAGCTAAATAACATTTAATAATACATTTCACCCTATTACTGCCCCGTCTATATTGGTAAATATAGCGTCTGCAGAATCACCCACTGCTGTAATCACTGTATTATTCCTGACATTTACTATAAATGCCATATTATCAACCATTACCAAAGACTCCCGGATTCCTTTCTCACGTGCCTTCGTAGTACCATTTTCCAGACGTTCCATCTGCTCCGCAGACAGATTAATATTCCTTGTAGCAAGCCTCTGGTTAGCGTGCTTAGAAAATTTTAAACCTTCTGTCTTTCCAGACTGTGTATTGTTTAATATTTCCTGGAATGAAAGCTCCGGTTCTGTGGAATGGGTATTATCCGCCTTCTGGCTGCTTAAAAGCCTGTTAGCCATCTGGTTTATTGATGAATAATTTTCATTAAGTTTATTCATAGCCATTCACCTCATTTCCAAAGCTATTATGCAGTTACTGTACCTGCCCCTTCTGTGCCTGTGCCAGCGCCCTCTGTGCCTTCTGTAGTACCGCCAGAGCCTTCTGTATTCTCTCCGCCGCCTTCTGTAGTACCGCCAGAGCCTTCTGTAGTACCGCCAGAGCCTTCTGTATTCTCTCCGCCGCCTTCTGTAGAACCGGCTGGTTTAATTCCCTTTACTACAAGTGTTACATCATCATAACTTACAGACTTGTTAGGGTCATCAAATGCAAATGCTATGCCATATGTACCTGCGTCAAGTTTCTGGAATACCTTCTTACTGATTGTAAGCTTGCCGTCTTTGTATGATAAATTCTCAGGACTTACAGTTAATACTGGTTTTTTGTCTGAATCAACAATTACAATGCCCATGCTTGTTGCCTGGTACTCATCTTCACCAAGTGATACGCCTTCTATTACAACATCCTGTGAATCATGGTGCAGGTATGTAATTACCTGTTCTTTGACTGATGGCATCTTCTGCTGGATAACAAACATTTCATCCCTTACTTCAACAACATCATCATATTTAAATTCCACGCCGTTTATCGTAACATAAGCTTCACCATCTTTCATGGTTACAAAATCAACTACACCTTCTTCTTTCTGGGTAGTGCCGGTTAAAGAGGTGCTCTCTGCATATGCGTACTTTCCAACAAGCGTAAATGCTGATGTATGCTGTGTTATGTCCATCATGTTCTGCATATATTCAAGTTCTGAGAACTGTGCAAGCTGTGTTACATATTCTGTATTATCTGTTGGCTGTAATGGGTCCTGGTATTTCATCTGCGTTACAAGAAGTAACAGGAAATCATCTTTGCCAAGCTGTGAACCAACTTTTCTTTCTTTATCCTGTGAACTTTCAGATATGTTTACTTTGCCATCAACTACGTCTGCTATTGGTCCCATTTTATTCCTCCCTTCATTTCTGTTATGCTGTAAAGTCTATGCTGCTTCCCATATCAAGCCTTTGTGTGCCCTGTTTTCCAGATACATCTGTGTCTGTGCCCTCTTCTTCACCAGAACCGCCAGCATCAAACCTGAAACGCCTTCCGCTTCCTTTTTCAAACTCTTTCTGGTCCTGTGCATCTGCCTGGCCGCTTTGTGAAAATGCAAAGTCTGATACTTCAACTTCTACTGCATCTACTTTAAGGTTCCTGCTTTCAAGTGCCTCACGTAATGAGAACATCTGGCTCTGGAGCGCTTCCTTTGCCTCTTCTGACTGTACTGTAAAGTTTGCTGTCATTACACCGTGGTTTGCTGTAACTGATATTAACACTTTGCCAAGGCTTTCAGGATTAAGCTGTAACTGCATACTTGTTGTTTCCCTGCCCATTGTTACCTTAATCTGCTCTACAACCTGGTTTACAATGTTAATCATTGTCTGCATATTTACCTTTTGCGGAACAGCGCCTTCCTGTACATCTGCTGCTGCCTGTGCAATGTTCTGTATAAAACCTGCCTGCCCGTTAAATGTTTCCTCACGTACAGGCCTTGCTTCTGCCTGTGCACTTTCTGCCAGTGTACTATCTGTCTGGCTTCCTGTACCCTGTTTAAAGCTCCCCTGGTTCTCTTGTGCCTGTATGGTTTTAGTGCCTGTGCCTTCTTCTGCGCCTCCATCAGCCTGGAACTTGCCATTACCTGCCTGTTCTGTGCCTTGTTTAGCTGCATCTTTTCCAGATTCTTCCACGCCACTGCCTGCTGTTTCTGCCTGTACAGCCTCTTTCTGCCCTGCCGGCACATCTTCTTCATATTCAACAGTAACAGGTATATCTGCTGCCTGCTGTGTGCCTTGCCCTGCTGCCTGGCTGGAAAAGCTGCCATCTGATGCCGCCATGTTCCCGTCTGCCATATCCTGCAGTAACCTGGCAAAATTATCTTCTGTCATTCCTGTTACTGCTTCAATATCAATATCTGCAATAACATCTGCAAGGTTATTTAACTGTGACATAATGGACTCATCCATAAGCAGGTCTGTTACATCTGATGTATTATTAATATACATTACAAACTGCTTTAAATTGCCCATATCAAGCAAATCCACAAACTGCATCCCAAGCACTTCCATTATTTCTGCAAGTGCTTCGTCATCAAGCCCTGTTATATCCTTTACAGCTTCTTTAATTACATTATTTACTTCTGTAACTGCACCGCCTGCTTCAGAAACAGCATTATCCCCTGTATCTGTAACTGCCTGTGTGGCACTGTCTGTACCAGTATCTGTAACTTCTGTACTGTTATCCTGTACTGGCTGTGATGTACTGCTGGCATCTGCTGTCTGTGCAGTATCTGCCGTTTTTGGCGTGCTGCTGCCTGCATCTGCAGAAGGAACTTTGCCTGCAGTATCTGCCTTTACGTTTACTGTACTGGCATTGCTGCTGGTATTTAAGAAACTGTCAAATGACTGTGCACCCTTCATTGTGCCTGCTGCCCTGCCACTGCCTGGAACTGCAGGATACACCTGGCTTCCAGGTGTAACTGCGTTAATTTCCTTCATTATTCCACCTCCTTAATTAATTAATAATATATATGTAAACAGCCAGCCTTTATGCTTTCCAGGCGGCTGTAAACACCACTGTCCTGGTTTTAACTGCCAGTAGATATCTTTTTGGTAATCTGTGCAGCATATTCATTGTCCAGCTCCTGGATAATGGCGGCTGCCTGTTTTTCTGTCATATTCTGTAAAATATCACAGATAAGGTCTAAATCCTCATTCATTTCTGAAAGCACCTGTGCTGCCTTTGCAGCATCCATATTCGCATAGTATGTAGCCAGTTCTTTGGCTTTTTCATTCTGTTTTTCACGCTGCATTACCTGGCGGTAAATTTTCTCCGCGTTTTCAGGCTCTATTGATTCATAATATGCCCTGTATTCAGAAATATCAGGTGCATTGTCATTGAAAACTATTTTTTCATTAAATTCCTCTACCTTTTTATCAAAATCATCCATCTGGTCTTTATACTTCTGGAGATTTTTAACCTGTGCTTCAAGGTTTGCTATATAATCAGAGTTTGCAGCTGTAGTGCCTCCCTGTGCTGCAAGCTGGTTTTCCAGTTCTTTAATGCGTTCATTAGCAGATTTAAGTGTTGTGTAAGCATAATTATCCTCTGATGCCTGCATCTCCTCAGAAGGTGCTGGAAGAATTTTATTAACTACAGGAACATCTTTTAATACCGGGTAGAGTATATTGCTCCCAATCCCCCCAACATCAAGTTTTATAAGAAAAGCAAAGACTGCAAGCCAGACTAAAATAATAACTAATACAATAAGTGCATTGACTAACTTACTTCCTCCGCCTTCATTTTCTTTTACCTTGTCTTTTTTTGCCATTGTGTTTAATCCTCGCTTTCCCCGGCGCTCCGGAACCGGAAACTTACAAGCTGGTCAATTTCCTTCTGCTCTGCAGCATTTATTTCTGCTTTAAATTCTTCAAATGCCTTTTCTTTTAATTTCTCATATATTTTTCTTTCTTTCATGGCATTATCCAGCTTTGCACGCGCCTTCGCAACTCTTCCCTCCTGCTGCCTGATTACAACAATCTGGAGTTTTATATTATATTTTAAATTTTCAACACTGTCCTCAAGCCTTCTTATGCTTAATATAACAAGCCTGCCGTTTACTGCTTCCAGAAGCTGCTGCTCAAAACCATGCTTCCTGTTTTCAAGAAGCATGAGTTTGTGTTCTTCCTCACGCAGTTTCATAACTTCAATGCCATATTCAGCCTTTGCCTGGTCTTCAAGCTTTGTTTTTATAGACAATATGCTTTCCATCTTGAAAATAAACTTCGCCATATTAATTAACCCTGTGCCTGGTTTTCTTCAAAAATAGCCCTTAAATTACTGACTGTTTCTTCAAAATCTGCTTTTTCATATACATCCTGCATCAAAAACTCATTAACTGCATCTATTTTAGAAAGTGCATAATCAATATTTTTATTAGAGCCTGGTTTATATGCACCAATATTTACTAAATCTTCTGCTTCAGAGTATGTAGCAAGCACATTGTTCAGCACCCCGCTTGCTTTTTTATGTTCCCTGGTGGCAATGCTGCCCATTACACGGGAAATACTCTGCAGTACATCTATAGCCGGGTAATGGTTCTTCTGTGCAATTTTCCTGTCCAGCACTATATGCCCGTCTAAAATGCTTCTTGCTGTATCTGTAATTGGCTCATTGAAATCATCCCCGTCAACAAGTACAGTATAAAGGCCGGTAATTGAACCTGTGTCAGAACATCCTGCCCTCTCTAAAAGTTTAGGCATCTCTGAATACACACTTGGGGGATAACCCCTTGAAACAGGCGGCTCACCTGATGCAAGCCCTATTTCCCTCTGTGCCATTGAAAAACGTGTAAGTGAATCCATCATAAGAAGTACATCTTTGCCCTGGTCCCTGAAATATTCTGCTACTGCTGTAGCTGTCATGGCAGCTTTTTTACGGATAAGTGCCGGTTTGTCTGATGTGGCAACCACTACTACCGACCTTTTCATGCCCTCAGGGCCTAAATCCCTTTCTATAAACTCCCTTACTTCCCTGCCACGCTCCCCTATAAGGGCTATAACATTTATATCTGCTTTTGTATTTCTTGCAAACATCCCCATAAGCGTGCTTTTGCCAACACCGCTTCCTGCAAATATGCCAATACGCTGGCCTTTGCCGACCGTTATAAGGCCGTCTACTGCTTTTACGCCTAAAGGAAGGACTTCATCTATTATCTTTCTCTTTAAAGGGTCAGGCGGCTGTGCATCAACAGGATAGGACGCTTTTGTATTTAAGGCAGAACCATCTATAGGATATCCTAAGCCGTCCAGTGTCTTCCCCAGGAGTTCATCACCTACAGGGACTTCAAGCGGCGTATTTGTATTCTCTACCCTGCTTCCAAGCCCTACACCTTCTGTCTTGCCATATGGCATAAGAAGTACCCTGTCATCACGGAAACCTACTACTTCTGCATTAATAACATGGCTGGTATCCTTTGTTATAATATGGCATAAATCATTAAGCCTTGCCAGAGGCCCTATTGACTCAACTGTAAGGCCTACAACTTTTGCCACTTTGCCAAGGTACTTCTCATATGACTGTCCCAGAAGCATGTCATATTTAGATAAATCAATACCCATAAAGCACTTCCCTCTCTCATGTACTACATTGCCAGCTTCTTTATCTGTTCACGCAGGTTATCAAGCTGTGCATCAAGGCTGCAGTCAATAATTTTATTATCAGTTTCTATAATGCACTGGTTTGCTGAAAGGCTTGCATCCTCAGTTATTTCAAGCTCTGTGCCTTCTTTTAATTCCTTTGCAAAATAACCCCTTTTAGAAGATACCATGGCTATATCAGCTTTGGATACACGCAGCACTATTCTTTTAGATTTTTCAAGGTTATGGAGTGCACTGTCTATAAGGTGCACTATAACATCTTTTTTGCCTTTGCATACAGCACCCGTAAGTTTCTCCACAAGTGCTGCCACAATAGATGCAAAATGTGGTTCAAGTTCTTTTTCCTGTTTACGCAGCTCCATTAACCTCTCTTCATATTCCTGCCTTAATGCACCTTCCTGCTCTTTTAGTACCTGCCTGGCATAATCCTGTCCTTCTGCAATCCCCTGTGCCCTGCCTTCTTCATAAGCCTCTTTACGTATGTTTTCTGCCTCCGCATTGGCACTGGCTATAATTTCATCTGCCTGTGCCCTTGCCTGGCTTAAAAGTTCTTCACTCTGTGCCGCAGTTTCCTCTGAAAGTTTCTGTCTTTCCCCGTCAAGGACTTCTGCCATATTTATTACATTAAGCCCGTCTGTAAAGCCTGCTTCTGCACTTCCGCTTATATCTGCTAACTGCCTGAACTGGTATTCCCCTGCTTCCACGTCCGGCTGTGAATATATATTTGGTATAAATTCCTCTATACGGCTGTCAGAATCAATTACACAATTCCTGCCTTCATTTGTATTATTAAAATACACAGACTTTATAAGATTAGACAACTATCTCGTCACCTCCACCTCTTGAGATAATAATCTCAGCAGAGTCTTCAAGCTTACGTATAATATTAACAATCTTCTGCTGTGCTTCTTCAACATCTTTAAGACGTACAGGACCCATAAAGTCCATATCTTCTTTAATCATTGTAGCAAGGCGCTTTGAAAGGTTGTTAAATATAAGGTTCTGCACTTCTTCATTAGAGCCTTTAAGTGCAACTGCAAGCTCGTTGTTGTCAACTTCACGCAATACACGCTGTACAGACCTGTCGTCCAGTGAAAGGATATCCTCGAATACAAACATCTTCTTACGGATTTCATCAGCAAGTTCTGGGTCTTCAATTTCAAGGCTTTCCATAATATGCTTTTCTGTACCGCGGTCTACAGTATTTAATATCTCTACGATAGAATCTACACCACCGACGATTGTGTAGTCCTGGTTTACAAGTGAAGCAAGTTTCTGTTCCAATACCTTCTCTACCTCTTTTATAACATCAGGTGAAGTCCTGTCCATCTGTGCTATACGTTTTGCAACATCTGTCTGTTTCTCTGGTGCAAGTGCCGATATAATTGCTGATGCCTGCCCTGGTGAAAGATATGACAATATCAGGGCGATTGTCTGCGGATGTTCATCCTGTATAAAGTTCAAAAGCTGTGAAGCATCCGTTTTACGTACAAATTCAAACGGCCTTACCTGGAGTGAAGCTGTAAGCTTTCCAATAACATCCTTTGCACGTTCTGCACCAAGTGCTTTCTCCAGCAAATCCTTGGCATATGTAATACCACCTTCTGCAATATACTGCTGGGCAAGGCAGACCTCATAAAATTCATCAAGTATTGAGTCCTTTATTGCCGGAGATACGCTTCTGGTATTAGCAATTTCAAGGGTAAGCTGTTCTATTTCATCTTCTTTTAAATGCTTAAATACATTTGCAGATTTGTCAGGCCCGAGTGCAATAAGCAGTATTGCTGCTTTCTGCACCCCGCTGATACTCTCCTTTGCCATTTGCTTATCCCGCCTTTCACTTTAATTCCAGTCCTCATTAAGCCAGTTCCTTAAAAGCTGTGCAACCGCTTCAGGGTTCTCATCAACAAACTTTTCAATCATCTTCCTTGTTTCTGACTTCTCGCTAAATTCTATATCATCAAGTGACTGGTTCTCTTTAGTTGTAGCTAAAAGCTGTTCTACTGAAAGCTCCGGCTCTTCGTCTGCTGCCTTTACAGGAGCTGTGCCACGGAGTACAACAAATATAAGCAGGGCAATAATAAGAACTGCAAGGATTATCATAAGATAATCTGAAAGTTCCCTGGATGTTTCTGTCTTTTCTACAAACTGTGGTACTTCATATGCCACAATACTTATATTTCCTTCATCTATGCCGGTAGCTGCTGAAATCAGTGCAATTTCCTCTGCAGTTGCCTGCACCACGTTCCTGTTATTATTCTGTGCAATAAACTCTTCAAATGTCATCCCGTCAAGTGTGCCGTCATTCTCAAGCTGTTCCTCATCATAAATTATGTAACGTGTTGCAACAATGCCTATTGAAGAAATATCAGTCTGTATTGCAGGCTTTTCCTGTTTTATGTTTTCAACAGTTTCATTTGTAAGTATATCTTCAAGCTTCTCTATAGTAACAGAAGAATTTGAACCCGTACCCTGCCCTATCATGGTATCTGTATCATCATCATTTGACTGTGTGCCAGGCTCGCCATTTGGTGTGGCATATGTACCTGTAGCCTCATACCTGTAAAGCTTGCCAGGATACCCGTTCTCCATGCCTTCATTAACATCATATGACCTTCTTAATGTTTCAATCTTGCGCATGTCAAACCGTATGTTATCTGTACCAACTTCTATATCATCATAATCACAGCTTAAAAGCAGGTTGATAATATTCTGTTTAATGGTCTGTCTAAGCTTTGAAACATATTCAGAGCTGCCCCCCGCAAGTGCACCGCCAAGCCCGTCATCAAGTGACCCATTAAAAATATTATGCCCTTCATCATCATTTATAACAACATTGGAAACATCTGTGCCTACTGCATTAGCAAGCCAGTATGCAAGCGCCTCTGCCCTTTCAGTAGTAATTTCTTCTTTATTCTTATCACTTACACTGACTACTGCTGTAATTGATGTTGCATTCTTATCTGCATCTTCAAGCACTTTATAAGAAGTGGCTGGTACATCAATAAATACATCTGCATCATCTATAAATGAATACTTCACAAGTGCCTGTTTAATCTGTGACTGGAGTGCAAGTATCCTTTTCTGGCTTTTCTCACTCTCTGTAGTAGACATTGAATTGTCAAATGCCTTGTCCCATGTATATCCTTTATCTGCAAGGCCGTTGTCACTCATGGTATACAGTGCATCAGTCATATCCCCTTCTTTAACATAGAGTGTAAGCCCGTTATTTGATGCTTTATATTTTATGCCTGCGCCATCAAGCGCATTTGCCATTGAATTGGCATCATCAAGGTTTTCAAACGCCTGGAACATTGTCCATGACGGCCTTGAAACAAACCATGCAGTAATGCCTATGGCTATAAGAACTACACATATTACTGATATAATTATAGTTTTTTGTTTACCTGTGTATTTACTCCAAAACTCCTTAAACTTGTTTGGAATTTCTTTAATTCTCTCTTGCATAGCTAAGCTCCCCTAATAACAGTTAAGATTTTAGATATTTCTATATCTGGAGGTTCATTATTTCTTTATATGCACTCAGGAATGCGTCCCTGACTGCAACCGTATACTGGAGTGATACATTAGCTTTCTGCTGTGCAATCTGCAAATCATGTATGCTGTCCGTTTCACCAAGGGCAAATTTTATTTCTTCTTCCTCTGCTGCATTGCTGTACGCGTTTGCTTCGCTTATCATGTTTAAAGCCGAATCAAAAGCAGTTTTAAATGCTGTATTGCCCTCACCTGTATTAACAATTAAAGGGTCTTTGCCATCTGCAAGGGCAGATGAAATTACAGGTGTCTTGAAATAGTTATTAAAATCCACACCTGGAAATGATGATAAATCCATATTATTAGCCTCCATCCCACCGCTTTCTGGCGGTATATTTTATACCCGCATACAGAAAAATCCTTTCCCCTGCGCAGGCATGCACCGGGTGGCTGGTCCACGCACAGCCATGTGCACAATATAACTCCCTTCCCTGGGCTTTGCATGTTACTGGTATTAATTATGCCTTGCCTATGTCAAGGGCTTTAAGCTGCATATTTTTTGCTGCATTAAATGCTGTTACATTTGCCTCATATGAGCGGCTTGCATCAATCATATCAGTCATTTCAGTAACCGTGCTTACATTCGGGTACATTACATACCCCTTTTCATCAGCATCGGGGTGGGACGGGTCGTATACAAGACGCCCCTCTGTACTTGTATCTTCAAAAATCTTTGCAATTTTAACGCCCTTGCCTACATGCCCTGTTGCATTAATAAGGGCTTCATCAAAGGAAACATATGCCTTCTCCTGGAAGATGACTGACTTCCTCATATACGGCTTTCCATCTGCGTCCCTTGTTGTATTTACATTGGCAATATTTTGTGATATAATATCTAACCTTGTTCTTTGTGCCGTCATTCCTGTAGCACTCATATCCATAGCAGAAAAAACGCTCATAAACCCTCCTTTCAGCTTGTCTTCATAACACTTTTCAGCCTTGAAAATTCCTGTGAAACTGAATCAAGCATTGTGTAATATTTCATCTGGTTCTTGGCAAGTTCGGCATTCTCCGTGTCTATATCTACATTGTTGCCGTCAAGCCTGTAACTGACTGTCCCGTAATCTGTATATGTAGTACCTGCCAGGGTTTCAAGTTCAACGCCTGCTATCTCATCATCAAGTGAACCCCCGCCTGCAACTGCACTTTGCAGATACTTTTCAAAGTCTACATCTTTCCGCTTATAACCTGGTGTATCCACATTGGCAATATTGTTAGATATTGCTGCATTCCTTATCCAGCTTGCATCTGCTGCTTTTTCAAGTACATTAATATAGTTAAATGCTCCTGTTGATACCATAAAATTCTCCTCTCCACAATTTTATTATACACATTCCAGATTTTTATTTATTTATTTCTGGTATATTTTATTGCATAACAATACACTTCTAATTATAAAGATATTGCCGTCAAATTACAAGTATCTATAAAAAATTTTTTAAAGTTTTCGTCCATTTTGTAACAAATTCTTCCTTTTTGCATACCACGCATGTTGTGCATAATGCTGTAAAAAAATATTTGGTTACTTATGTCTGTCCTGTCCGTTTCCATCCCTTATTTCCACATAGCCGCACTGGTTATCCATACATACTGTCTTATTGCCTTTTTCTACCATTGGCCCGCCGCAGGCAGGACATTTCCTGGCAGATGGTTTCTGCCACGACATAAAATCACAGCCAGGAAATGCCATGCACCCAAAATAACGCCTTCCTTTTTTAGTCTTTTTTATAACTATATCCTGCCCGCACTTAGGGCATGGCACGCCTGCTTTTTCAAAATACGGCTTAGTATTCCGGCAGTCCGGGAATCCCGGACATGCAAGGAATTTCCCATGCGGACCGAATTTAATAACCATGTTCCTGCCACATTCTTCACATACTACGTCTGTAACTTCATCTTCAATTTTAATTTCTTCAAGTTCTTTTTCTGCAATGGAAACAGCTTCATGCAGGTCAGGATAAAAGTTTTCTACAACTGTCTTCCAGCGCACAGAGCCATCTTCAACCCTGTCAAGAAGCCCCTCCATATACGCTGTAAAGTTTACGTCAACAATACTTGCAAACGACCTTTTCATTATGCTGTTGACCACTTCCCCAAGTTCTGTTATATACAGGTTTTTCTGCTCTTTGGCAACATAATGCCGGTTAATTATTGTTGAAATAGTCGGTGCATATGTGCTCGGCCTTCCTATTCCAAGTTCTTCTAATGTCTTTACAAGGGCAGCTTCTGTAAAATGTGAAGGCGGCTGTGTAAAATGCTGTTTCTTTTCAAGTTTCCCTGCTTTAAGTACAGCATCTTTTACAAGATGTTTAGGGAAAACTTTTTTCTCAACTTTATCATCATCTGTCTGGTATACATTTAAATACCCCTGGAATACCACTTTAGAAGAGGCAGCAGTAAAACGGTATTTATCCGAATCTATTTTTACAGATGTGGTTTCATATCTTGCAGAAGCCATCTGGCTTGCCATAAACCTTTTCCATATAAGCTGGTAAAGCCTGAAACAGTCCCTTGGCAGGGAGTCTTTGGCCTGTGACGGGCTTAAATCAATATATGCCGGCCTTATTGCTTCATGCGCATCCTGTATTTTTTTATTGTCCTTTTTCTGTACTGTCCCGTCTGCAGTATATTCCTTGCCGTAATTTTCCTCTATATACTTTGCTGCACTTTTCTGTGCCTCCCCTGAAATACGTGTTGAATCTGTACGCAGGTATGTTATAAGCCCTATTGTGCCATGCCCTTTGACCTCCATGCCTTCATAAAGGCTTTGTGCAAGGCGCATTGTTTTCTGTGTTGAAAAATTAAGGTTCTTGGCAGCCTCCTGCTGGAGTGTGCTTGTTGTAAAAGGCATTGGCGGTTTTTTGCTGCGTCCTGAAATTTTTATGTCCGAAACTTTAAATTCTGACTTCTTTATTACAGAAATTATTTCTTCCATCTGTTCTTCTGATTCTATATTTAACTTCTTGCCAGGTGTGCCATAAAAATCTGCTATAAGCGGCTTTTTATCCCCTTCAGGTGTAAATTCCCCTGACAGCGTCCAGTATTCCTTTGGAATAAATGCGTTTATCTCTTCTTCCCTGTCAGCTATTATCCTTAGTGCAACAGACTGTACACGCCCCGCACTTAACCCTCTTTTTACCTTTGCCCACAATACCGGGCTTATCTGGTAGCCAACCATCCTGTCAAGCACCCTTCTTGCCTGCTGTGCATCCACAAGGTCCATATCTATTGCCCTGGCATTTTTAATTGACTGCTTAACAGCATTTTTAGTAATTTCATTAAAAGTTATACGGCTTGTATTCTTATCTTCAAGTTTAAGTGCTTTTGACAAATGCCATGATATGGCCTCCCCTTCACGGTCCGGGTCAGTTGCAAGATATACTTTGCCAGCTTTCTTTACTTTCTTGCGCAGCTGTGCAAGCAGCTCACCCTTGCCCCGTATTGTAATATATTTAGGTTCAAAACCATTTTCAATGTCAATGCCTAACTGGCTCTTTGGCAAATCCCTTACATGCCCATTAGACGCAACCACTTCATAAGAACTGCCTAAAAACTTTTTAATAGTTGCTGCCTTTGATGGTGATTCCACAATTACAAGATTCTTTGCCATTACTACTTCCTTCCTTTCAATCTGGCAACGCATGTGCTGCTGCAAAACAGCCTTCCTGCCTTATATTCTTAATGCGTAATAATTATTACCTGCCATAGTTACAATATGCTTTAATTCAAGCCCTGTAAGCACTTCCATTACTTTTTGTATACCCAGTCCTGTCTTTGAAGCTATTTCTGATATATGTGCAGGTTCCAGACTTAAACTAGCATACACTATTTTTTCTGTCCTTTCAAGCACAACATCAACTTTTTTCTTCTGCCCTTCTGTGCTACAATCGTAGAACAAACCTAGCGCATCCATTATATCTCTTATGTTTGTTACAAGTGCCGCCCCGTTTTTTATAAGCTCATTGCTTCCATAATATAACTTGCTGCCAATTTCTCCGGGAAAGACAAAAATATCCCTTCCCTGCTCAATCCCTGCCTCTGCTGTTATTAATGAACCGCTTTTCTCTCCTGCTTCAATTACAAGTATCCCGTCTGAAAGGCCGCTTATTATCCTGTTACGCACAGGGAAATTGCCAGCAACAGGCGGCATGCCTGGCGGGTATTCTGAAATTATGCCTCCGCTTTGCTGTATAAGCATATATTCTTCTATATTCTGCCTTGGATAACATATATCCACGCCACACCCCATTACTGCAAATGTCCTCCCGCCTGCTATAGAAAGGCATCCCTTCTGGGCACATACATCTGCGCCCCTTGCCAGCCCGCTTACTACCTGTATCCCGTTTTCTGCAAGCTGCCTTCCCATTTTACTGGCAAGGGCACTCCCCTTATATGACACATTCCTTGCACCAACTACAGCCACTGACTTCTTGTTATCATCAGGAAGACTGCCTTTATAAAAAAGGCTGTATGGTGCACCATATATCCCCATAAGCCTGCCAGGATATGTATAATGCCCCTTATATGTAAATTTTATGCCCCTTGCCTCCATGCTGGCAAAATTTTCAAGTATATGCCCCTTGTCCCTTCCTGATACTAACGATAAGACATCTTTCTGGTTTATCCCTTCTGTCTTTGCAAGCAATTCTTCCCGTGCACAAAATATCTCCTCTTCACTCCCAAAAAAGCCAAGAAGTTTTTTTCTTTTTACATTCCCTATCCCTTTTACACATGACAGCCAGTACACATAATGTATATGTTCCATTTCCATTGTTATTCCCTGCCTTCCCTCCAGTATTTATCATTAATGTTCCTGTAACACAATGCTTCTGCAATATGCGCCTTTTCTATAAGGCCTTTTCCTTCAAGGTCTGCTATTGTGCGGCCTGTCTTTAAAATCTTATGGTATGCCCTTGCACTGAAAGACATGCCCCCTGGTATGCTTTCAAGGTATTCCCCGGCTTCCTTGGAAAGTACACAGTGCTTTCTGATGCCAGACGGGGCAAGGTGGGAATTAAACATAAAATCTTCGTTTTTATATCTCTCTTTCTGTATTTCATGTGCTGCCATTACACGTTTCCTGATTTCTTCTGATGTTTCCCTTTTCCTTTCTATAGCAGGGTTTACCTCATCCAGTTTAAGCGGCACGGTTTCTGCACATATATCTATCCTGTCAAGCAGTGGCGTGCTTATCTTTCCAAGATAATTCTTAACCTGCATGGGCGTACAGGTACACTTCTTTCTGTCCGGATAATACCCACACCTGCACGGGTTCATTGCTGCTACAAGCATAAACCTTGCAGGGTAACAGCAGTTCCCGCCAAGCCTTGCCACATTAATGCAGCCATCTTCTAATGGCTGCCTGAGCACTTCTAAAACCTGCCTGTTAAACTCAGGAAGTTCATCCAGGAAAAGCACGCCGCCAGTTGCCAGGCTTATTTCACCAGGCTTTGGATACCTTCCGCCACCTGCAAGTGCTGTCTGTGTAATAGTATGGTGCGGCGTCCTGAAAGGCCTTTCCTGTATAACAGGCTTTTCCTCTGTAAGAAGCCCTGCTACGCTGTAAACCTTTGATATCTCCATGCACTCACTAAACTGCGGCTCTGGCATTATGCCTGCAATCCTCCTGGCAATCATTGTCTTGCCGGTACCAGGCGCACCTGCCATAAGGAAATTGTGCATTCCTGCGGCTGCTACCTCTGCTGCCCGGCACGCCATATCCTGCCCTGATATATCCTCAAACCCAGGAGCTTTCCCCTTGCAGTCTGGTGCACTATAACTTTTTTCCCCTTTATAAACAAACCTGCACGGCTCATCACAATTTAAAACCGTTACCGCTTCTTCCAGGCTTTCTGCCCCTATAATCCCAATCCCTTTAACAAACAATGCTTCCTTTATATTCTGCTTTGGGACTATAACATATTTCATGCCATGCCCGTATGCCGTATACACCATTGGAAGGACACCATGTACTGCCTTGGATTTCCCGCCAAGGCTTAATTCCCCTATAAGGGCTGTACTGCCCAGATGGTCTTTCCTGACTATGCCAAATGCAGCAAGTATTGCAACAGCTATTGCAAAATCATAGCTTGTGCCATCCTTACGTATGCCGGCAGGCGATAAATTAACAGTAATCTTCTTTGGCGGAATCTTAAAACCGCTGTTCCTTAATGCTATACGGACACGCTCCCTTGCCTCCTTTGCCTCAGAAGATAAATAGCCAACAAGCGAAAAACAAGGCAGGCCATCAGACACATCCGCCTCAACATGTATTATCCTGCCTTCAATTCCTTGTACTATAGCTGAATAAGCTTCACTAAACATAATAATCCCCTTCCACTCACACAGCAGATTGCTTCCCTTTAAACATAATAACACATATGTAATGTACAGGCAATTATTTTATTTAAAGAATGCACCAAAAAAGAGCAAAGCCTGTGCCCTGCTCTTTTTATGCCACCCCTATTTTTTATCAATAACTTTTTTGATTTCCTCCAGAAATGTATCTACATCTTTAAATTCACGGTAAATTGATGCAAACCTTACATAAGCTACTGCGTCAAGTTCCTTTAGCCCGTTCATTACAAGTTCCCCTATATAATTGCTTGATATCTCCTTGCTTTCCTGCTTAAAGACTTCTGCTTCAACACTGTCCACAAGCTGCCCCATCTGTTCTGCCGTTACCTTTGTCTTATAACATGAACGCAGTACACCCTGCTCAATTTTAAACCTGTCATAAGCCTGGCGTTTATCATCTTTCTTAACCACCATCAAAGGAATAGCCTCTACTTTTTCATAAGTGGTAAAACGCTTATTGCACTGGTCACAATGCCGTCTGCGCCTTATAGATGTATTCTCATCTGCCGGACGGGAATCAATGACCCTTGTATCATCTGCTCCGCAAAAAGGACACTTCATAACAACTTCCACCTTTCATAGTTTTTAAGTTATTAAATCTTACATTAGTTAATAACATGTTAATAATAACCTATACCTATCCTGTTTGCAAGCTTAATCAAATTTACATTTCTGTTTACATTTTTCAAGGTCAACATCTACAAGTATAACATCTGTGCCTATTCTTTTAACACACTCATATGGTATTACATATTCATGGTCACGTCCAAGTATCCCGAATACTTTACATGGCCCAGGGATTACCAGGCTTAAAATATGCCCTGTTTTTACATCAAAATCTACATCACATACATTCCCAAGCCTCTCCCCGTCACAGATATTTATTACTTCCTTCTCCCGCAGCTCACATACCCGCATCTGCCCTCCATTAAATAGACATTCTTACTACAGGTATATGTGCATTTATCCTAAATAATTCTTCATTGAACGCAAAGCTTTCTTCTCAAGGCGGCTTACCTGTGCCTGTGAAATATTTATTTCCTCTGCCACCTCCATCTGTGTCTTGCCTTCAAAATACCTCATGTTAATAATCTTGTGTTCCCTGCCTGAAAGATGGTCAATCGCTGCTTTTAATGATATCTCCTCTATCCAGTTATCTTCCTTGTTTTTTTTATCACTTATCTGGTCCATAATATAAAGGGTATCACCGCTTTCCGCGTATACCGGCTCATATAATGACACCGGGCTTTGTATTGCATCAAGTGCAAATACAATATCTTCCGGTGCAAGTTCCAGCTTCTCTGCAATCTCTTCAACTGTAGGCTCTTTATCATTATCTTTCATCATAAGTTCTTTGGTATAAATAGCCTTATATGCTGTATCACGTATAGAACGGCTCACTCTTATACTATTATTATCACGCAAATATCTTCTTATCTCTCCAATTATCATAGGTACGGCATAAGTTGAAAACTTAACATTTAATGTTACATCAAAATGGTCTATTGCCTTCATAAGCCCTATACAGCCTATCTGGAATAAATCATCAATATTTTCACCTGAACTTGAAAACCTTTGTATAATACTTAAAACAAGCCTTAAATTTCCCTTAATAAACTGCTCCCTTGCATTTTTGTCACCCTTTTGTATCCTTTCAAAAAGCTCCTTCTTTTCTTCATCTGTAAGAAGTGGTAATTTCGCTGTGTTTACACCACAGATTTCTACTTTATACATTGCCATTTTTATCCTCCACATTGTGACGAATACTTTTTTAGGTCTTATAAAGTAGGATTTACCATTTAATAAAATCTTATTCCATTTTCATAATCTCCTTTTTAAGTCTTTTCATAATCTTCTTCTCAAGCCTTGAAATATAAGACTGCGAGATACCCATAATGTCCGCTACCTCTTTCTGTGTGCGCTCTTTGCCGTCCTTTGTGTTAATGCCGAACCTCATTTCAATTATAACCCTTTCACGCTCACTAAGCTTATCAAGCGCCATTCTCAGAAGCCTTTTATCAACTTCATCCTCAAGGTTTTTTGAAATAACATTCTCGTCTGTGCCAAGTATATCAGAAAGCAAAAGTTCATTTCCATCCCAGTCAACATTAAGCGGTTCATCTATTGACACCTCAAGCTTTACTTTGTTATTGCGCCTTAAATACATTAAAATCTCATTTTCTATGCACCTTGACGCATATGTAGCAAGCTTTATATTTTTTAACGGGTTAAATGTATTAATTGCCTTGATAAGCCCTATTGTGCCTATGGAAATCAGGTCTTCAACCCCTACCCCCGTATTATCAAATTTCTTAGCTATATATACAACAAGGCGCAGATTGTGCTCTATAAGGCAGCTTCTCGCCTCCTGGTCCTCTGGACTGCCAAGTTTATCCAGTATCTCCTTCTCTTCATCTATTGTAAACGGGGCCGGAAGTATCTCAGCTCCCCCTATGTAATGTATGTCGCCGCCTTTCTGCGGCCATAAAAGCCCCCGGAACTCCGGCATCATCCTGAACTGGAACCTGTTTGACATTGATATCTTAAGCATTGTGTCCTCCTTCTGCCATATGCTGGTTATTTAAAATTACCTGTATTTCTTTATCTGTACAAATATTCCCACTTACTGCTGCCAGAAAGTTTTTTCTGGTACTCCCGTCCTTAAACTGCAATAATTCAAGCCTGTATGCTTTAAGCAGCCCGTCACCCCCTATTGAGTGGTATGGTATTAAAAGCGGGCTGGCATCCTCTTTAAGCCCCAGGCATTCTGATAATTCCTCAGATATCACAGCCACCGGTTCACCTGTATATGGGCTTACAAGGTGGTTTCCCGTGTCATATAAGGCCTTTATCTCCTGTACCCTTCCATTATGTACCAGTGTAGCATTTACCACGCTTGTGCGCCTTAATTCCTGTTTTAATATGGAAACCCTTAATAAACGGAACAATATATAAAGCATAAGTACTGATATAAGCAAAAAAAGCAGGGAAACATCTTTTCTGGAAAATATCCCTTTTAACATAAAAAGCATCCCTGCTGTAAATGCTGACATTAATATAAAAGTGGCAAGTTTTCTAAAAAAAGATTCAAGGCTGGCTGGCCTGTATGCCATCCATACCAGCAGGGCAAGTTCTGGTACTGCTGTTAAAACCCCTGGCAGCTTAATTACATGATTATCCAGATATGTAATTATTACTGGAAATATGGCACAAACCGCAGACGAAAACACCCACCTTCTAATTCTGGCAGGCTCATTTATCCACCAGGCTGTTACATACAACAGGAATAAATCCATAATAAAATTCAGAATCCAGTATAAATCTGCATAAAAACAGACTGCCATACTATGCCTTCCTTTCCAGGGCGCACCAGACAGGGTTATTTTGCTATAGTTAAAGTATACATAATATTCCTCACGAATAATGTCAAAGTATAGCATACAAAAACAAAAGTCATACTCTGTCTTACGACAAAATATGACTTTAAATGGCTTTAAATGGCTTTAAATGGCTCTAAATGTCAGATACTTCCATTAAAACCTTTTTAAACGTATATAATTATGATAATGATGTTTCATTGTATAACAACGGTTTGCTTATACTTAATATAACACCATCATCATCAATAATTTTTATTGTGAATGAATTTTCTTCACTGGCCTCCAGGTTTTCTTCTTCTGCCACATCCCCGCTGTTACCTGTACCATCATCATCTGGTTCAAAGTCCGGTTCTTCTGTTACCAGAAGATGCCTGCCATCAATCCAGACTGTATCCAGGCTGCTTCCATCAAAGTAAACCTGTGCATATTTAGTAAATCCTGTCCCTGTAACAAGATAGGCTTTTTCAATGCCTGCCAGGTCTGTACTTGTACTGCCTGCAATATCTGCAATGCTGCTTATACCAGTTATTTCTTCAACGTCCTGGACAGATATTTTATCTGTCCCCATCTGTAACTGGGAATTAACAAATGGATTCCTGCCATTATATACATATTTTCCGCCATATAAAAAGTCATAGGCAAGCATTTTAAGGCCTTCTGTATATTCTGGCTGGTTCCAGCCTGTCTGCTGGTGGTATCTTGTAACCACTCCCTCATGTATGCCGGCAAGGTCTAATATATATGGGTATAACTGGTATGAAGCCAGGTCTTTGTCCTGCTTTTCCAGCCCGAAGTTATTCCATGTAACATACTGTGTCTGGTATAAATCACCATTTACAAGCCCGTCTGCACTAAGTTCAAGGCTTGGAAGGTGGTCACCATAAAGGACGAGCAGTGTTTGTTCATCCCGTTTCCCAAGTTCTTCCACAAGCCTGCCTATCATTGCATCAACTTCTGCAATCTGGTTCACATAATAAGTATACTGCCCTTCCATCCCTTCAGGTGCACCAGATACCAGCAGCGGGTATTTTTTATCTGTTACAACATCATATTTGCCATGGCTTTGTACCGTAATTCCAAATGTAAAATCTGCACCCTTTGTAGAATCAAGTGTTTTTATAATTTCATCCACAAGAATATCATCATTCGCCCAGCCATTATCATTTTCAGTAATCCCGTCCATATACTCCATTGAAGTAAATGTATCAAACCCCAGGCTTGAAAATACTATATTGCGCCCATAGAATGTTGCATCATTATTATGCACCCCGTGGCTTTTATATCCAAGCTTTGCAAGGTCATGGCATATGCTCTCTGCCGTGGTGCTTTTTAAAATAGTTTTATACGGGTATTCACATACACCAAAATCATGCTGCCTGATGCCTGTAAGCACCTCAAATTCGGTATTCACAGTACCTGCCCCGACTGTAGGCACTGTAAAAAGCCCGCTTGTATAACCCTTTTGTAAGCTGTGGAACACAGGAAGTGGGTCTTTGCTGCACTTTAACCCTTTTACATAGCTGGTGTCAAAGAATGATTCAAGCTGTATAAATATAATGTTTGGCTTTTTGCCGTCTTTAATATTATTTTCCTTTTCTTCCAGCCTGCCTGTTATTGCGCTGACTGCCTCCCTGCTGTAATTATCAGGCTTTGCTATCCCTGTATCAAGCAGGCTGTTTGTAAAACAGTATACAAAACCATAATTCTCATATGCTTCTGATATGTTTGTATAATTTGTTGACAGTGCCTGTACTGAACTGCTTGAACTTTTTATAAATACAATCAGTACCGTAATAACTGCAACCGATGCAAATGATATAATAACACTCCTTAAATTCCTGTGCTTATGGTAAGGCGCTTTCCTGTAAAGACACGCCAGGCAGAATGTAACAAGGCACATTGCAAAGGCTGCCATTGCTATATTAAGCATACTGAAATAATGCCCTGACACACTTATTGCACTTTTAATAAGTGTAAAATCTACTGCGGAAAACGGAGTAACCCTGAAATGCAGTATTATATAATTGGCTATGCCAAATAACAGCCATACTGCAGAGATTGAAACAAACACAAATATCTCCCTTTTAAAAAACAATGCAAATGATAATGTAAGAAGTATTATTAATGTATTAAAGCAAAATAACAAAGGGCTTCCAACCATATATTCCACACCTGAAATTAATGATTTGCGGTTAAGCGATTCTATTACCAGCCCAAGAAGTACAGATACAATAATATAAAAACCAATGTGTTTAATTATACCTTTACCCTTATCCATATTAAGCATATGCCACCTCATTTCTGAAAAACTGCCCTTATTTTCAACGACAATTATACCACTTATTATAAAAAATAAAAGCATTAAATGGCTGGAATATTCTTAAAATTTTGTGACAAAGTTACATAAACTTATATTTAACCTGTCATGCTCTTATATATCCTTGCAACCTTTTCAACAGGCCCTCTGGCGGCAAGCCGCCCGCTGTCAAGTATAATTGCCTTGTCACAAAGCCTTTGTACCTGTTCAAGTGAATGTGACACAAAGAGGACTGTAACCCCCCTGTCAAACATGCTCATAATCTTTTTCTCACATTTGGAACGGAACTTTTTATCCCCTACTGATAAAACTTCATCAAGGATAAGTATATCTGGTTCAACTATTGTTGCAATAGAGAATCCAAGCCTTGACCTCATTCCAGAGGAATAATTCTTAATAGGCACTTCTATAAACTCGCCAAGCCCTGAAAAATCCACTATTTCATCAAACTTATCATCAAGGAAGCTTTTATTATAGCCAAGCACAGCACCATATAAATATATATTTTCCCTGCCTGTATACTGCGGGTTAAAACCAGCGCCAAGTTCAAGAAGCGGTGCAACCACCCCCCTTGTCTGTGCCTTTCCCACAGAAGGCTTTAAAACCCCGGACACCACTTTAAGCAGTGTGCTTTTGCCAGAACCATTAAGCCCGAGCACGCCGAGCCTTTCACCCTTTTTCACTTCAAAACTTATCTCTTTAAGCGCCCAGAATTCATTATATTTTAAATCCCTTTTTAAAATTTTTATAAAATACTCTTTAAGGTTATCCACATGCTCCTGGTTTAAATTAAAACGCATACCTACATTTTTAACACTAATTGCTACATTCTCTCTCAAAACAGCCTCCTAAATTACTATAAAACAGCCTTGCACACACCCATATGCTAAACATGCAGTATAAACTTATCCTGGTTTTTATAAAACATTATAATACCTGCAACAAGAAGAACCACTGCTATTACTGATGACCTGGCAAAATACACCATGTCCATTGGCTGCCCATATAATACAGCATTGCGGAAATTGGCTATACACATATATACCGGGTTTATATCAAAAATCCATTCATTGCCAGTATTGGCAACCCTCTCTGTTGAATAAAAAATCGCCGACGCATACATTATAAGCATTGTAACCACAGACCATATATACTCTATATCCCTGAAAAACACATCAAGCGTTGCAAGCAGCAGCCCTATGCCAAGTGACATAACCAGAAGTATAATTATAGGTATAACTGCTTCTAACAGGTATATGGTAGGCTTTACTTTTAAAATTGCCCCAACCCCCACAAGTACAACCAGCGATATAAGGAATGTTATAAAATTTGAAATAATTGCTGATATTACATATATATATTTAGGAACATAAACCTTTTTAATCATTCCTGCATTCCCGCTTATAGATTTAAGCCCTGCCTTAGTTGAAGATGAAAAAAACGAAAACAAAAGACGCCCGGAAAGGATAAATACCGGGAATGTCTTGTCATCACGCCCAAAAAACGTACCAAACACTATTGTAAGCACAAACATATTAAGCAGCGGTTCAACAAGCGTCCATAAAATTCCCAGGTATGAACGGCGGTATTTTAACTTAATATTCTTTTTAACTAATTCATATAATAAATATTTATAATCCAGAAAATTCCTAATATACTTTTTTATAGCCATATTCTCTCCATTAAATCCCAAACTAATTCTTTTTACTTCCAATGATTATATCATACACAATTAAAAAGTCAAATAAACAATTTGCCGGAATTTTCCCCTGCCAGGCAAACAAAACAGGCAGTAGTTTTTATTCCACTGCCCCTTAATTGTATTATATTTTATTCAATTTTTAAACAAAGGTATATTTCCCCGCCATTTACGTCCTCGTCCTCAATATCATAATCATCATCTTCTGTACATTCTGCAATATAAACATGTTTTCCAATTATTCCACGTAGATTTTTTATATTTTCCAGATTAAACGAGCCAAATTCCTGGTAACAGGTTACTTCACTTTTTTTATTTAAATCATAATAAAAATCTGTAACCCATACTGAAAATTTATCAAGTATACATTCAAACGGGATTTGCGTGATATTCTGCGGGCATCCGTTTTCTTCGCCATACTGTCCTGGTTCATGTTCAAATGAAAGTGAAGTAACATATACCTCATCTTTATAACCATATGGGTCTTTTGCCAGGTATATGCCTTCCCCGGCTTCTTTGTATTCTGGCAGCTGGTATTTTTCTGGTTTATAATTCTTAAAATTCTTCATATAGAATATTCCTTTTTATTACTTGCGTAACCCTATATACTGGTACTGCTCCGGCTTCTTTCCATTAACCGCCATATCTTCAAGTTCATTAAAAACAGCCTTTGTTTCTTCCACTGTAAAATCACGCCCTGCAAGCCCGTAAATATAGTTTACAGTTTCCACCATAACCTTATTACGGAAAAGTGCAGATGTTACTTCACTCCCAAGCGGCCCGCCGTTGCCATTATAACTTTCACACCTGTCCATAATTGCAACAGCCCTGCAGCTGCTTAATGCTTTTGCAATTTCTTCTGCCGGGAATGGGCGGAAAACCCTTAATTTAAGCACACCTGCTTTAAAACCATGTGCCCTCATTTCATCCACAGCCTGCTTTGCAGTCCCTGCTGCCGAACCCATTATAAGCATTATATAATCTGCATCTTTAGTCCTGTATTCTTCAAAAAGCCCGTATTCCCTGCCAGAAATCTTTTTAAATCTTTTAGCAGTTTCTAATATGGCAGCTTTGGAATTTTCCAGCGCAATCTCCTGGTTCTTCTTTGCTTCCATAGCATAACTGCTTACAGAATAAGGGCCTGCTGAAACAGGCTTTCCAGGATTTAAAAGATACTCTTCCGGGTTATATTCCCCAACAAACTTCTTTACAGCTTCATCTTCCAGTAATTCAATGTTCTCAACAGCATGGCTTGTAATAAAACCATCCTGGCAGACCATAACAGGAAGATGTACTGATTCATTTTCTGCAATAGGGTATGCCTGGATAAAATTATCATATGCTTCCTGGTTATTCTCTGCATAAATCTGTATCCAGCCAGTATCCCTTGCACCCATGCTGTCTGAATGGTCACAGTTAATATTTATAGGCCCTGACAAAGTACGGTTTACAAGCGCAAGTACAAGCGGCAGGCGGTTTGACGCTGCCAGAAGAAGTTCCTCCCACATAAGTGCAAGACCTGCTGACGACGTGGCAGTAAGGCTTCTTGCACCCGCCGCCTCCGCACCTATTGCAGCACTCATCGAAGAATGTTCACTTTCAACAGGTATAAACTCCGTATCCATTTCACCATTTGCAATATACGTAGAAACCATCTGTGGTATCTCAGTAGAAGGTGTTATAGGAAATGCAGGCATAACATCAGGGTTAATCTGGCGTATTGCATATGATACAGCCTCATTTCCAGACATACGTTCTTTAACAGCCATTATACAATACCCTCCTTCATTCCAATAGCACCAAAAGGACATGCCCTGGCACAGATGCCGCATCCCTTGCAGTGTTCATAATCAAAGCCCATACGTTTCCCGTCCTTTACAGGTATGCTGCTGTCTGGGCACACTGGTGCACATAAAAGGCACTGTTTACATTTATCCTCATAAAAAACCGGTGTAGCAGTCCTCCACTCACCAGTCTTAAAAAGCTTTGAAGTCCCCCCTGCAAATACCATAAGCCCTTCAGTAAGCTCCTGGTGAGGGGAATGTTCATTAATCTTTGTAATATCCGTTCTCATTAAAATTTTCTCCAATCAGTATAATAAGTATAGCCAGTATATCTGAAAACCAGTATAGCCAAGCGGATATCCGCAATCCGCTCCGCTACTTGCCCATAACCAGGGTTTAAGCTGAAAGGCTCATCTTATCCTCTTCCATAGCCTCCCATACCACATCATATGCCATTTCAAGCGCTTTCATATTGCCATCAATTACCTCTGGCTTCTTCGCAAATTTATGTCCATATGATGACCTCATCTCACCAATAAATGTATCCCTGTCCATAACACCACTTACAGCTACAATAGCAGCAAGCATAGGTGAATTAGGGAAATTCTTTCCAAGTGCCTCCTCTGAAATCTTCCTTGCATCAACAGTATAAACACGCCCTTTATAACCATTTAACTTATCCGCAATCTCCCCACGGCTCTTAGGTGTATTTATAATAACAGCACCATTCCTTTTAAGCCCTGCTGTAACATCTACAGATGAAAGAAGGGTTTCATCAACAACTACCACATAATCAGGTGTATATATATTTGAATGAACCCGGATTTTTCCATCACTAATCCTGTTATAAGCAGTAATAGGTGCGCCCATGCGTTCAGGCCCATACTCAGGAAACCCCTGTACATTCTTGCCTGTCTTAAAAGCCACATCCGCAAGCAGCAATGCCGCAGTCTTTGCGCCCTGTCCGCCTCTTCCATGCCATCTGATTTCAATTCCGTTCTTCATCTTAACAATCTCCTTTTAATTTACTGTATAAAAAATCCCACTATCTGTAATTACTTATAATGCCATATTTTTACAGGCCCACTGGAGCCTGTTTTTAGTGGCACGTTTAATTATATCCTGCTTTGCAAAAAAGTAAAGTGGTTTTATATAACTTCTTTCATTTTGGCAATGAATGTTTTTCATTTTAATTATATAAAAATTATTCATTATTATACATAAACTTTTTATATCCTCTGTACATTAAAGATTTCTTTTAACATTTCCCTATTAAGTTTTTATTTCCACAAGGCACATAAATAATTTCTCCATTTTCCAAAAACATAACCCTATATGAAAATTATACAGTATTTTCATAATAATCCCCCCATTTTCAAAACGCAATGTGTTTTTACATTATCATACTATTCGTGCGTCTGCTAATTCCATAAACAAGGATAATTCCTGTTATGACATTAACAGCAATTCCTAATACAATCATTTTGCCTGTTAATTCCATTCCGTTATACCCGGAAAAAGCATACAGATAATACATAAAGTCTATAAACGATATGTAACTG
>CAJTOK010000020.1 GCA_910577825.1 uncultured Lachnospiraceae bacterium | reverse complement strand
AACTGGGTTTGAAAGCCGCAGAAAATAAGGGTTGGAGAATCCGAGAGGCTATATATAAGCAAAGGAGGAACACGTTATTATTCTACTGAACAGCTTAATAAATTTTTGAATCATAACCAGGCTGAAAAGAAGGTTATCGGATATTGCAGAGTTTCTACCCCAGCACAAAAAGATGACTTGAAAACACAGGTAGAAAACGTAAAAACGTATATGTATGCCAAAGGCTATCAGTTTGAGATAATTGAAGATATTGGTTCAGGAATTAATTACAGAAAAAAAGGCTTAAAAGAACTGCTTTCTAAAATCAGCAACCATGAAATTTCAAAAATAGTGATTCTTTACAAAGACAGGCTTGTCAGATTTGGCTATGAAATGATTGAGTATCTATGTCAAATAAACAGTATCGAAATTGAAATTGTTGACAACACTGAATACAGCAAAGAACAGGAATTAACAGATGATTTGATTCAGATAATTACTGTATTTGCAAACAGACTTTATGGCCAGAGGTCAAAGAAAACAAAGAAATTGATTGACGAGGTGAAAGCAAATGTTACTGTCAAAAAAGATAAGGCTAAAACCGACATCTGAACAGGAAGTATTATTCCGGAAAAGTGCAGGCGTTGCAAGATGGGCATACAACTATTTTCTTTCTGAAAATGAACGTGTATGGCAGGAATATCTTGCAAACGGTAAAACAGGTAAAAAATCAGCCAGCGGGAGAGAAATCAGAAAATATATAAATAATGTCCTGAAAAAAACTACCCATACATGGTTGTCAGAAGTTGGCAGCAATGTTATGAAACAGGCTGTCAAAGATGCGGATACTGCATTCCGGAATTATTTTAAGGGGATTTCTGATAAACCCCGTTACAAATCAAAACATAAATCAAAGTTATCTTTTTATGTAAACTATGAAAGCCTTTCAAGAAAAAACGGTGGTTTTCATGGTGAAAAGACAGGGTTTGTAAGGACTTCTGAACCGTTACCAAAACTGAAAAAAGGCGAAAAATATTCTAATCCGCATATTTCTTTTGATGGAAAATACTGGTACTTGTCTTTTGGTTATAAAGTTACTGGAACAGAATGCGGATTAACAGGTGAAAGTATAGGCATTGATTTAGGCATTAAAGATTTGGCGGTATGTTCCAATGGAAAGGTTTACAGAAATATCAACAAATCACACAAAGTCAGACGGCTTGAAAAAGTCCTGAAAAGAGAACAGAGGAAATTATCCCGGATGCTTAAACAGAATATTTCAGGTTATAAAACAGCCGGTGGTAAAAGATTTCCTGTTTTTATCAGGCCGCTTTATGAATGCAGAAACTTTCAGAAACAAAAGAAAACCATAAAATTACTGTATAGGAAACTTGCGGACATCAGAAATAACTATTTACACCAGGCCACAACAAAGATAGTGAAAACCAAACCATCCCGCATTGTTATGGAAACCCTGGATGTAAATGCTATGATGAAGAACAGGCACCTTGCAAAAGCAATCCAGAAGCAGAAATTTTATGAGTTCAAGCGTCAAACAGCCTATAAATGTCAGAAGTATGGCATTGAATTAGTTGAAGTTCCGGCATTCTATCCCAGTTCAAAAACATGTTCTAAATGTGGCTGGATTAAACGTGATTTAAAACTTTCAGACCGTATCTATAAATGTCATACATGTGGGCTTGTGATTGACAGGGATTTAAATGCAAGCCTGAATTTAGCAAATTATCAACCAGCATAATTTCACATACAAGAAAATGCTGGTATGTACCTGTCGCTACCGGGGAATTTAAGCCTGTGGAGTGTTATAGCAAACGAAAGTAGCTCCGGCAAAATTGGACACGTTGAAACAGGAAGGTATTTCGTGAGGGATATCACAGTATAGATATATGAAATTTTTACAAATTTGTATATATTTATCATAGCGGATTTGATATAATAGGAAATGCAGAGAGAAGGGGAAACAGATTTTCACTTTGTTTGTAACATCATGGAAGCAATTCACAAGTTGACATATTTGCCAACAAGGGTTAAGATATAGGGTAAGCAGGTTGAAAAACCGTTCCAAGGCTGGAAAAGTACATTCTAAGGACGGTTATGGTTTCAACAATACAAACAGGGTTTTCTGTTTGTGCCGTGCAGTGCACGGCATGGGGATTAATATAAGGAGGTTATAGAATGGATTTTCAACGCATTGACAAAAATACAGTCCAGTGCCATATGACAGAAGAGGAAATGAATGAATATGGATTTGAAATAGAAGATTTTTTTACAAACCAGGAGAAATCCAGGGCTTTTTTAGAGCAGATTGTGGAGCGTGCAGAGGAAGAGGTAGGCTATGAGGTTGAAAGCGGCATGATTTCAATGCAGCTTATGCGTATGCCTGACAATTCACTTATGATTACATTTTCAGACCATGGTGATGAAGGCCTGCAGAATATGCTGCACCATTTACAGAATCTTGCAGGGCTTATAGACGAGTCTGCTGTTGAAACAGTTATAAACGGGCTTTTGCAGGGATGGCAGGGTGACAAGGGAAATGCTGCCATACAGGATGTACATATGTCTGAAAATATTGATGAACTGAATAAAACCGGGGGCAGGAAGTTTACTGAAGCTGATAAGGCCGCTTACCAGAAGCACTTAAAAGAGATTGAGCGCATAACGCATGAGAAGGAGAAAAAGAAACTGTCTGCAGCAAAGCTTTTCCGTTTTAATTCGCTGCATGACCTGGAGTTTTTCGCTTCTACTATTGCATACAGCAAGCCTGTGACAAGCCGGGTTTATAAGGACAAGGCTATGGGTGACTATTACCTGTTTATAAAGAAGGGTAAGCTTAAAATAAATGAATTTGATAATTTATGTAATTATATTAAGGAATATGCTGAATTATGTGTAAACCAGCCATATGCAGAACAGTACTGCAAGGAGCATTTTGAGTGTCTTATTCCAAAACATGCTTTAAAGGTTCTGCAGGAATATTAATGGATGTTAAAGTGAAGTGATTGGAGAAAAAGTGTTTTATGAAATATGATTTTAATCTGGAGGACAAAAGTAAAAAGTATAAGCACATGTTAGTCCAGATTGTAATAACACTTATAGAGATTGCCCTTGTTGTATCTGCTGCTTATGCCATAACACATTACGGGCTGGAGAAGATGAATATTTCTGGTGATTATATGAACCCTACGCTTAAAGACGGGGACGAGGTGCTTGTAAATAAGATGTCCTATATTATATCTTCTGTCAAGAGGAATGATGTTGTGGTTATAAAGCAGGAAGGTTCTGGGCACAGCTATTATTCAGTTGCCCGTGTGATGGGGCTTCCTGGCGAAACTGTAAAGATTGAAGATGGTTATTTGTATATTAATGGCAAGCAGTTAGAGGAGAAATATAATTTTCCTGTAATGGAGAATGGTGGGCTTGCGCTTGAAGATATTATACTTGATGAAGATGAATATTTTGTACTTTGTGATAACAGGAATGAGGGTGAGGACAGCCGCAATGCCAATACAGGCAATATTTTAAAGAAAAACATTACTGGCAAGGCGTGGCTTAGGACTGGCCCGCTTGCAATTATAAGCAGCATTGACGGTTTTGGCGGGAAAGACAGCAGCAGTGGAAAATAGCGGTGAATATAATAAAACGCCACTTAATTTAAAGTGGTGTTTTTTAGAAATGGAGAATTTATATTATGCAGTTCCAATGGTATCCAGGACATATGGCGAAGGCAAGAAAGGCAATGCAGGAGGACGTTAAGCTGGTTGATGTTATTGTTGAACTTGTTGATGCAAGAGTGCCATACAGCAGCAAGAACCCTGATATTGATACCCTTGCTAATGGAAAGGCCAGGGTATTGCTTATGAATAAGTATGACCTGGCAGATACAAGGATTACAGACGAATGGGCCAGGTATTATGAGGATAAGGGATATTTTGTTACAAAAGTTAATTCTAAAAATGGAAAAGGAATCAAAGAGGTTAATGGCGTAATACAGAAGGCATGTGCAGAGAAGATAGAGCGCAACAGACGCCGTGGCATTATTAACAGGCCGCTAAGGGCAATGGCGGCAGGCATACCTAATGTTGGCAAGTCTACGTTTATTAACAGTTTTGCAGGAAAAGCATGTACTAAAACTGGCAATAAGCCAGGTGTTACAAAAGGAAAACAGTGGATAAGGCTTAATAAGAATGTAGAGCTTTTAGATACGCCTGGCATACTCTGGCCAAAGTTTGAAGACCAGCAGACAGGGTTAAAACTTGCATTTACCGGGGCAATAAAAGATGAACTCTATAATATATATGAATTAAGCAGGCTGCTTACTGGTTTCCTTAATGGGAATTATCCAGATGCAATAAGCAGTTATTATGGAATAGAGGTTTCTGGTACTGGAAATGAAGCAGAAATAATAAAAGACATAGCAGAATGCAGGGGATGTATAAAGAGTGGTGCAGAACCTGATTTAGATAAAGCAGCAAAGCTTCTTATAGATGATTTCAGGGCAGGGAAGCTTGGCAGGATTACTCTTGAAAAACCTTTAACAGACATTTAGCTTTTGACGGGCAATGTCTTTGTACCATATGTAAAAGTGGCAGGAGGGATTTAATTGTATAATGAAAATCTTGTAGAGGACAGCCTGGAAGCCTGCAGGAATTTAGATGTTATCAGGAACGGGGCTGCTGCCGGCAGGCTTTTTGAAGAACTGCGCACGTTAAATGAAAACAGTTCCAGCCATCCATGGGAAAAGGTATTAGATGAAATTGATATTACCAGTTTAAAACAGGATATTGCACAGATGGATTATGGTTCTGGCACAGGGCAGGCAGTTTCTGGCAGGACACGTGCCAGGGGCGTAAGCCGCAGAAGGGTGCTGCATAACTTTACATTAGCGGTTTCATGTATTGCTACGGCATTTTTCCTGTCTGTGTTTATTAATTCAAATGTAGCACACCAGACAACAATAAAAGGTGAGTCAATGGAACCTTTCCTTAAAAATGATGATTCTGTTATAATACAGAAACTGTCTTATTACTGGGATGACCCGGGGAGGTATGATATAATTGTATTTCCTGTTACAGATGAAGATGAGAATGGCAAAAGGATACATTATATTAAACGTATAATAGGGCTTCCTGGTGAAGTTGTACAAATTATTGATGGCAGGGTTTATATTAATGGCAAGCGGCTTGATGATGATATTTATTCAGATGAAAAAATTGCAGACCCTGGCATTGCTGAATCACCAGTACAGCTTGCAGAAGATGAATATTTTGTGCTTGGCGATAACAGGAATATGAGTACAGACAGCAGGTATACATATGTCGGCATGGTAAAAAGAAAAGATATTGAGGGTGAAGCATGGTGCTGTATCTGGCCCTTTTCACATATAAAAAAGATATAACAGGCAGGCTTTTGCAGCACGGAGGAATATAATGGGTAAACCAGTTAGTGAAATACGTAATGAATTTAGCATGGCAGACAGTGCCAGAAGAAAGGAACTTTACATTTTATATGCAGATGATGGAAGAAAAGGTGTAAAGCAGTTAATTGCCAAATATAAAAATGAAGATGAAAAGCTTTGCATGGAGCTTAAACGGCTTGATGCAATGAAGGTTTTTGAAAAAAAATATGCGGTTTGCCAGAATATAGCAGGAGTTGACGAAGCTGGGAGAGGGCCTCTTGCAGGCCCTGTGGTAGCAGGTGCGGTAATACTTCCCGTGGATTGTGAAATCCTGTATTTAAATGATTCTAAAAAGCTTTCCGCAGCAAAAAGGGAGCAGTTATTTGATGAAATAAATGATAAAGCTGTTGCGTGTGGTGTTGGCATAGTATCTGCAGGCAGGATAGATGAAATAAATATATTGCAGGCCACATATGAGGCTATGCGCGAAGCCCTTGCAGATATGGGCAAAGAGCCAGGCATGGTGCTTGTGGATGCTGTTACAATACCTAAGATACCCTACAGGCAGACTGGCATTATTAAAGGTGATGCCTGCAGTATATCCATTGCGGCAGCAAGTATAATAGCCAAAGTTACAAGGGACAGGATTATGGCGGATATTGACCAGATGTATCCGGAATATGGTTTTGCTTCACATAAAGGTTATGGTTCAAAAGCGCATATTGAGGCAATTAAGAAATATGGGCCATGCCCTTTGCACAGAAGGTCGTTTATTAAAAATTTTGTATGAAAGGCATGGTGCAGTATGGCATATAACAGCAATAACAATAATAACAGAAGCAGGAAAATATACAGCAGGCAGGATATACAGGGCAGTAACAAATCGGCAATAGCCCTTGAATACCAGCGCACGGAGAAAGCACCTAAAGTTATTGCCACTGGTAAAGGATACCTTGCTGATAAGATTATACAGAAAGCAGAAGAAGAGGATATTCCTGTACATAAAGATGAAAAACTGGCACATGATTTATCAAAACTTGATATAGGCGAATATATCCCGCCAGAGCTTTACCAGGTTGTAGCAGAGGTACTTGTTTTTGTAGACACTATGGATAAGATAAAAGGCAAAGTAATGGATAATAAAAAGCACTGATTGCAGAGGCAGTAATTAAAAAGGGAAGTGGACAGCATAAATAAAAGGGAAACTGGCAGGGAATATGAACAAAGGGCAGCAGTTTTTTTACATGGCATGGGTTATAAGATAATAAAGCAGAATTATTACTGCCGCTATGGGGAGATTGACATTATAGCAGAAGAAGGCGGATATATTATATTTGTGGAAGTAAAATACAGGAAAAACGGGACTAAAGGAAGTCCTGAAGAGGCTGTAAACCGTATAAAAAGGCAGCATATAAGACAGGCTGCCCTGGATTTCCTTGTTAAAAATTATGGCACAGAGGAAGTCTTATGCAGGTTTGATATTGTCGCAATTACAGGAAAACAGATACATCTGGTTAAAGACGCATTTTAGGCAGCATATGGAGGGCTGTAATTTTATGTTGTACGGAATAAATGAATTGCACAGGGCGGTTAATAGCATAAAAACTGATAATAATATATGTTATGTAGATGACAGCAGTGAAGTGCCGCTTATAAGGTTTACCCCTTTTAAAAAATACAGCTGGCTGGGACTTGGGTTTACTACAAGGCTCGGGGGTATCAGCAAAGGCCATCTTGCAAGCCTTAACCTTGGATTTAACAGGGGTGATGCCAGGGAAAATGTTATTAAGAATTATAAACGTGCCATCCAGGCAATGAATGGCAATTATAAAAATCTTGTATTATCTGGCCAGGTACATGACACTAAAGTTATATATGCAGATAAAACATGTGTGGCAGGTGAGGATTTTGGGAAAAAGCTTGATGGCATAGACGGCATGGTAACAGATGTGCCAGGATTAATTCTTGCAACTTCTTATGCAGACTGTGTGCCACTTTTTTTTGCTGACCCTGTAAAAAAAGTTGTTGCATCATCACATTCAGGATGGCGTGGCACGGCTGGTTTTATTGGCAGCAAAACAGTAAAAAAGATGGAAAGCCAGTTTTTAAGCCGCCCGGAGGATATAGAATGTATAATTGGCCCGTCGATATGCCAGGAATGTTATGAGGTAAGTGAAGATGTAATAAATGAAATAAAAAAGGTTTATCCAGAAAATACATGGGAAGATATATTTTATTGCAAGGATAAAAAAGAAAAGAAATACCAGCTTGACTTATGGGCTGCTAACTGCCACCAGCTGCTGCTTGCCGGCTTAAAGAAAGAAAACATACATATATCCGGGCTGTGCACGTGCTGCAGCAATATGGTGCTCTTTTCGCACAGGGCTTCCGGCGGCAAAAGGGGAAACCTTAACGGTTTTATAATGATAAATGAAATATAACAGGTAACTGGCAGCTTGCAGGCTGGCCTCCGCTTTTTAAGTGGTGTGCCTGTCTGTTTTTTTATTGTTATAAAGTGCAACTTTATTAAAAAAATGCTGTCTATATTAAAGAGGGACAAAAAGCAGTATAGCAGACTTTGTGGTAAGGAGCAGGGAAATGGAAGATAAGGAAATAGTGCAGCTTGTATGGGACAGGAAGGAAGAAGGGCTTATAAGAATGTCTGGAAAATATGGGGATTACTGTTTTTCTATTTCATGCCGTATTGTAAAAAATCCAGAAGATGCCAGGGAATGTGTAAATGATATATGGTTTAATGTATGGAACTCAGTACCGCCCCACAGGCCTGTAAACCTTGCAGGATACCTTGCAAAAATTGCCCGTAATATTTCTATAAACTGTTATAACAGGAAACATGCCTTAAAGCGCGGGGGAGGTAATATGGAACTGGCACTGGAAGAACTTTCAGAATGTGTTGCAGGAAGGGGGAATGTAGAAGATAACCTGGAATTAAAATTAATTGCAGATATAATCGCAGATTTTTTAAATTCACAGGACAGGATAAAACGGTATATTTTTTTGCAGAGATATTTTTACCTGGCAGAAATCAAGGAAATATCACAAAAACTTGGCATAAAAGAAGGTACAGTTAAATCAACACTTTGCCGTATGCGCAGGCAGCTAAAGAAATGGCTTGAAAAGGAGGCGGTATATTTATGACAAAGGAAGAAATGCTTATGCAGGCAATAGGTATGCTGCCAGAAGAAATGGCAGTGCAAAAAGAAACAGATGAATTAAAAAAAGATGCCAGAAACCTTGAAAGAAAAGTAATGTTATACAAAAGCAGGTATATCCTGGCGGCAGCAGCATGTCTTTTATTAATTATTACTGCTGCCAGCATAAATAAAAACCATAACAGAAATATGGAAGATAAAGTTAAGGATGCCAGCATAAATTCCAGCAGTCCAGATAAAAACAAAGAAGATGGCAAAAAGAACAGCATAAATTGTTTTGTTATAACAGATACAGCAGATAAAGCAGATAAAGGGAATACAGAAGTCTGCCAGGATGGTGATAATGAATATAATAATTCTTTTCAGCCTACAGATTTAAAAAAGGTTTTACAGGGCAGGACAGTTAAATTGCAGACAGTACAGGATATACAAAGCATTAGTTCCAGTAAAAAGAAGGCAACAGCAGAATACATTGTATACAGCTTTGATAAAGACTGTTATATTACCATTTCCGGCCATGCAGAAACAGGAATGGCATATATAATGGATAAAGAAAGCGGCAGAAAACATTATATAAAAGGAGAAAAAGAGTTTTGCAAAACGGGAAACCATATATATTTTGACATATCTGTCGCAAAGATGGGCAGCAGCTGTAAAGAAGATATAAAAGGCTGGAATAAAAAAGGCATAAAAGTAACTGCATATACAGATATATACCAGGAAAAAGATGGAAATATGGAAAAAACAGGGGTATTTTATATTGGTGTAAAACAAAAAAATAAAGAAAGGAAGATATATTATGGAAAATTTGAAAATGAAAATTAAAAAATGTTTGATGGTATCTGCCATTTTTATAATGCCTGCTGCAGTAATATGCGGCTGTGGCTTACAAGAAAAACGTACAATCTGCACAGACCTGAAAGCTGGCAGTAATGTAACAGAGAAGGCAGAAACTAAAAACAGCATAACAGAGAAAGAAGAAAAGAAAAATAATAAAGATTTATATAAAAAAGTACCTGTATATGGCAAGAATGAAAAGAAAAAAATTAAAAAATACCTTGCTTCGCTTCCAGATAGTTTAACTGTAAAAAAAGCAAAAAAGAAAGGCATAGTAATAGAAACATATAAGGCATATAAAAATAAAAACCCGTTCCAGGATATGTGGATGGATTTCTATAAATATACAAGGGAGGGTGAAAAAATAGCAATTATAAAGAAGAAAGACTTACTTATGTGTGTTGAAAAGCCATTTGGAGCTGCTATAGTAGTGCTCAGGTATACTGTAGAAGGAGACCCGTGTTATACCTATATATCATTTACAGAAGATGGGTATTATGTGTTTGATGACAGCAGCAGGGATAAATTCAAGGCTGATTCATGGGATGGATATAGTGAGACTGGTACTTTTAAATCCCTAAGGAAAATTACAAAGACAATAGATTGTAAAGAGGATAAAAACAGTTATCTTTATACAAATTATGTTCTTTTTAAAGAGCCAGGGGTTTCAAAAAAGAAAGCCCGCCAGATTATTAAAACAGATACCGGGTATAATAAACATTATGAAATCTTTGGTTACCGTACTATGGTTAAAGATTAGAAAAAATACCAATAATTTCCTAAAGGGCAGGTAAAATATACCTGCCCTTTTTACATAATCCGTCAAAATATGACATTTTCTGACACAAATATCTGGATATTTTCTAAAATATCCGGTTCTTTATATTTGTCGAAGTATAGTATCTATTGTAAAATTATAGCAGATAATAAAGATGTAATATATTATCTATGTCATATATAATGGTTTTATGTTATATGATATATGACATAAAGCCGGGAAAGATAAAACAGGTTTTATATATAAAATACAAGAAAATGGAGAGAGAAATGAACAATTATAATAAGAAGGCACTGGAAGAAGCAGGAATTAATATTGATGTATTATATAAAAGATTTATGGGAGATGATGTATTAATTGGCAGTTATTTAATGAAATTTGCCAGAAATAGTAATTTTAAAAAACTCCAGGAAGCAATTTTAGAAAATAATACTAAAGAAGCATTTATAGTGGCACATACCATTAAAGGATTATGCGCTGAACTATATATTGAAACACTTGAGGGTATTATATGTAAATTATCATATCTTCTTAAATGTGGTGATATAGAGCCAGCACGTGGGATTATGCCTGAAATAGCATGTAAATATGAGGTGTTATCAAAAACTATAAAAGCTGTTTATAGAAATATAATATAAAATAATGGCCTGGCAAAAACGCCCACTGGCGTTCTTGAATGGAATTACAGTGAAAAATTATCATAGATTTTATCTTTTGGTTGTGGTATAATGCACAATGTCATGTCAAGGCTCTTTTAAATATGGAAGGAGGATTGGACTTATGCGTTATTATTATCCTGATTATTTTAACAGGTTTACATGCGCAGGGGGGATGGAGTGCCCTGACAGCTGCTGCCATATCTGGCAGATTACAGTCGATAAGAAAACTTTGAGGAAGTATAAAAAAATCCAGGGTGCGCTAGGTAAGCGGATGCGTGAAAAGATTGACAAAAAAACTGGCAATATAGAGCCGCATGGCGCAGAGAACAGGTGTGAGTTCCTTAATAAGGATAACCTGTGCGATATAGTTTTAGAGCTTGGTGAAGACTATCTTTGCCATACATGCCATACGCACCCCAGGCATGAGGAAGTATATTATAATGTGCGTGAGCGCTCGCTTGCAATTACATGCCCTGTAGCATGTAAAGAACTGCTTATGCGTGAAGAACCTGTTGTTATAGAGTCAGAGGAAGATAATAAAAAAGACAGGCTATTTATGTATTTTGATGCACCATTATTCACGCAGTTAATATATGTACGTGACGGGATGCTTGCACTTGCACAGAGAAGAGATATACATATATTTAAACGTATGTCACTTCTGCTTGGAATGGCGCATGATATAGAAAGACGTATTAAAAAAAGGCAGGCAAGAAACAGGGGCAGCTTTATAAACAAGGTTTTTCCATTGCACCCTGGATTTACTTCTGCTGAGAAAGATGAAATTAAAAAAATTGTTTCTATATATAGTGATATTTCTGCATACAGCCATATGGCAAAACATATTATACCAGAGGGTATTTCCGTAAAAAAGGCAGTTACAGATATGTTTTTTACTTTATGTACAATGGAACCTTTAAAAAACACATGGATTCCATATATACAGAGTATAATTAACATCAGGATGCAGATGGAAGAAAAAGAGTATATAAACTGCCAGGAAGAATTTAAAGAGGAGATAACAGATATACAGCTTGAACAGCTTCTTTTTTATTTTGTATATCTTTACTGCTGCAGTGCAACATATGACAGGATGCTTCTTGCCAAAATTAAGATGGCAGTTGCCAATACAATAATAATACGTGAACTGTGGTTTATGAAATGGCTTGAAGATGATAAGATACTTACAGAAAATGCACAGGCTGAAATGGCGCACTGGTTTGTGCGTGAAGTTGAAAACTCAGATGAAAATTTAGAACAGTGGGACAGTCTTATGCAGAGAAACCCGAGGTTTTCATTAAACTTGTTAATTAAGGTGCTGGAGTGCATATAAATTTTATATGGAGGATTATTATGGAATATAAGATTTTAGAAAGGGATGCAAAACTTGGCATGTATAGTGCAGCCAAAAAGCTCAGGCAAAGACAGGAAAAACTGGAAATGCTTCCTATAAGGGATGCTTTTGGTTACCAGCTGTCATGGTGTCCTGGGGCAATTCCAGACGGGCTGCTTTCTGATATTAATAAAATGTATGATAATATATCTGTAACAGATATTGATACGGATATATCCATTGAAAAGGAATCATTCCACAGCTGCCGTATAGAGGGTGCAGATACTTCTGTTGAAGAACTTTTTGATATTTTCAGGGCAAAGAGGACTGAAAAAAAGGGTGACAGGATGATTTTAAATACATACCGTGCAGTTAAGTACCTTAACCTTACTTCAAAAAGGAATGTGGATACACTTGTACGTCTATGGGAGATAGTGACAGACGGTGTATGTGACAACCCGGACCTTTCAGGCAGCAAGTTCAGGACAGGTGTGGTTACTGTTGGCACACATGAAGCGCCAGATGTGGAGTTCCTGGATTACTGCATGAAACAGTTTTTTGGTTTTTATAATGGTGGAAATATAGAATGTCCATATATAAAAGTTGCAATAGTACATTTTTATTTTGTATATATGCACCCTTTCTGTGACGGGAACGGGCGTATTGCAAGGCTTCTGACATCAGATTTCCTGATACGTTCAGGACTTTATAATTTTAGTGCACTTACACTTAGCAAGACAATTAATGAAACGGCACCTGATTACTACCAGGCAATAGAGAACAGTGAAAATTCATTCCATGATGTTACGCCGTTTATACAATATATGTTAAAAACAGTTTATGACAACTTATATGAAGTGCTTGAAGGACAGGGCAGGTATGTTGTAAAACATACAGACTGGGGGAAGGTGTTTGTATGAGCAAGGGGCTGAAGAAACTTACCAGAAAGGAAAGGATAATATATATTTCTGTAGCTTCAGTTTTTTTTATGCTGCTTTCATTATTATTTACATATTGTAAGCCAGTTAATACAATAGACTACATTGTAAGTGACTTTTTTTACCAGCCTATAGTTGAAAAAAGGGAAAGGGAGTTAAATATTAAAATAATTGCCATTGACAGCAAAACTACCAGTGAACTTGGTGCTTTTAAAGACTGGCAGAGAAGTGAAGTGGCAAAACTTATACATTATTTAAACAGTAATGGCGGAGGGCCGGATGTTATTGCATTCGGGCTTGATTTCCATGAAGAAAAAGACAGTGAGGGCGATAATGAGCTTATAGAGGCATGTAGTGAATATGGAAATATATGTATAAGTTCAATTATAGAAAAAGAGATTAAAAAGGCATCACTATCAAAAGTGGCAGAAGTTTCACTGATGTCAGCAGAAATGGACAATAGCCAGAAAACAGGTTTAAAGGCTGCCCGGATAAATTATAAACCTCCACGCAATAAAATCGGAAAAGAAAATATAACAGGTATAAATATGCCATTTGCAGGGCTTCTTCCGTATGTTTCAACAGGTGTTATAAATATAGGCATAAATGATGATGATGGTTTTATAAGGAATATGACAGCAAGTGTTAATTATGAAGATGTACATTATGACATTTTCCCACTTGCAGTATACAAGATGTATTTAGAACATAATGGCAAAGAATACCATGCACCAGAAGCCAATTATGATAATGAAATAGGTATTAATTATTCTAAAAATGCAAACAATTTTAAAACTTATTCGTATTATGATGTTATAAATGGCATTGTGGACAAAAAAGAATTTAAAAACAGTGTTGTACTTGTTGGCGATTATACAGCTGAAAGTATATATAATGTGCCAAACCGCAGGGGTGCGCAGATAAATGAAATTGAACTGCAGGCAAGTGTGTTAAATGCACTTATACAGAATAATACAATACAGTATGCACATAAGTGGTTTCTTGCAATATGGTATTCATTGTTTGCTGTGCTTTTCTTTATAGCAACTTCACACAGCAGCGGGCCAAGTACAATATTTTATTCAATATTCCTTATTGTGGTACAGGTGCTTGCAAGCTGCATGTTAAATGTATGGGGGTATTATATACCGCTTCTGCGTATTATAATGCTTATTATAACAATCGCAGCTGTAAATCTTGTATCAGGCTATATAATTATAAAAAGGCAGAGGTATTCACTTGAAAAAGTATTTAAAAAGTATGTTGATGAACAGGTGGTTAATGAAATCAAGGATGGCGGCATTGATGTATCAATCGGGGGCAGAAGGAAACATATAGCTGTGCTTTTTGTAGATATAAGAGGGTTTACACCGCTTTCTGAGAACCTTTCACCTGAACAGGTTGTGGATATTTTAAACAGTTACCTTACAATTATTGCAGAAGCTGTAGCTAATAATGGCGGCACGCTTGATAAATTTATAGGTGATGCGGCAATGGCTGTATTTAATTCGCCATCAGACCTTGATGATTATGTATTCAGGGCAGTATGTACAGCATGGGACATACTTTCTAATGGTGAAAGGCTGAAAAAGGAATGTCTTAAAAAATATGGCGTAGAGGTAGAGTTTGGCATTGGCGTGCATTGCGGTGATGCGGTTATAGGCAATATTGGAAGCCAGAACAGAATGGAATATACAGCAATAGGTGATACTGTAAATACCACTTCACGCCTTGAAGGGGTGGCAAAACCCGGCCAGATACTTATAACAAGGGAAGTTGCAAGGATGTCTGGCGGCAGGATTGACATATCATTTGCAGGTGAATACAGCCTTAAAGGGAAGAGGATGAAAATTACAGCATATGAAATTAATAATATACGGGAAAAGCCTGAACCAGTAAAACGTGAAAAAAATATTGAGGAAAAGTACAGTGATGGCATAAAAGAAATTAAAAAAGTCCATGAACTATGCAAAACCAATGTACAGGCGGTAAAAGAGTTTGCAGGGAATGAACTTAAAGAAAGCATTAAGGAAGGAATTAAAGAAGTTGTAACAGTAAAGGGAGGAAAATAATGGGGAAGTTATATTGTATACCATCAGTCCAGGATATAAACAGGTATCTTGGATTTGCAGAAAAATATAATGCGGGCTTTGAGTATAATGATTTCTTTATGCCAGGGCTTCTTGATGACGGGTTTACATTAAATAAAGTAATAAAGCAGTATATGTCAGTGCGTCCTGGCGGCACTGGTGATACAATGCACGGTGCATTCCTTGATATATGTGTCAACAGTGAAGACCCTGGAATATTTAAAGCCAGTGATTACAGAGTGCGCCAGTGCATGGATATCGCTGTAAAAATGGGGCTTAAAGCAGTTATATTCCATACAAATTATATTGTCAATTTCAGGCTTGGCTCATATCTTGATTCATGGATTAAAAGGAATGAGGAATACTGGAGGCAGATATTAAAGGATTATAAAGAACAATATATATATATTGAAAATATGTTTGATGATGCCCCGTATATGCTTAAATCACTTGCAGAAAGAATGGCAGATGAACCACGTTTTGGCGTCTGCCTTGATATTGCACATGCGTGCATATCAGGTTCGCCAATGGATATCTGGTACAGCCAGATGGCCTCTTATGTAAAACATATACATATTAATGATAATGACGGCAATGAAGATTTACATAACCCGGTAGGGACAGGCATTATAGAGTGGGATGGGTTTGGCAGCTGGTGCAGGGGGCTTTTAGAAGAACCATCAGTGCTTGTTGAAGTAAGGGGGTATGGGCATCTGGAGGAGTCAGTTAAATATATGCAGGAAAATAAAATATATCCATTTGGACAGGGGGAAAATATATGGTTTCAGAATCAGTAGTAAAGGCAATGATGGAATTATCAGCTTTAAGTTTTGTACTGCCGTTTGCAATGATGGTTTTCTGGCAAATTAAATATAAAAAAAGTGTAATGCCGGCATTAACTGGTGCGCTGGTTTTTGTAACATTCGGGGGAATACTGAAATCAGTACCTAATATGTTCTTTTTCCAGCTTGACAACCCTGTTTCACGGTTTATCAGAGGGAATATATGGGGCTATGCACTATGTGCAGGGCTTCTGGCTGGTTTATTTGAAGAAACCGGGCGTTTTGTTGCTTTTAAGCTCTTGCTTAAACAGCGTGATAACAGGGAAACTGCCATAGCATACGGGCTCGGGCATGGCGGCATTGAGTGCATGATAGTCCTTGGATTTTCAATGTTACAGAACTTTACATATGCACAGGTAATAAATGCAGGCCAGATGGAGAAAATGATTGGCACACTTGAAGATGAAAGTTCAAAAGAGATTTTCAGGGAATTGCAGGAAGCAATTATAAACCTTTCGGTACAGGACTGTATATGGGCAGGTGTTGAACGTGTTTCTGCAATGGTACTGCAGGTTTCACTTTCGGTACTTGTATTTTATTCAGTAAAAACTATTAATAAAACATATTTCCTCGCAATAGCAATAGTATTACATTCATTTATAGATGTATTTGCGGCATATAACCAGCATTTAACAAACGGAAGCCTGCCAGTTGCTGCTTTGGAGATAATAATACTGGTTTATTCAATGATAACTGCAGTATTTGCCCGTAAAATATATCTGGAACTGCCACGTACAGAAAGGGCAGGCGCTAGTAAGAAAGACTGGAAATATGCCAGGGCAAAGTATAAGGACAAAGAAGGGGAAGAAGATGGCACAGACGGGACACCTTAAAATACTTATACTTGAAACAAGGAAGCTAAGTTATGGCTCATCAGGTGTATTTTTAGCATTAATACGTGATATATTAAAAGGGCATGGGGAAGATGTAACACACTGCATTATAAATGACCCGGAAGCAGACAGCCTTTTGCTTGAAAGCTTTACCGGCAAAAGCTTTGATGCGGTAATAGATATAAATTCAATACTGCCGCTTGCAGAATGTGATAATGGCAGCAGATACCTTGATGGAATAAATGCGCCTTTTATTAATATTATAGCTGACCATCCAATGCACGTACACAGGTATCTTGAAGTAAAGTTAAAACGGTATTATGTAATATGCCTTGATGCACACCATAAAGAATACATTGACAGGTATTACACGCATATCAGGAAAACCGTGGCAATACCTTTTGGAGGAATTAAAAACCTTACAGATGGAAAAAATAGTGGATGGTATAGTTATAGCCAGTTTAAGGAACGTAAATACCATATACTTTTCCCTGCAACATATACACCGCCTTCTTATTACAGGCAGGTTATGGAAGAAACCAATATAATATATATAAAACAGGCAGAGGAAATAATGCAGGGCATTATGGAAGGAGACCAGTCCCCGGTGCATGAACTTTACAGAAACATTACTTCATGGAAAGAAGAACGTTTTGCAAACAGGATGTATAAAGCAAGGTATATTGACAGGTATATACGTGACTGCTTACGGGACATGGCAGTTACAGCGCTTCTTGAAGAAGGATACAAAATTGATGTGGCAGGTGCAAGATGGGAGATGTATAATGGCCGTTATAAAGACAGGCTTGTAATACATGGTGAAAAACCTTATACAGATATTCCTGCACTAATGGCAGATTCGCAGGTAGTCTTAAATGTACAGCCATTATTTACAGAAGCGCCACATGACAGGGTATTTAATGCAATGGTAAATGGTACTGCGGTGCTTACTGGCACATGCAGCTATATTGAAGAAAATTACAAGGAAAACATGCTGGTCTTTGGTACAGGGGATATTACAGAAAGCATAAAAAACATGGCAGGTATATTGAACAGTACAGAAAAACTTTATAAAATGGCATCCAGCCTAAGTAAAGCGTCAGAAAATGAAACATGGGATAACAGATGTGCACGGATTATATCATTTATTAAGGAAATTTTAAATGTTTTGTAATTGACAAATTAAATAGATTAAATGTATTATACAGGCTGTAAGAATTTTTCGCACATTAATATAAATGTAAAGGGTGTTATATATGCTATATAAGTATTTTAAGTTTGATAAAAAAAGAATAGCTTATTTTACAGTTATAATATTACTGGTCTGCATACTACAGTATATTGTTACAGGCTCAATGGTTTCAAAGCAGACTGTGACCACTGAAGCCGGCAATGTGAACAGCAGTGTTATCGGCATTATAGACAATGAGGAAGTAATACGCCAGAAGTTCCAGTTTGGAAGAAAAGTAGTGCTTTCACAGTTTATATTAAGTTTTGGTTCATTTGAAAGGGAAAATGTTGGCGATATCCTTAAATTACAAATGACTGATGCTGGCAATAATATAGTATATGAAACAGATATTAATGTAGATGATATAACTGCCAACGAAACATACACTGTAAATATGGACTATACAGTTACAATCCCAAAGGGTGCAGTATGCTGTATAAGGTTTACATGCAGCTCGGATAATGTGCCATATGCTGTTGTGCCAACACTTAATACTACAAACAGGACAGACCCGAATACTTATATGTCAACATTGAAAATGCAGACACGTAAGAAATCATTAAATATTTCATATACATATTCGTATAGGCAGATATATCCCCTTATAGTCCTTATACTTGAATTTGTATTAATATTTATTATATGCTTTGAACGTATAACAGCCTATGCTGTGTTTTACAGGAAGAAGCGTAAAAAACAGCTGAGGCGTGAGGAGAATGAAGCAAGGCTCCATGAAAGTGCAAGTGAAAGCCGCAGCAGTAAAAATAATAAGAAACCATATAAAAAACAGAGCAAAAAAAGCCATAAGAAAGCAAAGCATTTTACTGGCATAAAAGGACTTGTAATATACTGCCTTTCAGAGCCAAAAGCAGAGGAAAATATAAAAAGGTTTATTATATTTTTTAACCCTCTTGTATTATTTATAATACTTGAAACCATGAACAGCACAATTTCAGGAATATACCCGAATGTATGGATTTTTACATGGATACTGCTGCTTGCTGTGCAGTTTGCAATCTATGCTGTCTCAGGCAATATGTATACAGCAATCCTTATAATGGACGCTATATTATTCCCGGCAGGGCTTGGCAACCTTTTTATAATGAATGTAAGAGGCACACCGCTTCTGCCGGCAGATATCTTCGGGCTTGCAACGGCAACTGAAGTAGCTTCAACATACACATTAAAATTCACACCTGCGGAATTTATAATGATACCTGCATTTATTATATGGATAATGTTAATTATAAGATTACGTGCCAGTACAAGAAGGGCATCACGCAAAAACCAGAAAACAGGCCTGCTGCGCAGGAAATTAATAAAACGTGGTGCGCATATGGCGGCTGCATTGGTTATTTTTGTTGTACTGTACGGCACAGGGCTTTTAGAATTTTGTGGAATAAAAGACAGTGTATGGAATAAAGTTGCTTCATGCCAGTCAAATGGCTTTTATATGAATTTTTTTATTAATTTAAGGTACCTTAAAGTATTTGAACCATCAGGCTATTCACATGACAAGATAGCACAAGTACTAAACAGCATAAAAGAAGAAAATAATGCAGATAATATAACAACAACAAGCGGCAGTGCCATAAGCGTGCCAGAAACCAGGGAAACCATGTACAACAGTAATTTTAAACCATGTAAGACACTGGATGGCAGGAAGCCGGATATAATATTGATAATGAATGAAAGCCTTGCCGATTTTTCACTTGTTGGTGATGTAAATTATAACAGGGACCCGTTAGAATATATACACAGCATGAAAGAAAATACAATAAAAGGGCTTGACTATGTATCAGTATTTGGCGCAGGCACAAGCAATTCAGAATTTGAAGCAATGACGGGCAATACCATGTCATTTTTCCCAAGTGGCTGTAATGTATACCAGCAGTTTATGCACGAAACAACCTACTCAATGCCATCATATTTAAAAAGCCTTGGCTATACATGCAATGCAATACATCCAAGCAGCGGCACAAACTGGAACAGGATTAACACATATAAAAGCATGGGATTTGACAGGTTTATAACTATTGAGGACTTTGTGAACCCTGAATACGTAAGGTATATAAGCGACAAGGAAAGCTATAAAAAAATTATTGAGCTTTATGAAGCACATAACCATTCTACGCCAATGTTTATGTTTGACATGACAATACAGAACCATGGCGGATACCTTACCAATACAAACTGGAAAGACCCGGTTTATGTAGAAGGTTCATATTATAACGAAGCCAAAGAGTTCCTTTCTGCAACTAAAGTATCAGATGATGCTTTTAAATACCTTGTACAGTATTTTGAAAAACAGGAAGAACCTGTTATTATATGTATGTTTGGCGACCACTGGCCATCCATAGAAACAGGCTTTTATGAGGAACTGCTTAAAAAGCCGCAGAATGAATGGGAACTTGAGGATATACAGAAACGTTATGCAACACCATTTATAATATGGGCAAACTATGATATAGAAGAAGCGGATAATGTATTAATAGGCAATAACCTTGTAGAAAACCTTCTTCTCAAACAGGCAGGAATAGAACTTCCTCTTTATAACAAATATGTTGAAAAAGTTTCAGAAGATATACCAGTCCTTAATGTAAACGGGTATATGGACAAAACAGGTGCCTGGCATAAATATGGCCCAGATGAAACAGAAAAAGAGGCAGAACTTCTTAATAACTACAAAATACTGCAATATGGTTATTATAGTGACCCTGATAAGGATAAAATGTCAGGACTTTTTGGAATGGATTAGAGGCGGCACTGTGTCCAGATGGCCTGCTTTGGAAGGAAGTATTGGAATTGAAATATCTAAAACAATTTTTAATAATTATATTTATATCATTTATTGGTGAAATATTAAAGGAATTAATACCATTCCCGGTTCCTGCAAGCATTTATGGAATGATAATAATGTTTGCAGGGCTTTGGACTGGTTTTATTAAGGAAGGGCAGGTAAGCGGTGCAGGGGATTTTTTAGTGGAAATAATGCCTGTAATGTTTATACCAGCGGCAGCAGGGCTCATGGATTCGTGGGGTATATTAAAACCTGTACTTCTGCCAGTGGCTGTAATAACAGTTGTATCAACCGTAATAGTTATGGCAGCATCTGGGAAGGTTACACAATTTGTACTATTACATGGCAAAAAACATACATTGGAGAACCATAATGGAAAACTTTCTAAATAATTCAGTATTTGCCGGGGTATTCTTAAGCCTTGCCGCATATGGCACAGGCTTATTTATTAAAAATAAATTCAAGCTTGCAGTCTTTAACCCCCTGTTAATAGCTATTATTATAGTAATAGCATTTTTAAAGCTGTCAGGTGTAAAATACAGTATATATAATGACAGCGCAAAATATATAAGCTATCTTTTAACCCCTGCCACAGTCTGTCTTGCAATACCATTATACAGGCAGGTATCTATATTAAAAAAGAACTGGAAAGCGGTAATGGCAGGTGTAATAACAGGTGTGCTTTCCAGCATGGGAAGTGTGCTGTTAATGAGTATGCTTTTTGGGATAACACATGAACAATATGTAACGCTTCTCCCCAAATCAATAACAACAGCAATAGGAATGGGGGTTTCAGAAGAACTTGGCGGAATAACGGTAATAACAGTAGCAGTAATAATTATAACGGGTGTAATAGGAAATATAATAGCTGTTCCAGTCTGTAAAATATTCCATATAACAGAACCAATAGCAAAAGGAATAGGGCTTGGTTCATCAGCACATGCAATAGGGACAGTGAAAGCATTTGAAATGGGGGAGATGGAAGGGGCAATGAGCAGCCTTTCAATAGCAGTATCAGGGCTGGTAACAGTAATAATGGCTTCTCTATTTGCAGGGTTTTATTAAAAATGGTAATTTTAAATTGTATGGCTCTGGCAGGTTTCAAAATTTTTCCAGCCGGCAGCCGCTCCCGCTTAGATGAAGCACGCAGTGGTGCATAAAATCTGGCAGAACCAGATTTAAGCACCAGCGGCTTCATATACTGCCTTTTGGAAAAATTTTTGAAACCTGCCAGGAAATTTACTCTTTGTACTATTTTAAACTAAAAGCAGCCAGAACTATTATTATATAAATAAATTATAAAAATCTGCATGTTACTTAAAAGCAGCCAGAATGTATATTGTATGGCAATTTTTCAAATGTTCTTACAAAAGGCAGCTGTATGAAGCCGCTGGTGTTTAAGCCCTGTATCCAATGCTTCAAAGATGCTTTTTTTGGAGCATAAGGGCTTTATGCACCATTGCGTGATTCATTCAAGCGGAAGCGGGCTGTCCGTTGTAAGAACTTTGAAATTGCCATATAATCATACCAAGGTAAAGTTACATTATCTTATTGTTTATGTACCGGAAAAGTGTTATAATCAGATAAAAAGCAAGGAGGTACAATTTATGAGGAAGCTAGTAACTGCGGGATTATCCATTGCCCTTGCAGGTACTTTACTTACAGGCTGCATGAGAATGGATAGTAATATAGTTGTGGATAATGATGGTTCTTGTACTTTAAGCACAGAAATCAATATAGAAAAAGATGCCATGCTTGAAACGTATACAAGGCTTCTTAATGAAGATATTGGAGGCGATGGCTTTACAAAAGACCAGGTAGCTGTTATGCTGGAAAATAATGGCATAAAACTTGTAAAGATTGATGATAAAGAATATTATAAGATTTCATCTGGCACAGCAGGGACTAATAATAATAAGTTTGACAGCATAACAAATTATTATAAAAGCATTATAAGCTTATTATACCAGACAGAAGATGATGTTTTAAGCTTATCTGAAACTTCTTTTACAATAAGGCAGCCAGCTAATTCAAATGCACTTGGGAGGGTTTTCCCTGGCAATATGGAAGACAGCATTGGCAGTTTTTTAAAAGGAAAGGCACTGCGCAGGGCAGATGTGGATGATTATGATGATGGCTACAGTGATGGCCTTGATAAAGTAGTGCCCTGGGATGATGATGACGGGGATGAATATATTGATGATGATACTGGTGTAACGGAAAACAATGATACGCTGGATGCCATTATGGGGCTTTTGCAGGACAGTGAATTTATGACAAGCCTTAATACTGCAACAATGACATATACTGTTACATTTCCAACAAAGATTAAAGAAAGGTCATCTAATATTACATTATCAAATGATGACAGGACAATGTCTGTTACATTGCCTTTAGCCACTGACAGAAGCTATAATGAGTATGCAATATGTGAAAATGATATTGCTGCAACAGGTGCATTAAATGGCATTATGTATAATGAGGCTGTTACGGTTACAATTCCTGAAAATGCAACAGCAGTTTTAAATGGCAGTTATGTTGGAAATGGAACAATAAAATGCAGCAAGGCGGGCACATATAATTTCAAATTGTCAGATGGAAAAGGGACTACAGAAACCCTTTGTTTTATAGTTGATACCAGTGCACCTGTAATTTCAAGGCAGATGGATGCCGGCAAGGCGGAATTTAGTGATTTTTATAAAGGACAGGAGGCTTTTTTTAAAGACGGGTATATTGCAATATATGATACAGAAAGCGGCACAGCAGGTATTGCTGTTGACAGCAATGATGTATTTATGGATACTGCTGTAAATATTGGCAGCAGCACAGATAAAAACAGCATGATAAGCCTGTATTATATTTACAGTTTAAATACAAGGGATTTGGAAGAGGGAAGCCATGTAATTAGTGTAACTGATGCGCTTGGTAATTCTTCAGAGGCAGAATTTATAATTGACAGGACAAAGCCGTCAGTAAAAGGTGTTAAGAATGGCAAGACTTATAAAAAAGCTGTAAAAATAAAATTTTCTGATAAAAACGGCATAAAGTCAGCAACTTTAAATGGAAAGCCGTTCAGGAAGGGCAGCAAAACCAGCAAAAACGGAAGTTATATACTTAAAGTAACTGATAATGCAGAAAATGTTAAAGTAGTAAAGTTTAAGATTGAAAAATAAAAATATATTTTGGAAGGACATATAAAATGCCACAGAGTGAAAGTAAAGAATTATTAGAAGCACTTGATGCAATGAAAAATGAAAAAAACAAGGAGAATGCAGAAAGGCTTACAAAACTGCTGGAAGGGATACAGGTATTTGTGCCAGCAGTTATGCCGCAGGATACAGACCCTGCTATTTTAAAAGAGATGTATGGAAAGCCTGATACGCCACAGCCTGTACCAGAAGGTGCAAAGCCTGTGCCATGTATACTGCAGAATGAATCAGGACAAAGGTTCTTCCCTATATTTACATCTAATGAACAGATTAATATAGGGAATGGGACTGAGAAGTATCCTATTACTTTAAATATGCCATTTAAATCATGCCTTGATTTTATAGTACAGGTTAATGGCATTGAAGGTGCGGTGATTAACCCGTATTCCCATAATATTATAATGAATATAAACAGGGAAGAAGCACAGGCTTCTGAAGAACCACAGCAAATCCAGATTTCAGAGCAGGAGTTCCATGCCCTTGTAAGAAAGCAGATGGAGGCTGTAATTCTTCCTGGCAGGATTTTTACAGAGGGTGAAGGGTTTATTGAAGATTTGTGCAGGCGCAAAGGGGAATGCCTTGTGGAGTTTTTTGAAGAACCATATGCACAGGCTGGATGCCCTTATGAACCAGATGATTATGATTTTATGACATTAAGCATAAGTGATACATTACAGCTTACACGTATTTCAATGCCAGATGAAAATTCATATCCAGGCACTGCTGAAACACTTTTTATAACATGGAACCCTGAAGAGAAAAAAGCGGGCTACTTTGGGATACTGAAAGCGCCGAGGGGTGAATTTAACAGGCTTATGGAGATTACTTCTGAAGGGAAGGCAGTAGACCATGGGGATGCACCTGGTGAAGGGAATGAACTGCAGAGTATTATTGATATTGCAAATGCTAAAAACAGCAGCAAATAGGTGAGGTGTAAAATATTTAATGATAATATATCTTATCCGCCATGGAAGGCAGTGCAGCCCGGACTGTAATGTAAATGTACCTTTATCAAAGGAAGGCCGTATGCAGGCATGCCTTCTTGGCGAAAGGATGAAAAGGTATAATGTAGATGCACTTTATTCAAGTACGCTTGTACGTGCCGTGGAAACTGCAAAGACTGCATTTGCATATAATAAAGAACTGGCAGGCAGCATACAGATAAGGCAGGGTCTTGAAGAAGTGGATTTTGGCATACTTACAGGCCAGAAAGATGAAGTGGTAAAAAAGTTCTATAAAGAATATTACCAGGAACAGCTGGATAAGTTTGTAGAAGGCAGGGTGCAGCGTGGCACAGCATTAGAAGAAGTCAACGCATTTATTGGCAGCTTCTTCGTGCCGCCAGAGGAGATATGGTATCCTGAAGGCGAAAACGGCGCAATGGTGCTTGAGCGTGTAATGCCTGTTGTAACAGAATGGATAGAAAGTGGCAAAAAGAATATTGCAGTTGTAACGCATGGCGGTGTAATACGCATACTTCTGTGTTCACTATTTGGCGGTGACTTTGCAAGAAGGCTTATGTTCGGGACTTCGCTTGAAAACTGCAGTATAACACAGCTTCACTATGATGAAGGTAAAAATGGTTTCTTCCTTGACAGGTTTAATGATTATGCACATATAGAAGAAAAACCGGAACTGCTAAGGGCAAATTTTGCACAAGAAGCATAAAATAACAGGTTAAATTAAAAACGTGTTATAAATTATTATAAAAGAAAACAGATTTATTAAATATAGTAAATCTGTTTTCTCATTTCATTAATCAAATTTTAACACTTGTTGTTCTCCAAAAATATCTTTTGTATTTTTTACAATATCTTCTGTTGTTTTAATCGCAATTTTTTTATCTGGTATTTCCAGTCCCCAATTATCCCAGCCTGCATAATTATTTCTTGCAAACAATTCTATCTTTTGCTGTTCTGGAAACATTTTTGTAATACCATCAATTATTTCAATAGGTTTTACACTATGTTTTCCGCGACGGACTTTAACCATTTGCTTTATATTTCTTGCACCTCTTGGCTGTGGAAATCTCCCTTTCTTGAATGCAAGAACAAACTCTGTCTGGCTTAGAGTATACCGTCCAGGATTATGAACCATTTTGTCCCATACAAATGCTATGGTTTTATACTCAAATCCCCATGCTTCTCCTAATTCAATTGCATTAGCCATCTGTGGGCCAGTTGTCCACATAAATAAAAGACAATCGTTTGCTGATATGGAACTAACGTCCAGTTCCTTTAACTGGTTTAATTTAACTGTTGGATATTTAAAAGCAGCAGAACTAATAAATATTTTCTTTTCAAACCCCTTGTTCTCTTCTTTTATGGTAGATTTATCGTATTGCATTTTTCCACCATAATCCCATGGCGGGTCAGCATAAATAACTTGGTACTTTTTTTCTGGCAATTCAGGATATATATCTTCTAATGGGTTTATCTTGGTTCTCTTTTTCTGTTCAACATGATAAATGGAATATGCTGTAATTTCCCTCTTTTCTTCCTGTAACATTATAATCATCCTTTCTAAAAAAATATAGTTATAGAATACCTGATAAAACAGCTTTAGTCAACTGCTTTGTGACTTATAGTCCGTTGCTTTATATACATCATATATTTAAAATAAAAGTGGGGTGATGCTAGATGGTTATTAATGATTTTGCAAAACGCATAAAAGAATTGCGTCTTCAACAAGGATTAAGCCAAGAAAAATTTGCTCTTAGAATCGGTATGGACCGTACATATTATGCTTCTGTTGAAACTGGTAAGAGAAATGTGTCATTAAAAAATATAAAAAGAATTGCAGATGGCTTTGGAATACCACTCGGAGAATTGTTTAAAAACATGTGAGGTGTATTGATATGGCAAGAAAAGAATTACAAGGAAGAGATAATTGGCAAACAAAATCTGGTTCTAGTGGTAAAGCTGGTATTGCCGAACAAAATTTTATTAAGGTATTTAAAAAAGCTCTTAAAGGAACAAATTATATTATTTCTGGCCATCCTGCAGATTTAAAACATTTATATGAAAATGTACAATTGCCAGCTGAAACTCTTTCTCAAATTTTCAATCCAGATGATGAAGTTATGAAAAATGCCCAGAGCCGTGGCTGGGGTGTTTCTCCAGGCTTTTCAATTACAAACAAAAAAACAGGAAAAATATTATTTGGAGAAATAAAACGCCAGGATGGGTGGGTTGAGGGAAAAAATCCCAGCGCAGGAAGAGGTAATGCACATGAAAGAATGTGCAAACTCTTTACGCCTGGATTAATGAAAGCTTACCGGGAAATAGGTGGAATTATGGATACTTCTATTTTACCATTTTGGGTTATTTTTGAAGGAAATATAACAAGAGATCCAAAACGGAACCGTGAAATATTATTCTGGTTTGATGAATATGACAAAAACTTCTTTATGTGGAGGCCAGGTGTTAGTGGTAAAGCTCTTGTAGAACATTTTAATAAATATCTAAAAAAATATTTAGACTAATAATTAAGTGATATATAACAAAATATTTTATTAAATTAATTTTATCGATTTACTGGTAGAAAACAAATATTTTTATTATGGGGGATTTATAATTATGAGGATAATGCCAGATAACAGTAAAATTTCATACAGTGGCAGGATTGACTGGAGAAACCCGGAAGAGCCGGTTTTTGTTTATCCTTGTACTTCTGCAGGGATAAGGTTTACAGGGAATAGTTTAAGGATATGTGTAAGAAATAAAAGTGCATACTGGGATAATTACCTTGGCTGTATTGCTGACGGTAAACAGTATTCCATTCTTCTGCCACAGAACGGCACTGCTTCTTTTGATATTGTATTACAGCCATCTAAAGATAATGAACATAATGTTTTATTCTTTAAAAGACAGGATGCCTGCCATGAAATGTCAGTTCTCTGGTTTGAAACTGATGAGGGCAGCAGGCTTCTGCCCCCGCCAGGGAAACCAGCAAGGAAGATAGAAGTTTATGGTGATTCTGTATCGGCTGGTGAAATTTCAGAGGCTGTGCAGTATACCGGAAAATGTGACCCGGAACATAATGGTGAGTATTCAAACAGCTGGTATTCTTATGCCTGGATGACTGCCACAAGGCTTGGTGCACAGATACATGATATTGCACAAGGAGGGATTGCCCTTCTTGATAATACTGGCTATTTTAATGGCCCGGATTATATTGGCATGGAAACGGCATGGGATAAAATACATTATAACCCGGTGTTTGGTGATATGCTGGAATGGGATTTTTCAAAATATATACCGCATGTGGTTATTGTTGCATTCGGGCAGAATGACAATAATCCTGAAGATTATATGAAAGAGGACTACAACGGGGATAAAGCAGCAAGGTGGAGAAGGCATTATAAAGCTTTCCTGGCAGGGCTAAGGGAAAAATACCCGGAGGCATATATTATCTGTTGTACAACTCTTTTAGAACATGATATTTCATGGGACAATTCCATAGAAGAAGTTGTAAAAAGCATAAATGACAGCAGGATATCACATTATATGTTCAAACGCAACGGGTGCGGCACGCCAGGCAGGACAAACGCATGAATAAACAAATTGTAAATATTACCAGTTTCTGTTAGAATAAAACAAAAATTGGAGGATAATTATATGGAAAAACTGTTACAGTGGATGGAATACATTGAAGATGTACGGCAGGAGAAAAAAATACGGCATAAACTTAAGGATATCCTGGTAATAGTCTTGTTTGCAACACTGGCAAATGCAGATGACTGGGTGGAAATTGCAGAATTTGGGGAAGTTTATGAAGATTATTTAAAAAAGTACATAGGACTGGAAAATGGTGTGCCATCACATGATACAATACAGAGGGTAATGGGTATGGTTTCACCAGAATCCATGCAGCAGCTGTATGTAAAATGGCAGGGACTGCTGGACAGCCGTGAAGGGGAAGCACTTAAAAGGATTGTCTGCATAGACGGGAAAACTATGCGTGGGAACAGGCGGAAAGAAGAAAAACCGCTGCACATTGTGTCTGCATGGAGCAAAGAAGACGGCTTTTGCATGGGACAGAAAGCAGTCATGGAAAAAAGCAATGAAATTACAGCAATCCCCATGCTTTTAGAAAATATACAGATAAAAGGCAGCATTGTAACAATAGATGCAATGGGCACACAGACAGCCATAGCAGAAAAAATAAAAAGCAGGCACGGGGATTATATGCTTGCTGTAAAAGGAAACCAGAAAACATTATATAATGATATAAAAGATTATTTTTCAGAAAAAGAGTTCCTCAGAAAAATAAAAGAAAACGGCAGCTATAAAAAAAGCATTGAAAAAGCACATGGCCAGCTGGAAACCAGGGAATATTACCAGACTGGTGATATAAAGTGGCTTTGCCAGCGCAAAGACTGGAAAGGCATGAAAAGCATAATAATGGAACGTAAAGTACTGGAAAAAAAGGGGAGACAGCATACAGAATACAGGTATTATATAAGCAGCATTGCAGAAGATATAAACCTTGCCAGCAGGGCAGTGCGGGGACACTGGAGTGTTGAAAGCATGCACTGGCATCTTGATGTGACATTCCGGGAGGATTATAATATAACAGCAGACAAAACAGCCGCCCAGAACCACAACATAATACGTAAATGGTGTTTAAGTGTGCTTAAACTTGCAGAGCTGTCCCTTAAAAATAAAAGGCTTTCATTAAAAAAGAAACGTTTTGCTATAAGTTTAAAACCAATAAAATTCTTAGAGGAGGTATTGAATGTTTAAAAACTAAAAAAATAGTATATATTTATTAAAAGGGATGTTATAATTATTCATGCGTTTGTCCTGCACGCCAGGGCATTTAAGGATAGATGAGGCCAGTGAAATGGCAGATGAACTGTGTGCGTACATAGAAAGCATTGGTATTAACTGGTAACAGGCATATTTAAGCCCCGCAGTACTGCGGGGCTATATTATGTTGTTTTAACAAGTGATGAAAGCTGCAGTTTTACATAATTGCACCAGAATGGGTTTTTTATATTAACTGTTTCATCTGGCAGTGCATAAAAGCAGATTTGGTCATGGTATGTAATATAAAACTGCATATTGTAGTTTTCTGGCTGGATAAGTGTTATTGATGGTATAAACATGCCTTCTTTTTTTATATAGCAGTCCTTTGCTGCGGCTTTTTTACGGACAGGGTAAAAATATTTTAAATTCCCGTAAAACAGAGGAACTGACAATATGGCATTATCTTTTCCAAGTTCCATATAAAGTTCCCCGGCAGGTATGGTTTCTTCCCCGCTTGCAGGAAATGGCTTTATTATAGTGGTTTCTTTAGGGATTTGCACATTATGGCTAAAATATATATTAATACATCTGCCCTGCCTGCTGCCAGGGGTTATATCTGTTATGGCAATATCACTGGCACTGGAAAATAAATCACGGTACGACAGTATGCTGCATACATCAAGCATATGTTTTATATCATCATGGTTATGGAGCAGCAGAAGCCCTTCAAGTTCTGGCGCTTTGCCATTTGCAATGGTTTTATACTGTATATACTGTGAATATACAGATATAAGCTGCCCTCCGCCATACTGGTCTTTGCGCATTATGCCAAGCCACCTTTCAAGTTCTGGCTGGCTGGCTTTCTGGATTGAAAGCAGTTTCTTTAAAGGCCGTATAAGCGCAAGTATATCTACAGAGTAAATCCCGTCTTTGTCATTTAATATGGATATGCAGTGGCTGTCCGGCTTTATGCCATACTTTTCACATTTATTTAATATATAGGGGATATCAAAGGTTTTTCCATTGAAATGGTATAAATATTTATACCTGCCAAGGATTTCTAAAAATGATTTAATAATTTCTGCTTCACTTTTGTAATTATCTGCAAAAAACTGTTTAAGCTTCCATGAACTACACCTGCCGTCAAAAAACATTGCCCCAATCATATAAAGGGAAGAGGTTTTTGGGGAAAGCCCGGTTGTTTCTATGTCAAAAAATAATATTTCTTCTTTATCCTGCGGGAATGTATAATTAAACACAGGCGGCGTTATAATGCTGTCTATAATCTTCATATTTTCCTCCATATGGAAAGTTTTGTTTGTAATATACTATAGTTTTTAAAAAGTTGCAACAAAATACATGATAAGTTATAATGACATACAAGGCTGTTTGTGGCCTTGTAAAATATAATTGGAATATACAGAAAGGCAGGCTGGATTAATGGAAAAATTGTTTAACCAGGATGCGGCATATGAAAAATGGGACAGGAAAAACAAAAACAAGGGGCAGGATAATTATTTTGAAGAAGAGGAGGACAAAAGCTACCTGAAAGGGCTTAAAGGCAGGATACAGAATAATTTAAGCGGTTTTCTAAGAATAGCGCTTACTGCGCTTATGGTTCTTATACAGTGCCTTTTTATAATCTTTCTTCCATTTGTACTGCAAAGTGTGACAGTGTATTTTTATTTTATATGGGAGCTTACATCTGTTATTGTTATTGTGGCACTTGTAAACCGCAACCAGAGCCCATCATACAGGCTGGCATGGATTTCTATAGTTATGCTGCTGCCGTTAAGCGGTTTTATTATGTTTTACCTGTGGGGGCGTGACAGAAGCGGCAAGCGCAAGCTTGACCAGCATATACTGCAGCAGATATCATATGGTAACCAGTTTTTAATACAGGATGAGGATGTTTATCTTGATTTTATCTCAGAAAACCCTGTACCAGGGCGTATGGTAAAATATATGGAGAATGAAGGTTTTCCGCTTACTGCTGGCAATGCGGTAGATTTTTACCCTATGGGCGAGGAGGTATTTGAAGAAATATTCAGGGATTTAGAGAAGGCAGAAAAGTTTATTTTAATTGATTTCTTTATTGTAGCTGAAGGCGGGATATGGGACAAGATGTATGAAATACTTAAACGCAAGGTTTCTGAAGGCGTTGAGGTAAAATTCCTGTATGATGATTTTGGCGCTGCAATAAGGACACGCAAGTTTTTTAAACAGATTCTGGAGCATGAGGGGATTGAAACAAGGGTTTTTAACCCAGTCCATAAATATACAGGCGAACTATATATGAATTACCGCTCACACCAGAAAATACTTGTAATTGACGGAAAAACCGGGTATACAGGAGGTTTCAACCTTGCAGATGAATATGCAAACCTTATTGAAAGGTTCGGGGTCTGGAAGGATACGGGCATACGTGTAAGGGGTGAGGCAGTCTGGGGGCTTACAGTAGTTTTCCTGCAGATGTGGGAAGCATCAGAAAAGACAGTAGGGCATGTTGATTACCTTAAATATAAAGCAGCATTCCCACGCCAGTGCGGCAATATATTCTGCCAGGTTATTTCAGACGGGCCAGCCAATAACCCGGATAACCCGGTAGAAAGCATTTACAACCAGATGATGGTTTATGCTGATAAATATTTATATATAACAACACCTTACCTTATAATAGAAGATTATATGAAAATGTCCCTTATAGAAGCAGTAAAACGCGGGGTTGATGTAAGGATTATCACACCTGCCATTCCTGACAAGAAGAATGTCAAGATACTTACTAATTATAATTACGGGCCTCTCTTAAGGGAGGGTGTAAGGATATATGAGTATACACCTGGGTTTATCCACGCCAAACAGATACTTACTGAAAATTCTGTTATTGTAGGTACTATAAATATGGATTACAGGAGTTTTTACCTGCATTATGAAAATGGTGTATGGATGTCAGGAAGGGAAATACAAGAGGCTGTAAGGAAAGATTTCTTTAAAACTTTTGATATAAGTAAAGAGATAACATATGAGGAATGGCTGAACCGCCCGTTCAGGTGGAAAATAGTACAGCCACTGTTAAATCTTTTCTCAACTCTTTTTTAAAAAATATATTACCAGAAAGGCAAGGTGGTTTTATGATATATACAAATGTCTGCAAGCACTGCCACAAAATATTTAAATCTAAAATAAAGACAATGTGCTGCAAGGAATGCAGGGACAAGGATTCTGACAAGCTGGATGATATTGTACAGTACCTTAAACTTTATCCCAACAGCAATGCACTGCAGATATCAGAAGAGCTTGGGATACATCCCTATGTTATAATTAAATATATGGATGAGGGCTGGCTTGGTGAAGCATATGGGGAGTTTTCAAAGCTTCCTGACTGATTTGGAAGAAAATATTTAGAAAGGCAGTTACTAGCATGATTAACTATATTAAAGGGAAGCTGGTTTATGTTACAGCGAACAGCATTATTGTGGAAAATGGCGGCATAGGGTATGAAATATTTGTGCCAGTGCCTGTTACCCCGGATACATGGCAGGCAGGGGATGAAACCAAGGTTTATACGTATATGCAGGCCAGGGAGGACCATATACAGCTTTTTGGCTTTGCAGACAAGGAAGGGCTTGATGTTTTTAAACTGCTTATTACTGTAAGCGGTATAGGGCCTAAAGGTGCACTTGGCATACTTGGGGCAATGGGTACAGACAGTTTAAGGTTTGCAGTCCTTGCAAATGATGCAAAAACCATTGCTAAAGCACCAGGCATAGGGATTAAAACAGCAGGCAGGCTTATACTTGAACTTAAAGATAAGCTTGAGGCTAAAGAAGTAACAGATACAGCACTGGCGCATGGCGGGGAAAATGCAGCAGATGGTGATGCAGGCACCAGGCAGATGGTTTCTGATGCTGCCGAGGCACTGGCAGCGCTTGGCTATCCTCCGGCAGAAGCAATGAAAGCTGCCAGAAGTGTTGACAGCAGTACATATACAACAGTTGAGGAGCTTTTAAAGTTAAGCCTTAAGAATTTATGAAAGGATATTTCCATGTTATGTCTAAAAGAACGATTACTACTGAATTTACTACAGAAGATGCAGGGATTGAAACAAGTTTAAGGCCTAAACTTCTTAAAGATTATATAGGGCAGGAAAAGGTTAAAAGAAACCTGGAAATATACATAGAAGCTGCCAGGCAGAGAAAGGATTCCCTTGACCATGTGCTTTTATACGGCCCGCCGGGCCTTGGCAAAACCACGCTTGCAGGCATTGTTGCAAATGAAATGGGGGTTAATATAAAAGTGACAGCAGGGCCTGCCATTGAAAAACCCGGTGAAATGGCAGCAATCCTTAATAACCTGCAGGATGGCGATGTGCTTTTTGTGGATGAAATACACAGGCTGAACAGGCAGGTTGAGGAAGTCCTTTACCCGGCAATGGAGGATTATGTTATAGATGTAGTTATAGGAAAAGGTGCTTCGGCACGCTCGATACGCCTTGAACTGCCTAAATTCACGCTTATAGGTGCAACTACACGTGCTGGTATGCTTTCAGCGCCTTTAAGGGACAGGTTCGGGGTTGTAAACAGGCTTGAATTTTATACAGAGGAGGAGCTGTCAGAAATTATTAAAAATTCCGCAGGCAAACTTGAAGTTGTAATTGAAGAGGAAGGCGCAGCAGAGCTTGCCAGAAGGTCGAGAGGCACACCAAGGCTTGCCAACCGGCTGCTTAAACGTGCCAGGGACTTTGCACAGATAAAATATGACGGGAAAATCACAAAAGAAGTGGCGGATTTTGCACTTGACCTTTTAGAAGTTGATAAATCAGGGCTTGATAATACAGACAGGCTTATATTAAAAACACTTATAGAAAATTTTGGCGGCGGCCCTGCCGGTGTTGATGCCCTTGCGGTTTCCATTGGTGAGGATGCAGGGACTCTTGAAGACGTATATGAGCCATATCTTGTACAGAAGGGGTTTATATTAAGGACATCAAGGGGGCGTGTGGCATCTGGTGCGGCTTACAGCCATTTTGGAATAAAAAAGCAGGAAAATTAATTCCTGCCATCTGCCATAGCTATATAAATTTAAGCAGCTCATTATGGAGCATTCTGGCACGCTGCTGCCATGTATGGTTTTCTGCGGCATATTTAAAAGCTTCCTGCTGTATCATTTCCATCTGGGATTTATCATTTAAAAGGCTGCCTGCAATAAACGGAAGCATTTCAAGCTGTTTTAAATCATAGAATACAACATTTTTATTTGGCAGAAGTATTTCATCAATATACTGGCTGTGGTCTGTTAAACAGACTGCGCCATTCAGCATAGAATTAAATATACGGTCATGTGCCCCGTCTTTAAACCACGGCATTACATTAAGGGAGATTTTGCTCTGTGATATGGCTTTAAGACATTCTTCTGAATTAGTGTAAGATGTATATGTAAGATTTTCCGGATGCCTGCATTTTAAGCGTTCCCAGCCATTGCCAACACAATGTACTTTTAAATCATTGTCAATAAGCTCCTTGACTGCCAGCCCCCTGAAATAGAACCTTATATATGTATCAATAAATATCATATTTGGCAGCGTTTCCCGCAGCTGGTCTTTGTCTGTACCAGGGATTTCCTGGCAGATATGGCGTTCAATAACTGCCTCACATGTCTGGCCGGGGTCTGATATAAGGTCATCTATTATTCCATTATAAAAATCAGCATATTCATCACCGTTGCGCATAATATACTGGTCGAACTCCTCAGGCGGTGTATAATTGCCTGTGAAAATAATGTTATATGGCCGGCTGCCTGTATCTTTAAAACTTCCGTCAGGGTAAAGCGGTGTACCGCCAAGTGGGAGGAACATGCCACGTTTTATATCAGGATAATATTTTTTAATGTATTTATCATGGTACCTGTCTATTGATATTTCATAATAGATATTCGGGATTATATCAAGCAGTTCAGGGTAATAGAACGGATGGTCTACAACTATGTTGACACATGGGATTTTCCTTTTATCCCATATGGATATACCATTAACATCAAAAAGGGATGTTTCATAGTGTATTCCGTCAAAATTAAATGTAACAAGGATTGTATCATATGAATCTGCAAACTTATAAAGGGCCTCGGCACTTTCTTCTTCCATTGACTGGTCGAATATAAAAGTTTTATATCCAAGTGCTTCAAATCCCTTTTTTAACTGGTATGAAAAATATTCAAGTGTTTCAGTGCCGCCAGCCATCAATACAATCTTATGTCTCATAAAATATTTCCTCCCTGAAATATAAATACATTATTACTTATAGAGCATATCCATATTCCATTATAACAGAAAACTTATGCAGTTGCTATATATACTTGTGAAATAATTTAATTTATAATAAAGTATCATAGCAGAAATATGGTATTTTTATTTATAGGCACAAATAATAATTATATGTTATAATATCTATATATAAAGAAAGAGGGGATTATATATGAAAATAAAATTTACTAAAATGCAGGGATGTGGCAATGATTATATATATGTAAACTGTATGGAAGAAACCATTGCAAATCCTTGTGAGGTATCACGCTATATAAGTGACAGGCATTTTGGCATTGGCTCTGACGGGCTTATTTTAATCTGCCCGTCGGATACAGCAGACTTTAAAATGTCCATGTATAATGCTGATGGCTCTGAAGGGAAGATGTGCGGTAACGGTATACGCTGTGTCGCCAAGTATGTTTATGAGCATGGGCTTACAGATAAGGAACAGATATCCATTGAAACAAAAAGCGGCATTAAATACCTTGATTTAACTGTAGAAGACGGGAATGTATGCGTTGTAAAAGTGGATATGGGAGCACCTGTCTTAAAGCCGGAAGAAATTCCTGTAGTGGCAGATAAAGAAATGGACACTTTTATAAACCAGCCAGCCTGCATAGGCGGCAGGGAATATAATATTACATGCGTTTCCATGGGAAACCCGCACGCTGTTGTATTTGTAGAGGATACTAAAAACTTTGATATTCACAAGTACGGGCCTTTGTTTGAGGCCAGCCCTTTATTCCCTGACAGTGTTAATACTGAATTTGTACAGGTAATAAGCCGCGGTGAAATAAATATGCGTGTATGGGAGCGTGGTTCTGGTGAAACGCTTGCATGTGGCACTGGTACATGTGCGTCTGTTGTGGCATGTGTGTTAAACGGCAAGACAGATGAAGAAGTAACAGTACACCTTCTGGGAGGGGATTTATTTATAAAATATGACAGAAAAAAGGGAACTGTATTTATGACAGGCCCTGCTGTAACTGTATTTGACGGGGAGATTGAAATAAATGGCTAAGAGGGGGATTTTATAATGGAACTTGCTGGTTTGCTTAAAGACATAGATTATAAATGTATACAGGGCACAGCAGATAAAACAGGGATTTCTGGCATTGCATATGATTCAAGGAAAGTATCAGGCGGGAATTTATTTGTATGTATAAGCGGTGCAGTATCAGACGGGCATGGATTTGCAATGGATGCTGTTTCTAAAGGTGCTATAGCCCTTGTAGTGGAAAAGCCCGTTGAAGTGCCAGGCAATATAACTGTAATTAAGGTGGCAGACAGCCGCATGGCACTTGCAAAGCTTTCAGCAGCGTATTTTGGCCATCCTGCAGAAGAACTTGTTACAATAGGGATTACAGGTACTAAAGGAAAGACCACGGCAACATATATGATGCGCTCTATCCTTGAAGCTTCAGGCATTAAGACAGGGCTTATTGGCACGGTTGAAACCATTATAGGTGATGAAACAGTGCCTTCATCAAATACTACGCCTGAATCATATATTATACAGGAAACTTTCAGGAGAATGGTTCTTGCGGGGTGTAAATGTGTTGTTATGGAAGTTTCTTCACAGGGGCTTATGCTGCACAGGACAGGCGGCTTTACATTTGATTATGGCATATTTACAAACCTTGCACCAGACCATATAGGGCCTGCCGAGCATAAAGACCTTGCAGATTATATACATTGCAAAAGCCTTTTATTCAGGCAGTGCAGGCATGGCATTTTCAATGCAGATGACAGCCATCTGGAAGAAATATTAAAAGGGCATACATGTGATGTTGAAACATATGGTTTTGCAGAAAATGCAGATATAAGGGCTTCATCAGTACAGCTCTTTGAAAAGAAAGGCATACTTGGCGCCAGATACCATATGGACGGCCTTATAGAAATGGATGTGGAAATTGATATACCTGGCAAATTCAGTGTGTACAATTCCATGGCGGCGGTTTCAATATGCAGGCATTTTGGTGTTTCTAATGAAACAATATTAAAATCACTTTCACAGGTACGTGTAAAAGGCAGGGTGGAACTTATAGATGTATCCCCGGAGTTTACTGTTATGATAGACTATGCACATAATGCAATGAGTTTACAGAGCCTTCTGGAAACACTAAAGGAATATAACCCGGCAAGGCTTGTATGCCTTTTTGGGTGCGGCGGCAACCGTTCAAGGGAAAGGCGCTTTGAAATGGGGGAAGTATCCTCAAGGCTTGCAGATTTGACAATAGTCACATCTGACAACCCGCGTAATGAAGAACCAGAAGCAATTATTGAAGATATTGTAACAGGTGTAAAGAAAGCAGACGGGCAGTATATTACAATTACAGAAAGGCCTGCTGCCATACGTTATGCCATTGAAAATGCAAAAGAGGGTGACGTAATTGTGCTTGCAGGCAAAGGGCATGAAGATTACCAGGAGATTAAGGGTAAAAAGTACCATATGGATGACAGGGAGCTTGTTGCAGATGTAGTGAATTGCGGCAATTTCATTAAATAATAACAACACGGGGGATTTACATGGTATTTGCTGATATAATTATTGATATATCTGTTAAAAGCCTTGACAAGACTTTCCAGTACAGGGTACCGGAGGAGCTGGAGGGTGAAGTAGAAACAGGCTCGCTTGTACTTGTGCCATTTGGCAGCGGGAACAGGCAGCTGAAAGGGTATGTTGTAAACTTAACAGATAAGCCAAAGTTTGATATATCAAGGACTAAAAGCATTGCAGGAATTGAAAAACAGGGCGTGCCAGCAGAATCACACCTGCTTGCACTTGCAGGCTGGATTAAGCAAAATTATGGTGCATCAATGAATGATGCAATTAAGGCCGTAATGCCTGTAAAGAGAGAAGTAAGGGGGCAGGCTGGAAAGACAGTTTTCCCGCTTGTGGATAAAAAAAGGCTTGAAGAACTTGCCATGCAGTTTGAGGTTAAGCATAATACAGCAAGGGCAAGGGTGTTAAGATGCCTCCTTGGACTTAGTGGTGAAATGTATTATAATGGTGTGGATTATAATTATATTACCAGGGAACTTAAATGCCCCAAATCCGTGGTTGACGGCTTAGGGCAGATGGGCATTATAAAGACCAGTGCCACAAAGAAGTACCGCAACCCGTCCAGCCTGTGGGCAGGGCGGGAAGAAGAAAGGCATAAGCTTAATGAAGAACAGCAGTATATTACCAGTACGGTTTTATCCGATTATTCAGATGGCATAAGAAAAACTTATCTAATACATGGCGTTACAGGCAGCGGCAAGACAGAAGTCTATATGAATATAATTGAAGGCGTGCTTTCATATGGGAAACAGGTAATTGTGCTTATACCAGAAATTGCACTTACATTCCAGACAGTAAACAGGTTTTACAGCCGTTTTGGGGAAAGGGTGTCAGTTATCCACTCAAGGCTTTCAGCAGGGGAAAGGTATGACCAGTTTACCAGGGCCAAAGAAGGGCTTGTGGATATTATGATAGGGCCGCGCTCCGCACTTTTTGTACCATTTAAAAACTTAGGCCTTATAGTGGTAGATGAGGAACACGAAACAAGTTACCAGAGTGAAACCCCGCCAAAGTACCATGCAAGGGAAGTTGCAATACAAAGGGCAGAAATGCTTGGCGCAAGTGTACTGCTTGGCTCTGCCACCCCGTCACTTGAAGCATACTACAGGGCAAAAAAAGGCATATACAGGCTTTTTACCCTTAAGAAACGTGCAGGCGGCGCACATCTGCCAGAAACACATATAGTGGATTTAAGGGAAGAATTTAAAAACAAAAACTATTCAGTCTTTAGTAAGAAATTAACTGCACTTATAGAAGAAAGGCTTAAAAAACATGAACAGGCAGTTATATTTATAAACAGGCGCGGGTATGCAGGCTTTATTTCATGCCGGCAATGTGGTGAAAGCATAGGCTGCCCCCATTGTTCTGTATCACTTAAACCACATATGCACAGAGGCGTTGTTGACAGGCTCAGATGCCATTTCTGCGGGTATGAAATACCAGTGCCTGGTGCCTGCCCGTCATGCGGTTCTAAATATATAGGCACATTCGGGATTGGGACACAACAGGTTGAAGAGACTGCCCATAAGCTTTTCCCGGGTGCGCGTATATTAAGGATGGATGCTGATACAACAGGCGGCAAGGAAGGGCATGGCAAAATCCTTTCACAGTTTGCAGATGGCGGGGCAGATATACTTATAGGCACGCAGATGGTTGTAAAAGGGCATGATTTCCCAAATGTAACACTTGCTGGCATAATTGCTGCTGACCTTTCACTTAATGCAGGTGACTACAGGGCAGCAGAGCGTACATACCAGCTTGTGGCACAGGCAGCTGGCAGGGCAGGCAGGGGGGACAAAAAGGGCGAAGTTGTATTACAGACTTACCAGCCAGGCCATTACAGCATAGTACATGCAGCAAACCAGGATTATGAAAGTTTTTATGAACAGGAGATATCTGTAAGAGAGATGTTGCAATATCCGCCAGTTTCAAATATACTAGGTGTGTTAGTGTTTTCAGTAAATGAAGAAAGTGCTTCAAAACTTGCAGCGGTTATTGCAGAAATGGCAGGACAGTACCAGGATGTTACAGTGCTGGGCCCTTCAGATGCACCAGTGGCAAAAGCAAAGGATATTTACCGTAAAATGGTTTATGGCAAATGTATGGATTATGGCACGCTTTGTTCTGTAAAAGACTGTATAGAAGCTTTTAAAGAGCAGGACACGGAATATAAGGACTGTGGAATAAATTTTGAATTTAATATTATCAGATAATGTGCCGCCTGAAGGCGGCATGGGGGGATTATTATGGCTATTAGAAAAATAAGGACAATAGGTGATGAGATACTTGGGCATGTTACTAAACCAGTTAAATTTATAACACCACGTACAGCAATTCTTATAGGTGATATGCTTGATACAATGTATGAATCAGGGGGTGTAGGGCTTGCTGCGCCACAGGTTGGCATACTTAAACAGATAGTAGTAATAGATGTAACTGAGGAAGGCAATAATCCCATAGTTCTTATCAATCCTGAGATAATTGAACTTTCCGGGGAACAGACAGGGCAGGAAGCATGTCTTAGTGTGCCAGGCAAGGCAGGCATTGTCACAAGGGCAAACTATGCCAAAGTAAAAGCATATGACCAGCATATGAAGGAAATAATTGTAGAGGGGGAAGACCTGCTTGCAAGGGCATTACAGCATGAGATAGACCACCTTTCGGGAATATTATATGTGTCAAAAGTTGAAGGGGACTTAGTAGATGCTTCAGTGGAAGACAGGAGGTAATTTATGAGGATTGTATTTATGGGCACTCCGGATTTTGCGGTGGATACTTTTAACTGCCTTGCCACAAGCAGGCATGAAATTGCCGCTGTTGTTACACAGCCAGACAAACCGAAGGGCAGGAGCGGCAGGACTTCCCCTCCGCCTGTTAAGGAGGCCGCCATTAAGTTTATGGAAAGTTCTGGCAGGGATATTAAAATATTACAGCCTGTTAAAGCAAAGGAACAGTGGTTTATTGATGAGTTAAAAAGCATTGACCCTGATGCTGCCATAGTTGCTGCATTTGGGCAGATATTACCGCCAGAGGTGCTGCAGATACCAAAATACGGCTGTATTAATGTACATGCTTCGCTCCTTCCTAAGCTGCGTGGTGCAGCACCTATACAGTGGGCTGTTATAAACGGCGAGAAGGAAAGCGGCGTTACTATTATGCAGATGGATGAAGGGCTTGATACAGGTGATATGCTTCTTGTAAAGAAATATGCCCTTGCCCCGGATGAAACCGGCGGAAGCCTTTTTAACAGGCTTGCCAGTTTTGGAGGCCCTATGGTGCTTGATGTCCTTGATATGGCGGAAAATGGCACTTTAAAACCGGTAAAACAGGATGATGGCAGCCATACGTATGCCAGGATGCTTAAAAAAGAGATGGGGCATATAGATTTTAATGCACCGGCAGAAGATATAGAAAGGCTTATAAGGGGATTAGACCCGTGGCCTGGCACTTTTACCCGTATCCACGGCAAAACGCTTAAAATATGCAGTGCGTCTGTTATTCCTGAAGGGGAGGCAGCAGGAAACGGGATAGATATAAATGAAGAAATTCCTGCTGGTACTGTTGCCACTGTAAATAAAAATGATATAATTATAAAGACAGGAAACGGGTATCTTATGGTTACGTCATTGCAGCCAGAGGGCAGGAAAAGAATGGATGCAGGGGCATTTTTAAGAGGATATAAGATAGAAAAGGGAGAGCGGTTTGAATAAGGACAGTGGAAATATACGTGCATATGCCCTGGATATCCTTATAGAAGTTATGGAAAACGGGGCATATTCAGATAAAGCGCTCCATAGCGTTTTAGACAGTGGTGTTATTCCAGATAAAAGGGACAGGTCTTTTCTTTCAAGGCTGTGTACTGGCACGGCTGAACGGGCAGTAACCCTTGATTATATAATTAACTGTTTTGCAAGCATTAAAACGGTTAAAATGAAACCTGCAATAAGAAATATACTGCGCATGTCAGTGTACCAGCTGTTTTATATGGGGCAGGTGCCAGAAAGCGCTGTATGCAATGAAGCTGTAAAACTTGCGGTTTCACGTGGTTTTAAGGGGTTAAAAGGCTTTGTGAACGGCGTGCTAAGAAGCATTATACGTGGAAAAGACAATACCAGGTATCCTTTGCGCAGGGATGGTTTTATACCCTATGCTTCCATAAAATATTCCATGCCGGAATGGATTGTGGAGAAATTCTGCAGCTGGCATGGTGAAGAAATAACAGAAAAAATATTAGATACATTTATAAACGGGGAAAAGTTTGTTACATTAAGATGCAACCTTTCCAAATCAGATGTATCTGGAATAACAGGACTGCTTAAGGCAGACAGTGCAGGCATAGATATAAAAGAAGGGCGTTTTTTTAACTATTCATTAAGGATAAAAGGATTTGGAAGCCTTTCTTCTTTAAGGGCATTTAAGGATGGGCTTGTGCAGGTGCAGAATGAAAGCTCAATGCTTCCTGCTGCCATTGCATGTATAAGACCAGGCAGTACAGTTATTGACCTGTGTGCAGCACCGGGCGGCAAGACACTTCACGTAGCGGATATATTAAATGGCACTGGCAGGGTGGTTTCGTGTGATATTTCTTCTAATAAGACAAAGCTGTTATATGATAATATAAAAAGGACTGGCTTTACAAATATAGAGGTATATGAAAATGATGCACGTGTATACAGAGAAGAATGGGAAGGCATGGCAGATGTTGTTATTGCAGACCTCCCATGTTCAGGGCTTGGTGTTTCTGGCAGGAAGTGTGATATAAAATATAAAACAAAGCCTTCAGATATAAAAAAACTTGCCATGCTGCAAAGGGAAATCCTTAAAAATGCAGCAAGGTATGTAAAACCTGGCGGAAGGCTTGTATACAGCACATGTACAGTGACACATGAAGAGAATCCTGAAAATTACAGATGGATATGCAGTAACCTTCCATTTGAAAGTGAGGACATAGAAGAAGCACTTCCAGAATGCCTTAAAGGCATGACAGGGCATAACGGGTATATACAGGTACTGCCGCATATGGCAGGCACAGACGGCTTTTTTGTGGCTTCATTTATAAGAAAAACAGGACGGTGGTAAATTGGCAGAGAAACTTCTGGTTAAAAAAGATATAACAAGTTTTAGCCTTGATGAATTAAAAGAATATATTACAGGCACAGGGGAAAAGGCTTTCCGTGCTGTGCAGGTTTATGAATGGATACATAAAAAACTTGTATATTCATTTGATGAAATGTCAAATATTCCTAAAAGCCTGCGTGAAAGGCTTTGCAATGAATGTTTTATAGAAAGTGTACGCATTGCAGGAAAGCAGGTGTCAAAGGATGGCACAGCAAAGTTTTTAATGGAACTTCCTGATGGCAATAAAGTTGAAAGCGTGCTTATGAAATACAGGCATGGCAACAGTGTGTGTATTTCCACACAGGCAGGATGCCGCATGGGATGCCGTTTCTGTGCGTCAACAGTTGGAGGCCTTATAAGAAACCTGGCGCCATCTGAAATGCTCGGACAGGTTTATTGTATACAGCGTGCCACAGGTGAAAGGGTTTCTAATGTTATACTTATGGGGATTGGTGAACCGCTTGATAACTATGATAATGTCATCCGGTTTATAAAGATGCTTTCTGGCAGCAGTGGTATTAATATAAGCCAGAGAAATATAACACTGTCAACATGCGGGCTTGTGGAAAACCTTATAAAACTTGCAGGTGAAGGGCTTGCCATAACAGTTGCCGTATCGCTCCATGCCCCGTATGACAGTTTAAGGCAGAAGATAATGCCTGTTGCCAGGAAGTACAGTATATCCGGCATAATGGATGCCTGCAGGTATTATATAGAAAAAACTGGCAGGAGGATAACATTTGAATACAGTATAATGGATGGCATAAATGATGGTGAAGAAAATGCCATAAAGCTTGCCCGCCTTTTAAAAGGGCTAAACTGCCATGTAAACCTTATACCGCTTAACCCTGTAAATGGGCGTATGGGAAGCCGGCCTGGCACTGCAGGGATACAGCAGTTTAAATTAATGCTTGAAAAAAAGCATATAAATGTTACTATTAGAAGAGAGATGGGCAGTGACATAGATGCTGCCTGTGGCCAGTTACGTAATAAGGACAAAGGAGGGAAACTACATGAAAGCATATGCGAAAAGTGACGTTGGAAGAAAACGCCAGGTAAACCAGGATTATTTCTATTGCAGTGACAGTCCTGCTGGTAGTTTCCAGAACCTGTTAATAGTTGCGGACGGAATGGGAGGCCATAAGGCTGGTGACCATGCCTCGAAGCTTTGTGTGGAAAACATGGTAAAATCAGTATCAGAAAACAAACACAGAACACCTGTTACAGTATTAAATGAAGCAGTTATGGAGGCCAATAGTGCTGTTTACAAAGAAGCAATGGAAAATCCGCAGTATAAAGGCATGGGTACTACCATAGTGGCATGTACACTCCAGGAACATACTTTATATATAGCCAATATAGGCGATTCACGTTTATACTTAATAAGTGACGGGATAAAACAGATTACAAGTGACCATTCGCTTGTGGAAGAGATGGTAAAGAATGGGAATATAACAGAAAGCGAAGCAAGAATCCACCCACAGAAAAACATTATAACAAGGGCGCTTGGAATAGAAGAAGAAGTAAGGGCAGATTATTTTGAAATATCAGTAGAAACATCAGATATTGTACTTATGTGTACAGACGGGCTTACTAACATGATAGAAGATGATGATATTGAATATATTGTGAAGCATAGCAGCTCCATTGAAAAAGCTGTTAATTCACTTGTGGCAAAAGCGAATGAAAACGGGGGTTATGATAATATCACCGTAATTCTTGCAGAAATAGATTAGATAATGTTACACTAAATAATGCCATAATGGCAGAATGGAGGATGTAATGGTTAGTCCTGGGATGATGATAAGTGACCGGTATGAGATTATTGATAAGGCCGGTTCTGGTGGGATGGCAGATGTGTATAAAGCCAAATGCCACCGTTTAAACAGATATGTTGCTATAAAGATTTTAAAACAGGAATATAGCAGTGACGCCAAGTTTGTAACTAAGTTCAGGGGCGAAGCCCAGTCCGTTGCGGGACTGTCACACCCTAATATTGTAAATGTATATGATGTAGGGGATGATGATGGCTTACATTATATAGTAATGGAACTTGTAGAAGGGATTACCCTTAAAAAGTTTATTGAGAAAAAGGGCAAGCTTGAAGTAAAAGAAGCCGTAGGCATTGGAATACAGATTGCACAGGGCATGGAAGCGGCACATGACAACCATATTATACACCGTGACATAAAGCCCCAGAATATTATTATATCAAAAGAGGGAAAAGTAAAAGTAACAGATTTCGGGATTGCAAAGGCTGCAACTTCCAACACAATTACATCAAATGCAATGGGGTCTGTACACTATATAAGCCCTGAACAGGCAAGGGGCGGTTACAGTGACGAAAAAAGTGATATATATTCCCTTGGCGTTACAATGTATGAGATGCTTTCCGGGAAAGTACCGTTTGAGGGGGAAAGTACCGTTACAGTGGCGCTGGCACATATACATGAAGAGGCTGTCCCGCTTGACAGGGCAGAACCTGGCATACCCCACAGCCTTTCCAGGATAGTACAGAAGTGTATGCAGAAAAAGCCGGATATGCGCTATATGTCGGCAGCAGCGCTTATTTCAGATTTAAAGCGTTCACTTGCAGAACCTGACGGCAATTATGTTATGCTGGCAGAAAACAGCCAGGACTCTTCACCAACTATTATGATTTCAGATTCAGAACTTGGTGATATCAAAGAAGCAGCAAAAGTTATGCCTGATGCCAGCCCCAGAAGGGAAGAACAGCCCGATGAAGATATTATAGACCCGAAGCTTGAAAAAATACTTAAAGTATGCAGTGCTGTTGTAGCAGTTATAATTATAGTTGTAATACTGCTTATTATCGGCAAAGTAAGCGGATGGTGGGGAAAACCTTCTGGCAAGGCAGAGGAAACACCAAAGCCGCAGGTTACAAATTCTTCAGAGCCTTCCAGCAGCAGTGCTGCTGCAAGCCTTGTAAAAGTGCCGGATATAAGGAACCACTCACTTGAAGAGGCAGAGAAAATGCTTCTGGATGCAAGGCTTAAATACAGCCTTGAAGCTGTTAAATCAGAGGCAGAAGCCAATATGGTCACAGGACAGGACCCAGAACCGGATGAAGAAGTTGAGGAATATACCATAGTAACAATTTATTACAGCCAGAAGGAAGCAGATATAATAATTCCAAAACTTGAGAATTATTCCGTGGATTCTGCAATGACAGAGCTTGAAGATAACGGGCTTGCAGTTTCAGGAAAAACAGAAGTTTACAGTGACACCATAGAAGCCGGCAAGGTATGCGGCACTGAACCTGTAGCTGGTTCAGCCGTTAAAAAAGGTACAGCTGTTACAATACTTGTAAGCAAAGGGCCTGAAAGCAAGACGACAAAAGTGCCGAATATTGTAGGCAAAAAGGTATCTGTTGCACTTAACAGGCTTGCTGAAAGGGGGTTAAAAGGCAATACCAGCAATGTAAGCTATATAAATTCTGACAGATATCCTGAAGATGTGGTAGTAAGCCAGTCTGTACCAAGGGATACGGAAGTGGAAGTAGGGACAGTTATTGACTATGCTGTAAGCCTCGGGCCAAAAGTTACAGCCACAGAAGAACCAGATGTTACAGAAGAACCAACGCCAGAACCGCCAGAACCAACAGATGATATATCATATACTTATAAAGGAAGTGTAACAGTAAGCGGAAATCCTTTTGATTTTGCAGATGACAGCGGCACAGTTACACTTGTACTTACACAGGACGGCACTAAAAAGACGGTATGGGAAGGCGAACTGGGCTATGATGATTTCCCAAGGAAGTTTGAAGTAACAGGCTGGAGTGAAAATAACGGGACAGTAACAGTATTTATGGATGGCGTTTCAACAGGCAATTCATATAATGTAGAATTTAAAAAGGTCAGGGATTAAATGGAAGGTAAAATAATACGCGGCATAGCAGGGTTTTATTATGTATACACTGATGGCATGGGAGTCTTTGAATGTAAGGCGAAAGGGATATTCAGGAACAATAATGAAAAACCCCTTGTTGGTGATAATGTAAGCCTCGATATACTTGATAAAGAACAGATGGCAGGAAATATTATCAAAATCCTGCCAAGGAAAAATTCACTTATAAGGCCGGCAGTTGCCAATACAGACCAGGCAGTAATTATATTTGCTGCCTCATACCCTGAACCTGACCTTAACCTTCTTGACCGGTTCCTGCTTATGATGTCTATGCAGGAAATACCAGTATCAGTCTGTTTTAATAAAGCCGATGATGCAGGGGAAACATTCCTTTCACAGCTTGCAGGCAGCTATAAAAACAGTGGGTGCAGGGTTTTTCTTACAAGTGCTGTGACTGGCAGGGGCATAAAAGAATTTAAAGAAAGCCTGTCAGGAAAAACAACAGTGCTTGCCGGCCCGTCAGGAGTTGGCAAATCCTCTGTAATAAACCAGCTGTTCCCAGAAGCTTCAATGGCAGTCGGGGATATAAGCAGCAAAATAAAAAGGGGAAAACATACAACAAGGCATTCAGAACTTTTCGGCCTTGGTGGCGGCACATATATAATGGACACGCCAGGATTTACATCACTAAGGCTTCCGGATGCCAGAAAAGAAGAAATCAGGGAATATTATCCCGAATTTCAGGATTATGCGGGATGCTGCAGGTTTAAAGGATGTGTCCATATTAACGAACCTGGATGTGCAGTAAAAGAAGCCGCTGCAAAAGGGAAGATACCGGAAAGCAGGTATAATAATTATAAACAGTTTTATGAGGAAATAAGGCAGATAAGGAAATATTAGTTAAAAAATATGTATCTGGAAGTTCTGTTTCAGGAAATGGAGGAGGAATTTATTTATGAAAGATTTAGCACCATCTATATTAGCAGCAGATTTTAACAGGCTTGGCGGGCAGATTAAGGAAATTGGGAATACAGGTACAAAATACCTCCATATAGATGTTATGGACGGGATGTTTGTACCATCAATTTCATTTGGAATGCCGCTTATTGAATCAATAAGAAAAGAAAGCAGTATGTTTTTTGACGTACATTTAATGATTAATGAACCAGCCAGGTATTTAAATGATTTTGCAAAGGCGGGCGCTGACGGCATTACAGTACACAAAGAAGCATGTGCAGATTTAAAGGGCACACTGTGCAACATAAAGAAACTGGGGCTTAAACCATCAGTTTCAATTAACCCTGAAACCCCTGTGGAGGAAATAGAGGATGTGCTTGATATGGTACATATGGTTCTTGTAATGAGCGTACACCCGGGGTTTGGCGGGCAGAAGTTTATTCCAGGTTCTCTTGGAAAGGTACGCTGGTTAAAAGAATACAGGGAAAAGAACGGGCTTGGATACAGGATAGAAATTGACGGCGGGGTTAATAAAGAAAATATTGCAGAGATTGCCGGAAACGGCGTTGATGTAATTGTAGCCGGCACAGCGGTTTTTAAAGGGAATATTACAGAGAATATTAATTTACTAAAGGAGGTTCTATAAGTATGCTTCTTGAAAACCTTGCTATAGGAAGGTCAGTTGAAGTTTATGTGGACAGGGATGGATACTGTTATAACCTGGTAAGCAAAGTAGAAGAAACAAGTGCAAAGAGGGTATATATAACATTAATAACTGCTAATACAAGGGTGTTTGAGTTCAGGCAGGAAGATAAAGTAAGGATTCTTTACAGGGATGAGAACCAGATATGGGAATGGGATAATGTAAAAGCAGGCATTGCTAAAAAGTATGGCACTAAAATGCACTATTTTGATATTGCAGATGGCGGCAGGTCATTTAACAGAAGGAACGCATACCGTGTAAATATTGATGAGGAGGCTATGCTTGGATACTATAACCAGGATAGCACAACTGCCAGTGCAGATATCCAGGAATTTAAGCTGGATTATGCAGATGCGTTTCCTGAAATGCAGGAACCTGTTTTTATAAAAGGCATGATACGTGATATAAGCGCAACAGGTGCAGGCATATGCAGTAACTATGAATTTAGCATTAATGATATAGTGTTTTTTAGTATTTCATCAAACTATGGCAGGCTTCCAGCAAAAGCAAAGGTTGTAAGGAAGACAAAGTTAAGCCCTGCAAAGAATAAATATTCTAATTATTATGGATGTTTATTATTGCAGACTGATAACAGGCTTTCAAAACATATTGCAGATATACAGCGTGAAGCAATTAAAATACAGAAGCATAAAGAAGATGAAGCAGAGCTTGACAAAGCACTTGGCAGGCTTGAAAAAGGACTGGCTGCCAAGCAGAAGAATAGCACTGCAGGTAATATAAAGGGTATAAGGACTGTTTTTGATGAAGATAATAAAGAAACCAAGAATAAACCGCGCCCCAGAGTTGAGGGCATTATAACAGCAGAGGAGGAACTTAAAAGAAAAGAGGCAATGAAACAGCGGCCACGCACTAAAGTTGAGGGCATTGTAACTATGGATGATATTAAAGAAAAACCGTTTGGGAAGAAAAGCAGTGTTACACCGCCTGAAATAGAAGGAATTAAAACGGCAGGGCTTAAATAAATTTTATGGAGGTTTATATGGCTGGCAGGGTTCTTATAATAGGGGGCGGGGAAATTGATTATGGATTTGCGGGAAAGTATCTTAAAGAACATAGGTTTGACAGCGTAGCCTGTGCAGATTCAGGGCTTGATGCAGCAAAAAGGCTTGGTTTAAAGGCTGGTTTTTTATTAGGGGATTTTGACAGTGTGGATAAAGGGACACTTGGAAGTTTTATGGAAGAAGCCCGTGGCAATAGTTCAAAATTTGCCAGGTACCCGGCAGAGAAAGATTATACAGACATGCACCTTGTGCTTGAATGGGTGGTGGATAAAAAGCCATCTGAAATTGTAATACTCGGGGCAACAGGCGGCAGGCTTGACCATCTTGTTGCTAATATAAATATACTTATACTCCCTCTTAAAAATAATATACCAGCATATATTATTGATAAGAATAACAAGCTCTGCCTGGTTAATGGCAGGTACAGCATTGCAAAAAAGGATGCTTTTGGAAAGTATATTTCAGTTTACCCGCTTACAGAAGAAGTATCCGGTTTAAGCATTAGCGGGGTAAAGTACCCGCTAGATGGCGTAACAGTAAAAAAAGGCGGCAGCATGACGGTAAGCAATGAATTTGCAGATGAGGCAGAGGAGGCTGTAATTTCACTGGGTAAAGGTATATTAATAGTAATACAGTCAGCAGATTAAATCCAGGGGGAAGGTTATGGAATTTAAGAGTATATTGTTTGCAGTACAGGCATGGAAACGGAGAAAGCCATGCCGCCATTTTTCCAGGATTTGCAATTAGATTATATAACAGGCATTATAGACAATTTAACAGGGGATTACCAGACAAGCCAGTATTATTATACATTTCCATCTTCACTGGAACTTGTAAAATACAGGCAGCAGGTTTTTAAAGATTTAGAAGATAAAGATTTGCAGCAGGCAGTTAAAAGTTTCTGTGTAAAAATGCAGGAATCACGCCATTCTTACCTGCTTTCACTTGAATGTGTGGATAATACAAGGGCAGCAGGATACCATCTGGAAGCTGCCCTTCTTTACTGGGAAGCTCTTGAGGGGTTTGGGCAGTACCTTGATGGCTTTACGCCTGTTTCTTGTGGGATAGGTTCACTTAAAGAGTATGTTTCTAAGCACATTGCAGAATGTACGGAAAGTGGTTTTAGCAGGGCAGCAACGGGTGCAAGGGAAATATTTTCACAGATGCGTTTCTATATGGCTGTGAATGGAAGCGGCATTACAATTACTGGCAGGGAAGATACAGAACCAGGCAGTACAGAAAAAAATTACCTTGCAGACCTTGCGGTATTACTGGGCGCAGACAGCAGTAATATAGAAGAAACGGTTACTTTAAGGGATATTTTCCCAAATGTAATGGAAACTTCATACCTGGAAAATGCACTAATTAAATTATTAAAGAGAAGCAGTCCGGAAGTATTTAGCGGGATAGAGGGGGTTTATAAAAATTACCCGGATTTTTATTCAAAGGAGCTGTTGCGTTTTGAAGAGGAAGTGCAGTTTTACTTAGGATTTTTAAGCTTCAGGGACAGGACTGTCCTGCATGGCTATAATTTAAATATCCCGGATGTTATTAGTAATGGGAATTTCTCTGGAAATGGCATATATGACATTGCACTTGTATGGAAAGGTGCAGACAGGGATTATAAAGTAGTCCCAAATGATTTTTCATTTAATAAAGAACCATCTTTTTTTGTGGTAACAGGGCCTAACCAGGGAGGCAAAACAACATTTGCCCGTTCAATAGGGCAGGCTGTGTATTTTTTAATAATGGGGCTGCCTGCCAATGCTTTATCACTTACAGTCCCTTTATTTAAAGGGATTCTGACACATTTTGAAGCAGAAGAGAAAATCCAGTCCAATTCAGGGAAACTTAAAGAAGAGATAGACCGTCTTGCACCAATGATAAAGCAGGATAATGGATACCAGTTTGTAATTTTAAATGAACTTTTTACAACGGCAACTACAAATGATGCACTTGTAATGGGCAGGGAAGTAATGGAACATTTCCTGGAAAGGGACTGTTATGGCATATATGTAACACATATCCAGGAACTTGCAGAGGAAACAGACAGGATTATAAGCCTTGTAGCACAGGCAGGGGACGGGAAAGACAGGGTGCGCACCCACAAAATGGTACATATGGAAGCACAGGGATATGGTTATCCAGAATCCCTTGTTAGAAAGTTCGGGCTGTCTTATAAGGATATTTTAAGGAGGCTGGGCTGAAATGGAGGATTCTTTTTTACTTTACAGGGACTCTTCATCAGAAGGGAAAAAACCATATTTTTCAAGGCATGATATAATAAAGGATTTAAACCTTGACATTGTTTTCCGTACAATGTCACGAGGGGATGTACTTATTTCTGAAAATGTAAACCGCATAATGATGCTACCGCTTAAAACGCCAGAACAGGTTTTATACCGCCAGGCAATAATAAAGGATTTCCATAATAATGAAGATTTGATTGAAGCAATGTATGAGTGTGTACTAGAACAGCAGAAGGCACTTGCCACATTTAAAGAAGAAACAGAGAAAAACCGTACAAGGCAGGCAAGGAAAGCTTCCCAGATTATAGAAACATTAAATTACCTTGGAAACGGGCAGGACGGGCTGGTTTATATTAAGAACCTTCTGGCAAAATATAAAGACAAGTTAAAATCAGAGGGATTAAACAGCCTTAAAGGCTTATGGATTTACCGCTAGAGCAGATAAAAGAGAAACTCCAGGATATGGATTTCTTTGTATCCGGCGGTGAAACCGGCTATACATTCCAGTTTGGCGGCGGGTTTAAGATTACAAAGGCATCTGTTAATTACTGCCGGGCAATGGGGCGTGTACAGAAGAAACAGAAACAGGGAGGGTTTAAAAAGTTTTACGATAAGTATATTAAGAAAAATTCCATGCAGATAAATAATAATGAAGAACTGCAGAAGGACGTGGAATATTTAGAGGAATTTACATTGCAGCAGATATTAAGGATATTCCAGCCATATCTTTCAGAAATGATGGCATTTTACAGAAGAAATATCATTCTATAAGGGTGTATTTAACATTATGAAGCGCATGGAAGAACTTGGGATAAAGCTTGTAATGCCAGAACCTGCACCTGCCGGCTCTAAAGACACAGAATTTAAAAACCTGTATGAACTGCCAATGGCTGTTTATATGCAGAGAAGGCCTGTGGGCAACAGCATTTCCCTCTGTAACAATATACTAACACTGGTAACGGGGGCAAACCAGGGAGGCAAGTCAACATTTTTAAGAAGCTACGGGGTTGCACAGGTGCTTATGCAGTGCGGTATGCCAGTGCCGGCAGACCATTTTATGGCACCGCTTTACAAACAGGTATTTACGCATTTTACCAGAAGGGAAGATGAACAGTTAAACAGCGGCCGCCTGCAGGAAGAATTAAAACGCATGAGTGAAATGGTACAGGCAGCAGAACCACACAGCATTTTCCTTCTTAACGAATCATTTGCAAGCACTACAGAAAAAGAAGGCTCACAGATAGCAGACGGTATACTCCACGCATTTTATGACAAAGAAATTACAACAATTATGGTTACACACCTGTTCCAGCTGGCCAGGTCACTTTATAATAAAAAAATCCCATGCGTGGAATTTCTTATTGCAGAAAGAAAAGATGATGGTACAAGGACATTTAAAATGATGCCAGGAAAACCAGAATATACAAGCTATGGTACGGATTTATTCAATAAATTATGGCAAAATCCAGAAAAAAAGATGGCAGATTTATGACAAAAATATGTTTTTATTATTGCATTTTTTATTATCCTGGTATATAATAAAGCTACCTTTCTTTTTCATAAATTCCGCTGGTGTCTATATGTATGCCAGCGGAATTATTATTTAAACCATTTTTAAAAAGGAGGCGTTTACTATGTTAAAAGCAGTTATTTTCGATATGGACGGTGTAATTATAAACAGTGAGCCAGGCCATGCAAAAGCAGCGCTGGAAGTTTTAAGAAAGTACAATGTTGATACAGATGCTTCATACTGTAAAGGATTTATTGGAAGCTCCACAAAAAGCATGTGCGAAGATGCAATAAAACGTTTTGGCATGGATATAACAGCAGAAGAACTTCTGGCGGGGATTAACAGGGCAAAAAAGGAACTTGTATTAAAAGAAGGCTATCCCGTTATAGACGGCATTACAGAACTTGTCAAAAGGCTGTATAAGGCAGGCTATAAACTTGCTGTTGCCTCATCATCATCATTTACAGAAATAGAAGATACTGTAAAGGCACTTGGAATTAAAAAGTATTTTGACAAGCTGGTTTCAAGTTCAGATGTCAAAAAGCCAAAACCAGCACCTGATATTTTTGAACTTGCACTTTCAAAACTTGGCGTATCTGCAAAAGAAACCATTATCATAGAAGATTCAGAATTTGGCATAGAAGCTGCCAAAGCTGCAGGAATTGCCTGTGCAGGGTATATTAACCCGGATTCGGGGGAGCAGTCACTTAAAAAAGCAGACGTCTTAATTGAAAGCTTTGTTAATTTAAGCGTACATTTTTTTGAATACACACTACAGCGTTCACAAGGGCTTCCTGTCAATATAACGTCAACCAAAAGGCTGGTTATCCGTGAACTTGCAGTTTCAGACATTAAAGAAATCTATCCTATTTACACTGACCCGCAGATAAGGAAATATATAGAAAATATAGATGATTATATGGAAAATGAGATGGAGAAGCAGAAAGCATATATACAGAATGTATATTCATTCTACGGTTACGGGCTGTGGGGGGTATTTAGCAAGACAACAGGACGCCTTATAGGAAGGTGCGGCATAGAGAACCATATAATAGACGGCAAAGAAGAAATAATGCTTTCCTACCTTCTCGACAGCCAGCACTGGGGCTACGGATATGCACTTGAGTGCTGCAATGCAGTATTAAAATACGCATACGGGGAACTGGATATACACAGGATAGTGGCAGTAATAGATACAGGCAACCAGCGTTCAGTTAAAACGGCACAGAAGCTTGGCATGAAATGTGAAAAGGAATTTATACATAATAACCGCAAGTCATTTTTATATGTAATAGAGAAGTAAAATTCTAATAAAACAAAGTGCTGCTTAATAAGGCTGGAAATATTTCCAGCCTTTATTATCCTTTTTGCCTGCATACTGCCTTGTATATAAGCATGGCTGCTGCCGCAATAACAAGTATTCCTGACAGTACCTGTGAAATTGCAAGCCCTGTTCCTGGAAATAGCAGCTGGTCTGTCCGGAGCCCTTCTATCCAGGCCCTGCCTGCCCCGTATCCAAGGAGATATATAAGAAATAACTGCCCGTCATATTTTTTATGCCTGGTAAATAAAAGTATAATAACCAGTATACAGATATTCCATACAGATTCATACAGGAATGTAGGGTGTACCTGTATATAATCTGTGCCATTTATGGATACAGTATGGTTATATAAACTATCAGTAATATAGGATTTATTTACATCTGACATTTTTATCTGCATTGCAAATGGGCAGTCTGTATATCCGCCAAATGCTTCCCTGTTAAAAAAATTTCCCCACCTGCCTATTATCTGGCCGGTTAAAAGACCTGTACATGCAGTGTCAACAAGCCTTAAAAACGGGACTTTCTTCACTTTGGAAAATACAAATGTAGTTATTACGCCTGCTATAACACCACCATAAATTGCAAGCCCGCCCCCACGGATATTAATTATCTCACCAGGGTTTTTGCTATAGTAATCCCAGCTGAATATAACATAATACAGCCTTGCGCCTATAACTGCAAATACAATATCCCAGAGTGCAAGGTCAAGGTAAATTTCTTTATTCTGGCCTGTCCGTTTTGCCTGGAATGATGCCATAAGGTAGCCGCACAACATTCCAATAGATATGATTATCCCATAATAGGCAATGGAAAACCCGCCAATAGAAATATTTTTACCAAGTTTTTCAATTTCTATCCCCAGATGCGGGAATCTTATATCTGCTCCCATACCGGCCTCCAATACTATACATTAAAACGGAACAATACAATGTCGCCGTCCTGTACTACATATTCTTTGCCTTCAGAGCGTACAAGGCCTTTTTCCTTTGCTGCATTCATGCTTCCCTGTTCCACAAGGTTATTATAACTTACAACTTCCGCACGTATAAAACCCCTTTCAAAATCTGAATGTATTTTGCCAGCAGCCTGTGGTGCTTTCGTCCCTTTTTTAATTGTCCATGCCTTTGTTTCCATTTCACCTGAAGTTATATAGCTTATAAGCCCAAGCAGCGAATAGCTTGCACGTATCATTTTCTCAAGCCCTGACTCTTTAATACCAAGGTCATCAAGGAACATTTTCCTTTCTTCATCATCAAGTTCTGCAATTTCCTGCTCTATCTGTGCACAGATTACAAAAACTTCTGAACCTTCATTCCCTGCATATTCCTTTACTAGATTTACATAACTGTTTCCTGCCGCGTCATCCGCAAGGTCTTCTTCAGAAACATTAGCAGCATATATAACAGGTTTAGCCGTAAGCAGGTTAAAGCTCTCAAGCAGCGCAGCTTCCTCATCACTGGCAGTTTCATAGCTTTTTGCCATTCTGCCGTCTTCAAGATGCCTTTTAAGGTTTTCAACAAGGTCTTTTTCCTGTACAAGCGTTTTATCACCCTTTACACTTTTAACAAGCTTTGCATAGCGCCTTTCAAGTATCTCAAGGTCAGAGAATAAAAGCTCAAGGTTTATTGTTTCAATATCACGCAGCGGGTCAATGCTTCCATCGACATGCACAATATTACTATCCTCAAAACAGCGCACAACATGTATAATTGCATCAACTTCACGGATATTTGAAAGAAACTGGTTTCCAAGGCCTTCTCCTTTAGAAGCCCCTTTTACAAGACCTGCAATATCTACAAATTCAATAGCCGCAGGCACAACCTTGGCTGAATTGTTCATCTTTGCAAGCACGCCAAGCCTTGCATCAGGCACAGGCACTATGCCTATATTGGGGTCAATAGTACAGAAAGGGTAATTAGCAGACTCTGCACCAGCTTTCGTTAATGAGTTAAATAATGTACTTTTGCCGACATTTGGCAAACCAACAATCCCTAATTTCATAATAATTTTATCTCCTCAAGTTATAAATTTGCTCAAATCCAATCAATATTTGGTAATTATAACACAAGTTTCTGGTATATTTCAATATTTATATAATAAAACTTCAATTAGTCTTTTGGACATGATATAAAAAATCTGTTATAATAGACAAGGGAA
>CAJTOK010000019.1 GCA_910577825.1 uncultured Lachnospiraceae bacterium | reverse complement strand
ACCAGCTTTTTAACTGTGTGCCTTATAAATGTGCCTTTATGACTGAATAGTAACAGACTAATTGAAGAGTTTTTAAAATATGCTTGAAATATTTTAAAATGTATTATATAATAGTATATGTACGGGGTTGGAATTGAATATTTTATGCTGCTATGGCTCAGCAGGCAGAGCGTCGCCTTGGTAAGGCGGAGGCCACGGGTTCAAATCCCGTTAGCAGCTTATTATTACATGGGTAACAGGACTTCCAGGGATTTATTTTCTGGAAGTTTTTTTGCATATAATGTTTTTATTATATTTTTAAGACAAAAAAAGAACCGCTGGAGAAGCGATTCTTAAAGGAGAAGGTATGAAAAAAATTTAAGCACTTATCAAATGTTTCATTTCATTTGATAGACTTATTGTATACATGAATTGTGAACCTGGAATGTTTTTCTTGTTAAAAAAATGTGAACAATTTTCTGGAAATTGTGAACTTGCTGTATAAACTGGCATTTATTTAATTTTTAAACGTGCTTTAATTTTTATGGATTAAAATATAATCTGGCAACATACATTGTTTAGAAAACTTAATATAAAAAATGTTATGGTATTATAGTAATTATTAGCAATATTGCTGGTTTTTGCTACGTATTGATTGACATTTGTCGTCAAAATGGTACAATAGATAAGTGGGTGTTGTATTAATGTAATCCTATTAATAAGACCTTTGTCTATAGGATTATCTAAAAACAGGTACAACAAAAAATAAATTAGAAAGGGGAAACGGGATGAGTGAAGCAACATTTCGTGGGGGTGTGCATCCTTACGAGGGAAAAGAGCTGTCTAAGGATTTGCCAATCAAAACCGTACTGCCAAAGGGGGAGCTAGTATTTTCAATGGCACAGCATATTGGTGCTCCTGCTAAACCTGTAGTGCAGAAAGGTGATAAAGTCCTTGTAGGGCAGAAGATAGGTGAAGCTGGCGGTTTTATATCAGCCAATATCTGCAGCTCTGTTTCGGGAACTGTTAAAGCAGTTGAACCTAGGATGATGTTAAATGGTTCAAGTGTTACATGCGTAGTTATTGAGAATGACGGAGAGTACACAGGTATTGAAGGACTTGGTGAAAACCGCGATTATACCAGGCTTTCCAATGATGAGATACGGGCTATTGTCAAGGAAGCTGGCATAGTAGGTATGGGAGGCGCTGGTTTCCCGACTAATGTTAAGCTTGCACCAAAAGAACCGGATAAGATTGACTATATATTAGTTAATGGTGCAGAGTGTGAGCCATATCTTACTTCTGATTACAGACAGATGCTTGAATGCCCGGAAGAGATTGTAGGCGGGCTTAAAGTTATGCTTAAGCTTTTTGATAAAGCAAAAGGGCTTATCTGCATTGAGGATAACAAGCCTGATGCAATAGCTAAGATGAAAGAGGCAGTGGCCGGTGAGAGCCGCATTGAGGTTAAGGAGTTAAAGACAAAATATCCACAAGGCGGTGAGCGTACACTTATTTCTGCGGCTACAGGAAGGAAGATTTACTCGGCAAAGCTTCCAGCAGATGCGGGCTGCATAGTTGACAATATTGCAACAGTAATAGCCATTTACAGGGCAGTATGCAAACAGACACCTCTTATAACAAGGGTAATGACACTTACTGGTGACGCGTTCAGCCAGCCAGTCAATGTTAATGTAAGGCTTGGCATAAGCCACGCAGAGCTTGTGGAAGAAGGGGGAGGGTTTGCTACAGAACCGGCAAAGATTATTTCAGGCGGGCCAATGATGGGATTTGCAATGTTTGACCTTAATGTACCGGTTACTAAGACATCTTCATCATTACTTGCACTTACAAAAGATGAGGTAGCAGAGAATGAGCCTTCTCCATGTATACGCTGCGGGCGCTGTGTAAGTGCATGTCCAGGAAACCTTGTACCACAGAAGATGGCGCAGGCAGCTATGAATAACGATTATGATACATTTGTCAAGTTAAACGGAATGGAGTGTTATGAGTGTGGAAGCTGTACATTTGTATGTCCTGCAAAACGCCCGCTGACACAGACATTTAAACAGGCCAGGCAGTATGTAGCTGCGCAGAGAAGAAAGAGTTAGGAGGGATAAAACGTGGGTAATTTATTAAACATTTCATCATCTCCACATGTACGTGATAAGTCATCTACACAGTCAATCATGTGGTGTGTAATCCTGTGTCTTTTGCCTGCTACTGTTTTTGGCATTTACAATTTTGGCTTTAAGGCAATAATACTGGTTATAGCATGTATGGCTACATGTATGCTTACTGAGTTTATATGGCAGAAGGCTATGAAACTTCCTGTTACTATTACAGATGGAAGTGCGGCACTTACAGGGCTTTTGCTTGCACTTAACCTGTCATCAACATTTCCAGTGTGGATGGCTGTTATAGGAAGCGTATTTGCAATTTTAGTAGTTAAACAGTTGTTTGGCGGCCTTGGCCAGAACTTTATGAACCCTGCACTGGGCGCAAGATGTTTCCTTATGGTATCATTTGCAGGCAAAATGACATCATTTACATATGACAGCGTTACAGGCCCTACGCCTCTTGCTATTATTAAAAATGCTGTTAAAAATGGTGATAAAACAACAAGCATAGCAGATATACTTGCCTCAGGTGACGGGCAGACACAGGCAACAACAAGTGTATTTAATATGTTCCTTGGAAATACCGCAGGTACTATTGGTGAAACATCTGCTATTGCAATACTTATAGGCGGCATTGTATTAATTGCACTTAAAATTATAAGCTGGAAGATACCAGTATGTTATCTTGGCACATTTGCAGTATTTGCTTTGGTTTTTGGCGGACGTGGTTTTGACATAACATATCTTGCTGCTGAACTTTTTGGCGGCGGTATTATGTTAGGTGCTTTCTTTATGGCAACGGATTATGTTACAAGTCCTATTACACCAAATGGGCAGATTATCTTTGGCGTGCTTCTTGGTGTCCTTACAGGAATTTTCCGTATTTTTGGTGCGTCAGCAGAAGGTGTTTCTTATGCAATCATTATCTGCAATCTTTTAGTACCGCTTATTGAGAAAGTTACAATTCCTGTTCCATTTGGAAAGGAGGGGATTAAAGATGGCAAATAATGAAAATAAGCAGGAGAATACGCTTATACATGATGCAATCGCACTTTTTATAATAACTATTGTTGCAGGGGTGCTTCTTGGTGCGGTATATATGATTACAAAAGACCCTATTGCCAAAGCAGAAGAAGAAACAACAAACAAGGCGTATGCGGAAGTATATAAGGATGCTGAGTTTGCAAATGATGACGCTGTTACAAAAGCTGTAGAAAGTTTCCAGGGTGATGTTGCAGCAGGCAAAGTTGATGATGACAGTTATACATATACAGATGTAGAGCTTATCGAAGCAAGACCGGCATCATCAGGCGGCACACAGGCAGGCTATGTTATTAAGGTTAGCGGAAAAGGTTATGGCGGCGCTGTTACTATTGCACTGGGCATTACTAATGAAGGCGAAGTACTTGGAATACAGATACTTGATGCAAGCAATGAAACACCTGGCCTTGGGCAGAACAGCACAAAAGAGGACTGGAACAGCCAGTATGTTGGCATGACAGCTGGCAAGACTTTATCTGTTGTAAAAGACGGAAGTGGAAGTAAAGACAGCGGAACTATTAACTCAATTTCAGGTGCTACTATTACAAGCAATGCTGTAACAAGGGCGGTAAATGTAGCACTGAAGTTTGTAGCAAGCCAGCAGTAAGGAGGTAAATACATGAATACTTGTACAGAACGTTTAAAAAATGGTATTATTACAGAAAACCCGACCTTCGTTATGATGCTTGGTATGTGTCCTACACTTGCTGTAACGTCATCTGCAATGAACGGCCTTGGAATGGGGCTTACGACAACAGCCGTACTTGTACTTTCCAATGCGTTTATATCATTGCTGCGTAAGGTTATTCCTGATAAAGTCCGTATACCGGCATTTATCGTAGTAGTTGCATCATTTGTTACTATTATACAGCTGCTTCTGCAGGCGTTCCTCCAGTCGCTTAACAGTGCCCTTGGTGTATATATTCCTCTTATTGTTGTAAACTGTATTATCCTTGGAAGGGCAGAGGCATATGCTTCTAAGAACCCTGTCCTGCCATCAATATTTGACGGCCTTGGAATGGGCCTTGGTTTTACAGTAGGGCTTACCCTTATAGGTATATGCAGGGAGGTACTTGGAAGCGGTGCAATATTCGGCTTCCAGTTTATACCAGAAGATTTCCATATTACATTTTTCGTATTAGCTCCTGGTGCATTCCTTGTACTGGCATGTCTTACAGCTATACAGAATAAACTTAAGCTTCCATCAGCAACTAATGTGCCTGCCGGGGATTCTGGCATGGCATGTGGCGGTAACTGTGCACAGTGTACAGGTGCAAGCTGTGTAGCTAATAAAGGGATTATTGAAGCAGAACGTGCAGCACAGAAAGCAGCTAAAGCACAGGCAGCTAAAGAGGCAGCTGCAAAGGCTAAAGCAGCAAGGGAAGCAGCAGCTGCAAAGCAGGCAAAGGGGGAATGATTTAAGTGAATATTTTCGTTATTATGATTTCATCTATGCTGGTAAGCAATGTTGTACTTAGTCAGTTCCTTGGCATCTGTCCTTTCCTTGGTGTATCCAAGAAAGTAGAAACAGCGGCAGGCATGGGGGCTGCGGTTACATTCGTTATAACTATTGCATCAGCAATAACATATCCAATTTATTACTTTATATTGGAACCGCTTGGTCTTGCATATCTTGAGACTATAGCATTTATACTTATAATTGCTGCACTTGTGCAGTTTGTAGAAATGGTACTTAAAAAATTTATGCCGCCATTATATGAGGCACTTGGCGTATTCCTGCCGCTTATTACTACAAACTGTGCGGTACTTGGTGTAGCAATCAACAATATTACCAATGGTTTAGGATTTATTGAAAGTGTTTTAACAGGTTTATTTACAGCACTTGGCTTCCTTGTTGCAATCGTAATACTTGCAAGTATACGTGAGCACATTGAATTTAATAATATACCTGAATCATTTAAGGGAACACCTATTGTACTTGTTACAGCAAGTTTAATGGCAATCGCATTCTGCGGTTTTGCAGGATTAGTATAGAAGGGAGGAGAATAAAATGGTACAGGGTTTATTTTTGGCAGCTTCTGCAGCTGGTGTTGGTGCTGCAGCCGGGGTAATAGGCGCAACAGGGCTTCTTATCGGTCTCCTTCTTGGATTTGCAGCTAAAGCATTTGCAGTACCAGTAGATGAGAAAGAGATTGCAGTACGTGAATTTCTTCCTGGAAATAACTGTGGCGGCTGTGGCTTTGCAGGCTGTGATGCCCTTGCAAAAGCCATTGCAGCAGGTGAAGCACCAGTTAATGCGTGTCCTGTAGGCGGCGCAGCCGTAGCAGACAAAATCGGCGCAGTAATGGGCGTTGACAGCAGCGGTGCAGTAAAAAATGTTGCATATGTAAAATGTGCAGGTACTTGTGACAAAGCCGGGATAAAGGCAAATTACTATGGAATATCAGACTGCAAAAGGGCAGCAGCAATACCAGGGCGTGGCGATAAAGCATGTTCATTTGGATGCCTTGGGTTTGGTTCATGCGTGGCAGCGTGCCAGTTTGACGCAATACATGTAGAACACGGCATTGCAGTAGTTGATAAAGAAAAGTGCGTGGCATGTGGGAAATGTATACAGGAATGCCCGAACGGGCTTATTGAACTTGTTCCATATGATGCAAAATTTGCAGTTTCATGCTCTAATAAGGATAAAGGGCCAAAAGTCATGGCAGTATGTGACACAGGCTGTATTGGCTGCGGGCTTTGCCAGAAACAGTGTGAAGCAGGCGCAATTACAGTAGAAAATAATATTGCACATATTGACCAGGGTAAATGTACTGGCTGTGGGAAATGTGCAGAGAAGTGCCCTAAGAAAGTTATATTTGCACATTAGTAACATTAGTTTTATAATTACTTAAACCAGTTATAAACTGGCTGCAGATATGTTATAATATTCTGTAGCCAGCTTTTTAGTTATTTTGGAGGGCAGAAAATGATTAAGAAAATATATTTTGACAGTTTTAAGTGTTATGAAAAGGCAGAATTATCAATAGAAAATATCACAACACTTATTGGAACTAATTCGTCAGGAAAAACAAATGCAATAGAAGGGATTATGGTGTTATCAGAAATTGTATCAGGCAAGGATATTATAACAATACTTGATGGCACAAGAAACGGAGGAGGTGTTATCAGGGGAGGTTCAAGTGGGTGTGCACGGTTTTTTAGTGGCAGTTTTGCTTTAGGCTGCCGTATACAATATAATAATAAAACAGATTTATTGTATGAAATTAGTATTAATGTAGAAGATAGTGTAAAAGTAAAGAAAGAAATATTAACAGAAATATCTGGAAATAATAAGAAAGAAATTTTTATTACAAAAGATAATATAAAAAATACAGGAAATATTACTGTTTTCTGTAATAATGAAAATGGAAGAAATCCGGGGATAATTTGTAACAGTTCATTTTCTGTGATAAGCCAGATTTCTGCGAAGATACCACTAGACACAGACTATGGTAAAAAAATTACAAATTATGCAAATTGTATTATTAAAAACCTGAAAAAGATTTTATTTTTAAGCCCGAAATTTACCCAGATGAGGGGATACTCACAAATCAATGATAATATATTGAAAGTAAATGCTTCTAATATTTCTTCTGTTTTGTATAAATTGTGTAAAGATGATATAAATAAAAAAATTCTATTAGATATTGCCAGAAAACTGCCAGAAAATGAAATATCTGGTATAAGTTTTGCAGAAGGGCCATTAAATGATGTTATATTTTTTATTGATGAAATTTATGGCGGAAGAAAAGAAAAAACAGATGCTTCAAGACTGTCAGACGGGACTTTAAGCTGCCTGGCAATAGTAGCAGCTGTCTTAAGTGAAGAAGAGGAAGGCATGGTTGTTATTGAAGAAATAGATAATGGCCTGCACCCAGGAAGGGCAAAAATGTTAATACAGCAGATTTCAAGCATTGCAAGAAAAAGAAAAGTAGATGTGTTGTTTACTACGCATAATCCTGTATTGTTAAATACACTAAGTAAAGATGATTTGTATGGTGTTAATATTGTATACCGTGAAAATAATAATGGAAATGGAAAAATTATAACGTTGGTTAATATTAAGGATATGCCTATGTTACTAGCAGGCGGGAAACTTGGAGATGTTTTTACTAATGGCATGATACTTGATTTTATAAAAAAAGAACACGGAGCAGATGATTATTCATGGCTGGAGGTGTGGAAATGAGGGTTCATTTTATAGATACTTCAGTTTTTACAAATATTCTTGATATTCCATTTATGAATGACCAGAGAAAAGAAGTAATAAAAGAATTAAATAAATTAATAGATAACAGGGAAATAGAAAAACTTATATTACCATTTGCTACAATTATTGAAACTGGAAACCATATAGCACATAATGGTGATGGAAACCAGAGAAGACAGGCAGCGGAGAGATTTTGCAAAGTTATAAGAAAAACTTTAGAATGGGAAGCACCATGGGCATATTACGGAAAACAATTACAAGAAGAAGATTTACAAACAATATGTGGGCTTTTTCCAGATGCGGCAATGAGAGGAGAAGGATTTGGAGATTTATCAATTATAAATGCTTATAACAAATATAAGAATGAAACACCAGCAATTAGTGAAATCAGGATATGGTCAATAGATTCGCATATGCAGGACAGGTATAATGAGAAGTTTGAATTGCCATATATAAGAAATAATTAGCAATATGGGCAGTAACCTTAATAAAGGTTTAAGGAATAAATTATGCTTTTTGTGATATATTATTTAAAACAGGGAAATTTAATATAACTGTTTATTTTATATTGCAGGGGGGAGATTGATTTTGGATAAGAAAAAAGAGTTTAAACTGTCAAGGCATACATTAATATGGCTGTGTGTTATATGTGCATTAATTTTATTTGTTAGTGTTGTGGCAGCAGAAAATATTTCACCAAAGTATAAGAATACATATTCTATAGAATCGTCAAAACTTCATATGTATAATTAAAACAGTGGTTTTGGTTAGCTCTGTATTAGTTTTATTAATGGACTGGCAATTCCAAAATTGGAAACATGCAGCCTTTACCTTGGACTGCCAGTGCCTATTTTCTGGCAGCTGTCCCTTATTACAAGCCTGCCTTCTAATTCCATGCGGACTATGCTTGAGTGCCTGTTTTTTATACGGTCAACAAGCAGGTACAGCGCAAATTTCCCCATTTCTTCTTTAGGAAGTTTTACAGTAGTAAGCATAGGACGGCAGTTGCCGGCTTCTTCAATATCATCACTTGCAATAATAGAGGGCACTGTCTGGAGATTTTTGTGTTTGTTTAGTGCTTTTAACATTCCAATGGCTGTAATATCATTGGCACAGTAAATTCCAGTAGGGCAGCAGCCAGAACGCAGCATTTTTTCCATTGCTTCGTATCCTTCGGTTTCGGTCTGTCTGGTTTCAACAACATAACTGGAATTTAATTCAATGCCATTTGCTTTTAATGCGTTTGTAAAGCCCTGGTATCTTGCTTCGTTCTGGCAGTCGCCTACATATCCGATTTCTTTATGGCCAAGGCTTATAAGATAATTGACAGCAATGGAAGCTGCTTTGTGTCCATCACACAGGATTTCATCTACTTCGTAATTGGTAGAATTACGGTTTACAGACACTACGCTTTTATATTTTATATCAAGTTTTTTTAATGCAGTGCTGTTACATTTTCCTACGATAACAAGGCCGTCACATTTGCCATTGGTTTCCTTGTACATTGAATCAATAAGGGAATCTATATTTATATTACTGCATTTCCTGTCATCTGAAAAAACAGGCATGTACCAGACTTTGGACAGTATACAGAATTGTTTATGTATTTCACTTTCAATTATACGCAGTAATTCTGAGAAGAAAGGGTCAGTCCTTGATTCGTCCATACGTGTCATAAGGACATTAATATAATAAGTTTTATTTTCTTCTTGTAATTTCCTGCCTAGTTTTAAACTTCTTGCTGCTTCGTTTGGTGTATAATTTAACTCCATTGCAGCTTTCCATATTCTGTCCCTTGTTTCTTCAGATGAACAATGGTAATTTGGGTTATTTAGTACCCTGGAAACTGTAGAAGGTGATACTCCTGCCATTTTAGCTATTTTGTTTATAGACATAAGAGGCCTCCATGTTTACTCCAGCTTGTATCCTGGTTCTTTAATTAATCTTCCTAATTTGTAAATACGTTCTGATGCCTGTCCAAAAAACATTTTATATGCTTTGCACAGGGAATTTAATCCTGGCATTCCATTTATAAAGGGTTCACGCCATCTTCTGCACCCGCCCTTGCAAATGTTAAAATAAGGGCATTCTTTACATTCTGGCAGATTGTATCTGGAACATTCTGTAAAGGAAACTGTTTTGCTGGAAACTGCCAGGTTATTAAATCCATCTGTTACATTGCCAAGTTTCCATTCATCTGTACAATAAAAATCGCATGGGTAAACGCTGCCATCGCCTTCTACAGCAAAGTAGCACTGGCAATAGCCATTCATGCCACATTGTTCAGCAGGGTATCCTGCTGCCATTTGTGCCAGGTTAGAAAAGAAACGTATATCCATTCTGTACCCTGACTTAAAATCTTCATACCACAGATTGAAAAATTCACATAAAAACCTGCCATATGCTTCTGGATTAACAGCGGGCACGCCGGCAGATGCCTGGCTGTTCCTGCCTGCTTCATCCATACAGGGGATAAACTGTATAAAGTTAAATCCCTGTTTTTTATAAAATTTATAAAGGTAAGATGCCTTTTTGGCAGTTTCGTTTGTAATAACGCTTAAAATATTAAAATCAACATTGTATTGTTTAAGCAGGCTGGCAGCGTGCATTACATTTTCAAAGGTGTTTCCGTTACTGGAGGTTTTGCGGTACTGGTCATGTATTTTTTTAGGCCCGTCAAGTGATAAACCTATAAGGAAATTGTTTTCTGCAAAAAATTCTGCCCATTCTTCATTGATAAGTATGCCATTTGTCTGTATTGTATTTTCTATCTGTAATTTTTTTGTATTATATTTTTGCTGCAGGGCAACTGCCTTGCGGAAAAAATTAATTCCAGCCAGCAGGGGTTCACCTCCCTGGAATGCGAAGCTTAAGAAACCATCTGCATAGCTGGTGGCACTGGCTACAAGTGCTTCCAGGGTGCTGTCCTGCATAAATCCTTTAGTATATTCTTTGCGGCTGCTGCTTAAACATTTATAAAAACAGTATTTGCAGCCAATATTACAGTTAGAGGATGCCGGTTTAATTAAAATGCTTGCTGCTGGCATAAAGAATCTCCATTTTCTTTTATTTGTTATATATTTTAATGGTTTTATTATTTTTAGTCAAATCCCGCTGTTTATTCTATGGACATTATTTTAGCAAGTTCTTCTTCAGGGCTTACATTTGTTGCAAACTGGTGCAGTACAAGCCTGTCAAGCCTGCCATTAAAATCAAATGGAAGGTTATAGCCAGGTGTAACAGGTGTATAGTGGTTTCCTTTAATTGTTGAAGCGAAACCAATCATATATGCGAGTGTTTTTACATGTACCTTTCCGGCAGGTTTGTCATTAATATAAAGAGTTACTATTGCACCGTCAGATACTTTGCTGCTGCAGCGGATAAAACTGTATGAAACCTTTAAACTGCCAGCAGGAAGTTCTATATCTGTTTCTGCTGTATAGTAAGCTGCCATATTAGCATTATAAACATATTTAAGGCGGTTGTCCTGGATATAGAATGAAATTCCGCCAAAACGCTGCCCGTTACTGTACAATACACCTTCCTCGTCTATGGAATCCCTGTAAATTTCTGCTGTTACTATATGGCTTGCAGAGTGTGACTGTATATTGCGTGCCATTACAATATCAACTGCTTTAATAACATTTTTAAATTCTATAATTTTTTCTGGCATCTGGATATGGTCTGAATACTGCCTGCTTAAATTTTCTGGTTTTCCGTGCATAGGGAAGCGCAGCATTGGAAATACACCATATCTTCCAGCTTCATACATAAAGTCTTCTTTTAATTCCTGTAATTTTTCTGGATACTGGCTTGCAACATTATATTTTTCTGAATAGTCTTTTTCTACATGGTAAAGTTCCCATTCATCCTTATCATAATCTTCTGTAAAGCAATGGTTTACAACAGCTTTCCAGCCATCTTTGTATATACCGCGGTTGCCATGTACCTCATAATATTGTATATATTTTTCACTTGGTGCATCTGCATTTTCAAATGTATATTTCATGCTAATGCCAGTAAAAGGTTTCTGTGGTACGCCTTTAATAGTATCTGGTTTATTTACACCTATAATATCAAGTATGGTAGGGGTTATATCTGATACATGGTGGTACTGGCTGCGTACAGCACCAGCATCTTTAATTGCAGCAGGATAGCGTATAATAAGAGGGTCTTTGATTCCGCCTTCATGTGCCCAGATTTTATACCACTGGAAAGGTGTGTTGCCACAGTTTGCCCATCCCGTTGCATAGTGGTTAAATGAAAGTTCTGTTCCAATTTCATCTAAATGTTTATAGGCATAATCAATTTCTCCTTCAGAGCGTACAGTTACATCCTGGCCCCTCATTGCGTTGAACCTTCCGTCAATTCCGCCTTCTGCACTTGCACCATTATCTGACAGGAATACAATTACTGTATTATCAAGCTGCCCGCTTTCTTCCAGATAATTAACCAGCCTTCCAATCTGTGCATCTGTGTGTGTAAGCATTCCTGCAAATGCTTCCATTTCCCTTGCATAAACAGCTTTTTCTTTATCTGTGCAGCAGTCCCAGTCACGTATATATTTATTTTTTTCAGTAAGTTCAGCGTCTTCCGGGATAACACCAAGTTTTTTCTGGTTTTCAAACCACTGCTGCCTGGTAATATCCCAGCCAGCGTCAAATTTGCCTTTATAATGTTCTATATATTCTTTTGGGGCATGGTGTGGTGTGTGCATTGCCCCGAATGGAAGATATAAAAAGAATGGTTTCCCAGGGAAATTCATATTATGTTCAAACAGGTAATCAATGGCATTATCTATAATATCTTCTGAGAAATGGTATCCTTCTTCCACAGTTTGTGGCTGTGGCGCTTTAGTATTATCACGTATCAGATGTGGATGGTACTGGTCATTTTCACCCTGCAGGAAACCATAATAGCGGTCAAACCCTTTTTGGAGAGGCCAGCAGTCTATAGGGCCGGCAGTGCACTGGTCTGCGGAAAGATGCCATTTGCCAGTGCAGAATGTAGCATATCCATATTCCTTTAATATCTCTGCTATTGTAGCATATTCAGGTTTAATATGCCCATCCATATTATTGTCACAGCCTGTTTTCATTTCAATAAGGCTTGCACAGCCAGCGGTATGGTGGTTAGCGCCACAAAGCAGGGAAGTTCTTGTAGCAGAGCATACTGCTGTAGTATGGAAATTATTATAACGCAGTCCTTCATTTGCAAGACGGTCAATATTAGGTGTTTCAATACTTGAACCATAACAGCCAAGCTGTGCAAAACCCATATCATCAAGAAGTATATATATTACGTTTGGGGCATTCTCTGGATTATTGTCAACAATATTGTATTTATACCTGGTTTCTGCCATAGTGCGGCCAGGTGTGCCGGTAAATGTCTGTTTTCTCATTATTATTCCTCCATATAAGTTTTTAAAGTGGTTCTATAATATTAAACCCTTTGTACTGGCTTGTGTCTGTAACGTATTCCTGGAAAATTGAAACAATTTCCCCGGCCTCTTTGTTAAAGCAGGAAGAAGCATTTCCTTTATATGTTTTGGTTGCAAGTTCATAAAGTTCTGTTTTTGATAATTCAATAACAGGGATATCCGTGTACTTGCCCGTTCCATTAACCTGTGTATGGAATACAGTCCCTTTATAAAGATGTACAAGGTAAAATTCACCACTGTCTTTAACAGACAGGATAAATTTCTTTTCTATATTAATGGCTTTTGAGCCATCATAATTAATTCCAAGATAGTCAAGTATTAATGATGCAGACACATATGGCATGACATCCTTATTATTCATATAATTTATATTATGCCCTGCTGCAGCACCAGGGTGGCGGAGTTCATATGCACCGCATAAGTACATATTTCTCCATAATCCTGTAATTGCCTGGTAGCCAAGCTGTTCAAGTGCATCTGCACATAGGTAGCGTGCCTTTATATTACCAGGATTATTAAATACAATATGGTTTGTAATTGTTGCTACCCACTGGTATTCACCTTTTTCATAGTCTTTTTCAGCTTTTTCAAGAACCAGGTCTTCAGAGCCCATATATTCTATAAGTTTTGCTGCAAGTTTTTTTTCAGGGAGAGGCAGCAGGTTTACAGGGTTGCCATCATAAAAACCAAGGTAACGCTGTATTGCACCACGGGCATTAAAGGAGTAATTGCCATAGTGGTCCCTTGTATACCATGTCCTGCTTATAGAATCCGGGATTATAAGCTCATTGCCAGCTTCATTTAATTTAACCCCTTTATTGGCGAGAAGAAGCGCCTGGTCACTTGGAAATTTATATGCAGCTGCATTGTCAAGCAGGAAACGTTTAAGGTTATCAGGGCGTTTATCCATTTTAAAATGTGCAACACCATGTCCCTGGTATATAGCTTGTACTTCTTCACCATATTTTACATAAAGTGAATAAAAAAGCCCTCCCCAGAAGCTTGCATCCCTTACCCTTGCGCCACGTGGTGTATATGTATTATGTAATGTACCCATTGCATTGTCACCAAGATACAGGACTTTATGTGTATTGCTGTAAATACACATATGCGCCCTTGTTTCTGTATCAGGGGAAGGTATAAATGTAAGGGTGACACCATCAACCGTTACAGTTTCTTCCTTTTCAATCTGCCATGTAGGCAATATCATGGACATTCTGCCGCGTATCCCAAGCGGATAGTGCAGCCCTGCACCAGCAGAGCCTTTAATCCCGCGCTTTAAAAACATGCCGCCCTGGTACTGCAGGCGTCGTGCCATTGCAACACCTGCATAAAGGTTATCATCTATAAGTGACTGTTCATAATTACCTGGTGCAATTACAGGGATTTTACCATCATCTAAATCCCCGGCCTGTTCTTCTGTTATAAATGCACCAGCGCCGCCATAATGGTCAAGATGTGAATGGCTGTAAATTACTGCTTTTATATTATCATGTATATTTTCACCAGCAGCCTTTTCAGCAAGTTTTAACGCAGCCTGCGCACTTTCAATATAATTGCCACAATCTATAATAATCCAGCCATTATCTGATTTTATAAATCCAATCATTGCAATATCTATTCCAGACGCAACATAATATCCGTCTGCCATCTTTAAGATACCTGCAAATGTATTATCCTTGTTTATCTGCCAGAGATAAGGGTTTACAGTATCAGGAAAGCCTTCAAATTGTGGACGCGGATATCTGGCAGAATCATAAATAATATTCCCGTCATTATCATAAATATCCTGGTCTTTAAGTTCCAGGACAAGGTGTGCCCTGGCATTTTCTACATCCTCACACTCTGTTTTATATAATTCTTTATCACGGTTTTCTAAAAGTTTTGTATTATAATTATGTGTTATCTTTGTTGCATCTTTTTCATCTGCATTATAAATATAAGCCATAATAACCCTCCATGCCAGATTTATGTTATTTCTGCAAAATTATTTATTTACCTGGTCTAAATATGTATTATCAAGAAAAGCATTTAAATCAACATCACCGCCAAGAAGTTTATTTTCTTTGGCAAATTCATACTGGTTTTCTAAATGGCTTTTATATATATCTGTAAAAGCTGGTTCAAAGTAAGAAAATGATGTATCATATGAGTAAATCTTTTTTAAAGTATCTTCTGTATAGTTATCTGTTTTTAAATACCCATATACATCATCTGGATTTTTCTGGGCAAAATCTGCTGCTTTTTTCAAGGCCTTTACTAACGCAGCAGCAGCATCTGGGCCTGAAGATAATGATTCCTGCCTGGCAGCAAGTATAATGCCTGTTCTTTCGTCTGCATTTCCCGTAGTGTCTTCAATAATAGAGCCTGTGCCTGCTTCTTCAAGCTGTAATGCAGTACTATAAGCAGTTACATAAGCATCTGCCTGGCCTGATGCCAGTACGGAATTAGCATCTGCCTGTGCATTGACAAGTTCAACTGAAGATATATCAATATTATTTTCTCTGCATATATCAGCAAAATATTTATAAAGTATTGTACCAGTTGTTGCAATTACTTTTTTGCCAGAAAGGTCTTTGGCGCTTGTAATCCCACTGTCTTTATTGGCAATAACTGCATAATTGTAGTCCTGTGTTACAGTTGAAATTATTTTAATATCAATGCCATTGCTTTTAGCCATCATTGCTGGAAGTTCATTATAAACAGCAAAATCAATTTCACCTGCTGCAAATGCTTCATTTATAGCAGGCCCGGCCTGTGCAAATCCCATGTATTCAGCCTTATAGCCGGCAGCTTTTAATTCCTCGTCGATATAACCAAGCTTTTGTGCTAACAGGGCATTTTCAATAAGTACACCGCCCTGCCCGGGAGTTGCAATTTTAACTGTCTTTAATTCACCAGTATTTTGTGTATTACCGCTGGAATTTTTCTGGCTGTCTGCTGCTGTATTTTTTCCGCAGCCATTGAGTGTTAATGATAATGTAAGCACTAATGCTGGTATTAATATTTTCTTTAAATTTTTAATTTTAAACATGTTTTTTCCTCCATTAATATTAATTATTTACCTTTGCTTCTTGCTATTTTTTCCCAAGGTGTTATTGCTTCAAAAATAACTGAAATAACTTTATCCATAATAATTCCTACAAGGCCTATAACAACCATACATACAATAACTTTATCTGAACGCATAAGGCTTCTTGCATCATTCATACGGTAGCCTATACCTGAAGATGCCGCAATAAGTTCTGATGCAACAAGTGCCATCCATGAAACACTGAGCCCGAGTTTAAGCCCTGTCAGCATTTGTGGCAGAGAATGTGGAAGGTATACTTTAATAAATGTCTGCCATCTGTTAAGGTTATATAACCGGGCAACCTCAATATATCCTGATGGTGTGCTTGTAAAGCCACTTAATGTATTTATCATAATAGGGAATGAAGCGGCTATTACGATAATAACAACTTTAGAGGCTTCGCCAATCCCTGCCCATAAAATAATAAGCGGAATCCATGCAATTACGGGAACCTGGCGTATTGCTGTAATTGCAGGGAGAAGCATTGCATGTGCCTTTTTGCTCATTCCCATTACAGCCCCAAGTACAATGCCTATAATCCCTGATACCAGAAAGCCTTTAACTACTCTTATAAAACTTACAGATAAGTCATTCTGCAGCTGCCCGTCTGATACCATTTCATTAAATGCGCCTGCTACATCCTGGATTTGGGGAAGCAGGCTTCCTGGTACATTTGAATATGTAGTATAAAAATACCATGCAGCAAGTATAATAACTGGAATTAATAAACCATATATAGTCTTTTTTAATCTGTCCATTTTTGCTCCTATCCTGCCTTAAACGGCAATAATAAAAATATGTTCCAGGTTTTAGAGGATATTTTTAGCTTGTTCATCATTATTTTCAAAGAAGTAATCATAAATACGTTTCCTGTATGCTGCAAACCCGGCACTTCCACGCTTTTTGCTGTCAACAGGGTTAGTTTTAATGATTTCAATAATCCTGCCAGGCCTTGCAGACATTACAACAATACGGTTTCCAAGATAAATTGCTTCATCAATATCATGCGTAATCATAACCATTGTAGTCTTTTCTTCCTGCTGTATACGCAGTATTTCTTCCTGCATCTGTATTCTTGTAAGTGCGTCAAGTGCCCCAAAAGGTTCATCAAGAAGCAGGATTGTAGGGTTATTTGCAAGCCCCCTTGCAATAGCAGCCCTTTGAGACATTCCTCCGGATAATTGTGAAGGGTAGCTGCTTTCAAAACCTGTAAGGCCTACAAGTTCAAGGTGTTTTTTAACATTTGCCTCACGTTCTTCTTTAGAAAGTTTCTTTAACCCAAAACCAACATTATCTTTTATTTTAAGCCATGGAAGCAGCCTGTGGTCCTGGAAAACCATACCGCATTTCGGGCCTGGCCCTGCAACTGCATGGCCATTTCTTTCAACTACCCCTTCTTCATAATCTACAAGGCCACACATAATTTTAAGCAATGTGCTTTTACCACATCCGCTATGGCCTACTATTGTTATAAATTCACCTTTTTTAATATGCAGGTTAATATCATCAAGAACCTGTACAGGTTTTTTATCTACTAGAAAATGTTTATTTAAATGTTCTATATTGATAATGTAATTATCATTTTTTTTCTTTTCATTCCCCATAATTACCATCCCTTCATTGTGCGTTTTCTGTATTATATTTTGGAAGCCTGGCATTTTCAATTAAAATTGCTGAAAACGTATTCATAAGAAGTGCATAAAAATAGATATTGGCCTGTTTATTTCTTTAAAGACAAAGTGGATATAAGCAGTAAACAGCTTTTTTTATCTGTAAAATAATAATGTGTGAAAACGTAACCACAGGCATAAATAAAGCATTTTAAGGGAAAAAACAAGAAAATGGCAGTATGTATATTTCCATATTATATAAAATATGGGGAATTATACATATTGCCATTAATAACTAAATATGCTGGTGCAGGTTATATAAGTTTGCGCCCGCAGTTCTGGCAGAACTTTCCTCCTGATATCTTCTGCCCGCAATCCGGACAGAAATTAGGTATGCCTGCGCCTGCCGGCTGTGGGGCAGCCTGCCCGTTTCCTATATTCTGGTTCATCTGGTTTACCATCTGTCCCGCCATCTGCATTCCCATCATCATGCCCGCCATATCGCCAGCCGTGCTTCCGCCTTTTAAATTTCCAGATGCCATTGCGTCTGTCATGGATACCTGCTGGTACCTTCCTATATCGCCAACCATGCTTTGTGCCGCATTTTTATTAATTATGTCCTGTATTTCTGGAGGATAGTTAAAACTCATAACCTGCAGGTTTGTTATTGTTATCCCGTCCCGCATAACCTGCATGTCAAGGTCTTCTTTAATGCCATTTGCAATGTCAAAGGCATTAGCCTGCAGGTTAAACATGTCTTTGCCTTCTTTAGTAATCCACTTCATAAGAAGCTGGTCAATAACTGAGGTTATACGCAGTTTTACATCTTCAACATTGTACTGCTGCTTAACGCCTGCTATTTTATCTATAAGTGCCATATAATCACTAACCTTAAATGCCAGTGTACCATTGGCACGTACAGGAAGCCCGCCAGGCATACCTGGTGCAGGGATATTTACTGGTGCTTTTGTCCCCCATTTTATTAAAAATTCCTTAGTGTTTATAAAAAGGACTTCTGCACGCATACCACTGTTAAATCCAAATTTAAATCCTTTTAATGTTGAAAGGAATGGTATAATCTGTGATTCAATGTCATATTCGCCATCATCTTTGAAAATCCCTTCAATTTTGCCATTATAAAGAAATATAGCGTCCTGGCCTGGCTTGATTATAAGTTTTGAGCCTTTTTTAATTTCACGGTTTGACCATTTCCAGAAAATCATGTCATCACGCCATTCTTCCCATTCAACTACATTTGAAAACTGTCCTGAAAAAAATCCCATAAATAACCTCCTATACTATATAATAGCCTCTCGGATTCTCCAACCCTTATTTTCTGCGGCTTTCAAACCCAGTTTTATAAAAATTCCCCCACTTTTTTGCCAAAAACACTTGACAAACCAGTCAAAAAATGCGGCGCTTCGCGCCTCTTAATTAAAAAAGCACTTTTCACCCCGGCGTAGCCGGCAAGCATTTTTTGATTGGAGATGATTTTTATGTTACCTGTTAATTATGGCGGCCATACCGCCTACCAGGACACCTTTGTGTCTGAATTCCTCTCTTTATTCCCTGACCCCTTTGTTGTTCCTAAACAAACATGGGATATCATTGTGAAATTCTGGTATCTTGATCTCTCTGAAACGGATACCATCATGCAGGAGTTTTATTCCCTGCTTGGTAAACCTGCCACACGTTTCCCTTCCTGCCTGCTCCGTTCCTATCTTCTGTCAATCGTACTTGGGGTAACTTCCATTACCCAATGGTGCAGGCTGCTTAAAATAACCCCTTTGTACGCCATCCTCAGCGGTTTTTCTGTTGATGACACTCCAGGCGTTGGGACTTTTTATGACTTTTTTAACCGGTTATGGCAGTCTGGCAAAGACAACTACATCAACCAGATTAAGCATAAAAAACCAAAACCTGAAAAAGGTAAAAAACGTGGTGATAAAACTCCCTGCGACACGGACAGTGCCGCTGCAAAACTCCTTCCACTTATGCAGCGCATCCACCTTCCAAACAATAACCCGTTTTATCTTATCTTCCGGCTGTATAAAGCCCAGTTCCTTGATGAATCCGTCCGCAGAGGGCTGGTTCATCCAAGCCACCTTTCACTTGCCGGTGACGGAACCCCTCTGGAAACCGCAAGGCTTGAACGCTCCAAAAGGATTTGCAGCTGTCCAAAAGGCTCTGACTGTGGCTGCAAACGGAAGTTTTCACAACCAGACTGCAACTGGGGATGGGATTCTTCCAGAAATAAATATTTTTTTGGATACCATCTTTACATGTTTGTTGCTTCTGATTCTGAAAACGGCCTTCCTGTTTTTCCAATGCTTGAACGTGCTTCCAGGCATGACCTGCTCTCCTTCCTGCATACTTTTTTCGCTATGAAATCCTATCTTCCTGGATTTCATATTGAAAAACTACTGCTGGATTCCGCCCATGATGCTTACCCACTTTATGAATACTGCAAAACAAACGGCATCACCCCTTTTATTGACCTCAATCCCGGCCATACAGGGCACTTCAAATATAAAGATGACTTTACCATAGATGAAGATGGTGTCCCTGTCTGTAAATTGGGCTTACGCATGCACCACGATGGTGTGGAAAAAGCAAAACACCGCGAAAAATACCGCTGTCCTCTTGCAAACCGGAAGAAGGGTTGTTTCTGTGGACACCCCTGCTCAGATTCAAAATACGGAAGGACCGTACATATCCAGCAAAAAGACAATCCAAGGATTTTTAACATACCACCAAGAGACAGTAAGGAATGGAAACTGGAGTACAACAGACGGACATCTGTGGAGAGGTCAAATAAACGGGAAAAAATAGATTATAAATTAGAAGACGGCAGACACCGTTCCTCTAAGATGTGGTACTGCCGCCTCTATGCAATCATGATGCTCCAACATCTTGATGCATGGAAAATGCCAACCCGTGTAGACACCATTTTTACATTCTCACGAATTGCCAATACAAAGTAATCATACCACAATTTCAAAAAAATCTCATTAATTTTCAAGGGATAAGTGCGCCCTTTTTTCAATGTTTATTTGATATCTTTCCAAAATCCCACAGTATTCAGTTGTCAATACACAAATCTAAACTAGCTCTTATAAATCCGAGAGGCTATAATAATTATATAAGTAATTTTAAAAACTTCTTCCGCCCCCGCTGCTGTGGCTGCTGCTGCCGCCACCTCCGCCGCCACCGCCATGGCTGCTGTTGTTTTGTGGCTTATGTGTACGTTTAACAGTTGTATGTGTATATCTGTCAAAACTTCCTATTATCCTTGAATTATTCCTGTCAAGGTATGTATGGCTGCCCGTTGTTGTACGCCCGCCAGAATTATATGCAGTTATTACAACAGGTATAATGCCTGCAATAAGGCATATAAGCAGCTGGAAAATTGGTGAAAATATTATGCTGTCAAGCATTGGCGGCTTTCCCATATATTTATATGACTGGTTGCAGAAAGTCTGTATTGCAGAATAATAATTGCCGCCAGCCATATCATCATACATATAATCTAATATTTTACTGCAGCGTTTATCATTTAACATTTCCTGTGCAGTGCCATATCCCTGTACTTCATATATACGGTCACCAGGGTGCATCCCAACCAGTAATATTATAACATTTTTATCTGGCTTTGTGGCAACAAACTGTTCCATCATATAGCCAAAATTGCCACTTCCGCTAATATTACTGTCAGTCCATATATAGACAGATGTGTTGTATTCTTTAAAAATTTTATCACATAGACTATTAAGTTCCTTTTCCTCACTGCCAGATATAATCCCTGCATCGTCCTGTATTATAGTTTCTGCACCTGCCGTCCTGTATGCGGAAAGGAATGTGGTAAAAGCCATAAAAAATACCAGTATATATTTTATAATGTATTTACGGTGTTTTCTATAAGTTACCATAATAAAGGCCCTCCCATAAGAACAGTAATTATGCGGCATATAATAAACAAAAACAGTGTTATCCCGGCAGCGCTGCCTACAGCCTTAGCGGCACTTAATGGTGGTTTGCCTGCTATTTTGCCAGTCTGGCCGTTCATTGCAAAGGTATATTCAGAGTGGTTATAGTCATAATAAACCATCCATACAGGGAAAAGGGCATATTCTGCATTTATCTGCCTGGCATGGTAGTCGCGGTTTATTATATTTTTAGTGGAATAGCCTTTTATGCTTTCCGAAATATAATTATCTATGTAACGTGTAATACGCTGTTGTACACGTGGAAACATTTCCCTGTCAGTGTAGTTATATTTTTCTGATATAAAGCCTGCAAGGTATGGGGTATTGAACTCTTTCATATTGTTATAATCAAAAGGTTCAAGCTTATCCATAAGGTCATCAGGCATTTTTTCAGAGGCATCAGCAGGAACATTATTGTATCTTAAATCAACCTTGCGGTATACATCAAAATGGTTTGTTCTGGTAACAATGGTATCCCCTTCATCATGGGTATGTATACGTGTACAATGTGCAATGGCTTCGCCCTGCCCCTGTAAATCGTAAAGCCAGAACGGGACATACATTCCTGTAAGGTTCTTAATCCTGTCAGCCTGTTTAAAATCCTTTGGCATTAAAAGGCCGTGCCGGCACCATTTTTTAAATGCTGCTTCCGCTTCGCTTTTCGATATGCTAAAAGGAATAACTTTAGATGGTGCAAGTACGCCAGATAACCTGTCACCAAGTATAACAGGTGAACCACAGAAACTGCATGTGGAAGCTGTGGTATCTTTATCTGTAAGAAGTATAGCGCCGCAGTTATTGCACTGGTACTGGTTTACTTCATCACCTTCAAATGCAGAGGAGTGGAAATGTTCTTCAAACTCCTGGAAGTCCCCTGTAGTATAATTTTCTATTTCTTCACTGTGCCCGCAGCTGTCGCAGTACAGTTTTCCCGTCTGGCTGTTAAAAACCATATCTGCGCCACAGTCAGGGCATTTATACTGGATTACCATATATTTCCTTTCACGGCGGATAACAGGCTATTTGCCAAGGCTTGCCTTTAAAGCAGCAAGTTCATCTTCCACACCAGAATTAACACCAGGTTCACTGTCATACTTTGCTTTAAGGCTGTCTATTGTGTCATGGGATGTATTATCCAGTTCTGCCATAGCATTAGCCTTGTCAAGCATATGGTCTGCCTTTTCCTCCATGCGTTCAAAAGCACTTATCGAACTGTTAGCACCATCATGGCCTGATACCATTTCATTAATATGTTCCTGTGTACGTGCAATATTCATCTTTGCCTTAATTGTGTTACGTCTTTCCTCAAGCTTTGCTATATCTTTAACAAGTTTGTCATTCATTGCACGCATATTTTCGGAATTAGCATGTGCAGCATTATAAACCTGCTGTAATTCAGCCTGTTTAGCAAGAAGGTCCTGTTTTTTCTCAAGAAAGAGCCTTGCATCATTGTCATTGCCAGCGGAAACGGCTTTGGCAGCATAATTCTGTATCTTATTAATCTCATCTGTACATTCATCAAGCTTCCTTCTGGCACGCTGTTCGTCTGCCATAATAACAGCAGTTTCAGACTTTACCCTGCCAAGGTCGCTGTTTAAATTGCGAAGGCACTGGTCAGTCATTTTTTCAGGGTCTTCTGCTTTATCAAGAAGCGCATTAATATTTGATGACATAATATCTTTAAAACGTGTTAAAACTCCCATAAAGTCCTCCTTTTTAAAATATAGGATAAAATATATTGAACCGCCACAACTATTATCTATGGTAAAACTTTTTGTTTCAAATGTCAAGCATATAATTGTAAAATAAATTGTTTTATATTTTTATCCAATAAGTACATTTTTTCCTTCAAATGCAAATCCATAATGCCGTATTTTCTCTTTTGGTATGCCACGGGCAATAAGCATATTATCATAATCTTTCTCTTTTATCTGCTTCAATGCACTTTTTACTGTTTCTTCCAGCGTTTTTTCTTTTGGGTTATCCAGAACTTTAAATTCAAATATAAATGCAGGCAGTGCAGCTTCTAATGGTTCCATCATTACATCATAACGGCCAAAGCCGCTTTCCCTGTTTGATGTTATATAATATTTGCCATCAAGGCCGGCAACAAGGCCAAGGACAAAACCATGATAAAAGCGTTCCGGTGCTGCTGTGTCTGATGGGTGCAGTCCTGTGTCAAAACTGCTGAATGTTTGTAAAGCTATCTGGTTCATATATTTGTTCATATAATCTAAATCATCCGTAAGCAGTGCTTTAATAAAACCATTATAGTGGGTTGAAACGTTCTGGAACCATCCTTTAAACATTTTCTGGAACATTTTTTTAACTTCAAAGTTAGTTATTGAAAGATTGTAAGTATCCTCTGTATCTTTGCTGCTGTTTTCTGGTACAGGGTCTGTTTTTAAATATCCAGAGGCAAGTAAAAGACCCCATACTGCAGAATCATCCTGGCCAAGCTGGTTAAATACAATTTCTTCATCAATAACTGTTTTAATCTGTTTTCCATTAACTAAATCTTCCATTGCAATTTTGATTTCTGGCGTCCCCTCCCTTACAACTTTTCCTATAAGGCTGTTAGAACTGGTATTAGCCCAGTAACTTTTGAATTTCCCTGAATCCAGGTATTTTGTAACAGACCATGGATTATAAATATCTTTCCTGCCGCCAAAGCAGAAACCATTATACCATGATTTTACTTTATCCATATTTCCAGAAAGCCCGAATTTATCCAGTGATTCTTTTACTTCTTCTTCTGTAAACCCAAAAGCTGTTTTATATTTTCCAGATGTAGTAGTAACAACCTCTAAATTATTTAAATCTGAAAAAACAGATTCTTTGCTTGTTCTTGTAATTCCTGTCATAATACCACGTTCCATATATGGGTTTGTTTTAAAAGAAGAATTAAAAAGGCTGCGGGTAAACGAAACCATTTCATTCCAGTACCCATTCACATAGGCTTCCTGTAAAGGGGCATCATATTCATCAAGGATAATAATGGCTTTTTTTCCATAATACAAATATAGATAATATGACATATATTTTATTGCCAGTACAGCAGAAGAATCATTTATTTTATTATTGACAGCAGCAAAATAAGCAGTGTCTTTATCTGTTAATCTGGGGCTGGATTTTATAAAATCGTACATACTGTATAATTCAATAAGTTTATTAATAAGGCCCATTCTTGCATTTTCATAAGTATCTGCCTTTATATCAGCAAAACTTAAAAAAATTACTGGGTAACTTCCCTGCAGTTTCCTGTATTTTTCATTATTCCATATAGCTAATCCATTAAATATATTTATGCCAGAGTATTTTACTGAAAAGAAATATTCAAGCAGGCTCATATTAAGGGTTTTTCCAAAACGGCGCGGACGTGTTATTAATGTTACATCATCAGAGTTTTCCCACCATTCCCTTATAAAATCTGTTTTATCTATATAAAATGAGCCATTCTCCCTGAGCTTTTTAAAATCTTGTGTCCCAATAGAAACAACTGGTTTCATCTGCATACCCCTCTTTCTGTAATCTGGATATAAAAATTTACAAGTATATTGTAATACTTATAAACAGTATTTTGCAAGTATTACATCTGTTTAAACCGGATGGCGCTTTTTATAAACTTTTTTAAGGCTCTTGTAATTATAAGCAAAATCCTGTAACATGGTATGGAATGTGATAACCAGCCTGTGCATAATGTAACGGCAATGCACAGGCTGCAGGGATTATGGAGGATAAAAATGTGGATTGCTGATGGATGGAAGGATTATGAAGTTATAGATACATCCTGCGGGGAGAAGCTGGAAAGATGGGGTGATTATATACTTATACGCCCGGACCCGCAGGTTATATGGAACACAAAGAAGAAGGCGGCAGGGTGGAAAAGGCCGGACGGGCATTACCACCGCAGCAGCAAGGGAGGCGGAAGCTGGGAGTTTTCTAATATGCCAGATGTATGGCAGATAGGGTACAAAGACCTCCGGTTTAACCTGCATCCCTTTCAATTTAAGCATACAGGGCTTTTCCCGGAACAGGCTGCCAACTGGGAATGGGCAGGGGATAAGATAAGAAATGCCAGGCGGGATATCAGGGTGCTTAACCTTTTTGCGTATACAGGGGGTGCAACTCTTGCAGCAGCGGCAGCAGGGGCAAGTGTTACACATGTGGATGCTTCAAAAGGAATGGTGTCATGGGCTAAGGAGAACCTGGCAGCTTCAGGGCTTGCAGATGCACCTGTAAGATGGATTGTTGATGATTGTGTGAAGTTTGTGGAACGTGAAATACGGCGTGGCAGGAAGTATGATGCAATTATTATGGACCCCCCGTCATATGGGCGCGGGCCAAAGGGCGAAGTATGGAAGATTGAGGAAAAAATACATGGTTTTTTGAAACTTTGTGCCAATTTACTGCCAGAACAGCCATTGTTTGTGTTAATTAATTCTTATACAACAGGACTGCAGCCAGCTGTTTTGTCTTATATGTTAAACCTTGAAATAGTGGCAAAATACGGCGGGAAGGTGGATTCACAGGAAACAGGGCTTTATGTAACTTCTAACGGGCTGGTGCTGCCATGTGGTGCATCAGGGCGCTGGGAAAGGTGAAACACAAGTTTGACTATACAGTATAATAATGGTATAATTCTATAATTAATGCTTGCATTGCATAAAGAAAGAATGAGGGTATATATGAAACATAAAGTCAAGCTTAAGGGTGTTTTAAGATTACTTTTAAGATGGCCTGCAGTGTTTAGTGTATTGTTTGCTATAATGGATATACAATTATTTCTGTATAACATAAAAGCAGGGATTATAGGGCTTTTTTATTTTGCTGTATATATACTGGCATCTGCTTTGGTTGTTTTAACAAGCAGAAGGCGTTTGCAGAGGGAACTGGTTGAATTTGCAGTTAATTACGGGCAGCTGCAGATGGAGATAGTTGAAAACCTGACAATCCCATATGCTATCTTAAATGAGGATGGCCACCTTCTATGGGGCAATGAAGAATTTATTAAGGTAATTGTTAATAAAAAGGCAGCAAGGCGCAATATAAGCAATATTTTTCCTGAGATAACAACAGAAAAGCTTCCGCATGATTATGATTTAAAGGTGGAGCATGTTAAATTTAAAGATAAGTATTACAGGGCTGATATGCGTCTTGTTATTTCAGAAGATATAGGAAAGATTGATGGAAACAGTGATATAAACCAGCTTATTGACTATAATGCTATTATTTCCCTTTTTCTGTATGATGAAACAGATATGATGGAGCTTGAACAGAAAAGGGAAGAAGAAAACCTTGTAGCGGGGCTTTTATATATTGATAATTATGATGAACTTATTGACAGCATAGATGATGTGCGCCAGGCACTTATGACAGCCCTTATTGACAGGAAGATAAATAAATATATGCAGGGTATAGATGCTATTTCCAAAAAGATTGAAAAAGATAAGATTTTCTTTGTATTTAAACAGCATTACCTCGCAGAACTGAAAGCAAACAGGTTTTCCATACTGGAAGAAATCAGGAATATAAGTATTGGCAACGGGCAGGTGGCAACTATAAGCATAGGGATAGGGACCGGCAAGGAAACATTTGCTGAACGTTACGACCTTGCAAGGGCGGCTATTGACCTTGCACTTGGGCGTGGCGGTGACCAGGCAGTTATTAAGAGCAACGGGCAGGAGTTTTTCTTTGGCGGCAAGAGTGTGCAGGTTGAGAGGAATACACGTGTAAAAGCCCGTGTAAAGGCACATGCGCTTAAAGAGCTGATTGAAGGCAAGGAACGTGTTGTTGTAATGGGGCATTCCATTGGCGATGTTGATTCATTTGGCGCTTCCGTAGGAATTTACCGTATTGCACGTGCACTTAACAGGAAAGCCAATATTGTTATTGGTGATACTGATTCATCAGTAAAGGCAATTAAAGAGCGGTTCCATACAAAAGAATATGAAGAAGATATGATAATAAATGGCCAGATGGCAATGGACCTTGTTGATGAAAGCACGGTACTTGTTATTGTTGATGTAAACAGGGGGAGTTATACAGAATGCCCTGCCCTTATTGAAATGGCACAGACAGTTGTTGTAATAGACCACCACCGCCAGGCAGGTGATGCTATTGATAAAGCTGTGCTATTTTATATTGAACCTTATGCTTCTTCTGCATGTGAAATGGTTGCGGAAATTTTACAGTATATAGGGAACGGGCCTAAATTAAGGCCTGCGGAAGCTGAAGCCATGTATGCAGGCATTATGATTGATACCAATTATTTCTCCAACAGGACAGGGGTAAGGACATTTGAGGCAATGGCTTACCTTAGGCGGAGTGGTGCGGATTCTGTAAGGGTAAGGAAAGTTTTCCGTGAAGATTTAGCGGAATATAAAATACGTGCTGCTGCAATACAGGATACAGAACTTTACCATGGTGTATTTGCAATAGCACAGAGCCAGTCAGAGGGGGTTGAATCCCCTACGGTCGTTGCTTCTAAAATTGCCAATTCACTTCTTGATATTAACGGGGTGAAGGCATCTTTTGTACTTACTAAATATAATGGCAAGGTCTATATAAGTGCACGTTCAATAGATGAAGTGAATGTCCAGCTTATGATGGAAAGGATTGGGGGCGGCGGGCATATTAATATGGCAGGTGCACAGCTTAAGGACACAAGTACTGGGGAAGCAAAAGACATTATAAGAAAACAGATTGACAATATGATTGAGGAAGGAGAAATATAGAATGGAAGTAATTTTACTAGAGGATGTTAAATCCCTTGGCAGGAAAGGCGAGATTGTAAAAGTAAGTGATGGTTATGCAAGAAACTATATTTTCAAGAAAAACCTTGGAAGGGAAGCAACAGCAAAGAACCTTAATGAACTAAAACTCCAGAAACAGCATGAAGAAAAGGTGGCTAAAGAAAAGCTTGAAGAAGCAAGGGCATTTGCAGAAGAACTAAAGGATAAATCAGTAACTTTGTCAATAAAGACGGGTTCAGGCGGCAGGAGCTTTGGCTCTGTTTCTACAAAAGAGATTTCAGCTGCTATAAAAGAACAGCTGGGCTATGATATTGATAAAAAAAAGATGTCGCTTGATGTTCCTGTAAAAAGCCCGGGGACTTATAACCTGGCAATAAAACTGCATCCAAAGGTTACAGGGGAGTTAAGTGTAGTGGTTAAGGAAGCATAAATATGCAGGATGAAGTTATAAAGAGGATACCTCCCCATAATATAGAAGCAGAACGTGCAGTTATCGGCTCTATGATTATGGATTCTGATGCCATTATGGCAGCTATGGAAATACTGTCACCAGAAGATTTCTACCAGGGGCAGTATGGAATAATATTTAATGCACTTGCAGAAATGTATAAGTCAGGTATTGGCGCAGACCTTGTTACACTCCAGGAAAAGCTCCGGGAAAAGGAAGTGCCGCCTGAACTTACAAGTGTTGAGTTTATAGGAAGCCTTATAGGAAGTGTGCCGACATCTGCTAATATAAAGCACTATGCCGGCATAGTACATGATAAGGCTGTTTTGCGGCGGCTTATACAGGTAACAGAGCATATAAGCAATGCCTGCTATATGGACAGGCAGCCGGCCAGCGATATACTTGATGAAACAGAGAAAAGTATATTTGATATATTACAGAAACGTGGCGGGAGCGGATTTGAGCCTATACGTGATATAGTATTAAGAACCCTTGACAGCATTGAAAAGGCAGCAAAACAGAAAGGGCATATTACAGGGCTTGAAACTGGTTTCCGTGACCTTGATTATAAAACAGCAGGCTTACAGAAGTCAGACCTTATACTTATTGCAGCAAGGCCTGCCATGGGCAAGACAGCATTTGTACTGAATATCACAGAATATATGGCACTCCACAGCAAAAGCACTATAGCAATATTCAGCCTTGAGATGAGCAAAGAACAGCTTATAAAGCGTATGTTTTCTATGAACTCACATGTTGATTTGCAGAAAATAAGGACTGGTGATTTAGAGGATGAGGACTGGGACAGGCTTGTAGGGAGTGTGCGTAAAATCGGCAATTCAAACCTTGTAATAGATGATACATCAGGGATAACTGCCCAGGAACTGCGTTCAAAGTGCCGCCGGCTAAAGGTTGAGAAAGGGCTTGACCTTGTAATAATAGATTACCTGCAGCTTATGTCAGGCGCAGGCAGGGGAAGGAGGGAAAACAGGCAGCAGGAGATATCAGATATATCACGTTCACTTAAAATAATGGCAAGGGAGCTGGATATACCTGTTATAGCACTTTCGCAGCTTTCACGTGCTGTAGAACAGCGCCCTGATAAAAAACCGCTGCTGTCAGACCTGCGTGAATCAGGGGCAATAGAGCAGGATGCAGACATGGTAATGTTTCTTTACAGGGATGAATATTATAATCCTGATACAGAGGAAAAAGGCGTAGCAGAAGTTATTATTGCCAAACAGAGAAGCGGGCCTACAGGTTCAGTGAAACTTGCATGGCTTTCACAGTTTACTAAATTTGGCAATCTTGAGATTTCTGCTTAAAATTTTTTAAAGAATATGGAAAATCTTTCTTGATTTAAAGAGGAGAAGTGTATAAAATAGACTTAGATATTAAACTATTAAATGCTGCCGTTAAGGTGGCGGAATGGAGGATTTATGGCAAATCAGGTGAAGTTTGGGTACTCATTGGCATGTAATGTAATCTCAGAAGACGAGATTAAGTCTATGGAGAAAATTGCCAGTGATGCAAAAGAGGTTCTTTTAAGCAGGAACGGCGCAGGCAATGATTTTCTTGGATGGATTGACCTTCCTGTGGCATATGATGTAGAAGAGTTTGGGCGTATTAAGAAGGCTGCTGGAAAAATCCAGTCTGATTCAGAAGTTCTTTTAGTAATCGGGATTGGCGGTTCTTACCTTGGTGCAAGGGCTGCTATTGAATTTTTAAGGCACAGTTTCTACAACAGTGTAAGCAAGGAAGTACGTAAAACACCAGAAATCTATTACTGTGGCAATAACCTGAGCGGGACATACCTTTCACAGCTTATTGATGTAATCGGGGACAGGGATTTTTCTGTAAATGTTATAAGCAAGTCAGGTACAACAACAGAGCCGGCTGTAGCTTTCCGTATCTTTAAGAAGATGCTTGAGAAGAAATATGGCAAAGAAGGCGCTGCAAAGAGGATTTATGCTACAACAGACAAGGAAAGAGGGGCATTAAAGAGCCTTGCAACAGAAGAGGGGTATGAAACATTTGTAGTACCTGATGATGTAGGAGGGCGTTTCTCTGTACTTACAGCAGTAGGGCTTCTTCCAATAGCAGTAAGCGGTGCAGATATTTCAAAACTTATGGAAGGTGCTGCTTCAATGCGTGAAGTATGCTTAAATAAGAACTTTGAAGAGAATGATGCACTCCAGTATGCAGCAGTAAGGAATATCCTTTTACGTAAAGGCAAGAGCGTGGAAATTCTGTGTAATTATGAACCAGTATTCCATTATGTTGCAGAGTGGTGGAAGCAGCTTTATGGTGAAAGTGAAGGAAAAGACCAGAAGGGCATATTCCCGGCATCTGTAGACCTTACAACAGACCTCCATTCAATGGGACAGTTTATCCAGGATGGAAGCCGTATAATGTTTGAAACAGTTATGGAACTTGAGAAGCCTTCATTTGACATAACACTTGAGGAAGAACCTGTAGACCTTGACGGGCTTAATTACCTTACAGGAAAGACTCTTGACTTTATTAATAAAAGTGCAATGAAAGGTACACAGCTTGCACATACAGATGGCAATGTGCCAAACCTTACAATAAAAGTTCCAGAGCAGAATGAATTTTATCTTGGACAGCTTTTCTATTTCTATGAATTTGCATGTGGTGTCAGTGGTTATGTACTCGGGGTTAACCCATTTAACCAGCCTGGAGTTGAAAGCTATAAGAAGAATATGTTTGCACTTCTTGGAAAGCCGGGATTTGAGGCACAGAGGGAAGAACTTATGAAGAGATTGTAGTACCAGCAGGGAATAATAAAATGCAGACAGGCATACTTACCGGACAAGTTGTGGTAAGTATGCTTTGTTTTATTTAATTGCTTTTAATTTATTGGAATTTATTGTTTATTAGAATTTATTGGCTCTGGCAGTTTAAAGTGGTTTTACGGACAAGCACATTTACACTTGAATGGGTCACGCAGCGGCGCATAAAATCTGAAAAGACCAGATTTAAACGCCGGCGGCCCCTGTCCTTTAAAACCACATTTTAAACTTGCCAGAGTAATATAATCTTTGTAAATTTTTATGGATTAAAAGCAGTTTTACAGATTATTCTGGAAGTGGTAATATATAGTAAAATTTAAGTAAATTTGTGCAATTTGTTATAATAATCCGTGTAAATGCGAAAGATTTTGTTGGCTTTTATGAAATTGCATGGTAATCTATTAAAAGAAAAACTAAAGTAATTTACAAAAAGTTTAAATTTTAAGGAGGAGATAGAAATATGAGGAAAAAATTTTTAGCAGCTTTACTTGCTACAAGCCTTGTATTCACAATCGCACCAGTGATACCAGCAGGCACAGCAGTAACGGCAGCAGCAGAAACAGCAGAAACAGCAGTAACAGAGCTTAATTGTGTAGAGTTTCTTGACGCACAGACAGATGGTTATGAGGTTACAGAGAGCGGTATTGAAATTACATTTAAGAGTACTTCAGCTTCATCAGCTAAAGATAACTGGGAAACACCAGCTTTAATAGCATATACCGCTGATGAACCAAAGTTTAAAGGGGCGAATTATAAAGAATATGCCATTATCCGCTCTGATGCTTTTGCATGGAAAGATGGAGTATTTGATAATAATAAAGATTCAGATAATTGGAAAAATTCTGGATATACATTTGATGCAAAATTTCCAGAAGACTGGGCAGCATGGGTTGAAGCAAACAAAGCAGGGGCAGATTGTAAAGTCAAGGCAGTTAAAAAAGATGGTAAGATACAGATAGAATTTACAAATGGGAATCTTACATCAGTAACAACATTCCCTGCAGAAGATGGTAAAAAAACATATATTTCATTATCAGGACAGAATTGCAAGCTTACAAATATTAAAACAGGCGGTGAAGCACCAGATAGAACTGCAGGGGCAGAGCTTGACTGTGTAGGTTTCTGGACAGCACATACAGATGGACGGGAAATTACAGAAAGTGGTACAGCACTTACATTCAAAAATACTTCAAATCCATCAGCTTCAAATAACTATGAAACACCAGTTGTAGCGGTGTATACAAACAGTGAACCAAAGGTTAATAATGATAGTCCGGATTATAAAGAGTATGTCGTTATACGTTCAGATAATTATGCCTGGGAACCTGCTGGAGTAGGAAATAGTACAGAGGCAACATGGACATCATCAGGCTATGATATTAAAGCAAATTTAGGTACTTCTTTTGACTGGGCAGCATGGGTTGAAGCAAACAAAGCAGGAACAGACTGTAAAGTACAGGCAATTAAAAAAGATGGAAAGGTATATGTTGAAGTTACAAATGGAAATCTTACATCAGTAACATCATTCCCTATAACTGGCAATGAAAAAATATATCTTTCATTAACAGGTGAAAATTGTAAGCTTACAGATATTAAAACAGCAAATTATACAGGAATAAATGATATTATTTCAGAACCATCAGCACCATAAGAGCCAAGTACACCATCAGACCCAGGTAACAATGGTGATGATGAACCAGAACTTTCTACTATGAAGATAAAGAGTGTTGTTGCTAAAGCAAATAAAAAGCAGGTTACTGGCAAGCTTTCAGTAAGTGATGCAAAGGTTAAAGTTAAGGTTGGAAGTGCTAAGTATAAGGCTGCTAAAGTAAATGGCAAGAAGTTTACATTTAAGACAAGCAAACTTAAAAAAGGCACAAAGATAAAGATTAAAGCTGCAAAGAGTGGTTATGAAACTGTAACTAAAAGTGTAAAGGTTAAATAATTTTACATATTGTTTTTTTAATGGCAGGCGGTTCCTTGGAGCTGCCTGTTTTGGTGTAATGTACTTTAGAAGGGCAGGACAGAAATTTATAAATAAACTGTTGGTTTCAGGAAGATTATATTATATAATAGAGGATAAAAAGGCTGGTATTTATTGAATGATATTTAACTATTAATAAAGTTTCTAAGGTTATCAGGAGGTTAATAATATGAATGACAGCTTAAGGAAACGTATGGCAGATGATTGTATGACAAGAACCAGCATTGATTTATTTTCCGGGCCGGGTGGTTTATGTACAGGTTTTAAGTGGGCGGGGATTTTGCCGCTTATAGCAGTTGAATGGACAGATACTACAGTACAGACATATTCTATAACACATAATGCAGAGGTTCTGGAACTTGCAAGATATACGGATACTACAGATGAAGGTGAAGAGTACCTGCAGTCATTTATGCACGAAAGTATCCAGACACTTTTAATACATGGGGATATTAACCAGGTCAGCAGTAAAATGGTGAAGGAACTTTTATTGTCGAGGTATGGCATTGATTCTTTGGATGAAACTGTAGATGTTGTATCAGGCGGTGCGCCGTGTGAGAGTTTCAGCCTTGCAGGTACAAGGTCTGAGAATGATGAACGGGATGGTTTATTTAGCAATATTGTACGTATTGCACGTACAGTTAATACTAAGATAATATTGTTTGAAAATGTTAAGGGCATGTTTTCAAAGGCGAGGGACGGGCAGAAGGGAGCTGTATTTAATTATATATGTGATACTTTTGAAGATGAAAATGCAACGCCTTCATATAAGCTTGTATCAAGGGAACAGGACACTATTTTACTTAAAGCCTGTGATTATGGAGTCCCACAGCTTAGGGAAAGGCTTTTTCTTGTATTAGTACATAGCAGGCTGGCAGACAAGGTAATGTTTACATATCCTGAAAAGGAGTATGGGCCAGGCAGGAAGTATCCTTATGTTACAGTACAGGATGCGATTGGTGATTTACCCAGGATAGATATGGGGGAGGAGGCAACATACTACAGGGAAAGGATGTATAAGGATAAAAACCGGGAGCATTTTATAGATATAATGCGTGGAAGATATAAATCTGATACAATGAATACTGCTGTTCCAAAGCATCTTATAGAAAAAGGGTTTTTTAAGAAAAACAGCATAAGCAGCCATAAAGCACCAGGACATACTAAGAAGAAGCAGGGGCTTATTGCACTTATAAAAGAAAAAGAAAGCATGAAAATGGCGTTTGACAGGCTGGAGAGGGAAGGCAGTATTGAAAAATACAGGACTTTATTTCCTAATATTATTTACAGTTCAAGAAACCGGAGGTTAATTAAGACGGAGATAAGTTTTACTGTAACGTCACATTGCCTTGATGAAATACTGCATCCGTATTTAAACAGGGCAATATCGCCAAGGGAAGCTGCAAGGCTGCAAAGTTTCCCGGACTGGTACCAGTTTGCAGGGCCTTATGTGCAGTTCCATGGTGATAAACTGCAGGACAGGTACGAGCAGATTGGGGACGCAATACCGCCGCTTCTTGCATATGCACTGGCAAGGCAGATTATAAAAGCATTAAAGGGTATTTAGGGGATGATATAAATGGACGTACTTACGAAAGAACAGCGCAGAAAAAATATGCAGCGCATAAAAGGAAAGAATACATCTATAGAAGTAAAGCTTTGCAAAGCATTATGGCAGAAAGGCTACCATTACAGGAAGAATTATAAGGAGCTGCCGGGTTCACCGGATATTGTACTGACAAAATATAAAATAGCAATATTCTGTGACGGGGAATTTTTTCATGGCAAAGACTGGGATAAGTTAAAGGCAAGGCTTGAGAAAGGCGAAAAAGGTGAATACTGGATTAAGAAGATTACCAGGAATATGGAGCGTGACGAGGAAGTCAATAAACAATTAATTTTTAAGGGCTGGACTGTTTTAAGGTTCTGGGGTGATGAAATTAAGAAAAATACAGATGAATGTGTAAAAGCTGTTGAAGAAGCAATATTTGATATTTCAGTAGGGAATTAAGCCAGATACCCTGTAACAGGGCTCTGGACAGGCGGGGGAGTATGTCAGTTTTCTACATGGTTTATAATTCTGCGTAACTGTGGTACAAGCTGTGCTGCCAGTACCGCTTTGACAATATCAAGTGCTATAAATGGCACAAATCCTGTAATAAATGCTGCCTTAAATGGTATTTTTGAAACAGCCATAATCCAGAATGTACCTATAAGGTCAACGGAAATGGCAGATAATACTGCAATAACCATTAGATATAACCTGTTGTATATATGTACACAAATCATTGGTACAAGTGCTGAAATAACAAGAAATCCTATGTTGTATCCGCCATATGGCCCGGTAATATAACCAAGCCCGCTGGTCCCGCCAACAAAAACAGGAACACCAGCTATGCCAAGCAGCAGCCATACCAGAATTATAGTAAATGATTGCCGGGCAGGAAAAGTAAGCACTATAATTGTAATTATTAAAGTGAGTGCTGTAATATGTGTACCATTTGGCAAGGGGATACTTATGTATGCCGATACGCATAGTACAGCAGCAAACATTGACATAATTACAAGGCAACGGGTAGAGAGTTTATTATTTGTTTTGCTTTTTTCCATTTCTAGCTCCATTTCTCCAGTGCATAATCCAAAGTATAAAAATTTAAAATTTTCAACAGCGTTTTTAAGCTTCTATGGTTTTGCCTGGTTCCTGTTTATGGCAATATTATACAAAAGCATTATATGTATGTCAACTGAAAAAATCTAAAGGTTGACAAACTTAAAATGAAGAATTATACTTTATAAAAATGGAGGGGATAATTCTGGAAAAAGAAATTATAACAGGCAGGGGAGATATAATATATATTTACAGAAAGCTTGTTGCAGGCCTTACACAAATAGAAAGTTTTGATGGCTGGATGATTGTAAGAATGGAATTTAAAACAGGTGAAAAAGGATTTAGTATTTTAAAGGATACAGGTAATAATATAAAGTTTATAAAGATGCGCAAGGCGTATTCGGTTATTTCTGCAAATATAATATATAATAATATAGAATATGCCCTTATTATGGATATTGTAAAACCGGGCAGTATATCTGGCATAAATTCCAGCAAAGCAGTAATGCCGGCGGCGGGTGGTGCGGATTATGTATATTTATTTACATTGAAATATACAAAAGATGATATCAGGGGATTTATAGAAGCTGCGGGGGACAGTAATCCAATCCATAAGGCAGATAAGCCGGTAGTCCCGGGCTTTCTTTTGTTTGAAGATATAATTTTAAAAGAATGTGGTTATAAGGGCACTATGGATAACATGGCAGCAGGATATGCGGTGTATTTCAGAAACCCGGTATTTGCAGGTGATGAAGTGGAAGTATACAGGGTTAATAATGGCACTGGGGAAATAATAGCTTTGCGGGATGGTATTTTAGCAATGCAGGCGGAAATATATGGGGGCAGTTATGGAGAAAGCATATATAGCAGGAGGGGCAAGAAGTTATATAGGTATAGAGAACAGCATGTACCGTAATGTTCCTGCAGAGATACTTGGGGCTGATGTTATTAAATATATTCTGGAGAAATATAAAGGGCTGGATGCTGGTCTTGTCATTGCAGGGAATGCAGCAGGCGCAGGAGGCAATATTACAAGGCTTATGATGCTTGAAGCAGGGCTTCCAGAAAAGATACCTGCGTTTACAATAGATTTGCAATGTGCTTCGGGGCTTGAAAGTATTGCCGTAGCGGCTGCCAGGGTACAGTGCGGGCAGACAGGCTGTGTTATTGCAGGAGGTTTTGAAAGCTGTTCAACAGCCCCGGGGCGCAGGTATAATAAGAACCATCCTGATTATGGAACATATGGGGGCGGGGATTTCTGGTACAGGACAGCGAAATTTTCACCAGGCAGGCATAGACAGGCAGCAATGCTTGAAGGGGCAGAAAGGACGGCATTATCAGAAGGGATTACAAGAGGAATGCTTGACCACTGGGTTTTAAGAAGCCACCTGCTTGCAAAAGAAGCAAGGGAAAAAGGCATTTTAAAAGATATTATTGTAAGTGTAAAGGATGGATGCGTTAAGGATGAGGGAATACGTGACAGGATGGACCAGAGGTTATTAGACAGGCTGCCATGTGTATTAAAAGGGGGAAGTGTTATAACAGCTGCCAATGCCTGCCTTACTAATGACGGGGCGGCTTTTGCCATAATATGTTCTGGCAGTTATATTAAAGAGCATAATATAAAGCCGCTGGCGGAGTTTAAAGATGTTGTGGAAACGGGTGTTACTCCAGATGAAAGCCCTCGTTCAGCAATAACTGCAATAGAAAAACTGCTTGAAAGAAATAATATGGATTACCATGATATATCTGTTTTTGAATGTAACGAAGCATTTGCAGTAATAGACGAATTATTTGCAAGGAAATATCCTGATGCCATAGACAGGTATAATATATTTGGCGGCGCACTGGCTTATGGGCATCCATATGGTGCATCAGGGGGAATTATACTGCTCCATGCACTTAAAGCACTTGAATACAGGAAAGAGGAAGCAAAAGACAGTTATGCCATATGCAGCATAGCAGCCGCTGGCGGTATTGGGACAGCCATACTTATTAAAAAAGTTAATAGTTTACAGGATATACAGTAAGGTTTTATGGAGGGTTTTATATGGACTATTTTGAATTAGTTAAAAATGTAAATCCTTGTAAAACTGCAATTATAGAAGATGGCAATGTATATACATATGGGCAGGTTTCAGACATGGCTCTTAAACTGGCAGGTACATTATTAAAGAAAAAAGTTTTTATAATAAAGGAAGATGGCATATTAAAACAGCTTGTAGCATTTCTTGCATGTAATGCAGCTGGCATTGTTCCCGTAATAGTACCATCTGATGCAAAGAAGATGCCAGAGATTAATGATGTACCAGAAGATGCCTGTATGGCAGTAATGACTTCTGGCACAGCTGGCATACCAAAGCTTTTATACAGGACATATAAAAGCTGGGCAGGTTTTTTCCCAGTGCAGAATGAAATCTTTGGAATAAATAAAGAAAGTATTTTATTTGCGCATGGAAGCCTTGCATTTACAGGAAACCTGAATTTATATATGGCGCAGTTCTATGCAGGGGGAACAGTTGTTGCAGAGAATAAGTTTAACCCCAGAAGGTGGGCAGATATAATAGAAAAAGAAAATGTTAATGCAGTATACCTTATACCGTCTAAGCTTATGCTTCTGCCAGATATTATAAAGGGGCACAACAATAATGTAAAGTCTGTAATATCAGGTTCACAAAGCCTTGGAATTGATGATGCCCGTAAACTTAAAAAAATATTTCCAATGTCAGATATCACATTATATTATGGCGCAAGTGAACTTAGTTATGTTACGTATGTAAAATACAAAGACATGAAAACAGACAGGAATTTTATAGGGAAACCATTTCCAGGTGTAAAGGTATCTATAAAAGATGGAATGATTTATGTGGACAGCAAATACCATGCAGAGGGTATTAATTGTCCATATTCAGTATCAGATAATGGCTATATGGATAAAGAGGGCAATTTGTATTTTCAAGGCAGGAGTGATGATATAGTCTTAATACACGGGCGCAAGATTTCATTAATTAATATTGAAAATGAACTTGAAAAGATGGAAGATATACGTGAAGCGGCAGTGGTATCTGTTCTGGATAACCAGAAAAATATACTTATAGCTTTTATTAGCATTAAATCGAGTAATATTAATATTAACGATATTTTTAGCAATCTTAGAAAAACACTTGCACATTATGAAATGCCATGTAAAATAATAGTATCAGGGGAAATCCCACATAACGGGAGTGGGAAAAAGGATAAGAAGAAGATTCTGGAAATTTATGGACAGAAGCAATAAAAAGGAGGCAAAATGGATTTTTTAGATTTAGCAAAAGAGAGGTATTCACTTAGAAGCATGGATGCAGGACGTGCCGTGGAAAAAGAAAAACTTGTAAAAATTGCAGAAGCTGCAAGGGTATCACCGTCAGCATGTAATCTGCAGAGGCACAGGCTTAAAATTGTAACCAGTAAAACAGGAATAGAGAAAATAAGGAAATGTACAGAGTGCCATTTTAATGCCCCTGCTGTTATTGTTATTTCACTTGAAAAAGATACGGGCAGTTCACCAATGGATGAAGAAAGCGGTATGAGGTTCGGGCTTATGGATATAGGGATAGTTGCTGCCCATATGTCATTACAGGCAGCGGAACTTGGTGTTGGGACAACTATTGTTGGGATGTTTGACAGGGAAAAGCTTATAAAGGAATTTGATATCCCGGATTCACAAGAACCTGTACTTATAATGCCAGCAGGATATCCGGCAGACGGCGGCGGGCCATGTATATTACATAAAAGCAGGATTCCAATAGATAAGACAGCTGAATGGATATAGCATCTCTTTTAACATTGTATACTATAAAGAATTTATTAGATTAATATAAAGAACCTGCCAGGCTGTACAGGCAGATAAATGGATTAAGCAGATACTACATGGACTTTGCATTTAACTTTTGTACCATCTTCACTGACAGTTATTGTTGATGTGCCTTTTTCATGGGCATATACATTGCCGAGCTGGTCTACTGTTGCCACGCTTTCTTTGCTTGATGACCATACAGGTGCATTGCCTGATGATATAGTCATGCCGATATTACAGGAAGTGCCTTCCTGTATGGTTATATCAGTGCTTTCAAGATTTATCTCAGGTGGTTCAACTACAACTTCACATGTTTTGCTTGTACCGTCAGCTTTAGCTGTAATTATTGCTGTACCATGCTTTATAGCGGTGACTTTCCCTTTTTCATCTACAATGGCAACACTTTTTTTATTGGACTTCCATATAGGTGCAATTCCAGATGAAACAGTTGCATCCAGTTTGAAACTCTGGCATCTGTAAAGGCGCTTATAAAGCCTGTCCAGTTTGATAGAAGGCTGTTTTACTGTAACTTTGCAGTCTGCAGATGAACCGCCTGCCTGTACTGTGATTACAGCACTGCCAGGTTTGCCGCCAGTAATATTGCCCTCTTCATCAACGGTGGCAACGCTCTTTTTACTGCTTTTGTATAATGGGGCGGACTGGCATGAAATACTGGCATCAAGTTTAAAAGTTTCATTGCGCTCTATAGATATGGCTTTTTTATTAAGGGAAATCTTTGTTTTGTGGACTTTTATGCTGCATGATGCTTCTGCTGTAAATGCTTTTACAGTTATTGTGCACTTCCCGGCTCTTTTAGCTGTGATTTTGCCATATGTATCAACAGTGGCAATCTTTCTGTCTGAACTGCTGAATCTGGGAACTCTGCCATCAGATGAATATGCAAATAGATAGTATTCATCATCTACATTCATTTCTTTGCTGTAATCTGAGAGAAGGATTACAGGCGCTATCCTGGCAGATGCAGGTGCACAGATGCTGCATCCCAGGCCGCATATTAGTAATAATGCAAGAAATATTTTAGGAATATGCCTTGTTATATGTCGTTTATTCATATATTTTCCTCCTGTTTTGGTTATTGGGTGTTGAAAAGAGATGCTATTTATATTTAATATACCATATGTAATAAAATAAGTCAATGCTAAAATTTTACTTTATTTTTATTTCGTGGTACAATAGGAGGCATGGCTAATACAAGCATTGCCATAACAGTATATATTATTGGATGGAATGGAGGAATTTAATATGGAAAAGATTAAAATGGTTACCCCTCTTGTTGAAATGGACGGGGATGAGATGACACGTATTCTCTGGAAAATGATTAAGGATGAGCTTATTCTTCCTTTCATTGATTTAAAAACAAAGTATTATGACCTTGGGCTTAAACACCGTAATGATACTGATGACCAGGTTACTATTGATTCAGCAGAAGCCACTAAGAAATATGGTGTTGCAGTAAAGTGTGCAACTATTACACCAAATGCTGCAAGAATGGATGAATACAATTTAAAAGAGATGTGGAAATCACCAAATGGCACAATAAGGGCAGCACTTGATGGTACTGTTTTCCGTGCGCCTATACAGGTAAAGGGCATTGAGCCTTGTGTTAAAAACTGGGAGAAGCCAATTACCCTTGCAAGGCATGCGTATGGTGATGTATATAAAAATACAGAAATCAAAGTTCCAGGTGCAGGCAGGGCAGAACTTGTGTTTACAGGTGAGGACGGGCAGGAGATACGCCAGGTTATCCATGAATTTACAGGAAGCGGCGTAATACAGGGTATCCATAATACTGATAAATCCATTGGAAGCTTTGCAAAAGCATGTTTTACTTATGCACTTGGTACAAAACAGGATTTATGGTTTGCCACTAAGGATACAATTTCCAAAGTATATGACCATAATTTTAAAGATATATTCCAGGAGATATATGACAAGGAATTTAAGGATAAATTTGAAGCAGCAGGGTTAGAATATTTCTATACCCTTATTGATGATGCAGTAGCACGTGTTATGAAAGCTAAGGGCGGTTTTATATGGGCGTGCAAGAATTATGATGGTGATGTAATGAGTGATATGGTTTCTTCAGCATGTGGCTCGCTTGCAATGATGACTTCAGTCCTTGTATCACCAGACGGGATATATGAATATGAGGCAGCACATGGAACAGTGCAGAGGCATTATTATAAGCATCTGGCTGGTGAAGAAACATCTACAAATTCAGTTGCAACTATATTTGCATGGACAGGTGCGCTCCGCAAACGTGGAGAGCTTGATAATATTAAAGAACTTATGGAATTTGCAGACAAGCTTGAAAAAGCAACCCTTGGCACAATAGAGTCAGGAAACATGACAAAAGACCTTGCCCTTATTACAAGCCTTAAAGATGTAAATGTATTAAACAGTGGGGATTTTATTAAAGCAATCAGGGCAAACCTGGAAAAGAGCCTTTAGTCATGGATAAAGAATATGGCAAAACAATAGAAATACCCATGCGTGGTTTTACACATGGAAGTAAATTCCATTCAGATGATGTATTTGCAACAGCATTTTTAAAAATCCTTAACCCGGATATAGAAATTACCAGGGGCTTTGAAGTGCCAGACGGCTTTGATGGCATTGTATATGATATTGGCAGGGGCAGGTATGACCACCACCAGGCAGATAAAGAGTACCGGGAAAACGGGTGTCCCTATGCTGCATTCGGGCTTATATGGCGTGAATTTGGCGCTGCATATATTGGTGAAGAGGAAGCAGCAAGGTTTGACAGGGATTTTGTACAGCCTCTGGATGAATCTGACAATACAGGCAAAAGCAATACACTTGCCACCATTATAGATGAATTTAACCCTGGCTGGGATTCAGGTGAAGAATACGATGCCTGTTTCTGGAGAGCCGCAGATTTTGCAAAAATAATACTTGAAAACCATTTTAACGCTGTAGCAGGGATTTACAGGGCAAAGGAACTTATTAAGAAGGCAATGGAAGAATGTGATGGCAGTGTATTAATACTGCCAGAATTTGCACCTTGGAAAAGCATGGCAGCAGGAAGTTCTTATAAATTTGTGGTATATCCTTCATCAAGGGGCGGTTACAGCGCACAAGGCGTACCTGTAAGCATTGATGATAAAACACTGGTATGCCCTTTCCCGGAAGAATGGTGTGGAAAGACACCAGAAGAGCTTGTAAAAATTACAGGAATAAAAACATTAAGGTTCTGCCATCCCAACGCATTTCTTATTGCGGCAGAAGAAAAAGAAGATGCAGTAAAAGCAGCAAGGCTGGCACTAAAAATTTCCCTGGATAAATAATTTAAAACCCCCTTTCTATAATTATATGCTGTAGAAAGAGGGCTTTTTTAAACAGATGCCTGTCTGCTGTTTTCTTTTTCATTATGCAGTATGCTTGAAAGCTTTTCAATGCCCGGCTGCATATTTTTCATGGATTTAACAATATTATCAAGTCCTGCAACCTGTTCTTCTGTAGATGAACTAATACCTTCTGTAGCTGCTACAAAGTTCTTTGAACCATCTTCCACGCATTTCATAACATCAAGGAGCTGTTCTTTTATCTTAATAATATCTTCCAGTTCTTCTTTTAACACTTCTGCAATCCTGATAACTTCTTCTGAGGATTTCATTATTACATCAAATATTTTAACTGTATCTTTAAGCTTTTCATTTAGAAAGGTTTACTACTTCGTTATTATGTTCCATAACCTTATGTGTAGTTTCCACTGTTTCAATAATATCTTTAAGTATAGTATCTATTTTCCCGGTAGCATCTGAAGATTCTGATGAAAGGGAATTAATTTCTCCTGCTACTACAGCAAATCCCTTTCCGGCCTCTCCTGCTCTTGCCGCCTCTATAGCTGCGTTTAATGCAAGAAGGTTTGTCTGCTGTGCAATTTCACGTACGCTTTCTATTATTCCGCTAATTGAGCTTGATTTATGGGACAGTTCTTCTATACTGTCTGCTGCTGTCTGTGTCATCTGGATATTTTCTTCAAATTTCTCTGACAGTGCATGTATTACTGAAAAACCTTCATCATTTTTAGATTTCAGGTTTTTAATGGTTTCTACAGTCTGTGTTACTCTTTCTTCAGATTGTAAAATCTTATCATTTAATTCATTAAAAATTACCAGGCTGTCTTCTGCTTCATTAATCTGTGAGTCTGCGCTTTCACTAATCTGTTGTGCTGAAGCAGCAATTTCTTCTGTATTGCCTTCAAATTCCTGCAGGTAGGTATATATTGTACCAGAAGATTCTTCCAGGCTGTCAAATGCTGACTGTACATTATGTAAAACATCCACTGGCTTTTCCCCCTGTTCTTCTACAATTTTAAAAAGAACCGTGGTACGGTGTGCAATAAAACTGCACGCAGCAAAAAGTATAATATATACAATCCCTATAAATATCCATGCAATAATGCTGTGGAGTTTTAAAAATCCTGCAGGGAACAGAAGCATAAGCCCTAGATTGGCTATAATGGTTACAGCAGTATTTACCTGTATCAGTTTTTGTGAATAATATGGTACTAGCAGGAGTGTTGTAACAAAATAATACTGCATATAAATAAAGCTTTTTTATGTGGTTTATACAAAAAAACAGTATTATTTTTGGCAGGGAAACCATATAATAAGTGCATGGATTACCTGCCATTTTATATTTTTTAAAATATCTGGTTATTTTATATGCCTTGTATTGCAGTAATTGCTTCATCAAACCAGTTACATTCCAGTTCTTCTATATTGCCTTCATCACTTGCAGCAGCAACTGCTGGTGTCATAGGTATGCGCCCTAGCACTGGAAGCCCGTATTCTTTTGCAACTTCATCAAGATGGCTTTTGCCAAATACTTCGATGTGTTCACCGCAGCATGGACATTCTATATAACTCATATTTTCAATAATGCCAGCTACAGGCACATCCATCATTTGTGCCATTTTAACAGCTTTGGAAACAATCATGGAAACAAGTTCCTGTGGGGAAGTTACAATAACAATCCCGTCTACAGGCAGGGACTGGAATACAGTAAGTGCAACATCACCTGTTCCTGGCGGCATATCTACAAACATATAGTCAACATCTTTCCATATTACGTCCTGCCAGAACTGTTTAACTGTGCCTGCAATAACAGGGCCTCTCCATATAACAGGGTCAGTAGTATCTTCAAGAAGCAGGTTTACAGACATTGTCTGTATGCCTGTCTTGCTTTTAACAGGGAAAATGCCACTTTCATTACCCACTGCCCGTTCTTTTATGCCAAATGCTTTAGGTATTGACGGGCCTGTTATATCTGCATCAAGAATGGCAGTATTAAAGCCTTTTTTCTGGAAATTAACAGCAAGCAGGGAAGAAACCATAGATTTCCCGACGCCTCCTTTGCCGCTTATAACACCTATAACTTTTTTAATGCTGCTGTCTTTGTGGGGCGGCTCTATTAAACTTCCCGGTTCCCTGCTTTCACAGTTTGCACTGCAGTTTGAACAGTCATGTGTACAAGTTTCGTCCATAATAATCCTCCTGGTTAAATTTTATTATACTTTTCTTCCATATTATAACATGTACAAATAAAAAATCAAATTTTTAGTTCTATTTAATGTTGTAATATGAATATAGTTTGATAAGGCAGTGCAGGGCATACATGCCAATTAATGACAATATCCATATGACAGGTTGGAATGGAGGGATTTGATGAACCAGTACAGACGGATTGTTTCGTATCTTTACCAGTATCTAAATGGGGAAAAAGGGCAGAATATAGGTTATGCAAGGCTTGAACAGAAAGGGAGGCAGTGCAGGGTTACAGTACAGATGAGGGCAGTTGAAACCAGTTTTATGCCAGAAGTATGGCTGTTTAAACAGGAAAGGGCAGCTATAGAGTATATAAGCATAGGCAGGCTGGCAGCACATTCTGGAAGCATGCAGCTTAAAATAGTTACTAATTCCGAAGATGTGTGTTCAAGTGGACATCCTGCCAGTGATTTTGACGGTGCAGTAGTATATATAAGTGACAGGCAGTATTACGCTACAACATGGGCTAATGAAAGTATATACATAGGAAATAAGATAAATATGCTGGATAAGGGGGCATATGATAATAAAGAAGATGCAGGCAGTAAAAACAATGAAAACGGGGATAAGGGTATTCCTGAAGATAGCCTGGAAAGCAGGGACACAGATAATGCAGGTACAGATAGTGAAACACCAGAAAATAAAACTATAGAGAATATTGCCATTGCCAATAAAGAAGATGAAGGTATTAATAGCAGCAATGGCAGTACAGACAATAGTGCAGATAATATAGAAGAAGACGGGAATCCAGAAGATATGGATTATGCTGATGTTAAGACACAGGATATTGAAGAAGATAAAACGTCATATGGCTGCAGTGCATGTCCCTATAAAAATTATAATAAAAAAGAAGAGGATTTTGGTGTACGCATCCTTAAAAATTTTCCTGTTATGTACCCTTTCAGGTCAGGAAGCATTGAGGAAAGTGTAAGGATAGAGCCAAAGGATATAGGATGTATGCCAATACGCCTGTGGTCTTTTGCCAATAACAGGTTTCTGCTCCATGGGTATTATTGTTATAAACACCTGATATTTGCAAAGCTTTGCAATGGATGTTATGCCCTGGGAGTTCCTGGTGTATATAGTGAACAGGAAAGCAAAAGGGCGGCAACATTTTCATTTAACGATTTCCAGCCTGTAGGGCCAGGAAAGATAGTGTATGGCGTATTTGGCTACTGGATTACAGAAATCAGTGTCTGAATTTATATGTATTTATATAAATCCAGGATTTATAAAAGAATATAAAATATGGTCTTCCCATACACCATTTATCTGGGCAAATGAGCGTAAATAACCTTCTTCTGTAAAATGAAGCCTGTTAAGCAGATTAATTGATGGCATATTGCCAGGCATAACCATCGCTTCAATGCGGTGCAATGAAAGTTCTTTGCATATAATAGGGATAAGGGTACTTAGTGTTTCGTACATGTAGCCTTTGCCACAGTATTCTTCACCCAGCTTATATCCTGCCATGCAGCTGCAGAATGCGCCTTTTAATATATTACTGAAGCATACTGTGCCAATTACTTTATCAGGATTAGTATTTAAGGAAATCCAGTATCTTATATAGGAATGCCTGATAAAAGCGTTGTATTCACATGCAAGATTTGCACGCTGGAATTCAAATGTATAAAAAATCCTGGTACGTTCTGGCTCATGCGGCTCCAGGAAATTTTTGTTTTTAATATAAAAATTTAACACAAGCCCTGCCCTGGATGGGGTTAAGACATTTAAAACAAGACGGCTGGTATTGTATGTAAATAGCATATAAAAGTCTTCCTTTCCAGATAAAAATTACTTTTGACTATAATATATAATAGTGTTAAACTTATTTTAGAATAATATATATGGGGATAAAAGTAAATAATGCAAGAAAAACCATTTGATAAAAAATATATGAAAGAAGCATTAAAACAGGCAAAGAAAGCCGCTGCAATAGGGGAAGTGCCTATTGGGTGCGTAATCGTGTACCAGGATAAAATTATAGCAAGGGGCTATAACAGGAGAAATACTGAAAAGAGCACACTTGCACATGCTGAAATTATAGCAGTTAAAAAAGCAGGGAAAAAACTGGGCGACTGGCGGCTTGAAGGCTGTACAATGTATGTTACACTTGAACCCTGCCCGATGTGTGCAGGGGCAATAGTGCAGGCACGTATACCACGTGTTGTAATAGGGGCTATGAACCCGAAAGCCGGCTGTGCAGGAAGCATAATTGATTTACTGCAGGAAAGGCAGTTTAACCATATGGCAGAAAAGACAACGGGCGTGCTTTTAGAAGAATGCAGCAGCATTATGAAAGAATTTTTTAAAGATTTAAGGGAGAAAAAGAAAAAAGACGCCACAAATGCTTGACATAATGCGTGCCTGTATGTATAATTACAAAATGCAGAAAAGATATATGAATAAAAGTATTTGGTATGGATAGTTTAAAACTTCCGTGCTAGCCGGGGAGTTAGCGGTGCCCTGTACCTGCAATCCGCTATAGCAGGGGTGATGTCCTGTCCAGGGTTTTGCTGCTTGCCAGGCTGCCCTTGGAAAGTGGCGTTGACGTTCTGGTCTTACGCAATGGAAACCCATGAACCGTGTCAGGAGGGGAACCTAGCAGCACTAAGTGGGGATTTCCGTGTGCCGTAAGGTAGCTGGAGCTGAGCAGGCTGCCAAGGTAACGCTGGTGACAGCATATTCAAAACAGGATGCACGGATTAATATAATAATGCTGGCTGGTTTTATAACTGGCCTTTTTCTTTTATGCAGATTGTTTTACATTGACGTTCTATCCATAAAAATGTATAATAACAGGCAGATAATTAATTCCAGGGTAACTATGGACATTAGGAGGAAAAGTATTGGGTGCAGAACTTAAATTAAATAGTGCCAGCCAGATTATGAAAGGTACAGAGATATATACCAGGGGAGAGGAAGTTACATCAATGTGCCTGGTTGTAAAGGGAAGAATACGTATAACTACAGAGGGAGTAAATGTTGTTGCTGGTTCAGGGAACTTTCTTGGGCTTTGTGACCTGTCAGCAGGAGAATACAGGGTTACATACACTGCAGACAGTGATTCTGTAATATATGCTTTTCCTGCAATGGGGTTTAACCAGGCAGTAAGGGCGCTTATTAAGTTAAATAAAGACTATGCAGCACTGGTTTATTCAACTTTAGGAAAATATATCCGTGAGTTGTCAAGGATATATGATGATATGGCAGATGCAGCAGTAAAAGTACATGGTTTTATAGAGTATGCAGATGGAAAGTACAAAAAAATTGCACAAAAAGCCGGAATTACTGTGAAAAATACAGGAATAGCAGACAATTTAAAATCTTATGACAGCAGGGAAGTTTACGGTGTTGATTCTGATAAAGTTTTATATTATAAAGCCTGCTGCAGTATACCGCCAGAGGTACAGAAGGCTTTTGTAAATGTAAACCTGGTAATACCTGTATACCATATTGTAGATGAAGCCAGGCTTGTTAATATTTTAATATCACAGTGCCAGTCAGATGCGGTGTATCTTAAAGAACTTGCAGGTTTTCTGGTTAAGAACAGGGACAATCTTTTTACATGCGTATTTGAGATGGCGAAAACAATGAAAAGCAGGGGCATTGCTATAAAAGAAGCAGTTTCACTTTTTGAAAGCATTATTGATAATATAAACCTGCTTGAGAATATTTTATATGACAAGGCATGTATTGACATTGAGGCCAGCCATAAACTTATGGAAGAAGCATATTTTACTCTTATGAGCAGCAATGCCGGCGGGGATGGGCCAGAAGAAACTGCGGAAGAAAAAGCAGACGTAAGTGTACTGGATGGCTCACTTGGGTTTATACTGGATTATTCCGGTGCTGGTGAAGAAGTGGCAGCCCAGTTTAAAGATTTAGCAGGACAGTTTACACAGCTTAAAGATAAAATGGCAACGGATGATAATACAAGGAAGATACGGCAGGGGCTGGTTAAACATTATTACAATATATATAAAAGTGTGTTTTTAAAGGATTATGAATCAGAAGAAGAAACACCACTTATAATAGATTTGTTCCTGAAGTATGGATTTCTAAGTGAAAAACTTGTTTCATATGAAATTATGGAAGAACTGCTGGAACTGGATGAAAGTGTGCCAGACAGTATGATGCGCTGCCCTGTTTATAATATGAAAGAGTGGCTTACGGAGATTTACGAAGGCAGGAAAGAGCCGTCCAAAAGTGAATTTGACATGGATTATGCTGAGAACCTGCGTGATATGCGCAAGACAGGGCGCATCACAGCTGAAGAGGAGAAGAAACTTGCCAAAAACAATGAAGCAAAGCTTGATTATGAAATCCAGAATATGTTTAAGACAAACCACCGTTTAATATATGGGCAGGTTTCAGTATTTGTGCCATTTTTATTTACAGAAGGATGTCCTGGTTCATTAAAGAGATGCTACCTGTCTGCAGAAAAGGTAAATGAAGCAGTAAATAAGCTGCTTGAAATTGATTTTTCAGCATTTTACCGTGAGGGGCTTTACCATGAACATAAATCACCAATTAAAAAAGAATACATAATGGAAGAAGTTTTCCCTGATTTTATAACATTCCCTGTATTTGGCAGTAATCCGGTAATGTGGCAGGAGCTTAGCGGCAGAAAGAGAAATTCCAAAGCACGTTTCCTTATGCCGGCATTCCTTGATACAGATATTGACACAGTTATGATAAAGCTGTTTGGGCGTTTCCGCTGGGAACTCTGCAGGACAATGCAGGGGGCAGCATGGAATAATATCCAGATAAAATCACTTACAAGTGAATATAGTGATTTTGTACAGTTTTACCGCAAGAACAGGGAACTTTCAGATGAAAAGAAAGACAAGCTTAAATTACAGATACAGAAATGCAGGAATAATACAAGGGAAGTATTTGTAATTGATTATGAGAACTGGATTAAGCTTGAATCCAAAGGCGGGCTGTGCCTTAGCAAGCCAGTCAGGGAGATACTTGCAACATACTGCCCGTTCTCTAAAGAAATAAGGGAAAAAACCTCTGAGCAGCCGCTGTTCCGTGATGCAATGGCCCGGTTTGTACGTGAACGTGGCAAAAAGTCTAAAGAATATGATATTAAGTTCCGTGTATGGCAGAAAGATAAAGTAGAAGTACCACAGCAGATATTAGATACAAGGGACTTCTACCTTGAAAAATAAATATTTAAATCCAGCCGCCGTCAAGCTTTATTACCTGGCCTGTAAGATAGCTGCCACTCTCTGCAAGCTGGCATACAAGTGCTGCCACATCGCCAGGAGTGCCAATGCGGCAGGCTGGGATTTCTTCTTTTATAGCATCCAGTTCTTCTTTGCTGAATGATTTGTTCATATCAGTATCTATAATCCCACACGCTATGGCATTAACCTGTATATTACTTGGTGCAAGTTCTTTTGCAAGAGCCATTGTAAAGGCATTAATGCCACCCTTTGACGCCGAATATGCCACTTCTGCCGAAGCACCAGTACAGCCCCATACAGATGAAATATTAATTATTTTGCCAGACTTGCGTTTAAGCATCAGAGGGATTACAAGCTTGCTGCAGTTAAAAACCGAACTTAAATTAGTACGCAGCACATAATCCCATTCACCAGGTGACATATCCTGCAGAAGGCCAATATAAGATACACCCGCATTATTTATAAGGACATCAGGCACTCCTGCTTCTTTCTCTATAATTCCAAAGAAACTGGCAGCATTTTCAAAAATGCCTATATCGCCAGTATGTTTAATACACTTTATATTATATTTACGGGTTTCCTCCTCCAGCTTGTCAAGCAGGCAGGAATTTTTATGGCAGTTTACGGCAATATTGTATCCCATGCCCGCCAGCTTAAGGGCACAGGCATACCCGGTACCACGTGAAGCCCCTGTAATAACAGCAGTTTTCATATTAATCCATCCCCCTTTAAAACACAAGTGGCAGTTTTTAATCCAAGTATATCATATATTAAAAAATAATGGGTATAATAATCCTTAAATTGTTAATGATTTCTTACAACTTATTTGCAGGCTTTACATAACAGGCTTTATTTGCTATAATAAAAAGCATGTTTTTATCAGAACCACTGTATAAACGGTATAGAAAGGTACAATTATGAAAAAAAATAATGTAGTAAAAGTATTTTTTATTAGTCTTTTAAAATCTATTTTATTTATAATAATATTATTGGCAGTCGGATTTGCAAGTTATAAGATATCATATACAATACTTTCTGATAACGGAGGAAATATAGGGACAAAAAAAGGAAATATTGCTGATATTATAGAAGATGCACAGACTGATGAGGTATCAAAGAACCTTATATATGTATGTAACGGTGACAGGATTACAAACCTTATGGTAGAGATTTGTAATACTAAGACTAATAATATGGATTATGTTACTATCCCTGTAAGGACAGAATATACCATACCTACTACAATGTACCAGAAGTTGTGTACTGTTAATGAAGAAATACCACAGATTATCCGTATTGGAAGGATTAAGACATATTTTGCCAATAATGAAGACGCATTTGGATATGGTGAACTTATTATTGAAAAGATGCTTGGCATTAAGATAAGCTATTATACAGTTCTTGACCAGGAAACCTATAAGAGCCATTATACCAGAAAAAGGGTACGTGTCAGGTTTAAACAGGACATAAGCCAGGAAACAGCAACACCAGGCCCTGACGGGACTATCCCGCAGACACAGACAGTAAGCGTGCCGCAGAGTATTTCCGTAGCAAGCAGTACGTACATTAACCAGCTTAAAGATATCCAGGGAAACCAGGAAAAGATTGCAGAATACATTAAAGAACAGTATGAAAGGGTTGAGTCAAACCTTACTGTTTATAATAAAATCGGCTATATAGAATGTTATGAAAAAATGGACGCCAGCTATTTCCATTACTGGGGCATACCAGGCACATATAACGGGAAAATATTTTCGGTAGATACAAAGGCAGCAAAGTCATTTTTAAATAAACTGGCAGATAATACAACAACTTATACAAAGCCACAGGGAAACAGTGCTGTTACTGCTTCTTCAAATAATAAGACTAAGAACAAAAAGATAAAAAGTTCTAAAGGCCTGGATATAATTGTACTGAACGGAAGCAGGATAAACGGGCTGGCTTCAGCTACAAAGACAGAACTGGATTCGGCTGGCTTTTCTGTAAAGCAGATAGGTGATTATACAGACGAAACACTTACACATACAAGAATTATTGTAAAGGAAAAAGGTATTGGGAATGACCTGGCAGGGTATTTTACAGACCCTGAAATTGTTACAGGGGATGTGCAGGAAGGATTTGATATTGAGATTATTCTTGGTACGGCAGATGCCAATTAAGAAAGGCATGGTTATTTTATGCAGGCTTCAGTAAAAATTATGGATATTGATGTTGATATGCTTACTAATGACATCTTTACTGGGAAAATAAACGAATACCTGTCAGATGACCATTTATATGTTATATTCTTTGCATCTGCAGAACTGCTGGACAGGGCGTCTAAAGATAAAGACTACCACAGAATTATAGAACAGGCGGATTTATTCCTTCCCGGGGAAGAGGCACTTCTTGCCACACACCATGTAGATGTGCTTGAAGCAGGGGGAATGGTAGTAAGCTGCAAAAGCTTCGGGCTGGTTCTTGAAAACCTGCAAAGATACGGCAGGACAGTATATATTATGGCAGAGAGTGAAGAAAAACTGCTGGATTTACGGGATTACTGCAAAAGGGTGCAGCCCGGCTTAAAAATTACTGGTTCCTGCGTATATGGCAGCGGCTTTAAAGATGAGGCAGCTGTCAATGATATTAATAACTGTATTCCAGACCTTGTCGTTGTAGATTTGCCCCCTGGTTTCCAGGAAAGGTGGATTATTGAACATGCACCAAAACTTAATGCAAAGCTTTGTGTAGCAGTCGGAGGGGTTTTTGGGCTTGTGCTTGCAGGTGAAAGAGTTATGCCACCCTGGGTTGGGAAGCTGCATCTTTCATGGTTCTATGAAAAGATAGTCAGGCAGCAGACAGTTAAAAAAACTTTCAGGACACGCATATTCCGTAAGAAAATTGTGCAATATAATAACCAGAGTGAAGAACCAGAAAATAAAAAAGATAATGGGGATTAAGTCTTCATTATCTTTTTTTGTAAAATGAGGAAATATATGGGCAAGTATAAAATCTTATTAAAGGAACTTTTTTGCCTTGCAGCAGGCACAACTTTAATGGCAGCGGCAGTAAACTGGATATATGAACCAATGGACATGGTTACAGGCGGCATATCAGGGCTGTCAATAGTAATCAAATCTTTGTCCTATAAACTGGCAGGCGTTGCATTCCCGGTATGGATTAGCAATTTTGTATTAAATATACCAATATTTATATGGGGTATTTTTATAAAAGGCAGGGAATTTATTACCAAAACACTATTTGCCAATACATTTTTTTCATTGGCAATGTATATAATACCAGTTTTTGACCCGGGAAGGCATGATTACCTTCTTGCAGCTGTAACAGGGGGCGTACTTACAGGGCTTGGGCTGGGGCTTGTATTTGCAACAGGGTATTCAACAGGCGGCACAGACCTTTTAAGTACAATAATATGCAGGTATATTCCATATTACCCCGTATCAGCAGTCTTATTTATAATTGATTCACTTGTTATTATTACAGGTGCTGTTTTATTTGGGCTGTATATATCATTTTATGCCGTTATAGCAATATTTGTATCATCAAGCGTAATGGATTTCATTCTTTCAGGAGGAAAAGCATGTAAACAGGTACTTGTAATTTCGCCTGAATACAAAGAAATAAGCAGGCAGATTTTTACAGAAATGGAAAGAGGGGCAACACTTATTGAAGCTAAAGGCATGTATTCAAATAACAGCCGTCCTATGCTTCTCTGCGTAGTTGCAAAAAAAGAAATTGCAAAACTGACAGGTCTTGTAAAAAATATTGATAAAAATGCTTTTGTAATTATTTCTGAAATAAGGGAAGTATTTGGTGAAGGTTTTGGACAAAACAGACAGTAAAACCTTAAAAAATTTGTAAAAATTGATGTATTTAGAAACCAAAAAGAAAATTCTATACGCATTGCACAAAAACTAAAAAATTTCTTTGGATATTTGGTCTATGGTAAAAAAGCGCCAGTTAGTGTATCATAATAGGCAGATGGAAAAACGTATATTTTTGTACGGCACAATTATATTTGACAAATTAGGAGGAAATTCATAATGGCAAGTTTATCTTTAAAGAACATTAATAAAACATATCCAAATGGTTTTGTTGCAGTTAAAAATTTTAATCTTGAAATCGCAGATAAGGAATTTATCATCTTTGTAGGTCCTTCAGGTTGTGGAAAGTCTACAACGCTCCGTATGGTTGCAGGTCTTGAAGAAATTTCAGCAGGTGAGTTATGGATTGGCAATACCCTTGTTAATGATGTAGAGCCAAAAGACAGGGATATTGCAATGGTATTCCAGAACTACGCATTATATCCTCATATGTCAGTTTATGATAATATGGCATTCGGGCTTAAGTTAAGAAAGACTCCAAAGGAAAAAATTGACAAATTAGTACATGAAGCAGCTAAAATCCTTGATATCGAACATCTTTTAGACCGTAAGCCAAAGGCTTTATCAGGTGGACAGAGACAGCGTGTTGCCATGGGACGTGCGATTGTGCGTAATCCTAAAGTATTCCTTATGGATGAGCCTTTATCCAACCTTGATGCAAAGCTCCGTGTACAGATGCGTATTGAGATTTCTAAAATCCACCAGAGACTTGAAGCTACAATTATATATGTAACACATGACCAGACAGAAGCCCTTACACTTGGTACACGTATTGTTGTTATGAAGGACGGTATTATGCAGCAGGTTGCTTCACCTATTGACCTTTATACAAAACCATGCAATGTATTCGTTGCAGGATTTATTGGTTCACCTCAGATGAACTTTGTAAACTGTAAAGCTGTTAAAGATGGTGCAGATGTAAAACTTGAATTTGGTTCATATTCAGTTAAGATACCAGAAGGCAAAGCACAGAAAGTAGTAGAAGGCGGATATATTGGCAAAGATGTTATAATGGGCATACGTCCAGAAGACATCAAAGACGAAGAGATTTACATTAATTCAGGAACAGACAACGTACTTGATGCTACAGTTAAGGTTTATGAAATGCTTGGTGCTGAAGTATTCCTGTACTTTACTGTAGAAGGATTTGATATTACAGTCCGTGTTAATCCACGTACCACTGCACGTCCAGGAGATACAATTAAGATTGCACTTGATGTAAGCAAAATCCATGTATTTGACAAAGAAACAGAAAAAGTCATTACTAACTAATACAGGCAATGTATTAAAAAATATATTACAGGTGCTGTACATGCAGGGTACAGTGCCTGTTTTTATTTATATGACAGATAGCGGGATAAATACATAAAAAATTAATTGAATATACTTTACTTTTGTGCAAATTGATGGTAATATATATTACAGGCAGGTATTTATGCAATAATAATGGAGAGTACACTAGAATAATATTGGAGGTATATTTATGATATCTAACCAGGTACTGCAGACCACGATAGACGGCTTAAAGAATATTACCAGGATTGATATATGTATCATGGATACAGAAGGCAAGGCTCTTGCTACTACTATTAATAATATTGAAGAATACGAAGAAGCTGTTATGGCCTTTGTAGACTCTCCAGCAGACAGCCAGGTTTTACAGGGATACCAGTTTTTTAAAGTTTTTGATGAACACCAGCTGGAATATGTTATCCTTGCCAAAGGTGACAGTGATGATGTTTATATGGTTGGCAAGCTTGCTGCATTCCAGATACAGAATCTTTTAGTAGCATATAAAGAAAGGTATGATAAAGATAACTTTATTAAGAACCTTTTATTAGACAACCTTTTATTAGTAGACATATATAACCGTGCAAAGAAGCTCCATATTGATACAAATATCAAACGGATAGTTTTTCTTATAGAAACTAAGAACGAAAAGGACATGAACGCCCTTGAAACAGTAAAAGGGCTTTTTGCAAGCAAGACAAGGGACTTTATTACCCAGGTTGATGAAAGGAATATTATCCTTGTAAAAGAAGTTAAGCAGAATGAGAATTATGAAGATATGGAAAAGATAGCGAAAGTAGTTCTTGACATGCTTAATACAGAGGCAATGACAATGGTACATGTAGCATATGGCACTATTGTTAACGAGATTAAAGATGTATCACGTTCTTACAAAGAAGCTAAAATGGCTCTTGATGTTGGCAAGATATTTTACAGTGACCAGCATGTAATAGCTTACAGCAGCCTTGGAATAGGCCGTCTTATATACCAGCTTCCAATGCCGCTTTGTAAGATGTTTATAAAAGAAATATTTGGCAATAAATCCCCGGATGACTTTGACGAAGAAACCATTGCCACTATCAATAAATTTTTTGAAAACAGCTTAAATGTTTCAGAAACCTCAAGACAGCTCTATATACACAGGAATACACTGGTATACAGGCTTGACAAGCTGGAGAAAAGCACAGGGCTTGATTTAAGGGTATTTGACGATGCAATAACTTTTAAAATAGCACTTATGGTAGTCAAGTATATGAAATATATGGAAACATTTGAGTATTAACACGCCAATCATTTAATATGCTATATAAAAATACAGGCTGGATATAATATCCAGCCTGTATTTTTGCATTTCTTTAAAATTTTATATCTAGTTTACCAGCAGGTTTATAACAGCAGCTGGCAATTCCAAAATGTCCCTAAACTAAGGGAATGTTGCAAAAATGCCGGGCTGGCAATTCCAAAGTGTTCTATGGACAAGCACACTCCCGTTTGGACGTCGCACGTAACGGGCGCATAAAGCCCTAAAATACAGGGCTTAAACGCCGGCGGCTCCGTACAGCTGTCCATTGGAAGCACATTTGGAATTTGCCAGCTAATCTACACTTTGGCTGTTAAATACCTTTAATTTTAAATGACATTACACATGGATGGCTCGTTTTGGCTTGCCATTTTTACAAGCATCACTTTGAAAGTTCTAGAATAATTTGACATTTAGACAAACCATAACAACACAGCAAGGGTGCATAAAGCACAAGTGGCTTTGTACAGTTATTTTTGGGAAGCGCACATTTGGAACTTACCAGTTAATACATATTTTGAAAATTTAACAAATTAAAAATAGCCCTTATGGGCTTAACCTATTATCTAAAACTAATGGGATTGCGCCTATATTATTTCAAATGTATTTCTAAAATATAGCCATATGGTACTGCAAGTTTTTAAATGATTATCTAAATGCCAAAGAGTAAATTAGCTGGCAATTCCAAATGTGCTTCCAATGAACAAGCTGTACGGAACCGCCGGCGTTTAAGCCCCGTACTGTGGGGCTTTATGCGCCGT
>CAJTOK010000018.1 GCA_910577825.1 uncultured Lachnospiraceae bacterium | reverse complement strand
CTTGCTAAAGTATAGCAGGTTTTTTATAATATTTTCAAAAGACTAATTGAAGATACTATGAATGAAGGCTTATTCCCTCATAAAAATTTTTAAAACACACTTCTGCATTTTTTACATACTCCCTTATCCCTTCAATGTGTATATAGCGTGCACCTGCTGCATAAATATAACTGTCAAGCCTTCTGTTAAAAGCATCATCAGAATGGGCACTTACAAGGATATTGTTATCATCAAAGCCAGTTACTATTAAAGTATGGTAATATCTGTCCATTTCATTTCTAAGCTGTACAACATCCCCGGTTTCAAGGCCGTCTATATTTGTTTCATAGCCAAAAGGGCCATTTAATTTGTTTGTAACAATGAAATCATAAAAGAATGATACACTGGTCCATGAAGGTGAACGGTCATTAACGTCTGTATAATACCAGCCATTATATTTATTATAATTCATCTCACAGCACCCCGCATAAATACACTGGGATACAAAACTTGTACAGTCACCGCCAATACCTGTAAAATTATAAAACAATGGATTGCGCCTAAAAGCCCATTTTGCTGCATAAGCATATGCAAACTGCCTGTTATAAGGTTTAACTGCAAGCATATATTTACCTCACGGCAAAAAATTAAGTTGTATTATTATATAAATATAAAATAAAATTGTTACTAAAAACAAGACTGCCTGCATTATATATAAATTACAATATTAAATTACAATATTTCCATAAAAAGCCTTATATGTTAAAATAACCAGAAATGTGCATATATAATTTGCATAAATTCTGGAAATGAGGATAAAACAATGAGGCTTAGAAATGTAAAGGGCTCACATGGGCTTATTTTAGAAAATCCCTATACAATACAGGCAGACGGGGCTTGTACTTCTGATTACAAAGGACTCTGGAATAAAAATTTCTTTCATAACAGCAATCCCATACATATTGAAATAGGTATGGGAAAAGGACAATTTATAACAGCACTTGCTGCCAGCAATCCTCACATTAATTATATTGGCATTGAGAAATATTCAAGCGTACTTGTCAAAGCCTTTGAAAAAAGAAAACAGCTGGAAACAGATAATCTTTTATTTATAAGAATGGATGCTGGAAATATAACAGATTTTTTTGCACCAGGGGAAACAGACAGGATTTACCTTAACTTTCCAGACCCATGGCCTAAGGACAGACATGCCAAAAGACGCCTGACATCAAGGCAGTTTATGGAACGGTATAATATAATTCTTTCAAAAGATGGATTTATCCAGTTTAAAACTGATAACCGCCCGCTATTTGATTTCTCTGTTGAAGAAATTAAAGAAGCTGGCTGGTGTCTTGGTGAAATCAATTATGACCTTCATAAAAACGGCCCTGCAAAAGACAATGTTATGACTGAATATGAACAGAAATTTTATAACCTGGGCAATCCAATATACAAACTTACAGCACACAGATAAATGACAGGGATTATCCTTCCCTGTCACATTCCTGCAATGCTTTTATATTTTTGCCTTCAAGCTTGTACTTTATAAATTTATTGGCAAGGAATCCAATTACAGCTACAACAGGAACTCCTATAAACATTCCGAGAACCCCGAAATATGCCCCTCCAACGGTTATTGCAAAAATAACCCACATAGGGTTAAGCCCTGTAGACTGTCCAAGCAGGCGCGGGCCCAGTACAAGCCCGTCAAACTGCTGCAGTACCAGTATCATTATTACAAATATTATTACCTGCCTCGGGCTTGTACATAAGTAAATAATAACACCTGGCACAGCCCCTATAAATGGCCCGAAATAAGGTATCATATTAGTTATGCCTACTATGACACTTATTAAAACTGTATATGGAAGCCTTAATATATTCATAAGCACACAGCAGATACAGCCTATTATAAGGGAGTCTACTGCTTTGCTTATAAGAAATGCACTAAATATATCGTTACACTCCCGGCATGTATTGCAGATAATATCCCCCTTTTTTTCTTCAAATAAAGCATATACAACCCTTTTTGCCTGGTATCTGAATAAATTCTTCCCATTAATCATATATATAGAAATGAAAAGTGCAAGAAGCAGGTTTATAACTCCCCTTACTATTGAAACTGACACTGAAAAAACCATAGGCACTACATGCCCCACTATATCCGTGCCATAATCAACAATATCAGGAACCATTTCATTAAGCCTGTCAGTAATTACATTAACATTTATCTCAGGATATTTATGCTGGAGTTCCTTTAACATCTTCAGTATATGTGAATAAACAACTGGTATATTTGATGCCAGTTCGGATATGCTCTCCCCTATCTGTGGTATTATAAATACAAAAGCTATTATTATAAAACCAATAACTGTAATATAAGCAAGTACCATTGATAATATTTTAATAAGCTTTTTATGCCCGCCTTTTGCAATATATTTCTGCATAATGCTTTCATATTTCCCGACTATAGGTGAAACAAAATATGCAATAAGCACTGCCGCAAAGAAAGGTGAAAGTACCCCGAATAAGTTATAAATAAATTTCTTAGTACCTGCCCAGTTATTTATCAGCATATATATAATTGTTCCAAAAAATACTACTAATAAAACATACAGGCATATATTTGCATATTTATGGTCAAGCTTAAAAACCCTGCTACTGTTTTTCTTCTTATCTGCATTTGCAGTTTCTGTTTTTTTATTTTCACTTATTTTTCCAGAAATGTTTCCGGCTGCATTTTTAATATTCTCTCTGACTGTTTTTGACATAACACCATCCTGCCTGGATATTTACAATTTTTTATATTTAACAGTATATATCTAACTGGTGCTTTTGCAAACAGTTTGTAACTAAATTTAATGAATAATTAATTTTTAAAATATAACCGGTATTACCTGTATGCAAATTATTATATATTGCTATTTCCCTGTGTAATTATCCAGCACTTCCTTTATCTGCCTGATATCATATGTAATATTTCCTGCATTCTTATCTGTTCTTAACAGGGCGTCTACAACATCTGCCTTTGATACTTTCTGCCTGATTTCATTATAATCTGATATTATCTTCTGAAGCCAGAAATCTTCCTGTGAAACCATTGGTTTATAGCTCCGGGTAAGAACTGTGCCACTATAAACAATATCTGCTACTTTTATAAAATTATCTTTTAATAATTTCCTAAGTACAGCCTGTACTGTATTCATTGTAAGATTTGGATTATTCCTTACAATCATAGAAGCGGTTTCTGGTTCTTCACTTCCCCATAATATTGTCATAACATCAAGGTCTCTCTTTGTAAGTCCTATATTGTTTATCTTAAATTTAGCCATATTATTATTCCCCTTTTCTTAGAATTATTTTCATTATAATTAGTGTATAACTTCCCGATTAATATTTATTATAAACATGTTAAGTATAAAAATCAATACTAAATCCAAATTTATATCTCTGTTTTTTACAAATATTATCTTAGTTAAAATTTAAACTATATTCAGCAATGCCAGCTATATTACCTGTATAAACTACAAAATACGTACAATACATGGCTGTATTCCAAAAAAGACAGTACATAAAAAGACATATGGAACAGCCTCCCATATGCCTCTTTATAATAAATATTATATTATCTGTTGTTTTACCATTTATAAACTTTTGTCTTTCTCTCCATAAGGTCAAGTTTATCTATCTGCGGGTCATCATAGTATGAATCATTCTTTACATGTGTTGTTGAAATTTCCTCAAATACTGCACCTGTCCTTGATGTAAAAGCATGTTTTTCCCCACGCATAACCGTCTGTATATCACCTGGCTTTAAGTCAAAGACTTTCCCGTCTATCTCTACTTGCAAATCACCATAAAGAAGCTGGAATGTTTCTTCTTTTACTTTGTGCATATGTACTGGGTGCTTCTGTCCTGGAAGCACTGCTATAAGCTTCTTGCAGTATTCACGGTTGACAATGCTTATTATAACAGCCCCGAACTGCCTGAAATGCTTCATTCCATAGTGGTGTGAAAGCTCTGCTTCAAAATTATCCCCCAGGTAAATATTTGCTTCATAAAGCATACCTTTTACATCATGTATTACACTTCTTGCAAGATTAGTATCAGTTACAGGCCTTCTTTCATGCAGTTCATCATTTGCTTTATATTCATGGCTTGCCACAACACCTTCATAAAATTCACCGCTTGTCATCTGGCGGTCATGGTTTGGCATTGCAAAAAATACATCTTCCCTTGTAAGTTCCTGTCCTTCTTCTACATCATGTTTAAGATATACACCTCTCATAAGCGAATTTAAAGAATCAATTTCTTCCTGGCTTATATAACGCTCTGTTTCTTTCTTCATCCTACAGATTTCTTTTGCTTCAAGGACTGAAGTTACCCACCTGTCTGCCTGTGCCGGATTCATGGAATAAGCATTAAGTTTAATTGTTTCTGTAGGAAGCCCTACATGGCGCTCCAATAGTTTTGCACCTTTGGCTATTGCCATCATCGGGATAATATTGTTATCAGGGTCTTCATGCCCTGAATAGCCTATGGCATTATGCGGATAACGGCGTCTTAATTTATCAATAAAATCAAGCTGCAGCCTTTCAATAGGTGCAGGGTATTCAGCTATACAGTGCATAAATGCAAACTCACATTTTCTATGTGTAAAATAATTATACAGTTTGTCAATATCTGATATTGTCTTCCCCCCAACTGAAATAATCACAGGCTTATGGGTCGATGCCACCTTTTCAAGCAGCGGCCAGTCAAGAGAACTGCAGCTTGCAACTTTAATAATATCAAGCCCCTGGTCCATGCACCAGTCTACCCCGTCCTCATCAAACGGTGTACTCATGGCAATCATGCCTTCACTGCGTATTTCTGACACAAGCTCGCTGAACTGGTCATATACAAGCCTTGTACTTTCAAACCTTGGAATATGGTTTACATCTTTGCGTCCCCTGTAATCAGGATGTATAAAATTATCAAGATTGCGGTACTGTAATTTAACAGCCGCTTTTATATTATGTGTCCTGGCAATTTTGCCCATCTCATGTATTATATCCTTGCCATGCTCAACATCCCCCTGGTGGCTGTTCGCCATCTCAAATATAAATAAATCATCAAATATTCTGTTCATTTTAGCAATCCTCCATGATACCGTAAAATGTATTTTAAAATTTTATAGATAACGTATTTTTCATTGTACCACATTCCAGTTATTTATGCACTAAATAAAATGCAAGTGCCAGTAAATTCCTTCCACGCATATAAAAATTTCTTAATACTGGATATCCCTTTCTTTATGTTAATTACAAATTATGCCCTGTAATATACTTTTCAGCAGCCAGAAATTCCTCTTCTGTATCTATATCAAAGTTTTCGTCCATTTCATAACCAGCTATCTTCCTGCCCGACATTGAATGTTGTCCTAAAATTACCTCTGCCCTTACAACATCTATACAGGCATTCTGGTAATAAACCTTTGGAAGCTGCTGCCTTGGCATATTATAACATTCTGGGATATCTGCCATAACAGGCTTTATAATATTATTTCCATCCTTAAACCACATTTTATACGGAATTTCCTTTGCAGGTGCAATGCACCTTATAGAATCTATATCCGGGTTATTACGCATATATTTAACCATATTCTCAATATCACTAACCCTGCGCACAGGATATGTAGGGCGCAGCTGCACAACAAGCTCTGGCACGTACCCCTCAGTTTCTTCTAAATACCTGAGTGCATGCCCAAATACATCTATATCAAGTGACGTATCCGCTGCATACTCTGCCGGCCTTAAAAATGGCACTTCTGCACCATATTCCCTGGCTATCCTGGCATACTTTGCACTATCTGTACTTACAATAACCCTGTCTATGCACTTTGCCTGTAAAGCATGGCCAATAGAATATGCCATCATTGGTTTGCCATTAATTAACCTGATATTTTTATCTTTAACACTTTTAGAACCACTACGCGCAGGTATAATTGCAAGAACCTCTCCCATTATATTCTCCTTTTAATTCCACACAAATTTCTATACATACCAGCTTCTAATCTTCCTTTTCACATATAGCTTTACAGCTCTTCTTATAAAAAGCTATCCCAAATAAATGGACTTTTTCCATGCCATCCTGCTTTAAAAAAGCAGCATAATTATTATCTTTTGCCTGCTTTAAAGCCGTTTTACAAGCTCTGTCAAGCTGCCCGTCTTCCGCATATTTTAATTCAAAAACCCAGCCTGCCATACTCTTCATATCTTCCACCATAATATCAGGATAACCTGTGCCTGATTCCCTGTTCGATATTACATCCCAGTTGTCATTAAGCCCTAATGCCATAAGCAGAAAACCATGATAGAAATTTTCTTTTAAATCTTTTCTGTAAGCAGTATCCCTTATACTGGTATAACTGGACAAAAAGCCTTCAAGCAAAGCCCCTGTTTTCCCAGAATCACATTTCTCTACAGCCACTATAAAGCTTTTCCACTGCTCACCCATACCTGCAATCCTTGTTCTGAACCAGGATAAAACCTGTTTCTCATAAACCATATAAATCTCAAGATTTGGAATAGCCAGTGTATGCACTCCGCCAGAAGCCTTTGCAGCATCTGTAAGGTATCCTGTTACATACAAAAGACTCCACATATAAATCTGCTGCCATGCCGAATCCCCTTCCTCTAAATCCTGGTATGTCATTCCCTCTGATATTTCCTGCCTTACAGTACCACCTGAAACAAGGGTTTCTATCTGCTCCCTCGTCTTAGCAGAAGCCTTTACTGCCATATCTTTTATAATACTATTCCCGCTGCTGTTTATCCAGTAAGACTTCATCTCTGTATCCCTGTCTTCAAGAAATCCCACACACTGGTTAATAATGCTCCATGGGCAGTAAATTTCCCTGCCAGCAAACCTGTAACCATCATACCATTCTTTAAATAAAGCTGCCTTATCCTCCATCCCATAATATTTTAACATATCTTTTACTTCTTTATCTGTAAAACCAAAACATTCTACAAAAGAAGCATCAGAAATTGTCCTGGATTTAAAATTATTAAGTCCTGTAAAAATACTTTCTTTTGATATCCTCAGGCATCCCGTCAGTACAGCAAATCCAAGGGAATCATTTGTTTTCAAAACCTCTCCAAACATTAGACGTATATGTTGTACCATTTCCCTGTAATAATTATACTGGTAAGCTTTATCTAAAGGCACATCATATTCATCAATTAATATAACTACCCTTTGCCCATAATGTTTGTACAACATTTCTGATAACAATGATAATGCAAACTCCTGGACATCTTCAGATAAACTTTCTGTAAAAAGCTGCTTTAAATCTTCTTTGTCAATATCAGAAAGTTTATCACTCTGCAGCAAATACTGGTGGCGTCTTATTTCTTTTTTCATAAAAAAATCCTTTCGGTTGTCATAGGCGGAAACCCATTGCCCTTGGGCGGTGGGAGGAGCCTTTTAAACTCATAGCCATCAGCCCTGGCTCTCAATGTACTTTTGTATCGTTGCTGATGATATCCCACCTATACTACAGGCAAAATATCCATCAGACCAAAAGATTTTCTTCTTCCAATACTGCTTAGACAGAAAATCTGGATATTTCTGCCATAAGTAATAAGCAGTCTGCTGTTTAAGGATTTTTACAATATCGCAAACTCTGTCCGTAGTATCGTAGTTTATCAGAAAATGTATATGGTCTTTATCTGTTTCCATAGCAATGATATCCCATCCATTAGAATTACATATATCGAAAATTTTTTGTTTTACATCATCAGCAATAGTTCCTTTGAGAAGCTGCTTACGGTACTTGGTAACAAGAACTATATGTACTTTTAGACTGTATTTCCGCCTGTTTTGACGGGTGTATCTATTATCCATAAAAACACCTCTAAACCGTTGACTTTCACTAATTGCTATTATATAATATATTAAGTGAAATATCAATGAGAGGAGTACATATATGGAACAAATAACAGTTACAGCTAAAATACAAATATCTACGACAACTAATGACAAAGTTTTGCTTAATGAAACCATGTCTGTGTATTCTGATGCTTGCAATTATGTTTCAGAATATGTATTCCGTACACACGACTTAAAGCAGTTTTCGCTTAACAAGGCATTATATTCTACATTAAGAGCAAAGTTCGGTCTTAAATCACAGATGGCCCAGTCTGTCTTGAAGACAGTTATTGCAAAATATAAGACCATTCTCGAAAACCAAAAGAAATGGATGAAACCATCTTTTAAGAAACCACAGTATGACCTTGTTTGGAACAGGGATTATTCCCTTATACAAAACTGCTTTTCAGTAAATACACTGAATGGCCGTATTAAGCTGCCATACTTTGCTGGAGGTATGTCTAAATACTTTGACCATACAATCTATAAATTTGGCACAGCCAGGCTTGTAAATAAGCATGAAAAGTATTTTTTACATATCCCTGTTACTTACGATGTTGAAGAAAGCAACGTTTCAGATATCTGCAATGTTGTTGGTATTGACAGAGGCATCAACTTTGTTGTTGCCACGTATAACAGCAGGCATAAGTCTGGTTTTGTTAGTGGCAAAGCCATTAAACAGAAACGTGCAGGCTATTCTAAACTACGTAAAGGGCTTCAAATCCGCCGGACTCCATCTGCAAGACGAAGGATGAAAGCTACCGGCCAACGAGAAAACCGTTGGATGCAGGATGTTAATCATTGTGTATCAAAGGCACTCGTGGAATCAAATCCGGAGCACACTCTCTTTGTTCTTGAAGATTTGTCAGATGTCCGCAATGCCACAGAACGTGTCAGGACCAAAGACCGTTATGTGGCTGTATCATGGCCGTTTTATGACCTTGAGCAGAAACTTATCTACAAAGCAAAACAGAACCAGTCTGCCGTTATTAAGGTTAGTCCTAAATACACAAGCCAGTGCTGCCCTAAATGTGGACACATCGAACAGGCTAACCGTAACAAGAAACTACATCTGTTTACCTGTAAAAATTGTGGTTATAAGTCTAATGATGACCGCATTGGAGCCATGAATCTGTATCGTATGGGAATCAACTATCTTGAGGATAGCCAAGTACCTGGTACAGTTACAGCCGAGTAAACTCTGCTGTAAAGGGTGCTGTCAGCCACCCTGTGATGTAACGCCACTTTAGGCAGCAATGCTTATTGGGGTTAAAGGCCGAAGGTGCAAGCCGTTACTACGACTGGGCAGTTACAAGCCCACTACCTTTAGGTGGTGGGTAGTTGACAATCCTGGATATCCTTAATAAAGCTTTTTCATAAGTCATACCCTCCGCACTTTTCAAAGTAATGGAAATTACGGGAAACTTACATTGGTATTTTTCACACAGCTCTTTCTCCCTGCTAATTTCCAGGCCATTAAAAAGCAATGGATTACCGCCAATTTCAAAAAAAGACTTTAACATATCCATACTTAAACTTTTGCCAAAACGGCGTGGACGTGTAAATAATGTTACCTTGCTTAAAGAATTAAGTAAATTTTTTATCATACTTGTTTTATCCACATAATAGTAATCTTCTTCAATAATATTTCTAAATGACTCAATTCCTATTGGCAGCTTCTTCATTATAAACCTCCTTCTTATTTATTAAAACCACATCATTCCTTTACCATTACCATACAGCTTTTTTTACAAAAACATATACCATATTTTTTAATAACCATATAACCTTCATCAATAATCCCTGCATCATAGTGCTTATCCTCTATCTGCTGTAATGCCTTATGGCACATGCCTTCCATCTCTGTAAACCTCTTTGCACGCTTTAGTTCAAGTATTATGGCAGGCTGGCGCTCGTCATATGGCTTTAATAAAATATCATAACGCCCCTCACCGCTTTCCCTGTTTGAAAGCTTCTCATATCCCTGCAGGTCTCCTAAAAGCCCTAACAGGAAACCATGGTAGAAATTTTCTGCACTGTCCATAAAACTGATGCTTTCACGCAGCTGTTCCCTGAGATAACTTTCAAAAACCTCTGTATTTCCTTGTATTATAGCATTGTACAGTTCTGAAAAATCCAGTGTTTTTATACTGCTGTTAAACCATTCCCGTATGCTGTTTTCATATATATATACAATTTCCTCATTAGGTATTTTCATGGAAAGGTATATCTGGCGTTCTATAAAATTTTTTTCAACAGCCTTAAGATATCCTGTGAAAAACAGGAAGTTCCATAAATTATCCTTTGATTTATAAATATCACCATATGTTATATCCTCATGCACAGGTTTTTCTATTATACCTCCTGCAACAAGGATTTCCAGTTCATTTTTTGTGTTATCATCTGCTTTTTCAATTAAGTCATGTACAATGCTGTTGGAAGATGTATTGGACCAGTAAGGTTTTGGGAACACTGTATTTTTATGGATAATATCATAAACATAATTAATAAGGCTCCATGGATTATAAACTTCTGTACTGCCAAAAAGATATCCGTCATACCAGCTTTTACCTCATCCTTTTTGTACATTATTCCATAATCACTAAGAAAACCCTCAACTTCATTCTGTGTAAACCCAAAATATTCTGCATAGCTGTCGTCCAGTACAGAAACCACTTTCAAATTATTAAGCCCTGTAAATAAGCCATCTCTGTAAAGAGATGACTCTAAAAAACGCTGTAAGCGTTTTTCTGATGTTTCAGCCTTGGCTGAAACATTGCTTTCCCTGCTTATACGCAGGCATCCTGTCACTACGGCAAATTTAAGGCTTTCATTTGTCTTTAATGCTTGCTCAAACAATGAACGGATAAATGTAACCATTTCATTATAAAAGCCATTAAAATAAGCATTCTCAAGCGGTACATCATATTCATCAAGCAGTATTATTACCTTCTGCCTATGGTATTTTTCAAGACACTCCGATAAAAACCGCAGTGCTGTGGAATATTTAGATAATGATGCTGTATTTTCTATAACAGAAAGAAACTCTTTCTTTTCTGACTGGAGTAACGCTTCCCCACCAAGTATATAACTATGCCTTTTATACTCCCTTGTTATCTCCTCTTGTAACTTTTCACAAGCTATTTCATATGTTGGCTGTTTTGATGATTTAAGCGACAAAAATATTACCGGATACTGTCCCATGTGCCTTGTATATTCTTCTCCTGCTTCCATAATCTTTTTCCCTTGGAAATATACAGAATTATCTGCTACTGTGCCATCTGGAAGAATTTCCTTTTCAAAAAAAGTACGCAGCATACTTTGGGATAATGTTTTGCCAAAACGTCTTGGACGTGTAAATAACGTAACTTTATTTTTGTTTGCCAGCAAATCACGTATTAAAAGTGTTTTATCTATATAGTAATATCCTTCGCTTATCATTTCCTTATAAAATTCTATACCTGTTGGTATTGGTGTTATTTTGCACATGGAAAATACTTCCTTTCTATCTGTATATAAGCAGAATATAACAAGTTTTAAATTTCTTACCAGTATTTTTCTTCTATCCTCTGGCAAATCTGCCTGTCAATATCCGCTATGGCTTCCTCAGAAGACGTCATAAGTTTTGCCCTTTCCTTTGCAATTTCTGACATTTTGTTATAATAATCTTTATCATCTTTATATCTCAAAATCTGCTCCACCATTTCACCAAAATCATTAACAGAAAAATTTTTTCCACCTGCGGTATATACATCTCCTGATTTTAAATAAACCCCTGGCACTCCCTTAGAAAAAGCTTCTATTATAGAAAAACCTCCTCCAAGCCTGTCTGGATTTACATATAAATCACAAATTTCCATAAGCGCAAGTATATCATCACAATAACCTATAAATGATGAATTAGCAGACACAAAAGGATATTGCTCCATAAGAGTGTTATAATTATCCATAATTCCTGCAAAAACAACATAACATCCTTTACTGCATACATCCGACAACATTGACATAAAAGCATCACTAACTTCAAATTCAAGACGTATTCCAACTACAACAAGCAAAAACCTGCCATCAGGCAGACCCTTTTCTTTACGTGAAAATTCATTCTTCTGTGGTTTTAATTCAAAAGTAAACCTGCTTTCTATAATATCAGTATCTTCATTTGCGTAAAACTTTTTCTCTTCTTCAGTGAGTTTTCTGCCAAGAATCTTCATTTTATTCTTAGTCTTTGGAATGGTGGAAAATGCCAAAGCCATTGAAGCACATGGAACTATATTTCCACATAAATCAGCTAATATACTTCCTGTACCTATTGATAATATATAGTAAGGTTTATATTTTTTAATTAGCTCTGAAAGAACCTGCATACGGTATTCCATAGGGGAATTTTCTGGCATCTGGAAAAATGGAAATTTATTATCACCAATCTGGATTTGGTTAATATTATCATATTCACCAAGAACTGTACCACAATATGTATTATACGTTGGCAAATAACCCATCCTTATATATTGTTCTGTTGTATTTACCAGAATAATATTTTTGCCTAATTTCTTTAATGCTTTTGTCCTTTCTACAACAGTTCTTGTTGGTGCATGTGTTCTATCTAAAAACTGTATAGTTAATATCATTACCAGGTTTTTATCTCTTTTCTCTAATAGAATTTTTACCAGATTTTTATTAAATTCTGTTAAAAATAAATTATAAGTTTTTTCATATAATTTATTTTGCAACAAAGGTGTCTTTTTATCAAATGCTGCACGCTTTTTAAGTGACATATATTTATACTGATTCCATACAAAATATATATTCCCAGCTTTAAAATCATTATCCAAAACTTCTGTTAAATATTTATTTGTATAATATGGATTTTTACTTAATTTCATCAGTATTGAATAAATGGTTAGTTTATAATTAATACTTATATCCTTATAAAAATCATTTTCAAACTCATATAATAAAAGTTCACAAAAACAATTCCAAGACTTTATTAAAAATTCTTCTTTATCTATTTTAAATCCATATAATTCCAATAATAAATTTTCAAAATCATCTATATTATCACAATTCTTCATGTTCCATAACTTTTTCATAAAGGAAACTTGAAGTATGCTCCTTTGTACACTTAGAAAATAATTAATGAATTCTTTTATTTCCAGTCCATTGCCAAATTCTTTATCATTTTTCTGTTCAATAAATATAACTTTCTCAAAGAGGGAATAATATAACTTTCCTACAATATTATATAAACTCTTTACATCTGTTACAAACCAGATTTCTGTTTCTTCTTTTTTAGCAGCTTCTATATAATTTGTTATTATATCACATAAACAATACAATAAATGGCCTTCACAGCTTTCAACAACTGATGGCACTATATGTATAACACTTTCATTATCATACTCTAGAAGGAACTCATCAAGTCTGTTTTTTTGTTCTTCTACATAACAATATATTGTTTTGTTATAATAAGTTTCATTTTTATCATTCAAAATAATTCCCTCCATTCTGGAAATCCCCATCCCCATTACCAGTATTTTTCTTCTATTCTCTGGCAAATCTGCCTGTCAATATCTGCTATGGCTTCTTTTGAAGATGTCATAAGTTTTGCTCTTTCCTTCGCAAGTTCTGCCATTCTATTATAATAATCCTTATTATCTTTATATTTTAAAATCTGGTCTGCCATCCCATCAAAACTATTAACAGCAAAATCCTCTCCCCCTGCTGTATAAACATCACCTTTCCTTAAATAGACACCTGGTTTACCTTTGGAAAAAGCTTCTATTATTGAAAAACCCCCGCCAGACCTGTCAGGATTTACATATAAATCACATATTTCCATAAGCGCAAGTATATCATCACAGTAACCAGTAAATGATGAATTAGCAGCTATCACAGGATAATTCTCCATCAGGCTGCTATAATTATCCATAATACCTGCAAAGACAACATAACAGCCTTTGCTGCACACATCTGATAATATAGACATAAAAGCATCTGTAACATCAAATTGCAGACGGGTTCCAACTACTACAAGTATAAAACTATTTTTTGGCAATCCCTTGTCCTTTCTTGAATAATGCTCTTTTTGTGGTTTTAATTCAAAAGTAAACCTGCTTTCTATAATATCATCATCTATATAAAGTTCCTTTTCCTCTTCTTTAAGTTTCCTGCCAAGTATCTTCATTTTATTTTTAGTTTTTGGAATAGATGAAAATACAACCGCCATTGAAGCACATGGTACTATATTGCCACATAAATCAGCAAGTATGCTTCCATTGCCTATTGATAATATATAATAAGGTTTTATTTTATTAACAACATCTACAACTAGCTGTATCTTATCAAGTAATGATAGTCTTTTTTGTACTTGTACAAATAGTATTAATTCCCCATCAATTTCAATCTCATTAAAAGTATCATATTTTTCAAAATAACTTGCACCCTCTATCATATATATAGGAAGATATCCATTCATTAAACAAATTTCAGCTGTATTTACAAGAACCACTCTTTTTCCCATCATTCTTAATACTTTTATTCTTTCAATAGCCGTCTTAGTTGGTGCATGTGTATTATCAAGAAATTGCACAACCATTACCATAACTGTATTTTTATCTCTTTCCTGGGATGGTATTTTAATAATATATTTTTCCAATTTGTCTATAAAATAATTATAACATCTTTCATATAGTCCGTTAAGTAGCGTTTCTGATTTTTTGTCCATTATAGCCTGTCTTGTAAATAATATACGCTTAAACTGATGATATACAAAATACATGTTTTCTGCATTAACTTCATCACTTTTTAAAATTTCTGATAAATATATATTAGTATAATCTACACTTTTATCTAATGCAACCAGTACCGAATAAACAGCTAATTTATAAATAAAACACTTGTTGTTAACTTCATTATATCCAGCCTCATATAATAAAATTTCACATAAACAATGCCATAATTTTATTAAATAATTTTCTCTTTCTATGCCAATCCCTTTAAGTTCATACAAAAATTTCATAAAACTGTTTTTATTCTGGCAATTCTTTAACTCCCATAATTGTCTCATAAACGATGAATGGAGTTTGCTTCTCTGTATATTTAAAAAATAATCTATAAATTCATCTGTTTCAAATTCTTCATCAAACTCTTTATTATTTCCCTGTGAAATATATATAATATCTTCAAATATAGCAGAATAAAGCTTTTTTACAATATCATATAATCCTCTTATATCTGTTACAAAATAAAATCCAGTTTCCTGCTCTTTGCTTGTTTCTATATAATTAGTGATTATATCACATAAACAATAAAGCAGCTTGCCCTCGCAGCTCTCAATAACAGAAGAAACAATATGTATAATGTCTTCATCATTATACTTTGATATAAATTTCTTTAATTCATCTTTTTGTTCCTCAACATAACAGTATATAATACTATTGCAATAAGATTCTTCCATTTTTTGCAAATTATTTTCCTCCATTCTGGAAATTCCACCCATATTATACTTATAAATTTTATATTTATTTTTTACCAGTATTTTTCTTCTATTCTTTGGCAAATCTGCCTGTCAATATCTGCTATCGCTTCCACTGAAGATGTCATAAGTTTTGCCCTCTTCTTTGCAATTTCTGACATTTTGTTATAATAATCCTTATCATCTTTATACTTCAAAATCTGCTCCACCATTCCGTCAAAATCATTAACAGCAAAATCTTCCCCGCCTGCTGTATATACATCTCCTGATTTTAAATAAACCCCTGGCACTCCCTTAGAAAAAGCCTCTATTATTGAAAAACCTCCGCCAAGCCTGTCTGGATTTACATATAAATCACAGATTTCCATAAGTGCAAGTATATCATCACAATAACCTATAAATGATGAATTACTTGATACTACAGGATATTCTTCCATTAGTTTATTATAATTATCTATAATGCCTGCAAATACAACATAACAGCCTTGGCGGCATACATCTGATAATATAGACATAAAAGCATCATTAATTTCAAATTCAAGACGTATTCCAACTACAACAAGAATAAATCTATCCTCTGGCAATCTCATTTCTTTACGTGAAAATCTCTTTTTTTGTGCTTCTAATTCAAAAGTAAACCTGCTTTCTATAATATCATCATCTACATAAAGCTCCTTTTCCTCTTCACTAAGTTTTCTGCCCAATAGTTTCATTTTGTTTTTAGTTTTTGGAATAGTTGAAAAGGCAAGAGCCATTGATGCACATGGTACAATATTTCCACATAAATCAGCTAATATGCTTCCGTTTCCAATTGATAATATATAATAAGGTTTTATTTTATTAATAATATGGACAAGCACCTGTATTCTATAAGTTATTGGTAAATCAGATGGTATTTGTAAAAAAGGTATTATTTCACCATCAATATTAATTTCCTTTATTTCATTATATTGGTCTAAAACAGTTCCCTCATGTGCTCTGTAAAGAGGAATATATCCTTCTTTAAGATATTGTTCAGTTGTATTTATAATAATAACCGTCTTCCCTAATTCCTTTAATACTTTTGCTCTTTCCATAACACTTCTTGTTGGTGCATGTGTTCCGTCTAAAAACTGGGGTGTTAATAAAATTACTACATTTTTATTTCTTTCTTCCAATGGCATTTTTTTCAAGTCTTTATTATGCGTTTGCACAAAACCATAATAGCACTTTTCATATATTGAATTACATAATTCATGTGATTTTTTATTAAGCGCAGCACCTTTCCTAATAGAAATACGTTTAAACTGCTGCCATACAAAATATAAATTTTCAATATTTATATTAACATCCGCAAGTATTTCATTTAAATATAAATTAGTATAATTTGCACTGCCAGTAATACTCATAAGAATAGAATAAACAGTTAAATTATAATAAGAACATTTTTTATTAAAATCATTATTTCTAAATTCATATGCCAGAAGTTCACATAAGCAAATCCATAAATTAGTTAATTTATTGTTATTCTCTATGCCAGCATTGCTTAGTTGATATAAAAATTTTGTAAAATCATTTATATCTTTACTGTTTTTTAAAGTACACAGCTTTTTCATAAGCATATAATAAGGAAATTTTTCTTGTAAACTTAAAAAATAACTAACCAGTTTACCAATTTCAAGACCGCTATTAAATTCTTTATCATTATTTTGTTCAATATATATTATCTTTTCAAACAGGGCGGAATATAGCTGTTTTATAATATCATATAATTCTTTTATATCTGTTACAAACCAAAGCATTTTATCTTGGCTTATACATTTGTTTGCTATATCACAAAGAGCATATAAAAGTTTTCCTTCACATTCTTCAATAACAGAAAAATATATATGAATAAGACTATCATTATTATGATTTTCTACAAACTCATTTAATCTATCCTTTTGCTCCTGGACATAACAATATATTATCTGGCTGCAATACCCCTCCGTTATCTCCTTTAAACTTTTTTCTTCCATTCCATGTATTCTTGCACCACCAGACGCATTTATAAATGCTGTATCCTTAACATTTTCTATTCTTCTTTCAATCCATCTTCTATATATATCAAGCGTTTTGCTTGTATAAATCTCTCTTCCAGTTACAGATTCTACTTTACGCAGGCTTTTTTTATTTTGAATTTTTCTGCCTATGCCACCTGCATGTGTATTATCCCCAATATAGCCCATATCAAGACCAACGCAGATTACATGAGCACATTCCATACGTATTGCCATATCTATAACAAACGTTGCAACTGAGCCGCCACTTTGGTATAACACCAGATTATTTTTTTCTGCATATTCTTTTGAAGGTTCAATACCCTCCTGGTATGCTATATATCTTTTTCCATTATATTCTGAAACTAAGCTATGCGCTGCTGTAGAAAGGTATATTAATGGTACACCACAGTTTTCTATCCCCTTAGTCTGCCATCTTGTGCCTTTTTTTGCGTCAATAACCACAATATAACCAGGTATGATATTTTCAGATATAAGTTTTTTAGCTGCTTTTCCTACACATATAATTACAACATCTTTCCTGTTTAAAAATTTGCGTAAATAATCAAGGCTGTTATCTAATGAAGGGCCTGCAGCTACAATTACTATATCTTTATTTTTAAATTTATCTTTAATATTATCTACTGGTTCGTCATCCAGTTTCTGGTTATCTTCAAAATTATTAAGCATTACATTGCCAAGGTTTTCTGAAGAAGTAGTATTTACCCAGTAATTTTCTAGTAATTCACGTATTGCATCATCTTCTATAGTTTTAACTGATGGATACCATATTTTATATATTGTACTGTTATCTTTTGAATCTTCTTTAAACCATTTTGCATAATCTTCTGCCTGTCTGCATAATACTATTTTTACCTTTTTGCCAGAAAGAATAGCTTTCATATCAGTATACATCATACATATTCTAAGCTGTTCCAAATCACTTTCAAGAATTATTATTTCTTTAAAATATGATGAAGACACTATATAATTTACATGATATCCCATTCCAAGGCCTATTATTATACATCTGCCTGTCTGACTGTTGTCTACACCAGCATATAATATTGCCTCCTGCCATGGGTTTACAGAAGAAGAAAGCGGCACTTGTCCATATTGTTCTGTTTCTACAGATAAAATAGAATCACCTGTACATGACCAGCTAAGTATATATTTTCTTTTTTCATTTTCCCTGGCTTCTTTAAGAATTTTATAAAGCTTGTTATCTGTATTCTTAAGAATTTCCATATTATTTTCCCAATAAACTAATGGTTCTCCACCCAGTTCACCAATAATAAAAGCCTGGATTTCAAAAAGGGCAGGAATAAGCTGGTTTTCATATATATCAGCAAGATAAGTTTCATTACTATTTTCAGAAGCATCCAGCAATTCCTTCCAGACTGGAAGCAAAAGTTCTATACTTTCATTAAACCCTGTTTCTTCTGCATAATTAAAAAAACTATCACCATGTTTAATAAGCCCGACAGTATAAATATTCCCTTTAATATAATTCTGCTTTCTATAAAAATATACTGCCTGTGTTACAAGATGTACCATTTTTTTAACTTCTTCTAATAATCTATTCATAATATCTCCATATATCTAATTTATAGTTGTCCTAATGATTCTTCAAGTACTGGTGCCAGCTTATCGACGGCTTTAATAAGCGCTTTATATATAACAGTTGAAATCTCCAAAGTTTTCTTCATATTTTCATCCTCATCTTCGGATAAATTATTTACTGTCTGTATATCTTTTGCAACAGAAGTCATTATATATACATCTAAAATATTATACGCATCCTGCCTGGCAAGAAATTTATTAATTTTATCAATTTTTTTCAAGTTTTTTGCTTCACCCACTGCATTATTTTTTTCATTATTAACAATTTTTAAAAGTTTTTCTGCCACTTCAATGCCTTCTTTTGATTTCTGTTTAATGCTGGTAAATTCTTTACTAAGATGCAGCATTTTACTTTTGACTTCTATATATTCATCATCTGAAAATGTATATGGCATCTCTTCTAACAATCTGCTAAATGAAAAATCCTCTTTACAATATTCATCAATTGCTTCAGAAAGTTTCATAACCTTGGTTCCATGAATAAGTGCCCCGCCTTCTGTTGCATCTATTACATTTAAACTTTTATTTTCTCTTATAGTACGTTCAAACCATTCAAGATATATAAGCCAGTCATAACGTGACCAGATTTTTTGTCCATCTATGCTTTCAACAAGCTCCCTTTCAGTTTCATCACCTGGCTTATTCCTTACAAGTCCGCCTGCATGTGTTGATTCCCCATCATATGCCAGGTCCTGCCCTATAAGTATTATATTTTTAAAATTCATAGAAACACATGCTGCAAATGCTGATGTGGCAACAGAACCACCACTACTATATCCAGGAAATACTCGGTTAAATTTACTATAAAGTTCATACATATATACAGAGCCTCTTATCCATATCTTTCTTCCCTTATGCCTTTCCATCATTATGTTCTTTGCCTCAAGGACACAGAATAATGGAATATTATGGCACCTTTCATCTTTAAGATGCCATGCCCCCTTCTTAGCATCAATCGTCATCATGGCATCGAATTTAATATCATGTGCCAGAAGATATTTAACAGAAGTATCTGTTGCCAGAATAAATGCTTTTCCCTCAGCTCTTTTTAATTCATCTATATTTTTATCAAGTGATGGTCCTGCTGATACAATAATTACAGGAATTTCTGTTGGAATTTTTGCAGTAAATTCTGAAATATAATTACTTTCTTTTATATATTTCAAATTTTTAATTACATTATCCACAAGAGTTCCTGACAGATATTTTTCAGTATCCATATTTACTTTTGCCATTTTGTTTGCAGAATATATTATCCTGTAAAATCCTTCAAATTCATCAAAATATGCTTTGTCATAAACAGGATGATTACATATTATCTGGGTATGCATCGCTATCCAGTCTGTATCATTCTTTAATATAATATCCAATTCCTTTTCATTTATATTATTTATAACCAGATAAATACGATTATCTTTTAAAATATCTGATATGTCAATATGATTTAAAACATATAAAAATACAGATATATCTGGTTCATAAAGATATACTTTTGCATCCATTTGCAATCTTTTTAACATTTCATTTACAAACAGACCATTACCCATACCAAACATTATAACTGAAATACCAATATTATGGAATTCATACTGGTCTGCCCATTTTTCAGCTTCCTTTAAGGGTTTATATAAACTATTCAGCCTGTATTTATTTTTATCCTTTTTTATTATAAGTGCTTTATTGCCATCTCTTGTATCTGTTTCTTCTATATTATCATATGAATATATATTATTGTCAAATATCTCTTCTAGTTTTTTATATAAACCTGGCCTTACTTTTTTCATTACAGACATATTCTGTTCTAAATAGTCCAACCTGGAAACCTCCTTTAACATTTTTTCTATTCCATGTTATCTAAAAGTTCATGCATATATTCTAAATAATCATATTGTAATATATCGGCAAGTAACACCATATCTCCATCCTGTAAAGCTCCCATTGCATCTTTCAGTGTACTGGTAATCTTTACTTCATCCAGGTTAAATTCTTCGTGTTCTGCCCTGAATGTAAAAAGTGCATCTATTGCTGTCATCATACCACCAATTACAACCTCAAACTTAGCTAATGCTTCTTGTAATTTCTGCTGGTAGAAAAGCTCAACTACATCTTCTACTTCTTTAACTGATTTCTCAACGATTTCTTTCTGCTTGCTCATATACTGCCTCCTTTAAATACATACAATTAAAAAGAGCTGGCCTTTCGGCCAGCTCCATCCGACATACTAACAAACTTATAATTAACCAAGTAATGAGAGTATACCCTGTGTAGCCTGGTTTGCCTGAGCAAGCATAGACTGGCCAGCCTGCTGTAAAATTGATGAAGATGAGTAAGAAACCATCTCATCAGCAAGGTTAGCGTCACGGATTTTGCTCTCTGATGACTGTAAGTTCTCAGCCATATTATCAGCATTAGCAACAGTATGGTCTAATCTGTTCTGTAAAGCACCAAGTGCAGACCTCTGTACTGAAACCTGTGAAATAGCACGGTTTACAATTGAGATAAGTCCTGTAATTGCTGATCCACCACCAGTTGCACCACCAGTTGCCCAATCTTCCAGTTTAGCAGCTACCTGTACTGATGAAACACCTAAAGAACCTGCTGTCATCTTTGCAATACTAAACTTAATAAGCTGGCTTGTGTTAGCACCAACCTGAAGCACTTTACCTTTAAAAGTACCTGAAAGAAGCTTCATCTTGTTGAACTCTGTCTGTGTTGCAATACGTGTAACTTCCGATGTAAGAGCCCTTACTTCTTTTGCAATTGCAAGACGGTCAGCTGTAACGTATGTATCGTTAGAAGCCTGTACTGTCAGTTCTCTCATTCTCTGAAGTACTGAATGGATCTCATTCATAGCACCTTCAGCTGTCTGGATAAGTGAAATACCATCCTGTGCATTACGTGAAGCCTGGTTAAGACCTCTAATCTGTCCTCTCATCTTTTCGCTGATAGAAAGACCTGCTGCATCATCTGCTGCACGGTTTACCCTGTAACCTGAAGATAATTTCTCTGTCCTTTTTGCAAGAGTTGAGTTTGTAATGCCCAACTGTCTGTTAGCGTTTAACGCTGTCATATTATGCTGTACTATCATATTCAATTCCTCCTTGAAACTATAATCTCATCCATGAGATTAGTAATAAATTACTGCTTTCTACTCCATAGTATCAGCCCGTACACATCAACCGGAGTAACTGTTCTTACTAAGAACCTGGTATAATTCCTTTACCTGTTATATATATCGGGCAGCTTTTAAAAAACTTTAGCAGATTTTTTAAAATTTTTAAAAATTATTTTTTTAGTCTGCAATATGCAGGCTGGTCTTTCTATTTTTCGTTTTTGCTCCTTAATAGGAATTAAACCCTGTTTTATTATAAATACCTGACTGAAAGATAAAAACGCCAGTCTGGCTGGCGTTTTTAATTTTTGGTAAAATATTGTATTATTACATTTTCTGGCACGCTAGTTCTAAAATCACTTACGGCTGTCCACAAAATATGACTGCCATTCCCTGTGCTGGTTAGACATATTTTTATAATATGACACTGCTGTCTTATTGCTAACTTTAAATTCCTTTATGCTGTTTCTCTTTGATGAAAGAAAGTTTTTAAATTTTTCTTTATTTTTATATTCAAGGTTTTCTATTTCAACACCTATGTCAGTAATTGTCCTGATATAATTTTGCATTTCAAGTATCTGCTGTCTGTATGGACCGGGATTTCCTTTTACAACACTGCTTATTCTGTCAAAAAGTGACTGGAATCCTTTGTCTATATTAAGCACTTCATTAATTTTTACTTCTTTTTCACTTACTATTCTTTCAAAACTGTCTGCATCTACTTCTTCTTTGCTTAGTATCTTGTTTTGTTCTTTTGTAAGTTCTAAAAGTTCTTTTATTAGTTCAAGCTTTTTACGGAGTGAACTATGTAATACTGATATATATGTATTAATATTATCCATATGTTTACCCCTTCTTTATTCTGGATGTTATATTGTCAGCTTACATTGTTAATTCTCATTACTTCTTTCCATGTATCACGCATGGTTTTAATATGCTTAAGGGCTTCATTTAATATATCTTTATCTTTTCTCATATTAGCTTCTACAAGCCTTCTGTATATATAGTCATATACTCTGTCAAATTCATTTGCTACTGGATATTTCATATCAAGTGTGGAACGCAGTTCTACTATAATTTTTTCTGCCTTTATTATATTGGTATTTGCTTTTGAAATATCATTTTCTTCTATGCCTTCAAGTGCAATATTACAAAATTTTACAGCACCGTCATAAAGCATAAGTGTAAGCCTTGCAGGTGATGCTGTGTTTATAGAATTTTGCTTATAAAAGTTTGCTGCATTCGTATTGCTATATTTTGCCGCCATAACCTGACCTCCATGTATTTGTTATGCTTTGTAAAACCACACACAGGGGTACTGTCCTGCAATACCCCTGCGCTTGTACAAGCACTGTCTTTATTATAACAGACAGTGGCTATTTAGTAAATAGTTTTATTAATTTCCTCCGCCTAACATACTTGCAAGTGAATTCTGCTGTGACTGGAGATTAGCAAGAGCTGTTTCCATTGCAGAAAACTGTTTGTAATATTTGTCTTCCATTTCATCAAGCCTGCTTTGCCATTTAGATATCTCATCTTTATAATCTGAAAGCTGTGAGGACATCTCTTTATCATTATAGAATGTCAGTGCGCTGCTCATTGTAGTAGCTGACATTTTTTTCTGGAGGTCTGAATATAATGAATCAGTAAGGCTCGTAAGAACTCCTATTACAGCATCAGGGTCTTCATCTAACATCTTTTTAAGACGGTTTGTTTTATCTGCATATTCTGCATCATCTTCATCACCCAGTATATGAAGAAGCCCGCCTTCTTTATAATCCTGTGATGTTGAAATACCTATTGAAGCTAATGAATATTTGCCGCCACCTGATTTTGCATATGTACCCACCATTTTATTCTTAAATGAAGAAATAATTCCTCCAAGAGTTGTATCACGCCTTAAAAGTGAGTCTTTAATTTTTGTTTCCCACTTTTCAACTTCTGAATCACTCATTGCATCTTTTTCTTCATCTGAGAGCACATCATAATCTTTAGCAGAACCAGCATTATATAATGTATTCATTTCTTTAAGTATAGCATTATACTCTGAAATAAATTCTTTAATTGTATCATATACTCCTGATGTATCATTGGTTACTGAAATATTAACCTCTTCATCACCTGTTGTTCCAAGAACATTAAGTTCAATTCCTGCCACTGTTATATTAGTAGTGTCACTTGTAAGAATTGCTCCATTATATTCAATTTCTGTGTCACCAGCTTCTATAACTGCCATATCGCTACTTGTGCCGGCTGGTATCTTATTTCCATTAACGTTTCCCAGTCCAAGTACCTTAAGTGCTTCTCCATCTCCTGTAACAGCCCCGTTTTGGTCGCTTAAGAAATTATTCATCTGTTTAGAATATTCCTTAGCAGCAGAATCAATATCAGTGTTGGTTTTCATTGTCCTGGCCATGCGGTCATCAAAGGTATATTCTTTATCTTCTTTAAGTTTTACACTTCCATCAGTTCCTGCTGGTCCTAAAGCAATTTTTACATCATTTATTTCTTTAGCAGTAATACCATTCTGTGTTGCATTCTCAATTTTGGACTTATAATCATAATCATTTGATTTTATACGTTTTTCTGCTTCTTTATCTGCATATTTATCTAATGTCTTCTTAAAAGCTTCTTCTTTTTTAGCTGGATCAGTTTCACCGTCAGGTATATCAGTTTTATACCCTTTCTTTTTTAAATATTCTATTTTTTCTTCTATTGTAGGGTGATATGTTTCTTCTTTTCCTTCAAGAGAGTTTCTTACTTCTTCTTCAAAACCATTAATTACTGATGCTTTTGCTTCAGCAGTATATAATTCAGTTGCTTTTCTCTTTGCTTCCTTATCTGAATAATCATTGGCAAGTGTTGTAAGCCTCTCTATAACATCATCTACGCTTTTGCTTCCAGTCTGCAGCCCTGCCATTATATTATCGGCTGTAGTCTTATTAGCAGATGAAAGGCTGTCATATCCTATAAGCTTCTTTAAATTATCTGTGGCTTTTTTTTGTACATCCTCCATTTTACCTGATGTAATTGTAAATTTGCCGTCTTTACCACTCTTAGCTGAGCTTATAAAAAACCTCTGCTGCTGTTCATCAAATGTTGCATTAAGTCCTGCATCGCTTAATTTGCCTACAAAATCACCAATGGTAGTTTTATCATCAACTTCAAGGAATACTGTTTTATCCCCGGCTGCAACTTTTATCTGTGTGCCTTCACCAAAACCAGCATCCTTCAAATCTACAAGCCTTGTTTTGGAAGTTACTTTTCCTTCTTCATAAACTATATTACCATTACTGTCTTTGACTACGTCACCTTTATCATCTCTTTTTGCTATTAAGTTACCAAGCTTGCCGCTTGTAACTTTCTGTGCTGATGCTACCTGGTTTACCTTGACAGAGTATGAACCTGTTGCGGCTGATGTTGATGCTTTTGCTGTTACTTTTGATGTATTTGATGAGGTTGCTGCTTTGGTCATATAAGCAGACTTCATCCTCATCTTTGAGAGTGAATTTGTGTAGAAGTTATAAATCTTTGTATTCAGGGAAGCCCACTGTTCCTTTTTCCATTCAAGTTTTGTTTTTTTGTTCTCCACTTTTGTCTGTTTTGTGCGCTGTGCAGACATAAGTGCTGCAATTATGGACTCTGTGTCGAGTCCTGAGTTAAGACCTGTCATTCTTATTGGCATTCTGACCACTCCTATCTTTTAATATTTCCTGTCGACTATGATGCCAGCCATCTCCAGTGTCTTTTTAAGCGCCTCTATGGACTCCTCCGGAGGAGCTTCAAGGACAAGTTCATCAGTATCTTTATCATATACTTTTATTGATACCCTGTTGGTTGCTTCATCATACTCGTACTCACAACGTGTACGCTGCATTTTAAGTTTCGAGTTCATGCCAGCAAATGCAGAATCAAGTGTTTCTTTTGACAATGCTTTTCCTTTTTCCTGTGCCAGGGGATTGTCTTCCTTAACAGTACCACTGCCTGCATCCTTGCCTGCTGTACTGCTGGTGTTATCTGCTTTTGGTTTAGGAGCTGTATATACAGCAGCTGTTGCTGCACTGTCATATTCTGGTACATTTTTAACTGGCCTCTCTAGTTTTTCAATTTCCATTGACATTTTACCACCTCCGTGTGATGCTGTTACTCCTTTGCAAAACTTCTTTGTAATTGTTTATAACATCCAATGCCATAAATAATTACAGTAGTCTATCTTTACTCTATATCGGCATATTTTGTGGATTACTTAATATTTCCTGGAAACAGATTTTCCAGTGATTTTACATCCACTTCTGCCTGTGCTGCTTTTTTATTTTCTTCCTGTATCTGCTCATATATTTCCTTCCGGTATATAGGAACAGATTTTGGTGCATTTATTCCTACTTTAATCTGGTCTCCTTTTATTTCAAGAAGTGTAATTTCAATATTGTTGCCTATAACTATTGACTGGTTTAATTTACGTGCAAGTGCTAACATGATACCGCCTCCAATCTATTCTTCTTCCTGTCTTATAAGTTTATGCTTAATCTCATATTCCGGGCTTTCTACTATAAGCTGCACACCTTTTCTGGAAACGGAATTTATAATAAGAGGCGCTTTCATATTTACAGAAGTTTCTTTAATATCTTCAGGGATTGTAGCCATAAAAAATATGACCAGTTCTTCATCCAGGCATTCACCAATATTTTTAAGCATCCCGTCATTTATCCGGGGGTTATAGTCTTTATCTACTTTAAACGGATTAACTATAGGAAATGCAAGGGACTGTTCTTCTACACTCTGAAGCCATGAAAAAAATGGTTCTTCTTCTGCCTCTATATCATAGAGTATTGTATAATCCTTGTAACCCTCAAATCCTAATACACCGTTGTCAAAATGTATTATTTTTTCGTCCCCTATTTCAATTTCTCCAAAATATTTTGTATTAATCTTCATTAATCTGCCTCCATTTCTAAACTATAATGCCCCGTTTTTATATACGGGGCATTATAGTTACCGCCAAGTGGATGTAATATTAAATATAGCTTAAAAGTGAGTTGCCAAGTATCTTTGAAGTTGCTGACAGGGATGCCTGGTACAAATTATTTGCCTGTGTAATATTAATAAATACATCTGGCAGCTCTACACCTTCGTTTTCTGCAAGTTTATCTTCTGTATCAAGCCTTGTATCTAATAATTTATCATATGTAAGCTGTGTCCTGTTATATTTAGCGCCAAGGTCTGCCACCGCAATATTAAGCTGTGCTTCTACGTTATCAACCATAGTAAGCCCTATTCCAAATGCTTCTGACATAACTTTTACACGCAGCTTGAGTTCATCTTCAAGTGAAACTTTTAATGATTTAAGTTTAGTAAGCTCTTCTTCATCAGTAGTATTGCCTATAAGCTTGTCAACTTCATTAATTCTTGTTTCTGCCTCATCTACATATTGTATATTCTGCTCTATATACTCAATGGTACGGTATATATCTGTGCTTAGTGCATCCCTTGCCTGTGTATTTACATTAATTGTCTGGTTAAAATTAACTTCATACCTTATGGTCTGGCCTTCTGGCTCTGAATATTTAATTGTCTTGTCTGTAACTACATCATGGCAGTCTGCTTTAAAATACATTTCCGGGCGTACATCAAACTGTTTAAATTCTGACTTTAAGTAGTCAACTGAAATTGATGCCTGGTTCTCCTGTATTGCATTGAATACATTCTTTCCCACAAGTATTTCCCCTGTATCATAAAGATAGAGGACATCATCATCTGCTACTTCACGCACGTTTAAGCTTGAAGTTGAAAGTTCAATCCTTAAATCACCTGAAAGTATACTGTCTGTTATATCTTCACCATTACTATTGGTAAATGTAAACTGTATTGCCTCATCCATGCCTGTATCAAAGTTTACTTCTGTTGCACAGTTAGTATATGCAAGCTGCAGGCGGTATGCAGTTGTGGTTATAGCTGTATTATCAATATATTCCTGCCCGGATGAAGTGTCAGGGCTGTACCTGGCGCCTCCTATAACTGAAGTTACATTCCTGAAAGAATCATAAGAAAAATTTTCTGTTATCTTATATTCAAGGTTATCTGTTAATGATGGGAATAAAAGGGATGTGTCTGTACGGTATCCTGAAAAAAGATAGCGGCCGGCATAGTCTGCGTTAGCCTCCTCCCTGAATATTCCTTCTACGTTTTTCTTAAGTGTCTGTATTACAGATTTCCTTTCAGATGCTTCCATAAAATCAACATCGCCTTGTACAAGGAAATGTTTCATTGAGTCAAGCATTTTGCCTACATTGGTTAAAGCGCCTTCTGTCATATCCATCCAGTTAAGTGCATCCTGGACATTTTTCTCAAGATACTGTTCAACTTGTGAATATGTTGTCCTTAACCTTAATGAACGTACTGCAACAGTAGGGTCATCTGACGGCCTCTGTATCTTCTGTTGTGAAGTGTACTGTTCTTCATACTTTAAAAGCTTGTTCTTAGCACTAGATATATGGTTCTTAGCACTGTTAGAAATCATGGTATTGGTTATTCTCATAACTTGTACCTCCATTTTTACTTGTTATATTGTCCCTGTATAACATTTAATATTCTCTGGTTTTATAATCCCATTTCATTAATAAGTTTATTAAGTACCTCATTCATTACTGATACTACCTTGTATTGTATATTTAAAAGATTCTGTACTTCTATAATCATCTGGCCTTCTTCATCTTCATCTACACCAGAAACTGCAAGTCTTCTGTTATCAACTGCTTCTGTGATATTCTGTGCATTTTTGGCACAATCTATCATCTTTCTGGAATCAACGCCTATAGTTCCTGTCAGGACCTGGAGGAATGATATGGGGTCTCCCTGTTTAAACATTGATGTATCACTTTTAAGGCCTGCAAGTATTGCAAGGTTTTCTGCTTCTTCAGCACCACTGTTATCTACTGAACCTGTATCTTCACCTTTCGGGTCTCTTGCAGAACCTGCTATAAGCCTGCCATCTTTTACCATATCCCTGTTAGCTGAAAAATTACCGCCAGTCATGCTGTAATATGAAGCTTTTTCACCTTCTTTTACAAGGGAATTAAATGTAAATATTGCCCCTGCTTCATCATTTGACTTATAAATTTCTTCAACAACTTTGCCAGTTTCTTTATTAGTTACCACCATATGGGTATATGTTGTATTTCCTATTGTAACAGCTTCGCCATCTGCACTTTCTTTTTCTGTTATCTCATATAAATCAGTATCCTCATAATTTTTATCTATATATTTATCGTAATCATCTTGTGTAAATACTTTCTGGCCATCAAGGTAATAATAGCCGTCTACTGAATTTTTCAAAAATTCTGTCATGTCCATCTGCTTTGAAGATGTCTGCTCCATAGCCATAAACAGGTCAACGCCCCTGTTGCCATACATGTCATAGCCCCTGTTCTGCTGCTGGTTAAATGTTGCAGAAAGCGTCCTGGTAAATTCATTCAGCTGTGCCAGGTAATATGGTATTCCACGGTATTTTATTGAATCACCTACACTTGCATTAACAGAACCATCTTCACCTGCTGCATCTAATAAGCTCTGCAGGTATGATGTCTCTGATGTGGAAAGTGTATTGGTAAGCTTAAATGTATATGTATATTTGCCGTCTGGTGTTACTGATGCACTAAAATAATCATATTTAAAATCAACAACCCCTATTGTAATTACTCCATCTGCTGCAGGTATATTTAACTTTGAAATGCTGGAAGCTGAATTGGCATTTAACGGGTCTGCTACTACCGTAAATGTCCTTTCATCTTCATTAAATTCTTTAAAGTCTGCCTGGAAGTTTTCGCCATTGTTGCCATCCCTTATCTCAAACAATGCCTGTAACTGCCCGCCAAGCTGTGTATTCCTTACATTAAACTTCTGCCCGTTGCTCCATTTAAGTTCATAAAGCCCGTCTATATCTGTCTGGTTTACATGTGTTTCTGATGGTTTAATCTCTATCTGGTTGAATACATTGGTATCTACAAGCACGCCGCCGCCAAGATAAACCATATACTGGTAGATTCCATTGCTGTCTGCAGGCTCTTTTTCTACGACATCAACATCTGCAAGAAGTGAAAGTTCATCAATGGCTTTTGCCCTCTGGTCCCTTAAATCATTTGCCCTGCTTCCAAAGACTTCAAGTGATGTTATCTGCTTTGTAAGTGATGCTATCTGGTCTGCATAAGCATTTATCTGGTTTACTGTTGTATTTATCTGCAGGTTTATTTCATTCTGCATCTGCTTATAATTCCTTGTCATTTCATTAGCATACTCTGCAAGTGTGTCTGCATAGCCTGTTGCCTCAGTACGTATTGTAGTATCAGCAGCACTTTTTGTAAGGACTGTAAGCCTGTCAAAAAAACTGTTTAAAGAATTGGAAAGCCCGCCGCTCTTGCTGTCCGCAGCATACAGGTAATCCTGCAGGCTTTTCATATAATACTCTGCTGTATCATAATAACCATACATGGAATTATTCTTACGGAATTTATAGTCATAGTATTCATCACGTGTACTGTTAATAGATATAGCTTCTGAACCAGTACCTATCATGCCAAAGGAAGTGCTTGTTGAAATAGGGTCTTTAAATACCTGTTCAGCCCACTGTCTTGAATAACTCGGGGTTTTAACATTGGCTATATTATGTGCTGTAACATTAAAATGTGCATTATATGCTGCCATTCCTGATGATGCTATACTTAATCCTAAAAATGTTGATGGCATATCTTCTACCTCATTTCTGCGCTTGTTATTTTTCTAAAAGGCCTGTACTGCAAGCGCCCTGTACAGACACCTGTAACTAATTATGCTAACCTTTCAATAAGGTTCTGCAGCATTTCATCAATCGCATTGATATATCTTGATGCAGCATTAAACGCATGCTGGTACTGCAGAAGGGTTACAAGTTCTTCATTTGTTGAAACTCCTGCTATCTGCTGCCTTTTTGCCTCAACTTCATCTGCAAGTGAAGTCTGGTGTTCAAGCTTGCTGGTCCATATCTTGCCCTGTGTACCAAGTGCCTCTACCATTTCTTCATAATATTTATCAAATGAATATACTGTAAGGGTATTAGGGTCAAGTGCTATTGTTTCATGCCGCCAGTTTGCTATAAGGTCTGTAAACATATCCTGCGCATAAGCACCTGTACCGCCTGCAAGCGGGTTGACTTTTACAGGAAGCAGTGAATAACTGGCAAGCACCTTTTCATTCATTCCAAGGTTAATTATTGTATACTGTGAGAAAATATCATCTTTCTTTTCTTCATTATATACAAAAAGCTTATATTTAGTATTCCCTTCACTGTCAGTAAATTCAAGTGTGGCAGGGACAGGTTGCCCGTTTGCATCAAGAACCGTGTTGCCATCAGCGTCTTTTCTGTCTAATGGTCTATCAAGTATTAATACCTGGTACCTGTCTGTTGTATTCCTTTTAAACAGCTCCTCGCCAATGGTTAAATCATCATCTGTGCCTGTTGGTGCATTTACAACATCAAGTATTTTATAAGTCCCTGCTTCAAGTTCAACAGCTTTTCCATTGATATCTGTAGTTGTAATTGCATCTAAACCACAATCAATGTTCGGGCAGAGTACATCGTTAATCATGCACACCATATCGTGTACAAGCCTGTCAAGCTGTGATTCTATCTTAGTAATTATAGAATTGCCTGTTGTATTGTTAAATACTTTTAAATCTTTTTCAAACTGTGCATATTCCAGTTCATACGCTTCATATGCTTCATTATATGCTGTTTCATTAAATGTACCATCATCATCCCTGTAATCTGTTTCCTGTGGCTCTTTTGGTGCTACCGGGAGGTCTGTATAATTAGTAAAACTTTTCCCACGTGCTGTAAGTATGCCATAAAGTGACCCTGTGTCTGTCATGTTTTTATTAGAAAATGCCACATCAAGGTCATATACACTGCCAAAACCATTGTCAGACCATACTACATTGTACATTCCTGTATCTTCTGACAGTTCCTCACAGTGCATATGGTAACTCCTGTTTTCAATAACAAGTGGTGCACCATCTATATATATCTGCATCTTGCCATCAATATCTTCCTGTGTAGTATAATATGTATAGCCTGCCAGTTCATCCATAAGTAAATTCCTTGCATCCCTGTAGTCGTTGGCATTTTCCACACCTGATGCTTCTATCTGGGTGATAATCTGGTTATATTTTGCAATTCCCTCGCCTATTTCATTAATCCTTTTGACATTTTTAACTATTTCATCATTAAGGCCTTTCTGGTAATTTGTAAGCTCCCTGTACACGTCATATGCCCTGTCAATAAATGCTTCTGCATCTGAAATAAAAAGCTTGCGGTATACAATGCTTCCAGGGTCTGTGGACAGGGTTTCTATCTGTTCCCAGATATCATTCAGCGCACCCCTGAATTCAACGCCTTCCATTTCACCAAATACATCTTCTATTTCATTCTCTGTTTCAACAAGCTTGTCGTAAAATGCCTGCCTGGAAAATTCCAGCCTGTATTCTTTGTCAAGGAACTGGTCACGTATCTGCCTTATTGTATCAACCCTTGTTCCCATGCCAATCTGTGAGGTATGCTTATTCGTGACCTTATATGTCTGGTATGGCATATCAGCGTTGATATTCTGCTGTCTTGTATATCCTGGTGTTTTTGTATTGGCAAGGTTATGTGATGTAGTATTAAGCCCTGACTGTGAAACATGTACACCCTGCACACCAACACCAAAACTTGTAAATAAACTGCCCATCTCTCATCCTCCACTGCTCTGTATTACAACTATTTATATCCATCAAAAACACGGATGTCCTGGAAGGGGGACTGTTAAAAGCCATCCAGACTGGTCTTTACCGACCAGCCTGGAAATAACTACTACTGCTTTGCATCAAAACCATGTCCTCCATAATCCGAAGTATAACTGTTTGTTGCATTGCGGTTGTAATTATTGTTCCCCGGTGACATCCGTGTACTTTGAATAAAGTTCATATTAAACTCTATCATTTCAAGGGAATTTTCAATTAAATCTTTATTTCTTTCATTAACCTCCACAAGCCGCCTCATAGTAGTCCGCAGCGAATCGTGCAGGGCTGCAAGTGCTTTCTTTTCTTCCGGCTGCCTTGCCAGAAGCTTTGTAAGTGATGTAAGGTCAAGTTCTGCTGGTGTCTTATTAAGAACTACCCCTATATTCTTAATGGTTTCTTCCCTTTTGTGCCCGATAACTCCTGCCCTGTCTATTAAAAGCTGTTCCTGTGCTGTGACCTTTTTTAATTCCTCCAGGTCATTTTTTATAAGTACCTTTGTCTTTCTCTCAGATACCGGGACCAGCTCTTCATAGACCGCTTTTTCAGCATTGAGTGCGCTGATAAGTTCTTCAATTAAACTAGCCATGCTAAGCCCTCACTTATAAAATGGAATCAAAATACCTGCTAACCATCTTATCTGCTATTTCCTGTGCAGATACATTGTATGTGCCAGTGGCAAGTGCATCTTTTATCCTGGAAACTTTATCTTCCCTTATATCAGGTGCGGCTTTAATTGCTGTTTTTGCTGTCTGGTAATCTTTGCCAGATTTTGAAACTTCATACTTATCCCTGATATCTGCACTGCCAGTTTCTTTAGCTTTCTTAGGCTTCGTTGCCTGGTATAACTGGTTTACTTTATTAATAGCGTCTATTCTCATAAAACCACCACCTAAGTCTTACATGTTCATTATACTGCAGCTGTATATGCAGTTTAAATTTTTATGTTTCATAATATTTATCGGTTGTATCCTGTTTTACTTTAGTAGTTTTTCAAAATTTCACAAAAATCGAATGTTGCAAAGTAGTCTGCTGGTGTTTCAGCCCTTCTTATCATCTGTACATTCCCGTCTTCTTTTAAAAGAAGTTCTGCGGATTTAAGCTTTCCATTATAATTATAACCCATTGAAAAACCATGCGCACCTGTATCATGTATAAATAAATAATCACCTGTATTTATTTCTGGAAGCATCCTGTCTATTGCAAATTTATCATTATTTTCACAAAGTGAACCTGTTATATCATATTTATGGTTACATGCTGCATCTTCCTTGCCAAGTACTGTTATATGGTGGTAAGCACCATACATTGCAGGACGCATAAGGTTTACTGCACATGCGTCAACACCAATATATTCTTTATATATATGCTTTTCATGTATTGCCTTTGTTACAATCCCTCCATACGGACCTAGCATAAAACGCCCGAGCTCTGTAAATATTGAAATATTCCCAAGTCCTGCCGGCACAAGTATTTCCTCAAATTTCTTCCTTACACCTTCACCAATTATTGCAATGTCATTTGGTTCTTTATCAGGTGTATATGGTATTCCTACGCCACCTGAAAGATTGATAAATGATATATCTGTACCTATCTTTTCTTTTACTTCTACAGCAAGCCTGAATAATATTCCCGCAAGTCCAGGGTAATATTCATTAGTTACTGTATTGCTTGCAAGGAATGAATGTATTCCAAACTTTTTTACACCTTTTGCTTTAAGTTTTGTTATGGCTTCTAAAAGCTGCTCTTTTGTCATTCCGTATTTAGCATCACCAGGGTTGTCCATTATATCTGTACCCATTTTAAAAACCCCGCCCGGGTTATACCGGCAGAATATTGTTTCAGGTATTCCTGCTGCTTCTTCAAGGAAATCTATATGTGTAATATCATCAAGGTTTATATATGCGCCAAGTTCTTTAGCTTTTTTATATTCACTGGCAGGTGTTACATTTGATGAAAACATAATATCTGAACCTTTAAAACCACATGCTTCTGACATCATAAGTTCTGTAAGTGATGAACAGTCAGTGCCGCAGCCTTCTTCTTTAAGGATTTTTAAAATAAACGGGTTAGGGGTTGCTTTTACTGCAAAATATTCACGGAAGCCTTTATTCCATGAAAATGCTGCTTTAAGCCTGCGGGCATTTTCACGTATTGCCTTTTCATCATAAATATGGAAAGGGGTAGGATATGTTTTAACTATTTCTTCAACCTGCTCTTTTGTTACAAATGGTGTTTTATTCATATTAAATCAGCAAGGAAACCCACTGCCTTTAGGCGGTGGGAGGAATTGCGTATTCCATCCCTGCATCCTCCTTCTTAAATTATGCTGGCACAACGCCTGTAAAGTCCCCTGCCAGCCGGGGTAATGCAGCCATCGCCAATGTTATCCTGCGGTTTTGTGTATACATCACTGTTCCTGCCCATCAGAACTGTTTAAACATATGCCTTAGAGCCTGGGACTTGGCTGTACATCCCAGGGTAACTATCTATCCGCAGGTAACGTAGCCTTTTAAAGCTTAGGCCAGCCAGCCATGGGCTTACTTTACAAGCCCATTCCCTTTAGGGTATGGGTAGCTGACCCTTTCTGATGTATATTTATGGCAATATTTTGATAAAACTGCTGTGATTTTATCATATCTGGCAGGGAATTTCAATATTTCCTGTGCCTTACTTTACTTTTTCCTGCACAATGTTATAATTATTGCCATAATAATCCCCCATGCCGCCTTTAAGCGGCACAAATAGCAAAACGGGTAAACCCGTTTGTGAAATTTAATATATCTTAGGTAGCGTTTTTTGCTGCCTTAAATATATTTTTCACACTACACTTTGGTATAAGAAAGGCATGGTTTTAAAATGTTTAAAAATACAAAACAATCTGTACTTATTGTAGAGGATGACGAAGACCTTGTTGATGGCATACGGCTGTCACTTGAAAGCCCTGAACTTTGTTTTACCTGCTGCAGGACAATTTCTGAAGCAAATAAGGTTCTGGAAAAGAATGATTTCGGGCTGCTTATACTGGATATTAACCTGCCAGACGGAAGCGGGCTGGAACTTTGCAAAAAAATCCGTAAAACAAGCCATGTCCCTGTTGCACTGCTTACTGCAAGGGATATGGAACTTGATATTGTAAGGGGGCTTGAGTGCGGGGCGGACGATTATATTACAAAACCTTTCAGCCTTATGGTACTCCGGGCAAGAATACGTGCCCTGCTGCGCCGCAATATTACAGAACAGAACAAAGAATATAAAAACAGTGTATTCAGTTTCTGTTTTGATACAATGGCTTTTTATAAAAATGGAAAACCTGTAGAGCTAGGCAGAACGGAACAAAGAATTTTATATTCTTTAGTTTCTAATGCAGGCCAGATTCTTACAAGGGAAATCCTTTTAGAGAGGGTATGGCCTGATGGCACTGAGTTTGTTGAAGATAATGCGCTTTCTGTAGGGATACGGCGTTTAAGGGACAAGCTTGAAGATACCCCTTCAAAACCTGTATATATTAAAACAGTCTATGGAAAAGGCTATATATGGGAGAAGTTCTGATGAAATTATTAATAATAACATTATTTATAGCAGCATTTTTATCAGGCTGTTTTTTATCAGGTATTTTATCAATGTATTTTTGTAATAAAAAGATACGGGCAGCATATGAAAACATACTATGGAAAATAGACAGGATTTTAGGCGGGACAATGCTTGAAACTGCTTATGATGAATCACTGGGTTCTGCAATAAATGAACGTTTAAACAGGCTGGCTGGTATTTCACAGGGCAGAAAAGAAAAAGCTTATAAAGAGCGTGATTCTATAAAGGCCATTATCTCTGGCATTTCACACCAGACACGGACGCCCCTGGCAAATATTATGCTTTATACAGGGCTTTTATCTGAAAAAGAATTAGACAGTGAAACAAAAATTTTAGCAGATAAAATCGGGAAACAGGCTGGCAAGCTTGATTTTTTTATAAAAGAACTGTTTAAATCTTCTTATACAATACAGGAAATGGTTGCCCTGCATCCTGAAATAACAGAAATAGAAGATATTATTGATATTTCCTGCCAGCAGTCTGAACTTGCTGCTCTTAAAAAGAATATATGTATAATAAAAGAAATCTCACCTGGTTTATGTTATGCAGATAAAAAATGGACTATTGAAGCACTTGCCAATATTTTAGAAAATGCAGTTAAATATTCCCCTGATGGTTCTTTAGTAAAAGTAAAAACCATCCTATATGAATCATTTTTATGTGTCAGTGTTGAAGATGAAGGGATTGGTATTAGTGAAGAAGAACAGGGGCTTGTTTTTGAACGTTTTTACCGCTCTAAACCAGCCAGGAAAGAACCTGGTTTTGGAATCGGGCTTTATCTTGTCAGGGAAATACTTTCAAAACAGGGCGGCTATGCAAGAATAAAATCACAGCCTGGAAAGGGCACTACTGTGCAGATATACCTGTCCCGTTACCAGATGCAAAAATAAAACGGCATTTTCCCAAATCTTTCAAAACTGTCACTTTCCAGAAAGATTTGAGAAAGATTTCTTTGTTATGATATGCCCATAATAAATATATACAAGGAGGTACTTATGGACATACTGAAAACAAAGGATTTAAAAAAGTATTATAAAACCAGTAACAGCGGAGTGGTTATAAAAGCACTGGATGGCATAGACCTTTCAGTAGAAAAGGGGGAATTTCTTTCTGTTACAGGCACTTCTGGCAGCGGCAAATCAACGCTTCTTAATATGCTTGGCGGGCTTGATACCCCTACATCTGGCAGCATCTATATAGATGGAAATGATATTTCCCAGATGGATAAAGATGAACTTGCAATATTCCGCAGGCGTAAAACCGGATTTGTATTCCAGAATTATAATCTTCTGCCGCTTATGAATGTATATGAAAACATTATCCTGCCTGTAAGGCTTGATGGCATAAAACCAGACAAGGTTTTTGTGGATAAAATTATTACAATGCTTGGCCTTGGCAAAAAGAAATATGCAATGCCGAACCAGCTTTCAGGCGGCCAGCAGCAGCGTGTGGCACTTGCAAGGGCACTTGCCTCAAAACCTGCCATTATTCTTGCAGATGAGCCGACCGGCAACCTTGACAGCCGTACAAGCCTTGATGTACTGGGATTAATTAAAACCTGTGGTGAACAGTTTGGCCAGACAATAGTTATGATTACGCATAATGAAGAAATTGCACAGATGGCTGGAAGGATTATACGTATTGAAGATGGCAAAATCTGCAAAGGGGGTAATTCTTATGCTGGAAGTAAATAATAAAACAGTTATAAATGAAATAGCCCTTACTACTTATAAAGCAAATAAAAAAAGAAACCTGCTAATAATATTTGCAATTTCTTTAAGCACATTTTTAATTGCTGCCATAATCTCCCTTGGCACAAGCTACTGGAAAACAATAATGGAACGCCAGCGTTATATATCCGGCATGGACTATGATATTTCATTAACAGAACCAAAAGATTCCCAGATAGAAAAGGCACGTTCAATGAAAGAAATAAAATGCGCAGGGCTTCTTATAAAATGTGCAATACTTGAAAAATACCAGCAGAAATTCCTTAGTAAAACAAGGCTTTATTTTGCGGACAGCACCTGCTGGAATGAAATGGTAATCCCTGCACTTGAATCATATACAGGCCATTATCCCAAAAAAGAAAATGAAATAATGCTTTCTACAAGGGCATTAAAAAATATGGGCATTAAAAACCCATCTGCCGGCATGGAGCTTAAATTATTTTATTATACACTGGAAGAAAGCAGCAATGAAAAAACCATAGAAAAGATTTTTACGCTTTGTGGCTGGTATACTGATTATACAGGACAAAGCAAAGGGTATATTTCAGAGGAATTTTATAAAACATCAAATGTAAAGCCAACAGATTTTACACAAGGTTCATTAAAAATAAAGCTTGAAAAACCTTTATATTCTGAAGAAGATATAATATCAATGCAGGATGAACTGGAACTTGATGGCAGGCAGATTATTGAAGCTGATACTGATATAGCTTCTTATTTTATAAAAATAATAACCGGGCTTGCAGGGATTCTTTTAATGGTTTTTGCCAGCAGTTATCTTTTTATCTACAATACCTTGTATATTTCTGTAACAAAGGATATAAGGTATTATGGGCAGCTTAAAACGATTGGGATGACATCTGTACAATTAAAAAAATTAATTAACAGGCAGTCTTTATGGAATGCACTGGCAGGCATACCCACAGGGCTTGCTGCTGCAATTATATTATCCAGGGCAATCATTCCCAGAATTATAAGTATTATAAATTATTCATTTGATGAAAAAAATGTTGTGCCTGTAAATATATGGGTATTTTTTATAGCTGGTTTATTTTCTTTTATTGTTAATAAAACAAGCTGCTTAAAACCTGCAAAAATGGCAGCAGGATGTCCGCCCGTCCACGCTTTAAATTATACTGGCATTACTACAAAGAAAAAAAGTACCAGGCGTGAAAGTGCAGGCCTTTTTGCAATGGCAATGCAAAATATATCCAGAAATAAAAAACAGGCAGTAGTGATATTTCTGTCATTTATAATATCAGTATCTGTTTATCTATGTACTGCCACATATATAAGGGCAAATGATGCAAAATATATTTTAAATGAAGTTTTAGATTCTGATATAAGTTTCCAGAATGAAACAACACTGGAAGAAGAAAAGCCGTTAATTACAAAAGAAAAAACCAGCCAGTTAGAAAAAATGCCAGGAATAAAATCTGTAAGGACAGTTACTTCTGCTGAAATGGTTGTACCATACCAGGAAGATGTGTTTGGTGAATATTTTAAAGCACTTTATTCTACAAGATATTTCCCTGCTGGCAGTTATAAAAAAGATATGGAACAATATAAACAAAACCCTGAATCCGGGTTTTCCACTTCAAGGCTTATAGGTATTGATGAAACCGGATTTAAACTTTTAAACCAGAAACTTGGAAATATTCTTAACCAGAAAGAATTTGAAGATGGCAAAACTGCTGTTGCAATCAGGATGTTTACAGAAGGGGACAGCGGAATAACAGGAAAAACAGTATATTTCCGCCTGCCCGGCGGATTAGAACCCCAAAAAGAACACTCTGTCCAGATAGCAGCCGTGGCGGGAAATGAAGTTAATCCTGCTGTATTTTCAGGAGGGATTCCGCCAGAAATAATTGTAAGTAGTAAATATGCCCAGAAACTTCTGGGTACAACATATACTGAAATTATTTATGTAGAATATGAGGAAGCTTATAATGAAGAAACAGAAGCTAAGGCAATATCCGTTTTTGACGGGATAAATGAAATAAACTATGAATCAAAACTACAGAATTACAAGGAAATGAAAAATACTGAAAATAAAGCTAAAGTCCTTGGCAACAGCATAAGCCTGGTTATGGCAGTCCTTGCAATACTTAATTACCTTGATATGACAGCCTCCGGTGTACAAAGCCGCTCACAGGAATTTGCAACACTGGAAAGCATAGGTATGACTACAAAACAGGCTAAAAAAATGCTTGGTATTGAGGGATGTGGATATGCTGTTATCTCTATTGTTATTTCACTTTTAACAGGCCTGCCGCTTAGCTATGCAGTATTTAATGCCATAAACCTGTATATAGGTGTTTCATATTCTATCCCGTGGGGAAGAAATATTATATTTTTTGTAATAATTATTGCGCTGTGTATAATTTCACCTGTCTTAATTTACCAGAAAACCCAGAAAGGGAGTATAATTGAACGTATGGGCAGAAGCTGTTAGGACTGGCTGGTTATACATTATAAAAAGAACTTCCACAGACCTTTAAACAGCCTGCGGAAGTTCTTTTTTACTTTATGCTTTGCACTAAATATATACAGTTTTACATATATCCGCTAATTGAGTTTGAACCTGTTGTCCCAAGCATTGAATATGAGCCCCTGTATGTATATGATGAACCATGTGTATTTGCATATGCTGTACTGTTTGCAAGGCGTCCGCTTGCTGAAGCCCTTGAATATACAGTTGAGCCATATGAACCGCTCCCTGCAAATAAGGAATTAATTGTAGTCATTTTAGCTTTGCCAAGCTTTGTTTCATCAAGCTTTAACTTGTTGTCATCACCTATAGTAATGCCTATATCTGAAAGAAGCCCTGCATTTTTCCTTGTATTGCTTATTACATCCAGTGTCTTGTTTAATATGCTTGTAGAATTTAACTTGCCTGATGACTCAATAAATGAGTTGTAAGATTCAACATACTTCTTAACAGCGCTGCTTATCTTTTCTGTGTCATAAACAGCTTCACCTTTCTCACCAAGGATTTTATTCCCGCTGTCATCTGTCTTGTTCTTATATAATGACCTGTTGCCAAGTTCTTTAAGTGAACTTACAAGTGCAGAGGCGTCTGTTTCAACAGTCTTTAAACTGCCTGCAGAATCTTTTGCTGCGCTTGCCTGTGCAGTTGTCATTGTACTGCTGCTCCCGCTGCTTTTGCTATTGCTATTGCTGTCACTTTCTTTTACTGTTGCATAATAAGACTTTAAAAGCTTCTTGTATGCACCACTTTTTATAAGTGACATATCCCCTATTGCAGTATTGCCGCCGCCAAAAATACTTGCTGCGTTATTATTCTTATTTGAACCTGATGTATTAAAAAACATACTATAGAAATCATTATTTGAGCCAGATACCGAAAAAACTGACATAACACTCACTCCTTTACATAATTAATATTATAAAAACTAATACCTGTACTATTCTGCTTTCCTATATATTATATCGAAATATATTTAAAATAATTAACTGCTTTTTCCAAATTTTTGTTACAATTTGCAGATAGTATAATATGCTAATATGCCCCTTGACAGATATATACCGTGGTGCTATACTGCTTTTAATAGTATCGCAGTACGATATAACGCACTGGATAGCGGGGTAGTTTTATGGATACACATATTAAAAAGGTATATGTCCCTATGACAGAAACGGGTTTTTATATTTTGCTCTGCCTGCGTAAGAAAGCACATGGTTACAGTATTGTCCAGCAGGTAAAAGCCCTTACAAATGGTGAAATCATTATTAGCCCGGGGACATTGTATGGAAGCTTGTCCAAAATGGAAAAAGACGGGCTTATAAGGTTTATAAGGGAAGAAGAAAAAAGGAAGATTTACCATATTACGGATTTGGGAAAAGAAATACTGGAACTTGAAATGCAGCGTATTAACCGCTTATACCAGAATATGATGGAGGTGCGCGGAAGTGAAGAATACAAACTATTTTAAATATTACATATATAGATGAAAGGATTTATTTATGAAAAATCTTATTTTTTTTGATGTTGACGGGACACTCGTTACCAGAAAAGGAAATGGTTACCTGATACCAGAAAGCACTACACTTGCCTTGAAGCTTCTGCGTGAAAATGGCAGCCTGTGTTTTATTAATTCTGGAAGGACCAGGGCTTGCATGGAAGATATAATACTAAATATGGATGTCTGTGGCTTTGTATGTGGATGTGGTACATATATAAGAACCGGGGATAATGTATTACTTTCCCATACCATACCGCACTCCCTTGGCAATAAGGTGCTAAAAGACCTGGAACAGTGTAATATTGAATGGCTTCTTGAAGGGCAGGAATTTATATATTACAGTAACAGGCCTTATAAAACAAGGTTAAACCGTTTAAAGGAGGAACATTTAAAAACTTTTCCTGGCATATGCAAGGTACTTTTACCAGAAGATGCACATGACCTGTTTTTTGATAAATTCTGTATATGTACCACGCCTGGCTGTAATTTTGAATATTTCCAGGATAAATATAATAAAGAGTTTACATTTATAGACCGTGGGGACAGCTTTTTTGAAGTAGTCCCGTCTGGATATTCCAAAGCAACTGGCATGCAGTTTTTAATGGATTATTTTGGAATACCTGCAGAGAATACATATGCAGCTGGTGACAGCACTAATGACCTGCCTATGATTGACTTTGCTGGTACTGGGATTGTAATGGGAGGAAGCCCTGTGGAGGTTATAAGACATGCAGATTATATAACAAGCCCTTTGCTTGAAGATGGTATTTATAATGCCATGAAGCATTTTAAACTTATATAACTGTTTTTATATATAAGGCAGGACTAATGGGGTACTAATCCAATAGCCCTGCCTTATCCTGTCAGCCCTGGCTGTTAGCAGTTTTGCCAGATAGTTTTTCAAGCACTGTCTTATACACCATTATAAGATACGCATCTATAAAACAATATTTATTAGAAAGAAATTCAACAAGCTTATAAAGAAAACAGACTCCCATAAGCGCTACACTGGCACATGTTACTGCATAATCCAGGTTTAATGCAAGTATTACTATATTAGCTGCCAGATAAAAAATAAATACTGAGAAAAATTTCCTTCCTATCTGCAGTGCCATATAAAGTGTTTCTGCAAGTGAATCTTTACGCTCTTTTATATATTCACTGTTTTTTTCTTTTAACTGTTCATACATATCTTTAAAAATTTTTTTATCTTCAATTTTTGTCTTGGAATATGTGTTTCTTAAAACTTCTTCCTCACACATCTGGACATATGACATATACTTGCTTTTTCCAAACTGCTCTCTTAAACATCTTTTAAAAACATTCATTAATAATACCCCGCCTTGGCTGCAACATTCTATTTTATAATTTATGTAAATTTTCACAATGTGTTCATAATAAATACACAAAAACATCACATAAATCTGTTAGCATTTTTCTGTGGATACCACTTGTAATTATACAGTAAGAATTGTGGTATTCTTTGTACACCTTTTTTTCATAAATCTTATACAGGGCATATATTGCCCTGTATATTGTTTTAATACATTGTATTTAGTATATCCAGTGCTTCATCATACTGGAAATTCTGTATTGCATCATACATTTCTTGTAATTTCCCTGTATATTCTTCACTGCCCCCTGCAATCATTTTTTCAAGAAGGTCTGTAATTTCAATATATTCATAATTATCAATGCTTTCCTTCAGTTTATTAAGATTTTTAATAAATTCTGTTTCTTCCATTCTGGTAACTGTTTTACTGGAAATGTTTTTCTTATTATAATAATCACATGCAATTTCCAGCTGGTGGTAAAACTCCTTTACAGTTTCCATATATTCCTTTATCTGTGAAATTATATACATGCGCTGGTATTCTTTGGCAGATATTTCCATTTTCTGTGAATAGCCTGCAAGCCTGTTTGCTGCTATATTCAGGAAAATACCTTTAAGGCTGTGGAAGTGCATTGACATGGTTTCTAACTGTTCAGTATTTCTTATCTCATCCAGTTTATTATAATGTTCTGAAATATTTTTTACAGAAACATTAAGGACTTTCATATAATTGTCAAGGCTTCCTGCCATAAGTGCAATTCCTTTATCATAGTCAAGGCCTTCTACTAATGACAGAAAACCTGCAGAACCGGCACATTCCTCTTCCACGCTGTTATCTGCGGCTCTTTCCCCTTTAATAAAACCATATTGCTTAAGCTTCATTTCAAAGTCTTCTATACGCAGGGGCTTTTTTATTACACAGTCTGCCCCGGCATCTGTAAACAGTTTTGTTACCTCTTCGTCTACAGTGGCTGAAACACCTATTATTTTAGGATTGTGCCTGCCTTCTGATGCGTCCATTATCTGCCTTGCCGTTTCAACCCCGTCCATACCAGGCATAAGGTAATCCATAAGAATTACATCATAAGGTACATTAAGCGCCCTTTCTACTGCCTCTGTGCCTGAGCCTGCTGTATCAGGCTCTATTCCATAACGTTCAAGTATTGCAGATAACACCATGACGTTTACCATGTTGTCATCTACAACAAGAACCTTTATGTTTCTTATAATAATATTGTCTTCCATATCAATCCTCCATGGTGTCCCTTAAATCCCTGGCATATGGCAGTTAAAATGTCTTAAAGCAAAATATTGTAGTGCTTTTAAACTGTTCCCCTGCCTTTAATACAGCATCTGGAAAGCCTTCTGTATTTATAGCATTAGGGAAATTCTGTGATTCAAAACATGCACCACAGAAATTGCCATAATGTACGCCATCTTTACAATTATCTATATCCATGTCATTAGCCGTGAAAAGCTGCATTCCTGGCAGGTCAGTGTACATTTCCATAATACGGCCTGTACTGCTGTCACGTAACTGTGCTGCTCTTTTTACGCCTTCTTTGCCATCGCCTCTTAATGCAAAGTTATAGTCATAGCCTGTTACTATATTGCCATAGGCATCTGCCTTTCCAATTCCATCTTTAAGCTTCTTAAATTCCCTGAAATCAAGGGCTGTCCCGGCAAGTTCCTTTAACTCCCCTGTAGGTACAAGTATATCATTAACAGGTGTATAATAATCTGCTTCTATCTGCACTTCCTGTCCTAACACATCAGGGCATTTATGGCCGCCCTTTCCAAGGTTAAAATAAGAATGGTTAGTAAAATTAACTATTGTGTCTTTATCACAGATTGCTTTATATTCTATGATAAGCCTGTTATCATTATCCAGTGTATAAGTAATTGAATAGTCAAAATTGCCTGGGAATCCCTGTTCCCCGTCCGGGCTGTGCCTTGAAAATATAATTTTATCTTCATCTTCGTTGTATTCTGTATTGTACATACAGCAGCTATATTGTAAATTCCCACTGTGCAGGCAGTTTGTACTGTCATTCTGGTCAAGCTTGTACTCCTTGCCATTTAAAACAAACTTTGCACCAGAAATCCTGTTGGCATACCTTCCAATAGGTGCGCCAAAATATGTCACACTGGCCTCATACTGGGCAATGCTGTTATATCCAAGTGCTATGTCCTCAAATACACCATCCCTGTCAGGAACAATAATATTGGTAATAACAGCACCTGAATCAATAAATGATACCTCTATGCCGTTTTTATTCTTTAATGTATATTTTGTAACTTCTGCCCCGTCTTTATTAACTCCGTATATGCTTTTTGTAATGCCCATCTTTTAACCTCCTTGTAAATTTTGATAAAAATTAATTCTGGTACTTAGTATATCAAATAAAAAATCACTTTACAAGTTAATTTAATATAAAACACATGATATGTGAATAGTACCATCCAGAACTGGCAATAATGTATAAATAAAAATATAGTAATATAAAAAGGAGATTTTGTAATGAAAAAGAAAAAAATAGAAGTTAAAACTATAGATGATATAAAGAAACTTGAAAAAAAAGAACAGGCTAAATGGGAGATTGCAGCTGAAATTGGCCTTTTTGACAAAGTGGCAAGTACTGGCTGGAAATCCCTTACATCACGGGAAAGCGGACGGATTGGCGGAATCCTGGCTTCAAGGAATAAAAAAGAGAACCAGAAAACAGATTGCAAACAATCTATTGATAAACAGCCTGATGTGTAATATAATTGGAAAAGAACAAAGAGATTAACAGGGAGGCTTTATATGGCTGGATTTAATTTATACAATACTTTAACTAAAAAAACGGAAGAATTTAAACCAAATGAAAACGGAAAAGTCCGTATGTATACATGCGGGCCTACTGTTTACCATTTTGCGCATATAGGCAACCTGCGCAGTTATATTATGGAAGATGTGCTTGAGAAATATTTAAGGTACATGGGGTATGATGTAAAACGTGTAATGAATATAACTGATGTCGGCCATCTTACAAGTGATGCTGACAGCGGCGAAGATAAAATGCTTAAGGGGGCAAAGCGTGAACATAAAACAGTTATGGAGATTGCAGAATTTTACAGGAAAGCCTTTTTTGATGACTGTGCAAGGTTAAATATTAAAACGCCTGATGTTATTGAACCTGCTACAAACTGCATACCTGGATTTATACATATGATTGAAGGGCTTTTAAGTAAGGGATACGCATATGAAGCAGGCGGCAATGTCTATTTTGATACATCAAAACTTAAAGAATATTATGTGCTTTCCAGCCAGAATGAGGAATATTTAAAAACCGGCGTGCGTGATGATGTTGAAGAAGATTTAAATAAAAGAAATAAAACAGATTTTGTACTATGGTTTACAAAGTCTAAATTTGATGAACAGGAACTTAAATGGGAAAGCCCCTGGGGAACAGGGTATCCTGGATGGCATATTGAATGTTCATATATCAGCATTAAACATCTTGGGGAATATCTTGATATACATTGTGGCGGTGTTGACAATATATTCCCGCACCATACCAATGAAATAGCACAAAGTGAGGCTTATCTCGGGCATAAATGGTGTAATTACTGGTTCCATGTGCAGCACCTTAATGACCAGACTGGTAAAATGAGTAAATCAAAAGGTGTGTTCCTTACAATTCCAGTTCTTGAAGAAAAAGGTTATAACCCGCTTGTTTACAGGATGTTCTGTTTACAGTCACATTACCGCAAACCGCTGCTTTTCAGTTTTGATGTTCTTGATAATGTAAAGACCACATATGAAAAACTTGTTAATAAGGTTACGGCACTTGGCACGGACGGGGAACTGGAAAAAAATGATATAGAAGAATATAAGAAACATTTTAATGAGGCGTTAGGAAATGACCTTAATACATCACAGGCACTTACAGTTCTTTATGATGTGCTTAAATCAGGTTTAAATGATGCAAGCAAAAGATTTATTGTAGAAGATTTTGACAAGGTACTGTCACTCGGGCTTCTTGGCGGGAATGCCCCTGCAAAAGAAATTAGCAAAGACCTGGCAGGGCTTGCAGAAAAATTAATAGCGGAAAGAAACGAAGCACGCAAAAATAAAGACTTTGCAAAAGCTGACGCAATAAGGGCAGAACTTGCCAGTAAAGGCATTGAGATAAAAGATACAAGAGAAGGCACAGTCTGGAGCCTGGCAAGATAACTGTAAGTTTATTACACCCTTCTGGATTATATACTAATTATAATCCAGGAGGGTGTGTATTATTGCAGGCTTTCCAGGCTCTGTAGAAATTCCAGTATATGCAGGGCTTCATTATGCAGTACCATCTGTAATTCCATTGCTGACATATTCTCCATATTCTTATAACTATCCGCCTGTATGCTAAATTCAGCAAACTTTTCATTATTTATATATAATTTAATTCCATTAATACTGTTAAATTTAACAGAAAATTTTATCTGGTTCCACGGCACAAGCTTTCCATTCTGGTAACATCCTCTTGTTGTTACCAGGAACTTCTGGTAAATTAACGGGTATTCCCCTTCATTAAGCGGGATATTGCTATTATGTACATGTTCTAAGAACTCATTCTTATCACCAATATATGTAAACAGCCCAGTATTATCTGCCATAATAACAGGACCATACTTACATTGTCCGCTTATATATGGATATACATTGTTTGGAAGTGCAAGTTTTATCATTTTATTGTAAATATCTTTTCCTGGAATATCATCGGTTATATAAACAACATTTGATTCTTCTGTATCCTTTTGCCCAGTCTTTTTATACTGTCCTGCTGGCGGCATTCCAAAGTTTTTATTTAATGGTGTTTCAAGGTTTAATGGTGTATATCCGCTGTCTTCAGAGTGTTTTGTCCCAAATGGCAGGTAATTTTCATCAAGTAAAACCATTTCCCCGTTTTTAAGTGATGGAAACATTCCAGAAATCTTTTTTATAACTTCCCACTCATCCTGTATATTTTCTTTATTATCCTTTTCAGCCTGCATTAAAGCAGCATTAATTTCATCCTGGCTGCCAGTGCCCCACTGGAGCGGATGTGGGAAAAATGCAGAATGGTAAAGCCCTTCTTCATACCGCACAAAACAGGAGCATGGTATTTTCTCATATAATTCCCCTCTTGCACCATCTAAATTTTTAACTTCAAGGTTATAACAGGCATTTATTGTATCTGCCTCTCCACGGGCAACAATATTTGCTATTGCCATTACTGCCATTGGCTGTGTCCTTACAATAAGGCCTGGGACTAAAAGCCCTTCCTCATAAATTTCCCTAAGATAAGTATCTGCTATTTTTCCCGTACCCCTCCACAGATAAAATAATGCCAGAAGGCCAAAAATTATAGTTAAATACACTTTTACACGGAAAACCGCAACAGCCAGTATTATACATATAACACATTTTATTTTGGATTCCCTGCGCTGATTTAATACAACACCCACTATTTCATCCATTTTACGTATACGCTTTATATCTGGATTAATGCCTGATTTGGTACTTGCTTCAAATTGTGAATAATCTGTCATTTTATTTCTCCCTTCCCTGTAAATCATAAATATATAAATATTTTTTTACATTATAACAATACAAAGTACAAACAGCCCTGCAGCAGAAAACATCATAAACAAGTAAAACAGCTTAAACATTGCGGGCAGGCTTTTTTCTTTCACTAAATATTTCTTAGTGCCATCATACTGGTACCTGTCCTCTGTACTATTAATAACCATTTCTTTTTGCAATGAATGTATAAACCTTGCTGCATTTATAAAGAAAATAAATACAATATAGAAAAAACCGCCCCTGAACAGAAATTCTGGTAAATCATCACCCATTTTAAATATTGCAAATACACATAAAGAAATTGCCAGTATTCCAATTATCCAGTTAAATGCCATCCATGCTTTTGCTTTCCTTTCTGTTTCATCTGTTACTACAAGGACACCTGCATCTCCCGGTCTTACAGCCTTCCCCATAAGCAGGCTGTTCCCAGTATCTTTGTCTATTAAAAGATATTTCACAAGCACTTTTTCATCAAAAACTGTTTTGCCCGTTTTTTTATCTGTGCTGCCATTATTTTCCATATATGACAGTGATATGTAGAATTTATCCTTAATATTATTGGTAAAGAGTGAAACTTTACAGTAACTTACATTAACTTCATAAAGGGGCTCTAAATAATAAAGCACTGATAAACCACCTAACAGAAGTTTCGATAAAAACAATTCACTGTCTTCTGGCATGCTGCATGCAAATATAATTTCTTTCATCCATTTGCCTGACTTCTCACAAAACGGATAACAGCTGTTTTCATAAAATTCCATTGCAAAGTAAACCAGTGTAATAACACAGAATATAGAAAGTATAACAACACCTGCAGTTCCTTGCACTGTAAAAAGTACATCCCCCTTTCTTCCAGTAACTGCTGCCCCATTATTCTTAAAAACCAGAAACGCCTTATGTAATTCTTTAAACCGGAAAATATGTAAAAAATTTAACAATGGCTCATTTAACCAATAGAATGATTTTATTGCAAACATAGTTTTCACTGGAAAATAAAATATTATAAGAAAATACCAGTACAACACAGCAAAAAGCAGCCCGCTTAATGCAGAAAAAACTGGATTACGCACTTTTCCGTATTTCACGCACCATAAAGCACCATATTGTGCAGCCCACTTTGACAAAAATACAAAAATAAGTATATCAAATAATGTATATGGCGAAAAATGTATACAAAATATACATACAAGCGCACTTAAAGCTGTTATTAAAAACATAACTATAAAAACTGGCACAAACAGAAAAGAAACCTTTCCAGACGGCCTGTAAACCTGGTTCATAAACTCCCCGCCTTTATAATATATACTAACATCATGCTACCATAATTTCCGCCGTATTTCAAGTAAAATCCAAAATCACGCCAATATATGCCAGCTGTAATTCTGTTCACCTTACACATTTATAAAATTATACATATAATACTTGAAACATAGGCTGGTTATATGTATAATGTTTATATAACGCTTTAGTTCTATAAGTGATGCCCTTGTGGTGCAATAACAAGGTTTGGTAAAATTACATAATATATTGGAGGTATTAATATGAGCGATATACAAAAGCCAAGTTTTTCCTTACTTAACCAGAAAGAGGTTGATGCTTTAGTTGATTTCCTCAACGACAAAAGAAATTCCATTAACAGTGATGTAATGAACCAGAAGAGCATTGATAAGCTTATCACTCTTATTACAGGCGACAGTGACCATATAATACTGGACCTTTTCGACCCGTTTGCCAGTGTTGACCCTGGTCTTCTGGCTGCCCTTGATTTCCGTATTGATGAGAATGATATATGTGAACTTACTTGTGCAGCAGATGAAACTACAGGTTTTATTATCCTTACTGCACGCAATACGGTTACCGGGAAAGTTATAAAGATTACGCCGAAGCTTATTAATGAAAATGATACCGAAGAATGGGGATATTCTATATCACCTGTATTCTTTAACCGTATCGCCAAGATATTCAACTTAAAGTATACAACAGAAACACATGATAAAATTTGTAATATATTTGCTAAACATACATATGGTTCAGAAAGCCATAAGATAGCAGAAATATATCTTCCAACTAATTCAGCACTTCTTGAATGTATGTTATAATATATTGGCAAACTGGTGCATAAAGGATGTAATAAAGGCATGGAGGCCGGGTAAAAACAGCTGCCATGCCTTTATTAATGCAAATATCCTTTTTCAGCCAGACACCAGTTTCTTCTCCATAATTTCATAAACCAGTTTAACATCATTTTCTAATTCATAAATCCCATGTCCCACTGTCTTATATCCCCTGTTTTCATATAAACACACTGCCGGAAGTGAAGCATCCAGTATAGATACATTATATTTTTGTATAATCTTTGTTTCCAAAGAATCCATAATCTGCGTGCCAAATCCCTTTTTCTGGTAACATGGCAGCACATACACTCCTGTAATATGGTTATTATCAAAACAGCCTGTCCCGGCAATAACATTGCCATCCATTAATACTCCCATATTTCCAGATGCTATTCCATCTAAAATATGTTCCCTGTTATGATGTTTACAGAAAAAATCTGCTACCTCTTTAGGATAATACTTTGGATATACTGTTTTAATTGTTGTATGTAAAACATTATAAATTGCATCTGCCATATCTGGAGCTGCTGTTATATACTCCATATTTACGTCCTTTCTTTCCTAAAACACTAAAATATTAATAATGCCATATCTTTTTTTACCTTTTGTTCTTTGAAAACATTACCGCCCAATGTATATTGAAAAATCAAATTACTTTCACCAATTTATTAATAAGTTACTCTATTTTTTACCTCGGTCCTAAAAACTTATCCCCATTCAAATGTATCATATGCTCTGGCATTCCAGCAATCCAGACTTCTGTTTCCCATGCCAAGCTCTCTGAAAATCTCTTATAAGTCTTAAAATCAAGAAATGCTGTTACAAAGATTTTCCCTGCTGTTACACTCTTTGTCATTTCAGATATTTCCAATATTCTTTTAGAATCCACTGGTCCTACAGAAGTCACTGATTCAATAAAATATATCCAGTTCTTATCTTCTCTGTATAAAACTACATCTGGCATCTTGTCATGCAAAGTTATTTCAAATCCCAATTCTTTCAGCTTATCAACATTCTTTACCAAATCTTTCTCTGTGGTATCACCAACATATAAACATTCTGAATTGGGAGCAAACCGTGGCGCAAATTCCTCAATAATAGCTCTCTGTAGTTCATTGTGCTTGCCTGTAGAAAATTGCAAATCAGCTCCATTTATACGCACTGGCATCATTGTCATTTTCTTTTTTGAAGCATACATATCTACCAGTTTTTCATGGTATTTCAAAAACCGGTTTACAGATTTCTGCCAGTCTGATGTTTGAAATACTCTTATCATCTGCAATGTTTCTTCTGTAAGCCTGTACCTATAATTAGGACTGTTTGTAGCTTTTCCATTATCCTCTGCAAGCGCATCATTGCGAAAATGATGTAATGCCTGCTTACGAAAAGTCTCCCTGCTATTTTCCGCATACGTCGAACCATAATACGTATTGGCAAACTGTATAATATCATGGATACGAATCCACTCATTTCTGGCATCTTTCCATAATGTATCCTGCTTTATCCCTGCCATTGCCAACAGTACATAACAACAAATATCCGCCTGCTGCGCTTTAGGCATTCCAAGCATTTTCAGAAATTCTCTTGCCTCATCAATTTTACCCACAATATCCCTCCAATATTATATTACAATTATTTTCTGACATATCCTTGCTTTTCATTAGCTTTTTGCCCATTTCCTGTATGCTTTCTAAATCAGGCACAGGCATTGCATTAATTTCTGTCGAATTTACCTGTGTTGAACCATTCAGAATCCTATAATATTCATCATAAAGAGTAGAATTAAAAATTACATATAATCCGTACACAAGGCATTCTGACATTTCCGTTATCAATCCATCTACAAAATTTATTTTATTCTGTGTACTGATTTTTTTATACTGTGGATATTTCTTTGATAAATATACTCCACACTGCAATCTGCGCCTTTCTTCTTTTGCAGTAAAACGTTTAACAAACAAATAATTCCTGTTGTCCTGCATTAGTCCTTTTTGATTTGTCACTACATACTCGTTCTCTTTCTGGATAGGAAAATACACTTCTCCTTGTTTAATATGCTGTGAATAAAAGAGTGGAATTGCGCCTTCCTCTGCATTGTCACGAAGTATTTCACGATTACGAAAATCAACCGTCAATCCTGTTTTCATTTTTAGCCCGATATCTGGTAATGTTTTATCAAATCTATGTAACTTTTTTAACACAGAAACTTCTTTTTCATCTGTTACTAAATAGACATAATAATCATTTCCCGAAACCACAAGGCTATACGGTACTATAAGCGAAGCCAGATTATCAAAATCATTATTTGACTGCGAGGAAGTAATTGTAACCTTTTCTGGTGTTTGGTTTGTTTTTTTTACTTTTATTATGATTGTTTCCTGCAATACATCTTCTTTATCAAACACCTTATTCCTGCTTACAAATAAATGAATATGCTCTAATTTCCCTTCTGTCAGAAAATACTGTCTGAATCTCTTAAAATAAGCCCCAGAAGTCCATGAACGGGGGATAATATACACCATCTCCCCCTCATTACCAAGATTAAATAATCCCATTGCTGCAAAAATGAAATATAAATTGGGAGCGCCATAACAAATTTCCGGCATAGCTGTTGCTTCCGGCGCATCTTTAGGTATCTTCATATATGGAGGATTTCCAATTACAAAATCATATTTCTTAGGATTGGGATTGCCGCCTAACATATGATTGAAGTCCAAATACTGGCTTGTAATATAATTATCTGTGATAATATGAATTTGTATGTTTTTTTTAGAATTTGCCTGATAAGTATGCAGGTTTTCTCTTAACAATCCCAAAATATTGCTATCATTCTCATAACAAGTCAATTCTATTGTCTGAATATAAGCCATCCGCTCCAGCCGTTCTAAAAGCGCACACGACAATATTCCTGAACCTGCTCCTGCGTCTAAAATGCAGACATTGGACAAATTTTCAGGAATAGCATATAGTCCAGCCATAAAACGCGCTGTTTCTTTGCTTGTAAAAAACTGGCCATATTTTTTACGCTCTTTTTTAGGCATACTGTCAATATATTTATTTGTACATTCAATAATACAATCTAACATTATTTACCTTCTTTTCAATTAATTAAATCATTGTTTTGATTAATACCAGCATTTCAAATACATTGGTATGATATCTGCTTTCCCAGTTTAAATTTATCAGCTTTAAACAATATTTAAAAATATTACATCTCTATTAATCTCTTTCCACTACATGGTGCTAGCTATGTTTTATTTATCTTTGCAAATTCTTCATTTATGACACTGATTATACCATTTCTGCTTTGTTCTGGCAACATTTTGGTACTGCTTTTCGCTTTTCCAATGTTGCAAAATTTCAAAAAGGGCTTTCCTGTTCTTAGGAAAGCCCCATAAAATAAAGTGTTTAACTTTGTTAGTTATATTACTCAATAATTGTAGCAACCTTACCTGAACCTACTGTCCTTCCACCTTCACGGATAGCAAAGTTAAGACCCTGCTCCATTGCTACTGGATGGATAAGTTCAATGGTCATTTCTACGTTATCACCAGGCATACACATCTCTGTGCCTGAAGGTAATTCGCAAACACCTGTTACATCTGTTGTCCTGAAGTAGAACTGTGGACGGTAGTTGTTGAAGAATGGTGTGTGGCGTCCGCCTTCATCCTTTGTTAATACGTATACCTGTGCTGTAAATTTCTTATGGCATGTTACGCTTCCTGGTTTAGCAAGAACCTGTCCACGTACAATCTGGTCACGGTTGATACCACGGAGAAGTGCACCGATATTGTCACCAGCCTGTGCTTCATCAAGCATCTTACGGAACATTTCAATACCTGTTACTACTGTTTTATTGCTTTCTTCCTTAACACCAAGGATTTCAAGTTCATCGTTAAGATGGAGTGTACCTCTTTCTACACGTCCTGTAGCAACTGTACCACGTCCTGTAATTGTGAATACGTCTTCTACTGGCATAAGGAATGGCTTATCTGTGTCACGCTCTGGATTTGGAATATATTCGTCAACTGTTGACATAAGTTCCATAATCTTGTCGCCCCATTCACCACTTGGGTCTTCAAGTGCTTTAAGTGCTGAACCCTTGATAATTGGGCAGTCTGTAAAGCCATACTCTTCAAGTGCTTCTGAAACTTCCATTTCTACTAATTCGATAAGTTCGTCATCATCAACCATATCGCACTTGTTAAGGAATACAACGATATAAGGAACGTTAACCTGGCGTGAAAGCAGGATGTGCTCTTTTGTCTGTGCCATAACACCGTCTGTAGCAGCAACAACAAGGATAGCGCCGTCCATCTGTGCAGCACCAGTAATCATGTTCTTTACATAGTCAGCATGGCCTGGGCAGTCAACGTGTGCATAGTGCCTTGCTTCTGTTTCATATTCAACGTGTGCTGTAGAAATTGTGATACCTCTCTCACGCTCTTCTGGAGCTTTATCAATATTTTCAAAATCTACGGCTGCGTTCTTTCCTGCAACTCTTTCTGCAAGAGTTTTTGTAATAGCAGCTGTTAAAGTTGTCTTGCCGTGGTCTACGTGTCCGATAGTACCAATGTTACAATGGGGTTTAGTTCTTTCAAACTTTTCTTTAGCCATTTTATATAATCCTCCTTTAAATAAATAGGCAATTTAATGCCCGGTTTTTCTACGCACTTTATTATGCCCTGGGCATTATTATATTGCAAAATTAACCATTTTTCAAGTCTTTTCTGGTAATTAACCAATTTAAGCGTTCTTTGCTGCAAGTACCTTTTCCTGTACAGACTTTGGAACCTGCTCGTATTTCTCGAAGAACATTGAATAGTTACCACGTCCCTGTGTCCTTGAACGCAGGTCTGTTGAATAACCAAACATTTCTGCAAGTGGCACATAGCCTCTTACAATCTTGCCACCGCCGATATCGTCCATTCCTTCAATACGGCCGCGGCGTGCGTTTATATCACCGATTACATCACCCATATATTCTTCAGGCATTGTTACTTCTACCTTCATAATAGGTTCAAGCAGTACTGGTTTTGCTTTCTTCATAGCATCTTTAAATGCCATTGAACCTGCGATATGGAATGCCATTTCACTTGAATCGACTTCATGGTATGAACCGTCCCATACTGTGGCATGTACACCAAGTACAGGGAATCCGCCAAGCACGCCTGCCTGTGCTGCTTCTTCGATACCTTCGCCAACAGCAGGTATATATTCCTTAGGAATAGCGCCGCCAACTACAGTTGATTCAAACTTAAATGTTTCCTCACCGTTAGGGTCCATAGGCTCAAATTTAACTTTACAGTGCCCGTACTGTCCACGTCCGCCGGACTGTTTAGCATACTTGCTGTCAACATCAACGGATTCTGTAAATGTTTCTTTATAAGAAACCTGTGGAGCACCAACATTTGCTTCTACTTTAAATTCCCTGAGCAGGCGGTCTACAATAATTTCAAGATGGAGCTCGCCCATGCCTGCAATAATTGTCTGGCCTGTTTCCTGGTCTGTATGGTGCTTGAATGTAGGGTCTTCTTCAGCAAGTTTTGCTAAGGCTTCACCCATCTTTGTCTGCCCGTCTTTAGTCTTTGGCTCAATAGCAAGCTCAATAACAGGCTCTGGAAATTCCATGGATTCAAGTATAACCGGATGCTGTTCATCACAGATTGTATCACCTGTTGTTGTAAGCTTAAAACCTACAGCAGCAGCAATATCACCTGAATAAACTTTCTCTAATTCTTCCCTTTTATTAGCGTGCATCTGTAAAATACGCCCTACACGCTCTTTTTTGCCCTTGGTAGCATTAAGCACATAAGAACCTGATTTTAATGTTCCTGAGTAAACTCTTATAAATGCGAGCTTGCCAACAAACGGGTCAGCCATAATCTTAAATGCAAGGGCAGAGAATGGCTCTTCATCAGAAGAATGGCGTATTACTTCATTGCCTTCATCATCTACACCTGTAATATCAGGTATATCTGTTGGTGCAGGCATATATTCAAGAATAGCATCAAGAAGCTTCTGTACACCTTTGTTCCTGTAAGCAGAACCGCAGCATACTGGCACTGCCCTGCATTCACATGTAGCAGCACGGAGTGCTTTCTTCATATCAGCTACTGGCGGTTCTTCACCTTCAAGATATACCATCATAAGGTCATCATCAAGGTCACATATTTTCTCAACAAGCTCTGTATGGTATTCTTCTGCCTGTTCTTTCATATCATCAGGAATTGGGACAACTGAGATGTCATCACCCTTTTCATCATTATAGATGTAAGCTTCCATCTCAAATAAATCTATAATCCCTTTAAATTCGTCTTCCTTGCCTATTGGCAGCTGGACGATTATTGCATTTTTACCTAATCTCTCTCTTATCTGGCCAACAGCGCCGAAAAAGTTTGCACCCAGGATATCCATTTTATTGATAAATGCCATTCTAGGTACGTTGTAAGTGTCGGCCTGGCGCCAGACATTTTCTGACTGCGGTTCAACCCCGCCTTTGGCACAGAATACACCAACAGCGCCGTCAAGTACACGGAGTGAACGTTCAACTTCAACTGTAAAGTCAACGTGTCCCGGTGTATCAATAATATTGATACGGTGCTCTAATGCACCATCCATTGGCTTTGTATGGTCTTCAAGTGTCCAGTGGCAAGTAGTAGCCGCAGATGTGATTGTAATACCCCTCTCCTGCTCCTGGTCCATCCAGTCCATTACAGCAGTGCCTTCATGGGTATCACCAATCTTATAATTAACACCGGTATAATATAAAATACGCTCAGTCAATGTTGTCTTGCCAGCATCGATATGCGCCATAATACCGATATTCCTTGTCCTCTCTAGTGGATATTCTCTTCCAGCCAAGGCTCTTTACCTCCTGATTTAATATTGCATCAGCAAACCTGCTGCCGTTTATTACCAGCGGTAATGTGCGAAAGCTTTATTTGCTTCTGCCATCTTATGCATGTCTTCTTTCTTCTTTACAGCAGAACCTGTATTATTAGATGCGTCTAAAATTTCATTAGCAAGTCTTTCTTTCATGGTTTTCTCGCCCCTCTTACGTGAATAAAGGGTGAGCCAGCGGAGTGCTAAAGCCTGTCTTCTGTCAGGCCTTACTTCGATAGGAACCTGGTAGGTTGCACCACCGATACGCCTTGCCTTAACTTCAAGCTGCGGCATAATATTGTTCATAGCCTCCTCAAACACCTCAACTGCATCTTTGCCAGATTTCTCTGCTATCTCTTCAAAAGCGCCATAAACAATTTTCTGTGCAATCCCCTTCTTGCCGTCAAGCATAATGTTATTTATAAGCTTTGTGACAACTTTATTCTTGTATACAGGGTCTGCTAATACATCTCTTTTCTGTATATGTCCTTTACGTGGCACGTTACTTCCCTCCTTAACATTATTTAACAATGTTTACAGCATAACTGTATTATATACACATTGCTATTATTAATTCATAGGTACTCACGGTATTCTGTGTCCGCACCAGATAATTTTATTTATATAATAAATGTGAAATTAATCCGGCACTTCCCCAAATTAGTGAATATTACTTCTTAGGTCTCTTTGCTCCATATTTAGAGCGGGCCTGCTTCCTGTTTACAACGCCGGCTGTATCAAGCTTGCCACGTACAATATGGTATCTTGTACCAGGCAAATCCTTAACCCTGCCGCCACGTATAAGAACAACACTATGCTCCTGTAAATTATGTCCCTCACCTGGGATATAACTTGTTACTTCCATACCATTTGAAAGACGTACCCTGGCTGTTTTCCTGAGTGCTGAATTAGGCTTTTTAGGTGTGGCAGTACGTACAGCAGTACAAACACCCCTTTTCTGTGGGGAACTCTGTTCTACAACCTTTTTATTAAGTGAGTTGTATGTGTACTGGAGTGCAGGGGAATTAGACTTCTTAGCTGAAACCTTTCTTCCTTTTCTGACTAACTGGTTAAATGTTGGCATTATTTTCACCTCCTGTTTTTATATTAGTCCCTTTCTTTTTCTGGCAGCATTGCTGCCCAAAATATGCTAAAAATACATACCTGTTTATTCTAATATGCAATTTCCTGTTTGTCAACACCTTTATTTATTTTCTTCAATTAGTCTTTTGGACATGATATAAAAAATCTGTTATAATAGACAAGGGA
>CAJTOK010000017.1 GCA_910577825.1 uncultured Lachnospiraceae bacterium | reverse complement strand
AAGGTTTTTGAAATTGTTACAAAAGTGTTACATTTTGCCTGTTTTTTGGTTTTTTTGAATTTTCTTTTTTATTTGTATTGCATTATAGCATATTTTATTGGCATATACTAGCATTTTTTAAAATTTTTATAGTTGCAGGATTTTCTTTTGGATTAAAAAACGCACAAAGAGCAGATTTTATGCAAAGAGTAGATTTTCTGGCAGGTTTCAAAATTTTTTCCAAAAGGCAGTGTATGAAGCCGCTGGTGCTTGAATCTGGTTTTTTCAGATTTTATGCACCACTGCGTGCTTCGTTCAAGCGGGAGCGGCTGCCGGCTGGAAAAATTTTGAAACTGCCAGAAGCTGCTATATACCTTAAAAAACCACACCATTTTTTAGCATTGATTACCATAATGCAATAAAGAGCCATACACAACCCTCTTGTGTACAGCCCTTTATTATCTATAATTATATTTAAAAAGGAGAACCATTAATCAAAGTCTGTTATACGTTCAGACATTTTACGGTAGCGCAGGCGCACTATTTCATTTTTAGCGAGTACATCTTTTTCATCACCTGTATACTGGCAACGCATACAATAATATTCTTTCTTATCCTTATCATAAAACATATCAATATCCAAATCACGCATAAAGCATGACGGACACCTGAAGTTTAATTTGCCTTTTCCAGATTGAGCCATGTAGCAAATACCTCCTTATCACTGGTTTTCTTCTGGTAGCCAATGGTAAACATTGGTGAGAAAGCATAACCTTCTCTTATATAACCTTCTGCATCTTTGGCATCTGTGCTTAATGATACCTTTGTTCCAATAGCAGGGATTATGGCAGCAGCACTTTCTGTGCCAGCCAGTGACTCTTCACGGCACTTATATTCATATTCCAGTGACTTTGTTTCACTGCCTTTAGAAAGCAAAAGGGTAATTCCAGTCATATCTTCTGGATATTCTGTTGTGCCATAACATGCAACCATATATTCATTAATTGTTACATCTGCGTCCGGGTTGCTCATTTCAAGTATATTTCTTTCAATCTTAATATTAGAAGCACCCTCTTCAAAGTAAATCTTTGTCTGGAGTTTTACTGTTAAATCATAAAATTCAATATCTACAGGGTCAAGTACCAGTATTCTTGTTTTGCCTTCCTGTTCAAATTTTGCATGTGTACGGCAAAGACATAAATCAACCTCTTCACCATTGTAACATACTTTGGCGCTGCGCACTGTGCCTTCGCCGGCATAATGTGTAAAATAACCTGCGCGGTATTTTTCCTGGATAAGGAAAGGATAAGAAGCATCCTGTACATGTTTTGTGCCAATGCCTACTTCCCATTTCAGTTTTGCAGCATAAGGCCTTAAATCAACTATTGCACCACCCTGGTCCATATTTACGCAAGCCCTCATATAAGGGTCTGCATACCAGAAAAGCTGCTTGTCTGAACCATACAGGATATCTTTCCAGAGGGCACATTCAGGCTCTGTATATGACTTGTTAGCCCTGTAATAACCAGCAAATTCAGCCATTGTCATATCAACAAGCTTGCCTTCCTTCTTTAACTGGCCATAGTAAGCCATGCCATCTTCATATGATTTGGCAAGGAGTTCATATGGGGCTTCCCAGCGTCCCATCTTATTTAGCCAGCCTGGCCCTACAAACATCATATTGTAAGCATAACCATTATTGTATTTTTCTAAATGGCGGTACTGGTCTATCAGGTTATAAAGATATGGATATTCCCATGTCTTGCTGTCATATATCATGCCACGCAGTACATTCTGCGGATGTGTGCCAAAATTAGACCCGTTGCCGTCATAGCAGGCTATAAGGTCACGTGACAGGTGTGGTATTGCTACAATTCCGCTGTCCTCCTCTTCATTTGCTGCAGGTGCATGTGTATTCTGCTTTGAAGGAATCCATGGATTCCAAAGGCCTCCGTCAAAAAGTGTATACCATGAATTATTGCAGGTATGGTATGCCTTAGGGCCTTCCTCCCAGCATGTGGCAATCGCGCATTTAACCGTTGGGTACTTTTCTTTAATATAATTAGTAAGGTCTGCATCCATATAATAAGAACCCGTTGATTCTGGGTAAAAACCAAAACGGTCATAAAACTTTCCAAATACATCATCTACAATATTCTTTTTATCTTCCATAGAGAACATCCAGATGCAGAAATCTTTTGTTTTATATTTTTCCCTGAACTCTTTACATGGAAGCCCAAGTAAAGAAAGTGCAATTTCATCACCATATTTTTCATGGTGCTCTTTAGCTATTTCTACAGCTTCATCATTAAACAGGCTTGCATAAGTCATCTGTATTGTTACTTTAAGATTGTTCTTATGTGCTGTGTCCTGCTGGAATTTAAATATATCCAGTGATTCTGTAAGAAGCGCCTTTCTTCCGATATCTTCTGCTTTGCCCTGTCCAGTAACCTTCTCTGCATACTCTGGAACCATTTCCGGGCGGTGGATAATATTAACAACAAATGTATTCTCCATTATCGCATACTCCTTTTAAATTTTATATGATTGTACGTTTTGTTTGCGCAATCGGTTGTTCTATATATTAGTATAATAAATACCAGTCCCATTGTCAACGTACTTTTTTACTTTTTCTGGCAAAAAATATCCGCCATTATTATAACCATATATATTGAAGTTTATTTAACAGCTGCCTTTACTGTTTTGCTATAAGCACCAGTTATTTTCCTGCTTCCATCTTTAACATAGGCACATACCCTTACATAGTATGTTGTCTTGCTCTTTAAACCTTTGATTAGTTTAGATGTGCCTGCTGCTGTTACTTCTTTTGCGTCTTTAAAGCTTTTTGCTGTTGAATACTGTATCTTGTAGCCGTCTGCCTTTGCTGTTTTTTTCCAGCTGGCAGTTATCTTTTTGTTTGCAGCTTTTACTTTTATCCCGCTTGTTTTCTCTGGCTTAACTGTTATTGTAATCTTTTTGGAAGCTGCCTTGTACTGGCCTGTTGCTGCTGCCTTTACGGTAATTACAGCTTTACCGGTTCCTTTAATTGTTATTGTGCCGTCTTTGCCTGTTTGTACTACTTTTTTATTGCTGCTGGCATATGACAATGTTCCCTCTGCTCTGGCATTTAATTTAAATGGTTTGCTGCCGTATACCTTTGTATAACTTTTCTTTCCTGTAATGGACTGTGGAACGGTTTCTGTAACCTGGCTGCTGCTTTCCTCTTTATCCAGATAAAGCGAAGCATCATCCATTGTCCCCCATGCACCTGCATTTAAAGCTGCATTTACAGATAAGGTAATTGTATTCTTGCCATTTTTAACCATATCTTCCGATACATAAATATTATCTACTATTACCTGTTTCCAGCCCAGCCAGCCGGCAAGCATTGTACTTTCTGATTTATATTCTTTTCCATCCCCTGTAACTGCTACAAGCCTAAGGTCTTCACCTTCCCTTGTACCTGCACTGGAAAGCCCCTGCATATAAATATATGCCTTATAGTAACCTGCTTTTGATACTGTAGTTGCCAAAGATGCCATAAATTTAAAATCTGCATCACTATAGAAATGCAGGCACATTTCACCTGTCCTTTTATCTTCCCCTGATTTAACAGCAGCGCCTTCACCTGTTACTGTCCAGGCAGATGCTGTATTCTCAAATCCCGGGTCTGCAAGCAGGTTAATTCCATTTACATTAACCTTGACATCTACTTTATAGGAAGAATCATCTGCAAGCGTGCCATTAATTGTATATGAGCCAATCCCTGCTGTTGTGGAGGCTGCATTATTTACTTTTGCCACATCTTCTTTGTCCCAGTTTACTTCTTTTGCTTCTTCTGTAGAATCATTGTATGTTACTGTTATCTTTGGCAGGACTGCGTCAACTGTCTGTCCTGTTTCAATGCTTATTTCTTCAGAAGCATAGCCGTCTGGTTTAACTTCAGGAGCTTTAGCGCCATACTTTAAACAATATGGGTTATATACGTCAAACACTGGAAGCGGGCTGCCATTGAAATCAAAAACACTCTGGTTAGTCATTCCGCTTCCGCCCCACCAAAGACCTGCATCGTCAGGGTCATATTCTGCTGCGTAACTGCTTGCCCAGCCAGAACCACATTCTACATCAAGTTCCCTGTTTTCTGCTTCAATTTTCTCTGCATCTGTTTTTAAATTCCCGTTTTCATCATATACACTCATTGCAGATATCCACGCTGGTTCCCAGTAGAAAAAGCCAAGTGCTGCTTTCTTCCCATTGGATAATGTAACATCAATATTATTAACTGCATTAATAACATCCCTTACCTCATTGGCCTGTCCCTGCAAAGTCACATTATAATTAACATAATCCCCTGTCCTGAAATCAGAGTTACTGGCACTATGTCCCAGTTTATAAGTATTTGCCCATGAAGTTTCTGCTACCATTACATATTTGTCATATGTTTTTGCAACATCTGTTAATACATTAGTTAAGTTTTCCATTGTACCGTGTGAATTAGGATAATATGAAGAAGCAAGCACATCATAGCTTACACCCTCTTTTACACCATCACCGTCACCATCATAGCCTGCAAGTTTTGACGCATAATCCATTAACAGCCCGTCTTTTTCTGGATTTGTAAAATGTATTGCTGCAAGGATATCTTTGCCGGCGGCATGTACTGCATCACAGCCTGCATCAAAAATCTTATTCATATCATCCCACTCACTTACACCGCATACAGCCCCGTTTGTTTCATTTCCAACCTGTACCATAGCTACATCCACACTATTATCTTTAATTAGCCTGGACAGGCAGTCTGTAATATATTCTGAAACTGCTGCCGCTTTCTGGTCTGCCGTATAAGAAGCCCATGCTTTTGGTGCCTGCTGTTTCCCAGGGTCTGCCCAGAAGTCAGAAAGATGGAAGTCAATTAGAACTTTCATTCCTGCTTTTGTTACATATTTTCCCATTTCTATGGCTGTATTAATATCATTATTGCCACCGCCATAGCTTTTTCCATTGGCATCATATGGATTATTCCATACACGTATACGTATATAATTTACACCAGATTTTGCAAGCAGGTTAAAAAAGCCCTGTTCATCAAGGACTTTGCCGTCCCAGTCCTTAAAACCAGTTCTGGCAATTTCTGCCTCACTTGCACCTGCTGCTTTCATGTTCTCCCTTACCTTTTCAAATGCTTTCATAATACTGAGATAAGAAGAAACATCCATGCCACGTATGGAATCTTCATTATAATTATTAATCTTTTTTATAAAAAGTTCTGAAGAAAGAGCCAGCCCGTCAACTGCTGCGGATAAAGCTTTATAGGCAGCTGTTATCTGTGCGGCATCATTGCCTGCTGATGTAACCAGGCTGTTTGCTATGGAAAGGGCATCTGAAAGTGCTTTCTCACTGTCCTTTGTAAAGCCTATACTTGTATAGTCTGCAGGTACTGTTGCCACAAGTTCTTTTAAATCCTGCAGGGAAACTGCCGGTTCTGCCACAGCCTTCTCAATCTTTATATTATCAATCCAGCCCCAGCCGCCTGCACTGCATTCTACATATACACCGGCTTCAATATCTGGCATATCCTTATCAATGGTAAATGTCCCGCTGCTTTCTTTCCATACGCCCCAGCCGGAATTTTCCTGGAATACATCACCTTTTTTGCCATCCAGGTAAACATAAACCTTTTCACCATCCCCGCCTTGTGATTGTGCAGTCAGTTTATAAGTACCTGCCGGAAGGTTTTCTATTGTCTGTACACATTTAAAACTGGTATCTGTTTCATTCCAGAAATTTAGTGCATTTCCTCCTTCAACAACACTTCCAACGCTTGCTTCATCTGCTGTTTTGGCTTCAAAAGTTCCTGGCTGTGGTTCAGCTTTCCAGCCTTCTGTGCCATTCTCAAATCCGCCATTAGTAATTATGCTTTTCTCTTCCCTTCTTTCTTCCCTTCTTATAGAAGAAACACTGGCGGCTGCATCTGCCGGCAGGTACAGTCCTGGCTGTGTTATAACCAGTGCTGTACCAAGAAGACATGCCATTGTCTGTTTAATAATCCTTTTTCTCATAAACTACCTCCATTCCTGCGCTGCCTTTTGCGCATATAGATTTTCTGGAACAAGCCTTATCTTAAAACAAAACTTTTCATCATTTAACTGGTATTTTTCTGCAAGTCCAGGCCCGCAGCTGTTAGAGCCCATCCCGCTCTGGCGGTAATCCACACAAAAAATGGTATATGGTGATTTCTCTAACTCATAGTTATGTGCCTTTCTTTCCAGTTCTTCCTGTGTATAAACTGAAGCATTAAATGAAAATGTTTCTGCCCCTGCTGCAGCCAGTGACATTCTCTGGTTATGCACAATAACATAATCACAGTCATAATGGCTTCCATTTTCCTGTGGGCGCAGGTAATCTTCATGCAGGCCTGGTACATCTGTCTGGAATATTCCATGGTATCCTGCCCGTTTCTTATCAATATAACTTTCGTAAGGCCCAATTCCACAATATGTTACCTTGTCCATATCTTCTGGCAGGAACATGCGCAGCCCGAAACGTGGAAGATATGGAAATTCTTTATTTTTTACTACTTCCAGTTTAATGTCTGTATAGCCGTCTGCATAAATTACCCAGTATGCTTTAATGTCCAGTATTCTTTGTATAAAAACAGCGGACAGTGAAAGTTCTGTGCTGATTATAACCTTATCTTTTAAAACCTCTGTTTCTGTATTATATGCCCTTGCAACTGTACGGTTATATTGTGCCGCTTTCCATTCATTCCTGATAGAACAGTCATTATCTGCTGGCGCTCTCCATATGTTATATTCCATAGGACGCTCTAATATCTTCTGGTTTTTATAAACCATATCTGCTAATATGCCTGAAAGCTTATCATAAATATAACAGAATTTATCTGTGGAAATTGTAATATGGCAGTCATCTTCTGTAAGTTTAAATTCTGTATTTTCTATATTACTTTTATCTGATAACAGTTCTTTTGCTTTCTGGTTTGCATTATCCCCTGTTTTTACCTCTGTTTCCTCAAATCCAAGTATAAAACCAGCTGGAAGCATTTCTGTTGCTTCTTTCAGGTAATAAGTAACTTTAAGGAAGCATTTTCCTTTTAAAGGGGCATTAAAGCAGACAGGAAATGCCTTTTCTTTATGTGGTGCTATATCCAGTTCTTCTATAGTCCCTTTTTCCACTGTTGTGCCATCAATGGTTAATTCATACCCTAATACCAGATAATTTTTAAGGTTTACAAAATCCATATAATTCCTGACAACTATTTCTTTCTTTTCCTGGTTAAAACCTGTTATGCGTGCCGGGCGGTGTACATTTTTAAATTCCATAAGCCCTGTATGCGGGGTGCGGTCCGGGTATACAAGCCCGTCCATGCAGAAATTGCCATCATGCGGGTATTCTTTATGGTCCCCGCCATAAGCATATATCTTTTTGCCTTCTGCTGTCCTGCCCATATAAACAGCATGGTCACACCACTCCCATATAAAACCGCCACATGCCCCGTCATATTGGTGTATTATCTGGAAATAATCCTCCAAATCCCCCGGCCCGTTTCCCATTGCATGGCAGTATTCACATAATATAAATGGCTTTGTCCCGTCCTCTTTAAAATAATCATGTATTTCACTAATTGACGGGTACATACGGCTGTATGTGTCCAGATTGCTGTAATCATATTTATGTTTATCCGGGACATAACGTGCACTTTCATAATGTGTAAGCCTTGTATCGTCGTATTTCTTTGTCCACTCCAGTGCTTTTTCAAATGTAATCCCGTATGCACATTCATTTCCCATAGACCAGATTACAACACATGGATGGTTTTTATCACGTTTTACAAGGCGCTTTGCCCTGTCTGTTGTTGCTTCTATAAAATCAGGGTTATCAGCGATAACCTTGTTCCAGTATTTTATCCTTTCCGCATTATCTTTTTCTGGTGAATAAATTTCACCTGCACCATGGCTTTCATTATCTGCTTCATCAATAACATAAAAGCCTATACGGTCATAAAGTTCATAGAAGTATGGTGCATTAGGGTAATGGCTTGTCCTTATGGCATTAATATTATGCTCTTTCATAAGCTTTAAATCTTTAATAAGCTGTTCCCTGCTTATAACAGGCCCTGTAACCGGGTCACTGTCATGGCGGTTTGTGCCATGGAATTTAACTTTACTGCCATTAATATATAAAACCCCTTCTTCTGCATGTATTTCACGTATGCCTGTCCTTAAGGCAATCACTTCTGCCCCGGTATCCATTACCAGTGTATACAGGTAAGGTTCTTCTGCATTCCAGAGTTTAGCGTCCTTTACCATAAATGATATTTTTCCATCTGTAAATGTCCCCTCTGCAATTACAGCGCCTGCCTTGCCATATGCCATTACATCAAGCAGTTTTGCATGGACTGGGACAGTCCTGTTATTCTGGAACTGTAATGATACTTCTATCTTCCCGTCTTTATAATCTTTGGATGGCACTGCTTTCACAAAGTAATCAAAAATCCCTTCTTCTGGCCTTTTAAGGATATATACATCCCTTATAATCCCGCTCATGCGGAATTTGTCCTGGTCTTCCATATAGCTGCCGTCACACCATTTAAGTACCAGTACTGCCAGTGTATTTTTCCCTTCTTTTAAAAGCCCTGTAATATCAAATTCACTTGTTGAATGTGTTACCTGGCTGTAACCTGTAAAAACACCATTTACCCAGACATAAAAACATGAATCAGCACCTTCAAAATTTAAAAATGCCTTTGGCGCTTTTTCATCTTTATGGTAAATAAATGTACGTATATATTCACCACAAGGATTTTTATGAGGGACATAAGGCGGGTCCATTGGAAACGGGTAACGTATATTTGTATACTGGTGCCTGCCGTATCCATAATTTTCCCAGGCCCCGGGTACTGTTGCTGTATCAAATTTTTCTGTATTATATCCCTCTTTGTAAAATTCTTCCTTAACATCATAAATACTGTCAAAATAACGGAATTTCCATTTACCTGAAAGCATCTGTAACCTGTCTGAAACTTCCCTTAAATCCTCCAGATTTTCAAAAAACCTGGAAGCTGGTATATAATAAGCCCTGTCTGGCATTGTATTCTTATGTAATACTTCTAAATCTTCATAATATTTTGGAACAATCATTTATTTTCCTCCTGGAACAGTTATCCTATAATATAAATTTTGCAGCCAGCCCGAGTACCAGAAGATGCAGCGGGTAAAAAGCATAATATACATATTTAGGCAGTTTGTCCTTGCGTTCTTCATTGTAAAACCATATAACATAAAATGATAAAGGGCCTGTTACATATAAAAGGCTTATTATCATGCCAAGAATGGTTTTAAGTACATTCCTTGTGTAAAAAATATAAAATACTGCAACAAGCAATACCATACAAAGCCCATATGCTGCACGGAAAAGTGACACCCAGCATACAGCACACAGTATTACCGTAAGCCTGGCAATAACATACATAATCCCTTTTCCATCTTTAAACATGCTAAGGAAATATAAAAGAAGCAGGCATATGCACATAGTAAAAAGTGCATTCTGGCTTGACCAGTCAACAAATTCTACGCTGGTTGCAAGGTCATATGGAATTTCACTTAGAACTGCAAATACCAGCATGGAAACCAGATATTTACGGAAATCTGATGTATTCCTGAATCCCTCAACTAGCAGATAGGCAAAAAGCGGTACAGCAAGGCCTCCTATTAACTGCAGCACCGAACCTGTGCCTGCCAGAACCATAAGATGTGAATCATCTGCCAGTGCCTGGGATAACTCTGCCTGTGTATAATTGCCAAGATGTATTATTCCATTTTCTATAATTGCAATGCCCACAGACTGTATAAACATAACAATACATGCAAATATTTTCAGCCCGTCAGCACTAACACTGGGCAGCCTCCACATGGCAGGTCTTTTTATATTCTGCATCTATAAATTACCTCTCTTTTTATTATTGCCCCATAAATTGTATAATAAAAACCACAGCCTGAAAACAGCTCCTCCAGGCTATGGTTTTCTTATTTTGTACAATCCAGTCTTTATTTTTAGTTTATCCCTTTACAGCGCCTCCTGTAATACCTTCAACATAGAATTTCTGCATAATCATAAACAATATGGATATAGGTATTGAAACCAGTACGCCGCCTGCACAGAACTGGGTAAAATAATTATTGATAAGATTCTTATCCAGCATCTTGTACAGCCCTATAGCAACTGTATATTTGGAAGATACACCTGCATTAAGTATCATCTTGGCATATACGAAATCCATCCATGGTGCAAGGAAACTGTTGATAACTGTATAAACGACTATAGGACGGCTCATAGGAATTACCATCTGGAAAAATATACGTGCCTCGCTGCACCCGTCAATACGTGCTGCTTCACAGAGCGCCCTTGGCACTGTATCAAAGAACCCTTTGGCAATCAGGTATCCTAAACCCGATGAAGCCGAGTAAACCATGATAAGCCCTGCATAACTATTTGTAAGGTTAAATGTCTTTAATACAAAGTAAACAGCTATCATTGCAAGCATTCCTGGGAACAGGTTAAGTATAACTGCAATATTCATAAGCGGCTTCCTCATAGGGAAACGCATAATTGAAGTTGCATAAGCAACCATAAGTACAAACATTGTAGAAATTACGCAGGTAAAACATGCAACAATAAAGGTATTTAAAAACCACCTTGGAAACTGTGCCACACTATCCGGGTGGAACAATTTTATATAATTCACAATGCCCCATTTTTTTGGAAAAAACGTACTTGTATTTATTCCTGAAAATGCACTGAATGAGGTACATACCAGCCATACAATCGGAATCAGCCATATAAATGCCAGTATCCCAATAAGCACATTGTGAAGTATAATCGTAGATAAACGGCTATCCTTCATTTTTTTTGTTTTCATTATTGATATGTCCCCTCCTTATCCCCGCTAATCATATAGTTAAATGCTACCAGTGTAAATATTGCAAATATGACAAAGACAGCAATACCAATTACTGAAGCCATCTTGTAGTTGTAGTAATCCTGCGTCAGGCGGAAAAGCCATGTTACAAGCAAATCCACTTCTTTTGCCTGGGAATTTGCAAGAGCCTGGTTAGTAGTTGTGTAAACATCCTGTGTAAGAAGGTATAATATTGAAGTTATTAATATTCTTTACAAAATCTGTAACCAGTGCAGGTCCTGTAATAAATAACATATATGGCATTGTAATCTTTACAAAAATCTGGAACGGTTTCGCACCATCCATTTTTGCACTTTCTAACTGGTCTTCTGGAATATTCATCGGTACACCAGTTGCAACAAGCATCTGGTAAGGTACACCAATCCATATATTAATAAGGATTATCATTACATGTGCCCAGCCAGGTGCAGACAAAAACGGGATATAATTAGTTGATACCAGCCCGATATCCTGTAAAAACCCTGTCAGGTGTATATGTTCACAAATTGTATTGACAATACCGCCATCTGAAAAGAAGTTCCTTACAAGCAGAAGTGATACAAACTGTGGCACAGCAATGGTTACTACAAATAACAGACGCCAGAATTTCGGTGCTCTTGTCTTTTTGCTGTTTAACAGTATTGACAAAAGAATGCCGCCAATATAAGTAGTAAGTGTTGCAAAGAATGACCATACCAGCGTCCAGCCCAGTACACGTACAAACGAATACCCAAATGTTGCTGTCAGCCCGCCGCCGCCAAAAAGTGTAATAAAGTTGCTAAATCCTACCCATGTAAAAAGCTCTGTAGGCGGCGTGTGCTGCTGGTCATAGTTGGTAAATGCTACAAACACAAGCAGCAGGATTGGTATAACTGTAAATATAATAATGCCAATTACAGGAAGTGTAAGTAATGTAATATGGAATTTCTCACCTACAAACATCCTTGCATCTTCTTTGAATGTGTTAATATGTTCCCCGTTTTCTTCCATCTGCTGGAGTTTATAAACACTCATCATGTTTTTCATCCAGATAATTATTGCAGCAAACCATACTACAAAACTAAACAGGGAGAAAAGCAGGATTTTAAATGAGTGGTCATAATCATTAAACTCACTTTTCATTGTAACCGGGTTTAAAACTTTCTCGGCCCTTACAGTTCCCAAAGTACCAAACTTTGGCACATATTCAGAAGCAAACATAATAGTAAACAATATTACTGCTGCTTCAACTATTGTCATAATAACAGCTTTAACATATTGTTTCCTGCGGACATAACCAGCTCCCCACCATAATAATGTCAGCTTTACAAAAATATCCCCCTTAGCAACTGCTGTCCCAAAGCCGGAGAAAAAAACACCAATAGCACTAAAGAAAGCTTTAACTGCTGCCACAGCGCCTTTTGACTCCTTTTTCATAATCTTTCTCCTTTCCGGCATATAAATATATATGGTATCTGGTACAACAGGCAGGCATATACTGCACCTGCCTGGCCTGCTATAATTTATTTGCTTAATTTACTTTTTAACTCAATGGTGCAGTTACACCAGCTACCAGGTTATCAAGAGCTTCCTGTATCTTCTTGTCATCTTTGGCAGAAAGTTTGCCTTTTGCTATAAGCTCACCAAATGTTGATGCAGGGTCCCAGTATTTGCCGCCTACTTTCTGGATTACACCTATTTCGCCTTCTGATACTGCAGCAACTACCGCAATATTAGTTTTAAGGGAATCTGCCTGGAGTGAAGCATTATTAGTAGGAACTTCGCCACGTTTTTCAAAACGGATAGTCTGTGATTCTTCATTAGTCATAAATTGTGCAAGAAGTGCAGCCCATCCTAAATTCTTTGAATAGGCATTAACCGCTTCAAACTTATATCCATAAGCTGGCCTCATCTGTACATCTTTGCCTGCAACTGAAAAAGCAGGAAGTTTAATTGCTGCATAGTTATCACCCCATACTTTACTTGCAACTTCAGCATCCCATGTACCAGATACTGCTGCACAAAGGTCGCCAGATGCAATTAAGTTAGAACCATTATCACTTGTCATTGGCTGGAAAGCAGGGTTTGATGCTATATCTAACATTGACTTGACTACATCAACACCTGAATGCCCGTCTGCACTTGTTCCATTCCAGTCAATCGCAGTAGTCCCGTCAGCATTTAAGTCAGTAGTAAATCCAGCGCCATAGAAGAATGAAGCATTGTACCAGCCTGAATTAAATGTCATGCCTACTTTCTTTTTAGCCTTCTGTGCTGCTTTAAGAAGAGTGTCCCATGTTGCAGCATCTTCTGCTGTAATAACAGAAGAATCATAATACAGGAAGTAAGTATTAGCCCCTGTTGCAGGAAAAGCATAAAGCTTGCCGTCTATACTTGCTGCTTCAACCGAATCTGCCACATAGGTACTTTTTATATCGTCAAGTGATTTGCCGGTTTTAGCAAAGCACTGTATCAACCTCTTCATTAAGCTCTGCCAGCGCACCTGCTTTTACAAGGTCAGCAAGCTGGTCACTTGCAAATGAATATACATCTGCTGCAGCCTCAATATCTGTAAGTACAGTATCTTTAGCTGTAGACTCTGATTCAACACCTATCTGGATATCAAATTTTGTATCTGGATAAGCTGCCTTAAACTTTTCTACACGTTCCTTTGCAAAATCCTGGTCTTCCTCTGCAGCCCAGAGTGTAAGTTTAACAGTTTCACCTGAACTGCCGCCTGCCTTGTCCCCGTCTGCCTGGCTGCCAGCATTTGATGAAGGTGTCTTGTCCCCGTCTCCTGATGTATCACCACATCCAGTTACCATTGTTGCTGCCATTGTTGCACAAAGCAACATACTAATGATTTTTTTCTCATTCCTTTTTCCTCCTTTAGATAAATTCATAACCATCCTTGGTTAGTAATTTTATACAATTTTAAGCAGTAATTACTACTTTTTATAGGCATATTATACCATTATACTCTGGGACGCTGTTTGCATTTTCAATCATATACATTGCATTTTCGATTATCTTATTATAAAACTGCTATTAAAAATCCAGCCTATATACAATTTTATGTCTATTTTTAATATTCCCTTTTTATAATACATTATACTTAAACGTTTACCATCCTTCTTCCGAATGTATATTAAACTTCATTATCTGTTGTTCAAAATTTGACGGGTTTTTTCTCCACTCGTATGGTGAACATCCAATTACCTGTTTAAAATTACGGTTAAATGTTGAAAGTGTAGAAAAACCGCATTTAAATGCAATATCTGACACAAGTCTGTCTGTTTTTCTAAGCATTTCACAGGCATTCTGTATACGCACAAGGTTAATATATTCTAGCGGTCCCATATTCAGGCATGAAGAAAACAGCCTCCGGAAATGTGTTTCACTTATATGGAACTTCCCTGCCAGTTGTTCTATGCGTACTGGCTCCATATAATGTTCCTTTATGTAATCTAAAGTCCCCGAAACAATAATATTATTTTTCTTATCTTCAATGCCCTGGACGGTATCTGTATTGTTGTCTTTATTTCTTCTTGCAATCCCAAGCAGCAATGATATTAAAACCCCTTTGGCTTCTTCTGGATAAAATTCCTCTTTCTTTCTCATAATATCCAGTACCTCACGGATTTTGCCTGCAACTGCCGGGTAATCTGCCACTTCTAGAAAAAGGCCTTTTGAATTAATCCTGCTGGTAATCCACTGGACTCTTTTTTCATTAATGCTGGATGGGTATAATTCTTTAAAAAGTTCATCTACATCAACAAAAATATATTCCCAGCGGCTTAGCGTCCCAGGGTCACTTGTAGTTGTATGCGGGCAGCTCTGTGGTATTATGGAAAACTGGTTTCCAGAAAAATGGTAATCTTCCTCCCCGATGGTTAATATGCCAGTGCCATTGTAACAGTACCCGATTTCCATGCAATTATGAAAGTGTAAATAATCTATCCCCACGCCATAAGTCCTTATCCACTCCTTTCCTAAAAGTGCTAAAACAGGTATACCTGCTGGCATCTTATAATAACGGAGTTCTATTTTAGACTTCCTTGTCTTTCCCATAGATTAATTTCCTCTTTCCTTAAAGGTGCGCAATCGGTTGTTCATGTATATAATTATACATTTTTTTCCTATAAAGTCAATATTATTTATTAAAAAAGCTGGAACATTTATTTTTATTAAATGTTCCAGCTTCTATTATTAATATTAAAATTATAAAAATAACACCTGCAATTATGCCATACGGCGGCGTTTTCTTCCCCTGTTTTTCTGTCCCCTGCTTCCTTTCTGGCGTTTTCTTGCTTCCTTTGCTTTAAGCTCATTATATGTTTCTTCTGGAAGCCTGTAATAAAGTTCTGCCATATTAAAAAGTTTCTCTGCTTCCCTTTGTGTAAATTCGCCTTTTTTAAGCCTCCATCTCCAGTTCTGCCCTATAGTTGAAGGAAGGTTCATCCTTGCAGCATTATCTTTAAAAAGTATGTCCTGCATCTGCAGTACTGCTGTATCCGCAGTGCTTCCATAAGCAAGCTGCATTATTTTCATAGCAAGTTCTTCATTGCTTTTGCCACCAGTATATGATTTAAGGTAATTATAACCTTTGCCACGGAGTGTGCCAAGATATCCTGACAGTGTTTCATTATCATGTGTGCCAGTATATACAACACAGTTTTTATCATAGTTATGTGGCAGGTATTCATTAGAGCTGCTGCCATCAAATGCAAATTCCAGCACTTTCATTCCAGGATAACCTGTTTCACTAAGGAGTTTCTTTGCCTCTGGCATTGCCACGCCAAGGTCTTCGGCTATAATCTGTGCATCACCTATTGCTTCATCTATTGCACTGGTAAGCTTGTTTCCCGGCCCCTGCCTGTATTCACCTTCTGCTGGCACGCCATCTGCAGGTATTGCATAATATTTTGCCATTCCTATAAAGTGGTCAATCCTTATTACATCATACATCCCTGCAGCAGACTTCATCCTTCTTTTCCACCATTTGAAGCCGTCTTCTTCCATGGCATCCCAGTTATACAATGGATTGCCCCACTTCTGGCCATAACTTGAAAATATATCTGGAGGGCATCCAGCTACGTCTACCGGCATAAGTTTTTCATCCAGCTGGTACTGTCCAGGGTTTGCCCATACATCTGAACTGTCAAGTGCCACATAAATAGGGATATCACCAATTATTTTTATTCCTTTGCTGTTGGCAAATTTCTTAAGCTTATTCCACTGGCTGTAAAATTTAAACTGTACATATTTCCAGAAACCAGCCTGTTCTTTTAGAAGTCCTGAATATTTTTTAATTGCCTGTGGCTTTCTCATCTTAATATCTTCATCCCATAAAAGCCATTCTTTCTGCCCGAAATATTCTTTACATGACATAAATAATGAATAGTCTTCAATCCAGTCTTTATTTTCTGCTATAAACTGGATGTATTCTTTGCTGTCACATTCCTTTGTCTTTACAAATGCCTCTTTAAGCACTTTAAACCTGTTCTCATATATTTTACTGTAATCTATATTATCTTCTGCATATCCCCAGTCTATTGCCGCAAGGTCTTTTTTATTAAGAAGCCCCTCTTCTGCAAGCATATCAAGGTCTATAAAATACGGGTTGCCTGCAAATGTAGAAAATGACTGGTACGGGCTGTCCCCATAACTTGTAGGCCCTATAGGAAGTACCTGCCAGTATGTCTGCCCTGCCCTTTTTAACTTATCTGCAAATTCATATGCTGCCCTGCCAAATGTGCCTATTCCATATGGTGAAGGCAGGCTACTTATAGGAAGTAATATGCCTGCCCCTCTTTTTAATCTCCTGTCCATTAAAATCTCCTCTCCAAACATTATTTTCCTGCTGCAATTATCCTTCTTGCAGCCAGAAGTTCTTTCTTAACTCCTGCAAAACCGCCATTCTCCATTTCAAGGAATAACATCCCAGTTAATAATGGAAGCAGGCAGAATATAACACCCTTCATTGCAAACTGTTTATAAATAAAATATGAAAATATAACACCTGCATGGTATGACAGAAGAACCCCTCCAAAGAACTTTGTCTTCCTGAGATGTTCCCTGTCTTTACTACAAATGTATTCTACATATGATGTAGTAAACTGCCTCAGGTTATTAGTTGAAAATATAGAAGAACTTACAAAGCCCCCGGCGCCAGGAAATGAATTCCACTGTATTGATGTCATAAAAAATACAGGATATAACGCAATAATTGTATTTACCCTTTTAGTAATGAAAAATAAAATTACTATCATAGACATTTCTATAAATATGCACAACAGCTTCATATTGATGTGTGTATACTTTGCAACTATTACCGGGACTGACAGCCCCGCCATATAAATTACTGCTGCTATAAGGCGCAGGCACATTTGTGGAAAATCCTTCCCAGTTATACACAATACAAGGTTTATAAGATTCGCTGTCTGGGCAGATGCGAGAAAATCCGCATGGTTTAATACTGCATATGCTGCAATAAAACCTCCTGCCACACACATTGAATACTGTGTACAATATGCAATTTTATTATTCTCTTTCATTTTAAAAGCCACCTTTTACATTTTAAATACCTGTTTATCTTACTTAAAGATTTACAAAACAATCAGTTTCCTTTTTAAACTTTGCAGAAATTTCTTCATTAGTCCCCATCTCCTTATTCATATCACTTATACTGGCAACCATTGAATCAACATTGCCAGCAGCGCTTGCCACGCCATCTGCACTTTCTTCAACTGCTTTTGTAATGCCATCTATAGAACCAGTTATTGAATTAATTATACCTGCAAGGTCAGATGAAAGCTTTTCAAAGTTATTCATTGTATCATTAATATGTGTTGCATCTGCATTATACTGCTGCCCTATTGTTACAAATTTATCATAATCAGGAAGCACTGTGCTTTCGATAAATTCTGTTATCTTATTAGCTGAATTTATAAGCCCGTGTACAGACTCAATAACCATTTCATTAATTCCCTGGATATTATTGGCTGTATCCTTGCTTGATTCTGCAAGCTGCCTGATTTCATCTGCAACAACAGCAAACCCTTTTCCTGCCTCACCTGCCCTTGCTGCTTCAATAGACGCATTAAGTGCAAGAAGGTTCGTCTGGCTTGATATACTTAAAATATCTGTTGTAAGCTGTGACACATTTTCTACCTGCCTGCTGTTTTCCATGGCTTCTTTTAATTCCTGCATAATTACAGAAAGCATATTGTTAGCTTCATTCTTACTGCTTTCAGCTGTTTTTTCAAGCCCTGTGGCACGTTCATTCATCTGTTTTGCATAATCCAGTATTTCGCCTGTTTCTTCTGACATATTATCCACTTTGCCATTGGCGCTTACTGTTTCTTCATCAACATTATGGACTGTAGCTGCTACCTCCTCCATTGTGGCAGACAGTTCTTCCATTACCGCAGATATATCACATGCACTGGCATTTGCATTTTCTGCTTTTCTTGCAACATTACTTACACTATTATCAAGGTCTTTGGAATTAGCTTTTATTATCCGCATTATATTTTCCAGCTTGCTTATAAACTCATTAATATTAAGGGATACACGGCCTATCTCATTGCCGGATTTAACAGAAATCCTTTTTGACAAATCCCCCCTGCCAGCATTAATATCATTCACAATGCTGTCAAGCTCAGTATTCATTTTCCCTAAAGGCTTTATTACTGCCAGTAATATAGTAATAATTACCATAACTATTACTATAAAAATAACAAAAAGAAGTACAATGCCTGTTGTTTTTGACTTTGTGTATACTGAATCCAGCTCATTTTTAAGCCCTTCTGTTACATTGCCATTAGCAGTTATAATATTGTTAATGTCCCCTTGTAAAATATCTGACCACCTGGCAAGGTTATATGATGCAAAATTTATAGCTTCTGCGGTATCCTTTGATGCAAGTCCTGCAAGTTTTTCTACATCTTCTATAAATGCAGAATAGTCAAGTTCATATTTTGCAAATTTATCTTTTACTTCATTATCTGTAAACATGCCGCTAAGCTGCTGCATAATAACACCAGCTTCTTTAATTGCATCTTCTGCTTCTGCCCATATCTGTTCCATTGAGGTCCTATTGCTTGCAATGCAGAGTTCATACATAATTCTTTGTATGCGTTCACTTCTTACACTTATATTGTTAAGAACAGTGATATTTTCAATCTGTTCATCAGATATCTTATGGCTTGCATTGTTAACCTTGTTAAGGCTTGATAAAGAAACATTAATGGAAAACCCGCTTAAAAGCCCTATGATAATAACTGGTATTATAATATAAAGGGCAACACTTCTGTTCCTGGTTTTTTTCATACCCGTACCTCCTGGTTCTGCTTTCTGAAAAAACTTATTACTGGTTATACTATAATTACCTTTTACCTGCAACTTAAAACCTGTTTATTCCTTCTGTTTCATCATCACTTTTACGTATTTCTTTTATCTGTGCATAATAACCGCTCTTATCATTTATAGCAATATAAACCCGTTCCCCTGCTTTATGTCCTAAAAGGGAACTGCCCATAGGTGATTCAATGCTAATCAGGTTATTAAGGACATCACATCTTACTGTTGTTACTATCTTATATTCCTCTTCACAGTCCTCATCTTCAATATATAAAACAACTGTATCATTTAAACCCGCCTCATCACTTAAAGACCTGTCTTCAATAACTTGTGCAGTCTTAACCATTTTTTCAAGGTAGCGTATCCTGCTTTCATTTTCATTCTTAAACTTTTTAGCTGCTTTATATTCAAAATTTTCACTTAAATCGCCATGTGCCCTTGCTTCCTTCACATCCTCCAGAGCCTGTTTTCTTACTACAAGCTTCCTGTGCTCTATTTCCTGCTCCATCTTTTCAATATCTTTTTTAGTCAGCCTGTCATACATAGCTTATCCTTCACAATCCATGCACATCCTGGTTTCTGTATACGGGCGCACATAAGTATCTGCTGCCTTTACATGTTCCGGGTGCGTCTGGTATTCTTTTAATGCACTTTCACTTTCAAGCTCACTGTAAAGCATGACATCAGCATTTGAAGAAGGAAGCGGCGAAATTTCCACTGATATCTTTAAAAGTCCTGGTATTTTTCCATAAAGTCCTTCAAGGCTGTCCTTAATTCCATTAAGTACCTCTTCTTTGCCCTTTCCATCCAGACCGTCCTTTAATTTCCATAAAATAATATGTTTAACCATAATAAACCTCCTTTTATAATTTATCCTGCCTGGGCATTTTCAGGCAATTTCATTAATTACATCCAATATCCTTTTATAATCACTCTGTACTTTTATATACAGGCCAGGCACTTCCTCAGAAAAGCCGTTGCGCAATGCCTCTGTAAGCATAGAACTGGATTCTTCAAGAGCTGTAAAACTTAAATTCATACATACACCTTTTAATGTATGCGCTGCTGCAAAAGCCGCTTTATAATCCTTTTCTTCTATTGCTTTGCAAAGTTCATCATAACCACACTGTGATGGAAATTTAATCATAAATTTCTTAATAATTGCATCACTGTACAGGCGTCCGGCAGCCTGTTTATAATCCCCTCCAAAAGCATTATAACACTCCTCTACTGTCATTACTATAACTCCTTTCACAATATAATATAAAACAGGTATACTCAATCTGCAATAACTGCTTTATATTACAAACTGGTTCATTAAAGACACCATTGCTTCTACCTGCTGTTTCTGCTCCTGGCTTATAGCCGCTGTTTCTTCTGATGTAGCAGAATTATTATCTACCACTGCAGAAACCTGTGAAATATTTTCATTTACTTCGTGCATATGTTCAACATTACGTTGTAACATTGAAGCTATCTGTCCCATTTTCTGTGTTGCTTCCTTTGCACCGTCCATAACTTCAGACATATCACCAGCGGTTTCATTGGCGATTGAAATCCCTTTATCTACTGCATCTATTGTTGTTTCAATAAGGTTTGTTGTCCTTCCTGCAGCCTTTGCTGACTCTTCTGCAAGGCTCTTGACCTGCTCTGCAACAACAGCAAATCCCTTTCCTGCTTCACCTGCCCTTGCTGCTTCAATAGCAGCATTCAAAGACAGCAGGTTAGTCTGTGATGCTATATCTTCAATATCACCGATAATTGACCCTATTTGTTCTGAACATTTACTTATTTCACTAATTGCATCTATTAACTCCTGCATCTTTTCATTACCTGTCTGCAATGATGCACCTGCCCTTGATGCAATCCCGACTGATTCTTTGGCTTCAAGCGCATTAGTTTCCATACTTTCCGTAATCCTGCCAATAATGCTTACAAGTTCTGATACCTGCATTGCCTGTGAAGTACAGCTTTCTGCAAGGTCTTCTGCAGCACATGAAAGCTGTTCTGAACCATTATCAATATGCCCGGTAACTTCACGTATTGTTAAAAGGCTCTTCCTCATTTTCTCCCCAATACTTATAAATGAGTCTTTAATCTGGATAAAGTCCCCGACATACTCCTGCTGTATACCAACATTATAATCACCATTACTCATATGTTCAAGTATATCTGATATTTCCTTAACCATACTTGTAATATTGCTCTTCATAAAATTAATTGAACACACCATAGAACCTACTTCGCTGTTATCCTCCTTCATATCAAGAGGTGCGCTAAAATTCCCTTTTGCAAGCTCTGACATCTGCTGGGATACCTTTTCAACAGGCACAAGAAGTTCCTGCCTGGCAAACCTGATTATTTTCAGGATATCATTTACTATAAATATAAATGCAGCAATAAATAACACTTGTATTATAACCATTATTACATTGATAACTTTCCGCTTGTCACTGTTCCTGTCTTGTATTTTATCAATAACTTCATCGGTAAACGTATTTATCTGGCTGGTTGTACTCTCATATTCATCACTGAATACATAACTGCATGCCGTCTGTGTATCCCCGGCGGCTGCACACTCCATAGCCTTCTCTTCTGTTGGTACAAGCCCTTCTGAAAGACCTGAAATTTTATTTAACTCATCCCATTCACTATTTGTAATATGTATGCCTTTTAATACTTCCAGTGCTTTTTCCCTTGACTTGTCCTGTTCCAGTTCTTTCATATAATCATCATAATAAATTTTATTGCCTGTAACCGCATATGACTGCACAGAATATGTAAGGATTTTTGAACCATTGCGGTACTGGTTCAGTGCCTTTGTAGCATTAAGCTGCTCCGACTGTACACTTGATGAAATAACACTGGCAAGTATCGTCATTACCAGTAATGCAACCCCTGTTACAACTGTCATCAGGGCATGTTTTACAAGCCTTCTTAATGCTGCCCCCTGCCCAACGTCTTTAGTAAGCTTATTATTTTTATTTGCCATATTTTTTCTCCTTCTCCCCTTCAAAAATAATCCCCGGTAACTATTTTATTATATGCCTGGACAGGCTTTAAGTCAAGATTGTAAGACAGATATATAAAAAGGGGCAAAGCCTGAGCCTTGCCCCTTTTTAATTACCCACAGGTTATTTAAATATATTATCTACAACTGTAATTCTATTACTTCTTAGGAAAATCAGCCACTCCAAACAGCCTGTAAACACCAGCCCATTTCTTTTTGCTCTGGTTGCCAGCCTTACGTATATAAATATAACTGCCATCTTCTACATTGGTAAAATTCACTATTTTAGTTGAAACATTTCCTGCTGCCAGTGTTTTTACACCTGTGCCTGTTGTTGGTAATTTTGAAACATCATCAACTTTTTCCTTTGAAACCGTAATCTGGTAATCATCACTGCCTATATTAGTAAACCTGATTGTACCAATACTTCCTGATGTAGCCGAAGTACCATAATCAACTTTTACAACCTCTATATATTTATCATCTTTCTTTACTCTGACTATAGCATGTAAAACACCCCCGCTTACAGAGTCTGTACTTGTGGCTTTTGCTATAGTTTCTGTACCACCAAGTTCGTCATCAGTAAGAGGTGCTGTAATTTCAATATTGACACGTGTCCATTTAGAAGCACATTTAGCCTTCTTAGGTGAAGAATCATTAACCTTAGCTTTGGTACGTACTTCCAGAACCCCGGCTGCACCAGCTGTAGCAGGTTTAGCATCTGTACTAAGAAGTGTATCTACTTTTACACCTTTTGTAACTTTTGTGGCATTAGTTGCTTCAATATTTGTTGTACTGGTTTTATCCCCTTCTGTCTTCTGGAACTCTTTAAATGTATAATTACTCTTGCCGTCTGCCCCTTCTTCTTTAATAAGCACACGGTATTCAGCAGCCTTTGGAAGTGTTAAAGTCCCTGCTGCATACTGTACAGAAACAGCAGGCCCGTTTGCCTGTTTAGCAATATTAAGCTTTGATATCTTGCCAGGAAGCTTTCCTGCAACATATACCTCAAGCTTTTTATCAATATTACCTGCATCATATACATCAGAATAATAAGAATCCTGTTTAAGGTTTTCCTGTACAGCTAAAGTCCTTACATACAGTGAAGCACCGTAGCTCTGGTATTCTGAAAAAATATTTTCAGTTACACCTTTATTTACCTTGTCTTCATTTACTGTAGTCCAGCCGCCTCCTGGTATCCTGTACTGGAAAGCCTTTACTGCAACGGCATTTCTTTTATTGTTGCCAGCTTTAAAATCTAATACATGCTTCTCTGCATTATATGTTAAAACATTAACCTTGTCTGATGCTGGAATCCTTATTATATATGGCGTATCCATATCACCTGTCATAACTGCAATAAAATTATCCTTTGCAGCATTTAACTTTGATAAATCCATTGTAACCTTAGCAGCACCATTAACATCATGTACATCCCATGCAGATACTTTAAATACTGTTTTGCCAGCTTTCCTGTTATTACCTTTTTTAGCTATGCCAAATAAAACCTCTTTATCACCTGGACCTGGTGTAACAACTATCTGCTGGTCATTTGTATTAACACTTACATTGTTTATATTAATGCTTGCTGATGCACCAGCAGAGCCTATGCCAGCCCATGCTGCTGCCGCCAGTGCAGTAACAGCCATTCCCTGTAATAATCTATTTATCCTCATAAAAATACCCCCTTTAACAGCCTGAATTATTACTTAGAAGCAGCAATTTCAGGAACTTTAATATTTGTTCCAGCCTTTGTCCATTCTCCTGCCCATCTCTTGGTTTTCTTGTCACCAGCCATACGTATATATATGTTTTTCCCATTAACATCATCTTTTTTAATACTGGCTGTCTTATTTCCCTTTATTGTCTTAATTGCTTTATCTCCAGCCTCAGGAACAGCAGAACCTAAATAATACTCATAGTTATCACTGGTTTTATTTGTAAGGGTTAAGTGTGTAACAGCCGTGTTCTTGCTGTTAAGTTTATATACAGCTTCAATAACAGCACCAGTAGCTGTTGAAATTGTAAGTGGTTTATCAGTTGTTAAAGTATTGATATCAGCTGTACCTGATGCAAGTGCAAGTGCCTTTGGCTCTTCCAGCCTGATACGTGTCCACTTTGAAGCACTCTTGCCTTTTCCAGCTGATACAGGGGCTTTACGTACTTCTATTACACCTGATGATACAGCAGCTGAACCATCTGATGCCCCTAAAATGTCACTGACCTTTTTAACAGACTTGGAAGCTATGGCAGCATATGAAACAATTCCACTATCCTTAATAACACGGTACTCTAAATTCTTATTAACAGTTACTGTGCCCTTTTTATAATCTACAGGAACAGAAGGCCCGTTTGCCTGTTTGGCAACATTAAGCTTTACTTCCTTGCCAGGAAGGCTTCCTATACTATATACATCTGCCATGATTGCAGGATTATTATTGATAGTATTAATATCTACCTGTTCCTTTTTTAAGTCTTTATATGGGTCGTCAGTGCTGCCTGCCTTGCCTGTTGTAATTTTACTTAACTCGTCAATGCCGGGCACTCTTAAATATAATACAGCACCCTGGTACTGGTACTCTGAAAATCCTATCTGTGATATCTTAATGGTTTTATTAGTCCAGGCATCAGTTGTCCTTCTGTACTCGATATCTGTAACATCTTTGCCATCTGCTTTAAAATCACTTATCTTTGCTGTATCTTTATGAAATGTTATTTTATTCCTCTTAGCTGTAGCCGCCAGCTTTATATACAGCGGTATCTCCATATCATTAGTTGTAATTGCAATATAATTATCTTTTACAACACTTAACTTGGATAAATCAATTCTGGCAGTACCATTTGTTTTGCCAGTCTCTGGCTCAAATATATCCCATGCAGCTACTTTAGCCTTTTTATTTCTATCAACCTTAGCCATTCCAACCATAAGTTCAGGGTCATTAAACTTTACTTCAAGACTTACATTTTGTTCATCAAATGTAACATCTGCAATACTAACCGCCGCTGATGCACCAGCAGGACCAGCGCCAAGCCACGCAGCAGCAGCAAAGGCTGTTAAAGCAGTACCCTGTAATACCCTTTTAGTTCTCATAATAATACCCCCTTTAATTCTATGTCAAAAAACTCTTATAAATATTGTCGGCATTTTTCCATAAAATGTGAATAGATAACTGTAAATTTGTATTATTTAATAAACATTTATCTCAATTCCATATTCATTAAACTGTTCCTTATACATACTTTCCTTTGATGAAGGCACTGTAATACTTTCTAACTCAACCATACCATCAAGCATATCAAACTTAATGCCTGTTATACCCTCTGGCAATTTTAATGTCTTAATTTCTGTATCATAAAAAGCTTTATCACCAATTACAACCAGTCCTTCTGGCAGTTCCAGCTCCTTAATGGCACTGCAGCCCCAGAACGCTTCTTCATTAATAGTTGTTACACTTTTTGGAATTGAAATCTCTGAAAGGTTTGTACAATTAGTAAACATCCCCTGCCCGATAAATGTTAAACCTTCCTCAAGGTCACATTTCTTAAGCCCTTCACAATCTGAAAAGATTTCAATGCCCATACTTTCTACATTCTTAGATATAAAAATATATTCAAGTGCATAACATGCACTAAAGGCATTGTCTGAAATACTGGTTAAAGCGCCAGCACCTTTTACTTCCTTTAAGTCAGAACACCCGCCAAAAGCATCTGCACCAATTACCTTGACAGTATTATTCAAATCAATAGTTTTTAAAGTATCACATGAATAAAATGCACTTTCTTCAATTTCTGTTATATTATTTCCTGCTTTAAAACTTACAAGACTTGTATCAGATTCAAAAGCACTGCTTATAACTTTTACAACAGGATAGTCTTTATTTTCATAATTAATCTTATCTGGAACTTCAATTTTCTCTATATCCATGTCACAGTGTCCTGCAACAGCTGCATTCTTGTCATCAATCTGGAAACTTATCCCTGCACCTTCAAGAAAACCACTGTTTACATTATATTTTACCTGCAGGGCATCTGTAGTATTATCTTTTTCCTTAGAACAGCCGGTTATAGCTGTTATACACAATATTAATAAACAAATATAATAATATTTTCTTTTCATTTAATCTTTCCTCATTTCTATGTCATTCGGTTTATTATTACTATTATTAGCCAAAGATGCGCAATAATAACTTATCTGATGTATAAAGTGTAAAATCTGTACTGTTATAAAACTAATACAACAAAGGCATTTCATTAGGAAATTCATGGTCTGTAAAGCAGATAATTATCACACTGGAAAATGTAAAAAGCATTCTTTTCAAATTTAAAAACTATTTTACTATTTATGTCTATGGTGATATATAAATTAAACTAGCATAATAGAGGAAGAGAGGACCGTTTTAACAATCCTCTCTCCTAATTTTAATATAGTACAAAACAATAACATTCTGGTAAAAAATCTTTAGTATGTATAAATAGTTTAATCAAATCTGATTAGCTAATTGTTGGAAGTGTACCAAGTTCTGTCCATTCTCCTGCCCAACGTGCTGACTTCTTCTCACCAGCTACACGAATCCATATTTTCTTACCAGCAGCAGCTTCCTTCTTAAGAGTAGCTTTACCCTTCTCTGCTTTTAATGTCTTAATATCTTTATCTACAGCTGTATTTGCATTGTCTCCTACATAATACTGGAATGCAACTTTAGTTTCATTCGTAATCTCAAATCCTGTCTTGCTTTCAACTCTCTTTACTGTCTTAGTTGCATATTTTATTTTAAGAGCACCATTAGTTGTAACTTCTGCAATAGCATCACCAGTTGCTGCATCTGCATTAAACTTTTTAGCAATACTGTCTTCTTCAAATGTCTTTGGTGCTTCTATTACAACACGTGTCCACTTAGAAGCGCATTTTTTACCTGTAGTTGCTGCTTTACGTACCTCTAATATAGCTTTCTTAGCACCATTTAAAAGTTCGCTAACATTTTTAGGGTCTTTTTGTGTTGTAACAGCTGAGGAAGATGAAGCAAGTGCAGTACCTTTAACAACAACACGGTACTGTGTTTTGTTAGGGATAGTTACTTTTCCTTTTACATAATCTACAGGAACTGAAGGACCATTAGCCTGTTTTGCAATATTAACTTTTGCTTCTTTGCCAGGAAGAGTTCCTATATCATATACATCATATTTTGTTGTATCATCTTTAACAGCACTGTCAAGCTTTGCCTCTTCTATTGTTGGAGCAGTTGGAGCTGCAGGTATTCTTACATATAATGAAGCACCCTGGTACTGGTAATTAGACAAATCCCAGTCCCCAACAGCCTTAGCAGTACCATATGAGCCAACTGCTGTCCTGACCTGTACCTTATCAGCTGTACCCGCTGATAAGTCAACCTTAGTTATTGTAGCTTTTTCTTTATCAATAGTAACTTTAGTCTTCTTTGTTGTTGCAGCAATTTTTACCAAAAAGGCAGGTGCATCATCTGTCTTAATTGCAATATAATTATCCTTTGTAACATTTAATTTAGATAAGTCTACTACAGCACTATTACCTTCATATACATCCCATGAAGATATTTTAACACCTTTTGTGCTTACTTTTGCCACACTAGTCATAATTTCTAAATCATCATCTTCTGCTTTTAACTTTAAACTAGTACCATCAAATGTAACACCTGTTTTAGGGTTAACTGCTGCTGAAGCATCTGCAGAACCTGCACCCATCCATGCTGCTGCAGCAAGGGCTGTTAATGCAGTCCCTTGTAATACTCTTTTAATTCTCATAATGAATACCTCCTTGTAATTACCTTACATTTTTTACATCCTTGTGTTAATTCATCCAACGCCATCCATCCTTATCTGGCCTGGATAATAATACTTCTATAATATATTATATACATAGAAATAATATGTTCCATCCAACCAAAAGAGCTATACGGAAAACAGTTAAATAAAGTTAAAATGCACCTGCAAATAAAACAACACAATATAAAGAATGTAACAACGCTGCCACACCTTGCCATTCTTCTGCCCCAGACCCGCCAGTCTGGTAATATATGTATTACTGTTGCAATATATTTGCCACGTCAAAAGCAAATATGTTTAATCCATATAGAATAATACCAGGCAAAGCCCCTATACACTATAAGCCCCGTAATTAAATGCAGCCAGTGGTACAAAATCTTCCTCTGTACCCTTTTTCTCATTCTGGAACAGAACTTACTGCCCTATATGCCATATTGCAATTTATTTACACAATAAATATTATGCCTCTTATAGTGTATATAAACTGGTAACACAGATTATGTCCACCTCAGCTTAAAGAATACATACTCTACATTCCCTTAATAGCTGCCTCATTTTTACTAAATTTGCTAATTAATTATTGTTACAAGCATTGGTTTCTAATATCTGTCCATGCCATGCCAGCAAAGCCTGCCATTTCTTTCTGGTATACAGTACCATAACAGGCATTATATTCTTTCCAGCCTTACAAGGTGGTACGGCACCTTGTATATAACTGTATGCAAATATTCCTGTTATAATTACAAATACCATATAAAAACGGGCTGTCCCTGCCAGGCAAGCCATGATGTTACTGGACTGCCTCATTGGTATTTCCAGGGATTAAACCTGCATTTTAAAATTCATCTATACTACATATAACTCTTGTAAAGTATTTCGTCTTAATTAAAAAAAAGTTTAGCACTTTTTTGAAATTTTTTTGCGAAATATATTATGTAATTTGAAAATTGCTTATTTCCGGTGTTACAAATAATAATATGCCAGATTTTAAAACAAATGTTTGCCGCTAAGGCATAAACATTTAAAACCGGGATAATACTTTAAAAATATTTATTATGCCAGAAGAAAATATTATTGGACTTCTCATAACACGTGAATTTACAGATAATTATATAAAAAAGTTTACTATACAGGATTTGAAAAAAATAATAGATAATATTATTACAAAACATAACTGTCTGGTAATCAAGAACCAGGGATTTTTTAAATATTTAAAGTACAGAATAGAATCATTTACACATGATATAAAATATTATAATAATTTCAAAATATCTACATATGATTAATATTATAATTATCAAAAAAATAATACTGGCAGCAGTTTTATTTATAAAGCCTGTATTTATACTGAAGAACAAAAGATATTGCCCCATCACAGAAAATATGTTATATTTTCATCAAGGGTAACCGTGTTACAAGGTGGAAAACCTCCCAACTTTACATAAGAATGGGAGGTGGTGCATATGGATACTTACCAGGTTTTAAGCCTGTTATTTTTAGGCGGTAACTTTCTTATTGCATTGCTTACCTACATAGATAGGAACAATAAGCGCAAATAAATAAACCTGCCTTGTAATCTTGGCGGATGCAGGCAGGCTTATAGTTTACAATGCGGAGGCCAGCCACTTTGTGGGCGGTTGCTCTTTTTTATATATTTAAATATATCATACATGGCAGCAGGAAGCAAGAAATTTTTTGTGCCAATTTTCTTCTTTATCTGGCAAAAATGGAATTTAATGAAACATAAATTACAATATGTACTACAAGTATTGCGGGCATCCCAGCCACAAAGTACCAATGTTTTGTCTTGTGCCTGAACAGATACATCCCCGCCCATGTGCCGGCACTTCCGCCAAATATACTTACTAAAAACAATGTTTTTTCTGGAATCCTCCATGTGTGGCGTTTTGCCTTTAATTTATCTATTCCCATAACGGATAATCCGGTTATATTCATAATTAATAAATAAACCAGGACAATCCAATATATATTCCCTTCCAATTTCTATATACCGTCCCCTTCTGTGCTGTTCTGGTGGTCCATAACCAGCTTATTATTACATCTGTTAAAAATAATTTTAATGATAAAATTGTTTATAAATTATATCCCGTAAAAATATAAACTCCTGTACAAAAATATCAAAATCATGCTATAATAATTATTAATTATACAAAAGTGTGTTTCCTATATGTATAGACTATAGCATGGGAGAATGTTTTTTGCAAGAATTTAAAAGGCTTCCCCCTGCCAGATGAAAGGATTTTATTTATGAATTTGCGTAAAGAGTGGTATGAACAGGAATTGCAAAGAAGTGAAGAAGCTATAACACACCGCCCGTTTGAGGAGGAATATTCCTTTTACCATGCTGTCAGTTCAGGGGATATGGAATTTGTGCAAAAGAACTGCCAGCAAGATACTTTTACCAGCCCTGAAGGCATGGGGATTCTTTCTACAAACCACTTAACTAATCTTAAATACCATTTTGTTATTACAGTTGCAATGATTACAAGGCAGTGTGTAACAGCAGGCATGGAACTGGAGCAGGCTTACCGCCTGAGTGATTTTTATATTTTAAAAATGGATTCATGTACATCTGTAAATGCCATTTCACAGCTGCACCATAGCATGGCTCTTGATTTTACTGGTAAAATGGCTCTTTTGAAAAAAAGTTCTGCAATATCAAAACCTGTTGTTATATGTATGGATTTTATTTACAGCCATTTAAATAAAAGGATTACTGTACAAATCCTTTCTGAATATACAGGACTGTCACCGAGTTATCTTTCAAGGCTTTTTAAAAAGGAACTTGGAATTTCTATTAGTGGATATATTTTAGAAAAAAAAATTGAAAAATCAGAAAACCTGCTTAAATATTCTGATTACAGCCTTGTCGATATCGCTAATTACCTGGCTTTTTCTTCGCAGAGCCATTTTATACAGACTTTTAAAAAAACAGTTGGTTTAACCCCTAATAAATACCGCAACCAGTATTACCATTCTTCGTGGTGATGTTTGTATTGCCTGCAGCCTGGCGGTTCTGCCCAGGCTGCAGTGTTTTACTATTTTGCACTAAGTTCTGTTTCAATATTAAATTCTGTGTATGGCGCGGATATTATTTTTTCCCTGCTGATAAATACTGATGTGCCGTCACATTTTAATTCCTGTATTTTGTCACAGGCTGCTTTTTTTATAATATAATCCCCATAAGTTAATTTCTGTGGGTTTTTATAAGTAATATTAAATTTTTTACCTGCAAAATAAAGGCATATTCCTGCTTTTCCTTCTGCATCAAACTGTTCTTTTACCAGTTTAGGGCAAATTACCATGTCCCCGGCTTCCCCGTGTACACCAAAGACTTCTGTAACCATTGCCAGCATATACCAGCTTGCTGCACCTGTTAAATAATTATAGAGCCCCCGTCCTTCCCCGTTAAAATACTCTGGAATACCAGGATAAATTTTGCTAACTTCAAAATTTAATGAGGTGTCTGCAAGTGCCTGTAACGCTTTGTATCCTTCTTTTACAAACCCTCTCTGGTAAAGTGCCTCTGCAAACATTACTGCCATATGTGAAAAAACTGCCCCGTTTTCTTTTTCTCCATATGCAAAGCCAAACATTCTCCCCATATTAAATTTTTCTTCTTTAAAATCCGTGTTTAAACGGTATCCGCCAGTTTCTTTGTTGTATAAATAATGGCTGGCGCTTTTGCATATTTCCTCTGCCTGCCAGTTTTCTGCCGTACCTCCCATAATTGCAAATACCTGGCTTGTAAGCACCATTCTGGCTTCATTGTCCTGGTATCCTTCTAATGGCTGTTTGTCATTATCATAATAGCCGTTAAACCAGCCTTCTCCTTCACAGCCGTTAATCCATTCTGTACTGCGTATATGTCCTTTTAACCAGTCTGCTTTGTTTCTTAAGTTTGTGGCAAGGTCTTGTAATTTGACCTGTATCTTTCTTCCGCTTATATTATGCCTGCATTTTTTTACATACTCTTTTAAAAGTTCCTGTTTTGCAGATGTATCTTCATAAAGCCCTGTACCGTCCTTTAATAAAATATCCATTTCTTCTAATATTTCTATCTGTTCCCAGCCATACTTTCTGTGTAATAATTCCAGAAGTCCTGCCATCTGTGATAAATTGCCTGCATATGCACATGTAAATGCTACGCTTTCCCCGTTCTCTTCCGCCATATCCATTGCATCGTTCCAGTCTGCGCCACGTAACATTATATGGTTGTGTGCCCCTGTTTCATAAAATGCACACAGGTGCTGTAAAAGCAGGTGTTCTAATATGCTGCCTTCATATATGCTTCCATCTTCACATTTCTGCTTTAGCCCATAACCTGTATCCCATAATGAATCAAGGTTTCTTCCACGTTCTGCCTGGCTGTCTTTAAAGTAACAGGCCTTTTCTTTTAATATATCTGTGTCACCTGTCTGCCCGATATATAAATTTGTTGTTATAAATGGCCATACACCATGGTCCATCCAGACACGTGCAATCCCGTTCCTGTCTGCTATAAATTCACCCTGCCCGGCTCCTATTATTGTAGCATTTGTCCCGTCAATCCTTACGCCGCCATAGTTGTCAAGTATCATCTGGCGCACACCGCCCGGGTCCATAATTAAAAGTGAAAGGCAGTCCTGCCATAAATCACGCCAGCCTCTCCCGCCTCTTCCATAATCATGGTGTGGCAGGAATGAACATCCGTAAATACGCCTTAATATTGGCTGGAAGTTTACCCAGCGCATAAAATTGTCAAATCTGTTATTTCCTGTATAGTATCTTACATTTACTTTTTCCTGCCAGTAATCTTTTACTTCTTCCAGTGCTTTTTTTACTGCTTCTGTAGTCTGGTATTCCTTAATAATATCTTCTATATCTTCTTCATTGCCTGTAATACCCATAATAACTGTATATGCCGCAAATCCGTCTTCTTTTAATGTGGTTACAGGAAAACGTATACCGCCCATTGCTTCTTTTCCTTCAATATAAGTTCCAGAAGGCACACCTTTTTCATTTTTTAAAATTTTATATGGATGTGTAAATGTACCTCCCTCACCTATATAATCTGCTGTAACAGGGTAAAAGCTTTCTGGTTTTTCCCCTTTCCCGGTAATGCCGCATACAAAATATACAAGGTTGTTTTTTTGGTGTCCTCTTTCATCAAAAGATAATGATGGTTTTATATGTACACCATAATCTGTAGTTTTAATTCTGTGCAAAAGTGATGTAACATGCCTGTGGTCCCTTATATTATCTGCACTTCTGCCAAAAACAGGTATTGCAGCTACAGGTGTAACCTGCTTTGCCATCATGCTGGTATTTCTAAGTTCCACATACATAATTTCTACATTATGTTTAAGTGGTACAAAAGATGTCACTTTGGCTTCTATCTGGTATTTTAAAGACTTCCTTGTAACAGTCTGCCACATAAACCCTGCTTGCAGGCAGCTTTTATCCTGCAGTTCTGTAAATTTCTGGCATTCCTCTTCAGCAGATGCTCCTGTTGCAGACCATGCACCAAGCTGGCCTGTAATGCACCAGAAGTTTCTGGTTGAACGGTTATTATGCAGGTTTTCTATACTGGCTGGTTCAAGCAGAAAAGCATTCTGGTTTATTTTAATATCCCCTCCCAGGTCTGGGGATAAAGAACTTTTAATTCCATTTTCATTTGCTGCTGGAAAATATAAACCGCTGTAGTTCTCTGGCTGTTCTATTGAAAAAGTCCCGTCCCTGTCTAAAAAATGTATTGTATCCACTTTATTTGTCCCTCCTTATATTTAATCCTGTATTTTGAAATTTCCCATCTGTGCTGCAAGTTCTTCTGCGGAACTGGTCAGTTCCCCGGATTCTTTTGCCACAGTTTCACTATTTTTCATAAGGCTGTTTGCCTGTTCTACAAGTATATCTGAAGAAGCAAGTATTTGTTGTGAGCTTGCCGCCTGTTCTTCAGAAATTGCCGCAACATTCCTTGCCACGTCTTCTACTTTCTCTACTTTCTGTATCATGTTTTGTACCAGGTTTCCCGTTATCTCGATATTTTCAAAAATAACATCAAATGTATCTACTGCATCCCTTATAAGCACGCTGCTGCTGTTAATGCTTTTTACACTGTCATCTGCCTGGCTTATAACATCTTTAACAGATGTTTTTATCTCCAGTACAAGATTATCAATATGCTGTACTGAGTCAACGCTTGTCTGTGCAAGCTTGCCAATTTCCAGTGCTACAACTGCAAAGCCTTTTCCTGCCTCACCTGCACGTGCCGCCTCAATAGAGGCATTCAGCGACAGAAGGTTCGTTTCATCTGCAATTTCACCTATAACTTTTGTAATATTTGTAATTTCTTCTGATGCCCTGCCCACTTCATCAATAGCAGACTGGAGTTTTTTCACTGAACTGTTAATCTCCTCCATAGCCATGCTTACATCCTGCATGGACTCCCTGCCTGCCTGGGAAACATGGACTGTTTCTTTCATCCTGCTGTTTACGCCGTCACCGTCATCTTTAGTTTCTTCTACAAGTGTTGCAAGTGTTGTTGCGCTTTGTGCAATCTCCCCTATAGAAAGTGAAAGCTGCCCGACCGTATTATTAAGTTCTTTCATTGACCTGTCCTGCTCTTTTGAAGCATTAAACATCTGTCCTGATACGTCTTTGCTGCTGTCTGCCTGGTTATGGAGTTTATCTGAAACACCATTTATTGAAGCAATCATTGATGACATTGCCATAATAAATTTTTCCACACACCGCCCCATTATGCCTATTTCATCATTGCTTTTTGTATCACTTCTGACAGTAAAATCACCTTCTGTCATGGTTTTAATAATATCTGTCAGCTTCTTTACAGGTTTTATTACAATATGGATAATACGTTCAGCAAGTATTACAAGTACAATTACTGAAACAATCCCAAATAAAACCATAATGTTCCTTATAAAGTCCAAATCCCTGTAAACCGTCTTTGCGGGCACATAGGATACAAGTACCCATTCTGTCCCGTCTATTTCTTCAAAAACTGACATATTGCCATCTATTTCAGCCAGCCCAAAATTATTCTGTGCAATTCTTCTGCCTGCCTCTTCCATAAAACTGCTGCCTGTACTGTCAAGCGGCTTTGAAATTAAGGAAGTATCACGTGATGCAAGTATAGTATTGTCTTCTGCATTTACTAAGAATGATTCCGCATTTTCCATTTTAACAAAACTGTTTACATATACACTTATTTTATCCAGTGATAAATCTGCCGACATTACATATACTTCTTTACCATCCTGTTTTAACATTCCACATGCACTTATAACCTGCTTCCCGTTTTCATCTGTATAAGCATTGGTAAATCCCATATTTACCCTGCAAAGGGCTTCTTTAAACCATTCTGCCTGTGTTATGTTACCAGAAACTTCCCAATTTGCTGCTGGTTTCCCGGCACTGGTTTTTACCAGTGATACATTGCTTATATGTACACCTGCTTCTGAACCTGCCGCACCAAGGTTAAATTCCAGGCGGCCGTTTGCATCATCCCTGCCTTCCATAGTAAATTCATATGTAAATGTCTGTTTTTCCTTTGTTAAGGCAACTGTTGTATCTTCAAAATAACGCTGGTAATCATAGTCTGGTGCTGATATCCCGGTTTTTATGTTCCTTTCTTCATCTGCATAAGCATCAAAACTTAATTTATATCCTGCGCCTTCCTGCATTGGCAGTGCCGTCTGTACAAACTGTATACTATAATCCGCTGTCCCTTCATTATCTACATTAATATAAACTTCCCCATTCTGTATACTGGCATTTCCTTCTCCGTTAAGTGTTGTATAAAACTGCCAGCTGTTTTTATCCCTTAATGCTTTATTATTTTTAAAATCCCCGTCTTTTATATAATTGCCATTTTGGTCTGGATTGCGTAAAACGGTATTCCCACTGCGCCTTGTACCCTCATGCCCCTTGTAAATCCTTCCATCTGTGCTGGATATATATATCCCTTCCGGGAAATTGCTGTTAAAACCATAATATGAATCAAGAAAAGACTGTATCTGCCTGTCATTTAAGTTTATCCATTCAAATGCCTGTTTTGCCATACAGAAAGATTCAAGATTTTTGTCAAGCCACCCTTCAATTTCAGATGCCTGGCTTTCTACTGATGTTTTTAAAAGCTTCTGTGCATTGTCCTGTACTACCCTTTTTGACACATAATATGACAGGCTTATAAGGACTATAATTATAAAAAACATTACAGGCAGTATAACCACAAGCAGTTTTGCTTTTATCGGGATAAACCTTTTATGTCCTGTTTTGTTTCCCTTTGCTTTATTCATTCAAACCTACCTCCTGGACTTTTTCACTGGCAAAGCGTTACTGCTGGTAATCTGCTATATTGCTGGCGTCTACCTTTTCAAAAGGCAGCAGTATATATTTTCCATCTTCTGTTGCACATTCTATATCATCTATGCCTTTGCCCGAAGCCAGGTTTCCTGCTGCTTTTATGGCTGCTTCTATTTGTGCGGACGTTGGCTGGTATACAGTAAAATCCATTCTCCCGGCAGATATTGCCTCACATCCTTTAGCAGAAGCATCTACACCAAGAAATAATATAGAAGATGTGTCCACGCCTGCTTCTTCAAAAGCTGTAACTGCACCAACAGCCATATCATCATTATTTGCTGCTACGCAGTCTGCCTTCTTTCCTGTTTTAAGAAACATGCTTGTAAGTTCTTTGGCAGTTTCTTCATTCCAGCCTGCATTATCTTCAAATACATAATTAATCTTTTTCCCGCTTGCCTTTAATGTACGTTTCAGCCCGTTAGTCCTGCCCGTTGTGCCAGATGCACCTTTTGGCCCTTTTAGTATTACAACATTAATTTCATCTTTAGAAGAAAACTTTTCCAGAATATATTCTGCCTGGTACTGCCCTGCCATAAATTCATCTGATGCCACGTAAATATAACGGTCTTTCTCTAACTGGCTGTCTGGCGGCGCATTGTTTATAAATACAACTGGCACATCCCCCGCTGCTGCTTTGGCTTCAGCTGCAATATCAGGGGATACAAGCCCGCATAAAAAAACATCACTGCCCTCTTTAAGTGCATTTTTTATCTGGGCAACCTGTGTTTCAACAGAATTTTCTGCATATCCTGCCTCAAAACTGTTTCCATTTGATTCTGCCTGTTCTTTCAGCTGGCCTGCCCACCCTTCGTAATAATCGCCGCTTTCTATTGCAGTATAATAAATTTTTGCACTGCCATTTAAAGACCCGTTTCTGCTTTGGCAGCCTCCTGTTAATAAAACTGCTGCCATTGCAGTTAAAAATATTTTTCCGCCCGTTTTCCCCATAGCATAAACCCCATTCAATTATTTTTAATAATATTACTTCTTTTAATAAAGGACATATATCAAATTAGAAGTAAAAATATCAGATATATGCCCTTTCTGCCATAAAAATTAATAATATAAAGTGCCAAGTTTTTTTATAAGGGAAATGACCCTGCCTGCACACGCCCTTATGTCATTTTCTGATAGTTTCCCTTCTGCATATGCTTTGTGTATATCCCTGTCATCTTCAGGATTTCCAGGCATAATAATATCATTTCCTGCTGCCACGCATTTCCACGGAACGCTTCCATCTTCAGGCACTGTTGTATTCCAGTCAGATATAAATACCCCTTTAAATCCCCATTCACCACGGGCAGTTATTGTACAGATATCTTTGTTTTCTGCTGCATGTACCCCATTAATGCAGTTATAAGCAGTCATAATTACTGCTGGTGCACTTTTCTTTACTGCAATTTCAAATCCTCTCAGGTATATTTCCCTAAGTGCCCTTTGTGAAATGCAGGCATCAACACCCATACGGTTGTCTTCCTGGTTATTGCAGGCAAAATGTTTAATTGCAACACCACATTTTTCATTGCTTTGTACACCATTAGTTACTGCTGCTGCCATAACTCCTGATAATAACGGGTCTTCAGAATAATATTCAAAGTTGCGTCCGCAAAGCGGGTTTCTTTGTATATTCATGCCTGGTGCAAGCCATAACCCTATATGAAATTCTTCCATTTCTTCTGCTACAGCCCTGCCAAATTCTTCTAAAAGTTTTACATCCCATGTCTGTGCAAGTGCTGTGCCAGCTGGAAATGCTGTACAATACTGGTAATATGTGTCTGCATCTTCATGTTTCTCCTTATCTTTAAGGAAACCGTTTTCCAGAGAACCAAGCACACCTTCAGAATATATTTTACCTGTTTTTTTATCTGCCTCATAACTTTGCTGCAGCCTGAGCCCTGCCGGGCCATCTGCCATAACTACAACCCTTTCCATGCCTTCACCTGCAGGCATTGCCCCAGTTTCCCCTGCTGAACCTGGCACAAGTATTCCTGCTGAACCAAGATGGCTTGCCCCCTTTGTCACTTTTCCATGCAGGAATTTTATTAATTCTTCTGCCTGCCCCTCGCTGGCATATGGCGTAGTAACCTCTGTTTTATTTTCTTTAGATGGTTTAAAAGTAATTACAGGGACTTTCTGTTTTTCTGCAAGCGCAAGCCACTGGCTGTTCTGGCTGGCAGCATATTCTGCCCTGCCAGCTTCCTGGAATGCTGCCGTCTTTTTACATATGCTGGCTGTATGTTCAAGCAATGCTGTTTCTTTAACTTCAAGCAGCGCCACAAGCTCTAAAGAAACACTGCTGTTACCTGTCCATATGCCATAGCTTCCATTTTCAATAATCCACGCATCTATATGTTCTGAAAAACTGGCAATCTGTTTCTGCTCTATTGTAATTACAAGTTCCTGTGTATCTCCCGGTTTTAAAATATCTGTCCTGGCAAATCCTGCAAGCCTCTGGTATTCCTTTGCATTACCTGTCTGTGGCGGTGTTATATATACCTGTACAACCTCACGTCCAGAATAAATATCCCCGGTATTTTTTACATTAACTGTAACTTTGATTTCTGTTCCTTCTATTTGTATATTGCCAGTCTTTATGCAAAAAGATGTATATGAAATCCCGTATCCAAATGGGAACAGCGGCTTTATACCAAAACTGCTAAAATACCTGTACCCAATATAAATGCCTTCCCTGTACTCCTCTTTTTCAAGATTTCCGTCCAGGTAGCTATAACTGCTGGCAGAAGGATAATCTTCATAATGTACTGCCCATGTAGATGCCAGCTTGCCACATGGCACAATCTTTCCATACAGCACATCTGCCACTGCATGTCCTCCCTCCTGTCCTGGCAGGGAAATGCTTAAAACAGACTTTATGCTGGAAGCCTCCTGTAAAATACTGGCAAGCTCTACTTGTGCACCAGTGTTTAATACCAGCACAACAGGGATATTGTTCTTATCCAGATATAAAATATCTTCCCTTTCTTTCTGGCTTAAATAATAGTCCCCTTCTGCCCTGGCCCTGTCTTTTCCTTCACCAGAAATACGGCTTATTACATAAATTGCAGCAGAGGCATCTTTTATATCTGCCTTTGTAATTTCCCTGCCTACAGGCATTACAAATGGATTTTTTGCATAGGCATCAAATGGATTATCCTCATCTTGTGCATCTTTAAGTATTTTTTCTTTCCATATATTCCTGGCATCTTTATAACGCTTCTGGTAATCTTCAATCCATCCTGTGCTTGTAACAGATGCACCTGCATCTTTTAAGCCTTTATATATTGAGATGTTTTCACGGTTATTAACATCTCCTGAACCTGTGCCGCCCTTAACGGTCTGTCCCGCACCACTTCCAAAAAGTGCAACAGGGGCAGAAATATCCAGCGGCAGCAGCCCTTCTTCATTCTTTAAAAGAACCATTCCTTCTGCTGCAAGTTTCCTTGCCAGTTCTGCATTCCTTTTTTCACGTTCTGTACGTTCCCTGTTTAATGTACCATTGTAAACCCTGCTTATTGTTTCCATATTTATACTCCTTTTCTTAATATATTCCTGGATATTGCTTTCATTAAAAATATCCATAGCTTCATTTTATAATAAAAGCAGAAACTATGGATATCTTTTTATAAAAAATTATACAGGTTTTACTCCTTAACACCACCAAGTGTAATACCCGCAATTATATACTTGGAAAGGAACAGATACACAAAGATAATTGGTACAATGGCTATCATAATCATCATATATATCTTGCCCATATCAAAGTTCATATAATCTGCACCACGGAGTGTTGCAATAAGTATTGGCACAGTCATTTTATCTTTTGACTGGATAACCAGTGCAGGAACAAAATAGTTATTCCATGAACCAACAAATGAGAATATTGCCTGTACTGCAACTGCTGGTTTCATAATTGGAAGTACAATCCTGTTAAATGTTTTAAACTCGCCACAGCCGTCAATTCTTGATGCTTCAACAAGTGAAAGCGGAAGTGATGACTGTAAGTAACTGTACATAAAGTAAAATACAGATGGTGAAGCAATGGAAGGTATAATAAGAGGAAGCAGTGAATCGTACATTCCCATATTAGTAACCAGGCGTAAAAAGCCCATTGCTGTAACCTGTGTTGGCATTACAAGTATAGCCATTATAAAAGTAAATGCCACTTTCTTTAACTTAAAGTCATATGCGTAAAGCCCGTATGCTGTCAATGCTGAAAAATATGTACATATTGCAGCAGAACATCCAGAAACTACCAGGCTGTTTAAAATACCTTTAAACATCGGGAATGTCCCGTCATTTGCAACACTCATAAAGTTTTTCAATAAATAGCCGCCTGGCAGTGCTGAAAAACCTTTCTGTAAGTCTGAATGTGAACGTGTTGCATTAACTATAAGTATATAGAAGAAGAAAAGGCACATAAATGAAAGTATTACAAGTACCACGTGTGCAATAACACTGCGTAAACGGTCCGGTTTTCTTGATTTCATAAGCTATTTCCTCCTTTTTGCTTTTCTTGCAGCAGCTTTTGAGCCGTCAGGGTCATTATTATTAGTCATGCGGTATACAAAGAAACAAAGTATAGCGCTTACAATAAACAAGTAAACGGATAATGCGCCTGCCATTCCATAATTCCTGCTCTTTAAGTGGCTGTTTAAGAACATAATCAGTGTCATTGATGTACGGTCAGGTGAACCCTGCCCGTTTGTTAAAATCTGTGGCACATCAAACATCTGTAAACCGCCGATTATAGAGTTAATCAGTGTATAAGCAAGAATCGGGCGTATAAGCGGAAGTGTAATTTTAAAGAATCTCTGTATACTGTTGCAGCCGTCAATTTCAGATGCCTCAAATATATCTGTACTTATACCCATAATTGCTGCCATAAGCATAATTGTTGTATTTCCAAACCACATAAGGAAATTCATAAATCCTACAAGTGACCTTGTTCCCAGTACTGAACCCATAAAATCAACCGGTTCTTTGGTTATTCCTATTGACATTAAAATACCATTGATTGGCCCGTTGGTGGAGAACAGGGTAAAAAACAACATTGCAAATGCTGATGCCATAATAAGGTTTGGAAGGTAAATAACTACTTTAAAAAACTGCTGTGCATGGATTTTAAGACGTATATCAACAAACCATGCAGCAAGCAGCAGTGCTATTACAATCTGTGGTATAAAACCTATAATCCAGAGTATAAATGTGTTGCCTGCGTATTTAAGCATATCTGACGCCATAAGGCTCTTGTAGTTTTCCATCCCTACAAAATTAGGGCCGACTTCCTTAATTCCTGAACGGTAATACTCGAAAAAACTGTATCTTATTGTATCTGCCAGAGGAATAAAGGAGAAAATGAAAAAGCTTACAAAAAATGGAAGAATAAAGATATATCCCCACTTTGAATAACTGATGCTTTTACGTTTTTTCATAAGTTTCAGCTCCTTTCTTTAATTTAAGGCCACTGTACTCCTGTTGTGTCAGGATAACGCTCCTTTATTGCTGTTTCAAAGTTTGCCTTTGCCTTGTCAAAATCAACCTGTCCCTGGAAATAATCACTAAAGGAATTCTGGATTAATTCAACACATCCCTGGTCATAAGCAGAAAGAGGAGCTATAACAATTTTTTCTGCAACAGGTGCAAAGTATTCAAATGAATTTTGTCCTCCGAGAAATTTTGAAGCATATGTTTTGCTGTCTTTAGCAGCTTCATTCATGCCACTTTTTGTATTTGTATAATCTAAGTAGTCTTTAGAAATCTTTAAAAGGTTTTCCTTATTGCCAGTTACTGAAAGTATAATATCCTTAACATGTCCTGCATTATCTGTTCCTGTGCAGGCATGTATATATGAACCGCCCCAGTTATATTCTTGTGGAGGGTTTGTAACAGCCCATACGCCATTTTCTCCATCCCAGTTAGGCTTTAATGTAAAATCAATTCCCCATGCCGGGAAGAGGAATGCAAATACCTTTGATTTTGAACCCATTGCCTTGTTCCAGTCATCATTCCACTGTCTTTTTACAGTTTTATCAAAATAACCTGCATCAAGCCATTCTTTGGAAGTATTTATCCAGTCCATAATCTTCTGGTCAATTTTAATAACTGTTTCACCAGGGCTTACCCATGGCTGTGAAATACTATTGCCATACAGGCGGAAAGTATCTGCATAAGAAGAAAATGTATAGTATCCCTTTGCTTTTAACTCTTCAGCTGTTGCTTTAATAGTATCCCAGTCTTTTACTTTTTCACCAACTTTTACAGGGTCATCCGTGCCAAATACATCTTTAGCAATATCACGCCTGTAAACTAAAAGCCCCGGGCAGCATTGCCATGTAGAACCTCTTTGTACACCGTTTACATCAGAAGCTGTTATCTTTGTAAATTCATACTGGTCTGGAAGGTCTTTATCCGGGTCAATTCCCAGGTCTGTAAGAGGCATTGCAACATCTGCTTCTGCATCTGTATACTTATTTACATAATCAGTTTCTGTTAAAAAGATATCAACTTTATCATCTGCTGATGCACTTGCCTGGTTAAGCAGTGCCTCGTCAAGTTTCTGCTGGTATACACCGTCCTGGTTAGGGTTTATAATCCAGTGTATCTCCGTGCCATCTTTTAAAGTAGTTACTGTGCCATCTTTAGAAGTCTTTTTAACCTCTGGGTAAACTGCACGTACCCTTTTCATAAATTCATCATTCCAGCTGTATACATTGATAACTTTGCCTTCTTCTGTACTGCTCCCTCCCCCGTTTGAAGGGCTGTCTTTCTGTGAAGTATTACCAGCAGAAGAACCACAGCCTGCAAGTGTCCCGGCAGTTAAAGCTGCCATTAATAACATACTAATGTACTTCTTTTTCATAGGAAAATCCTCCTTTTATTTATATTATTTACTGCTCTTTATGTACCATATTATAAATTTTTTATAAACTGTTTTATACTAAATACATTTTATAAATATCAAAATCATGCTGTAAATTAATTTTGTTTAATTATAATTGTTTTTATGAGATTTCCAGTATAATTTCTGTCTGTTCTGCAAGCATCTCTTCAGGGATATAATTCCCTTCAACTTCATTTCCATTAACAATAAGCCTTTTACACCCTGTTTCTGCATGTCCTTTATTGATTACAAGAATATGCAGGTGCTTTCCCCTGAAATCTTTATTAATTTCAAAGCTCTCCCATTCTTTTGGAATTGCCGGTTCAATTTTAAGCCCGTAAAAATCAGGACGCATCCCCAAAATCCCTTCTACGCATCCTGTCATAATTGTAGATGCTGTGCCTGTAAGCCAGTGTACATGTGAACGCCCAAAATGTTTACTGTCTTTTCCTTCTGTAAACTGCCCGTAACAGTATGGTTCAAGCTTACGGATTTCTGCTTTACTATTTTGTGCCGCAGGGGAATTTTCCATAAAATATGTAAATGCACGTTCCCCATGCCCGCGCAGTGCCTCTGCCAGTATAATCCATCCCTGTGACTGTGAAAAAATACCAGCGTTTTCTTTAGTACCTGCATTATATATTACAGCAAGTGCACCATCAAATGCGTGTTTTTGGTAAGGGGGTTCCATTAAAGCTGCCCCGTATTCTGTATTTAACTTTTCATACACCATGCCAAGTGCTTTGTCTGCCTGGCTGTCTGAAGCAAGCCCGCTTATTACTGCCCAGCTCTGCGGGTTAAGCCACATATTTGCTTCAGGGTCAGTACGTTTTCCTATCACTCCGCCATCCTCTGTAATGCCACGTATAAACCTGTCTTCATTCCAGCAAAGTTTTTGTATAACCTCTCCAAGTTTCTTCTGGTTTTCATCCAGATATTTTATATAGGCTTTATCTTCTTTATATTCTGCAAACTTCTTCATAAGCGAAAAAGCAAGGTATAACTGGAATGCTACAAAAGAAGATTCACCTTTTTTGCCAAGGCGGAGGCAGTCGTTCCAGTCAGCATACAGCCCGGCCGGCATTCCATGGCTGCCAAGGCGTTCCATTGAAAAATTAATTGCACGTTTTAAGTGTTCATATACTGTGCCTTCATCTTTATTGGCAAAAGGAATGGTTTCATCTATAAATGGAAGATTCCCCGATTCAGAAATATATTTATAGATTGTCGGGAAAAGCCATAAAGCATCATCAGCCCTGTATGCAGGATGGCCTGTTTCTTTCACATAAGACGCATCATCTGGTGTATCTTCATGCCCCGGGTTATGTGTAAATTTAACAAGCGGCAGCCCGCCCCCGTTATCTGCCTGTGCCGAAAGCATAAAGCGTATTTTTTCCAAAGCCATTTCTGGTGCAAGATGTATTATTCCCTGTATATCCTGCACCGTATCACGGTACCCGTAACCATTGCGCAGCCCGCAGTAAGTAAAAGAAGCAGCCCTTGACCATATAAATGTCATAAAGCAGTTATAAGCATTCCATGTATTAACCATAGTATCAAACTCTTCACTAGGAGTCTTTACCTGGAAATGTGAAAGCCTGCCATGCCAGTATGAAACCAGCTGGCCTAAATCTTTTTTACATGCTTCTTCTGTATTCTGGTAACTGTTTGTTATATCTTCTGCTTCCTTGTCATCTTTCATGCCAAGTATAAATGCAAGGGTTTTTGTTTCACCTGGCTCTAATGTAATTACAGCAGAAAGTGCCCCGCAGCCATTTTCATTATAATTAAGTGTGCCGTCAAGCTTCCCGCAAATTACCCCTTCAGGGTTTCCATATCCATGATACCGTCCAATAAAGTTTTCCCTGTCACCACAGTATGATGAAACCTCTGCACCTGACAGTGCAAAAAAGCGCCTTGTAACAATTTTGTCATCTACATTTTTTCCTTCTTCAATTCCATCAAGGTTGCCATGCACAAGCTGGCATATCCTGTTGCCACAAAATACGGTTTCTGTAATAAACTGTGAATACTGCAGGTTTACCTGGTCTTGTTCATAATTGCTGTTATTAGTAAATTCTGCATACCCCGTAACAGTTAAATCCCTTTTTGTACCAGAATTATTAGTAACAGAAAGTTCCCATACTTCATATTCTTTATCCAGCGGCACATAATACATTGCTTCAGAGCGGATACCGCTGTAATCCGCGGATATCTTTGTATATGCAGTGCCATGGCGGCATTCACTCTTATATACATCAAGGTCTTTGCCAACTGGCTGCCATGAAGCAGACCAGTAATCTTTGTTTTCATTGTCACGTATATAAATATAGCGTCCCGGCTGGTCAAAACCGTTGAAAACATAACGCAGAATCCTGCCATTTGCACCAGACTTTGCAAAGCTGTATCCTCCTGCATTATTTGAAATAATTGCACCATAAGCAGGTGAGCCAAGATAGTTAGCCCAAGGTGCTGGTGTATCTGGATTAGTTATTACATATTCCCGTTTGCCATTATCAAAATAACCAAACTTCATATCCGTCCTCCTTGTTAAGTATTTTAATTGGATTATATACTATGGCAGGATTTTTATATATCAGGCTGTTTAACAAAATATCAGATTTATGATATAAATTAATAAGAAAATACAGAAAAAATGCAATAATACACTTAAACATATAAAAGGTATTATTGCACTATATTTTAACGGATTCTTATCCATTACTACTATATACTTTTTTAAGTAATGTAACGCTTTCTATATGGTAACTCTGGCAAAACATGTCAAATGGCTGGACTTCTTCCACTTTATACCCCTTTTTGCACAGATATTTTAAATCCCTTGCAAGTGTTGCAGGGTCACAGCTTACATATATAATTCTTGCTGGTTCCATCCCTGCTACTGTTTCTAACAGTTTTTCACCGCAGCCTTTCCGCGGCGGGTCAAGTGTGACTACATCTGCTTTTAGTTTCCCGCCGCTTTTTTCATATTGCAATGGAACTATTTCTTCAGCAGCACCATTAAAAAATTCCACATTATCTATATTGTTGAGCTTTGCATTTACCCTTGCATCTTCTACTGCCTGTGGCACAATTTCTACCCCGTATACTTTTGCTGCTTTCCGTGCAAGAAAAAGTGATATTGTCCCTATTCCACAGTACATGTCCCACACAGTCCCGCTGCCTTTTAAATCTGCAAATTCCATAACTTTATTATAAAGTTTTTCTGTCTGGCTGTGGTTTACCTGGTAAAATGAAAGCGGTGAGATATGGTATTTTATATCCCCTATATAATCTGTAATATAAGGTGTGCCATATATTACTTCCACTTTCTCCCCTAATATAACATTGGTCTTATCTTTATTTATATTTATGCAGATGCTTTTTACAGAAAGGTTTTTATTGTCCAGAAGCATCTGTGCCAGCTTGTCTGCATAAGGCAGGCTGTCTGCATTAATTACAAGGCAGGCCATTACTTCACCCGTCGCCCCGCCTGTTCTTGTAATTATATGGCGTACTATGCCTTTATGTGTAATTTCATTATATGCCGTAATACCGTTTTCTTCCATATACTTTATTACAATATCCAGTATTATGCTGTTGCATGGATGCTGTATTAAACAATTCTTAAATGGTATTATGCTGTGTGTCCTTCCTGCATAAAAGCCTGTTATAATATTCCCGTCTTTATCATATCCTGCCGGAAACTGCGCTTTGTTCCTGTAATGGTATGGCACTTCCATTCCAGTAACAGGTTTTATTTCTATATCTTCAAGCCCGCCAATTCTTTTTAAACAGCCTTCAATTTTTTTCCTTTTCCACTCAAGCTGTTTTTCATATTTGCAGTGCTGCAGCTGGCAGCCGCCACACTGTTTTGCCACAGGGCAGGCTGGTTCTGTGCGCCATGCTGACGGCTCTATTATTTCAAGAAGCTTTGCATAGGCATAATTTTTCTTGGTTTTCATTACTTTTACACGTACTTTGTCCCCAGCCAGTGCATCCTTTACAAATAAGATATAGCCATGTATTTTGCCTGCTCCTTGTCCTTCTGACCCTAAATCCTCTATATCAAGCACCAGTTCGTCATTTTTTTTACAGACAAAGCCCATGTCTTTATTGTCTGGCCTGTTTTTCCTTTTATTATCTGGCATAGTGTTATCCTTCCAATATATTACTTACTGCCTGGCTGTTTTTTACGTTTCTGCACACAGCCTGTACTCTGCCTTATATTTGAATCAACTATCCTGTTATATCCAAGCCATTCTGTTGCAGGGTCAGATTTTTCATATATCTCTGTCATTGTTTCAAGCCTTGCATCTGCATTATCAGCAAATGAAAGGGCCATTGCTTCCGCTATTGCCGGCTTCTTAGGAGAACCAAATTCAAGTTCCCCGTGATGCGCCAGAATACAGTGGCGCAGCTCTGAAGCAAGCACTTTTGGAAAATCTGGTATTTCTTTTACTTTGCTGCCTATAAGCTCTGCCCCAAGGAATATATGCCCAAGAAGCTGCCCGTCATCTGTATAGTCATTAGCTGGAAATTCTGAAAGTTCATAGACCTTGCCTGCATCATGGAATATTGCAGCTGTTATTAATAAATCCCTGTCAAGTATGCTGTAGTTATCTGCCATAAAAATACACATCTTCGTTACTGCCAGTGTATGCTGCAAAAGCCCGCCAATAAAACCGTGGTGTATTGATTTGGCAGCAGAATGTAATTTAAACTTCCTTGCAAAATCTGTATCCTGTATATAACATTTTTCTGCCAGCTCCCTAAGATGCGGTTCTTTAATTGAACCTATTATGCCTTTAAGCTCACTGTACATTTCCTCTATATCATATTTAGACGCAGGTATGTAATCAGCCGGGTTATATTCACATTCCTGTGCTTTCCTTATCCTGTTTATATTGGCCTGGCGTGCACCCTGGAATGATGTAACCATGCCATCAGCCATTATAAAATCCATGCTTTCAAAATCTTCTATTCCATTATTCAAATCCCAGACTTTACCATCAATGACACCTGTCTTATCCTGTAATACAAGTGAATAATAAGTCTTTCCTGCTTTTGTCTTTAATACCTGCTTTGATTTGCAAAGATATATCCCAAAAAATTTATTTCCCTCTTTATATTCTTCTATATATGTCATTTTTCTGAAATGAAGCAGCATATACTGCCACAACTCTCCTTTCCTCTATACAAACATAATATCATATTTGCATCTGCTTAACAAGCTAATTAAAGCCTTTTTATTTATTTTATAATATTATAGCTCTATTTTGCCTTTGCAGGTATAAAACTTTCATAAGATTTTTTAAGCTTATTCAGGGCATTTTTTTCAATTCTTGACACATATGAACGTGATATGCCGTATTTTGCTGCGATTTCCCTTTGTGTTTTTTCCTCCCTTCCATCAAGCCCGTACCTCATAATTATAATATCTTTTTCCCTGGGATTTAATGTATTATTAATTATTTTGCCTAATTTTGAAATATTTTCCTGCATTGTGACACGTTCAGCTACATCTTCATCTTCATATTCAATAATATCTATAAGGCTTATCTCATTACCTTCTTTATCTGAGCCTATTGAATCATATAAATATACATCTTTGGATGCTTTTTTATCTGAACGCATCATCATAAGCAGTTCATTGCCGCTACATATCATTGGCTGCATTTAAGGTATATTATTGCATCCTTCCCGTCCCAGGTTATTTCCTTTATCACCATTTTAAGAATATCCTTCTGCCTGTCTGGCTTTATAAGCCCCCATATATCCTGCCCGAACCCAATAAGCAATGAGGCATACATTTCATATGGGAAACTGTCTGCACTGCCTGTACCGTTCCCCTCTTCTCTGTTACTCTGTTTCTCCAGCCTGCTTTTTATATCTGTAATTTCACCTATTCTTTTTAATATAAGTTCTGTTGTTGTTTCACTTTTGCTTTTTCCAAGTGCATCAAGCAATGTTTCAATCTGGCTGCTGCATTCCTTTATCTGGTATTGTATTATATTTTTTACAGGTTTTCTGTCTGTATGGCTTTCCAGTTTTTTAATTATCCCATGCAAATAATTATAATCTTTTACCATCTTTTCTTTTAGTCCAGAAATTTCTGTAGTAACCATCCTGTCTAGAACATTTCCAGGGATATTTGGAACCTGGCATAAATTCCCCCTGCTTTTTTCTTTACATTCACACTGGTAATAATATCTTTTCTCACCACCAGCTGCCCGCCTGCCTCCTTTTGGGCGCATATAAGAACCACATCTGCCACAACGTACAATTCCTGATAAAAGTGCATTTATTGTTTTAGGATAACGGTAACTTCTTCCTGAATTTCTTTTAATCCTTTCCTGTACTTTAATCCATGTTTCTGCCCCGATAATACCATTGTGCTCCCCTGCTGCAATAATCCAGTCTTCTGCATTATTAACCCTGTGCCCTCCCGTTTTGCAGTTATTCTTATTATAGGCAATAAGCCCCCTCTTTCCATCAAACATGCCTTGTTCTGCATAAATCCCATAACCGTTTTCTTTAAGGTATTTATATGCTGTTTTATCTGCCACACAGTAAACCGGGTTTGAAAGAATTGCTTTAAGTGTATACCTGCCATACATTTTCCCGTCCCTTGTATGGTAATTATTATTCATAAGATAAGTTTCAAGCTTTGCAAGTGAACCAAGTTCCAGGTATTTATAATATAAAAACTTTACAATTACACTTTCCTCCTCTTTTTCTTTAAGGCAGTACCTGCTCTTTTTCCTGCCCCCGCTGCCAGTTTCTTCAATTATAGTGCTGCCAAATCCAAGTGGCGTCCTTCCCCCAAGCCACCGCCCCGTTTTTGCAAGGGCATACATATTATCAGTAATACGTTCTGTAATAGTTTCCCTTTCCAGCTGTGCAAATACAGAAGCAATATACATCATTGCCCTTCCCATTGGCGTCCTTGTATCAAATGCTTCATTAACAGAAATAAAGCCTGTTCCATAACAAGCCAGTTTTGTAAGCAGTGCTGAAAAATCTTTTACACTCCTGCTTACACGGTCAAGGCGGTAACAGACAACCATTTTTATCTTTCCTTTTTCTACATCTGAAATTAACCTTACCATGCCCGGGCGCGAAACTATGTCTTTTCCTGATATTCCTTCATCTTTGTAGATTCCTGCCTGTATTTTTGTTTCTTCTGTTCCATCTGTTAGATGGTTTTTTATATACTCCATACAGGATTTTATCTGGTTATCAACAGATTCCCCTTTACCTGTAAATTTAGATTTACGGGCATAAACCGCAATTATCCCTGCGCCCTCACTCTCCATTTTCTACCCTCCTTTCCAGCACCATTAACAGACGGTGCATCTGGCTGTCTGTTAAATCCAGGTTTTCCAAAATCTCTTTTAAAGCTTCTATATGGATTTCCTGCAAAGCCTCTGCCAGTGCCTTGTCTGTAATATTATCTTTTGAAATAAATACATTTACCGGACAGGATTTTGCCATCCTGGCACCCCCATAAAACCAGTTATTATTTAATACATATGCCCTGTCTGGTATTAAAATTAATTATCTTTTAATTATTTGTATAATTTAGCTATAAAGCCCGGACCTGTCCAGAATAAAAATTAACAAGAATATTTGTAATAAAGAAAAATATTTGTTATAGTAAATCTATAATTTGAAGACAAAGAAAACCAAAGGAAAGAAGGAATATAGATATGAAAAAATATAAACGCATATTTACTATTGTTATAGATTCACTTGGAGCTGGTGCAATGCCCGATGCAGCAGAATATGGCGATGCTGGTGCTGACACACTTGGACATATTTCACAATACGTAGATAAACTGGATATTCCAAACCTCCAGAAACTAGGAATTGCCAACCTGCATAGTTTAAAACATGTAAAGCCTGCAGAAAAACCACTTGGATATTATGCTTATTTATATGAAGCCAGCACCGGGAAAGATACAATGACAGGACACTGGGAAATGATGGGGCTTTATATTACAAAACCTTTTAAGACATTTACAAGAACCGGCTTTCCCAAAGAACTTTTAGATGAACTTTCCAAAAGGACTGGCAGGGTTATTATTGGAAATAAAAGTGCCAGCGGGACAGAAATTTTAGATGAACTTGCAGAAGAAGAAATAGCAACAGGACATATGATTGTATATACATCAGCCGATTCAGTCCTCCAGATATGTGGCAATGAAGAAACTTTTGGCCTTGAAGAATTATACCGCTGTTGTGAAATTGCACGTGAAATAACAATGAAAGATGAATGGAAAGTAGGACGTGTAATTGCAAGGCCATATACAGGAAAGAAAAAAGGGGAATTTCAAAGAACCAGCAACCGCCATGATTATGCGTTGAAACCATATGGAAAAACAGCATTAAATGCGTTAAAAGATGCAGGCTTTGATGTAATTTCTGTAGGCAAGATTTTTGATATTTTTGACAGTGAGGGACTGACAGCATCTAATAAATCCAAAAGTTCTGTACATGGGATGGAGCAGACTATTGAAATTGCAAAAAAGGATTTTTTTGGGCTTTGTTTTACAAACCTTGTAGACTTTGATGCTTTATGGGGACACCGCCGTAATGTAAAAGGCTATGCGCAGGAATTAGAAAAATTTGATGTAAAGCTTGGGGAACTGCTGCCTCTGTTAAGAAAAGATGATTTATTAATTATTACAGCAGACCATGGAAATGACCCAGTACATACAGGGACAGACCATACAAGGGAAAAAGTTCCGTTTATTGCATATTCACCATCTATGAAAGGTTCTGGCAGGCTGGAAGATGCACACACATTTGCAATAACTGGTGCAACAATCACTGATAATTTTGGGGTAAAAATGCCAGAAGGCACAATAGGCAGTTCTGTACTTGGAAAGTTAATTTGATAAAACATCATAGAAACAGTAATGAAACTATCTGTAAGAAGGTTGATGATATTATGGGAGGACAGGTCTTAGAAACATATGCTGACAAAAAACTTAAACAAGGACTGCAGCAGGGGTTGCAGCCAATGTATTGTAGTGGTTTCTCTATACATCTGGCTGCATATGTTGCAAGCCTTATATTTTTTGTTTCATCAAAACTGTCTATACCTTTAATCAGCCCTATTGTCCCTATGGATATTAAATCATCCATATCTTTATCCCCCATATTGTACTTTTTTGCAATATACGCTACCAATCTAAGATTTCTCTCAATTAGACAGTCTCTTGCCCCGCGGTCTCCCGACCTGCACTTTTCAATGCACTCCTTTTCTTCTTTTGCACTCAAAGGTTTAGGAAAAGACTGCACCAGTGACACCTCAAATTCTTTTACATTTATTCTATGCAACACCCCGCAAGTCCGTGCTTTTCCCAGTTTTTATTATTTTCCATCTGCTGCATTATTTTACATGCCAGGCCTGCAGCTTATGCCATTTTCAGATATATTCTGACATTTCCTGTAAAATCTGTTCTTTGGTATGGAAGCCAATAAGTGTCTTTACACATTCCCCGCCTTTAAAGATAAGCAGTGCTGGTATTGAAGATATGCCATATTTCATCTGTAAATCCGTTTCTTCCTCTACATTTACCTTGCCCACATAAAAATCTTCTGCTTCTTTGCCAAGCTGTTCAATTACTGGTCCCTGCATCTGGCATGGTACACACCATGATGCCCAGAAATCCACAATTACAGGTTTGTCACTTTTAATTACTTTTTCCTCAAAATTATTTGAATCTATTTTCATATATAACCTCTTTTCTGCAAAACAGTTTTACCTGTCTTTGCTTTTTTTGTATTATATGTAAACTGCAAGTTACTATTCATAATAATAATTTATCCAGTTCTTCTAAAAGAAATTCCTTTGACCTGGCTGTTACTGCATTAATTCCCATCTTCCTTGCCCCGTCTGTGTTTTCTTCCCTGTCATCAAAAAAAAGACATTCTTCCGCTTTAAGATTATACTTATCCAGAAGGTATTTATATATTCCCTTATCTGGTTTTGTTATATGTATCTGGTATGAAACTACTATCCCGTCTGCCAGTTCTATAAATGGCGCATCACTTGTGTGCTTTTTAAACAGTCCTTCTGAATAATTGGAAAGTATATAAATGCCATACCCCTTTTCTTTTAATTTACGTACTTTTTCCCATACATCCTCACGTTTTACGTGCATAAATTCACCATGTGTCATAAACCACTGCATAACTTCTGCATATCCAGGGTAGTTTTCCATATACTGGCTTATAATTTCTTCATCCTTCATATTTCCAATATCAAACTCATGCCATAAATTATCATCAAACATAAGTTTTCCTACTTTATCTGCCTCTTCATCATCAAGCCCGTAATCTGTAAGCATGTCATGCCATCTGTATTCTAATAACACATCACCAACATCAAATATAATATTTTTTACCATATTAATCTCCCATTATGTATAACTTATAATATTCAGACATCTTCCTGTAGTTCAATCATCATTGCCGGAATAATCTGTTTCTTACGTGATACTGTATTTTTAAGTATTATGCTTTCTTCTGTGCCCTCCTGGTGGAATGATGCTTCTGCAAGCTCCCTGGCACCGCTGCCAGCATATAAAAGTTCTGTGCTTGCCTGCATTATATTAGTAAGCATAAAGAAAATCATTGAAACATTATGGTCTGACAAAGCTTTCTGCATATATGGCTCCAGCTTGTATTTTATGGCATCAAGTTCTGTCTGTGTCATTGATGTAATCTGTCCTACGCCAAATGTAGTTTCTCCTACAACAAACTTTTTAAAGTCCTGGTAGAATATTTCTTCTGGTGATTTAGAAGAAAGGTTGCTTCCTGCTGCAAACATTTCTGAAGCATATTCCTCTGCATTTATCCCTGCTATTGCTGCAAGTTCTTCTGCTGCCTTTTTATCAGTTTCTGTACAAGTAGGTGAACGGTATATAAGCGTGTCAGATAAGATTGCTGAACAAAGAAGCCCTGCTATGTCTTCTGGCACTTCCACACCTGCTTCATTATACATCTGGTAAATTATTGTTGCAGTACAGCCAAGTGGCTGGTTCCTGAAAAATACAGGCACCATTGTTTCTATTGAACCTATGCGGTGGTGGTCTATTACTTCAAGAAGCTCTGCTTCTTCTATGCCGTCTACAGCCTGTGAAGGCTCATTATGGTCTACAAGTATAATTTTCTTTTTGCGTGCACCAAGAAGGCTTCTGCGTGATATCATGCCAAAGTAATTGCCATTCCAGTCCAGCACCGGGAAATCCCTGTGCCTTTTCTTTGCCATTACCTCCCGTATATCATCAACATATTCACCAAGCCCGAATGTTATGAGATGCTCACTTTTCATAAAGAATTTAATTGGTATGCTCTGGTTAATTAAACGTGATGCAGTAAATGTGTCATAAGGTGTTTTTATTATAAAACAGTCTTTATTTTCTGCAAGCTTGGTTATAGTATATGATACCATTGAACCATCACATACTATTATGCACTTCGCATCCATTTCTATTGCGCACAGCTGGGACTCATACCTGTTTCCCAGTATTACTATATCCCCCCGTTCAATATAACTTTCCATAAGGTCAGGATTAGCAGCAGCTATAAGGCACTTTCCCGACTCAATTTTTTCATCAGGACTGCCGTAGACCATCTCACCCTCAAGCGTTTCTATTATATTGCTGTATGGCGTCCTTGCAGTGGCTATAATCCTGCTGTCATAAACATCCATATATGACTTTGCTATATCCTGGATTGTTATAAGCCCTATAAGTTTTTTAAAATCATCTACTATTGGAAGTGTCTGTATCATATCTGTTTTCATAACTTCCCATGCTTTTTTAAGGGAAATATCCCCTCCGGCACCTTTTACCCTTTCAACGTCAATGTCAATAACCTGTGTCCTTACATCCCCCATATAATCAGGCGCTGGTACCCTGAAATGTTTAAGTACAAAATCTGTTTCTGAATTAATCTGCCCTGCACGCTTTGCTATATATCTTTTACCAGTAACCTCACGTTTCAGCCTTGCATACGCTATTGCAGAACAAACTGAATCTGTATCAGGGTTTCTATGCCCTATTACATTTACTATGCTATCTGAAGCCAATATTTTAACAACCCCTTTCTGTATTTAACTTTACTTGCTATTACAATCATCTTCTGTATAACCACTTATATCTATAATATACTTAAACCTCTTTGCAAGCGCAGGTGCAAATTTAAATAACTGGTCAAGCGTATTCCCATTATCTGCCAGAATTACAACAAAATCACCATAATATTCATCCATAATTTCAAATATGCTTGCAATAGTAGGGACCATCAGGCCGGCGGCTTCATCAATAAGCAGGCAGTTGCCTTTAAGCTGGTTTTTAAATTCTGCTAAGTTCATTTTATTAAGGTTTTTTGCACTTATTCTTGCAATACGCCCAATACTCATATAACCTGTATCTTTCATAACCTTTACAATTCTTTTAGACAGCCCTGTAATCAGGTCAAAAGTATTTCCTACAAATACAAAATGTGAAGGGTCTGGTTCACCTCCTACTAATGTAAGTATATCATCAAATGAAGTATGGAGTGCCCTGGTGGTCGGCAAATCATCATCTGAAAGCCCCTCTTCCTCCTGTCCAGGTTCTGGAGGAAATTCTTCTTCGTCATTTTCTTCAATATAATCTTCTCCAGCATGCTCTTCTTTATACCCTTGTTCCCATTCTTCTGGCTCTTCCCATGTTTCTTCCGGCAGGTCTTCTTCCAGTGGGTCTTCTTCTGGCAAAATATCTTCTTCCAGGATATCCTTCTCTGTTATTTCTTCCGGCTTTTCTTCCTCTGGCATATCTGTGGTTAATGCCTGCCCTTCATGGAGATTATTTGCATGTTTTTTCTCTATTTCAGCTAATATCCTTGCCGCTTCTTCTGCTTTCCTCCGTGCCTCTTCTACTATTGCCCGTGCCTCCTCCGCCTTAACCAGTGCTTCTTCATGGGCTTTCTTAGCTTCAAGTTCTGCCATCTCTATTTCTTCTTTACTAACTACTATATTACTATCCCCCAGTTCTTCAGTCCTGATATTTACAATACCAGACGGCTCTGTAACTTCTTTCTCCTGTAAAATATTTTCTTCTGGTTCTGGTATTTTTTTTTCTTGTTCTGGTACTTTTTCTTCTGGTACTGCTATTTCCTTTTCTGGCTCTGCTGAAGCTTTTTCTTCTGGTTCTGCAGGGTTTTCTTCTGTGATGGCAGATGGAAGGTTTTTATTTTCATCACTTTTTACCGCCTTTGTCATGCGCTCAATCACCTTGGTTGCATCTCTTTTTAAAGGCCTGCGGCCGTTTACACTTACAACCTTAACTGCCTTTTCATCCAGCTGTTCCTTGTTTCCATGTTCAGCTTCATATATGGCAGAAATCTCCCTGGAAAGGTCCTGTGTAATCCCAGTACCCATACCTGTTGGGAAATATACAGGTTCTGTTTTTTTTCCATCTGCATGCCCTTCTTCATCCGCAGCCATTATATTTTCATTATTATCTGCATTTATTGTATCATCTGTTTCTTTATTTACTGTACTGGTTTTCTCCTCTTTCTCCCCGGTTTCCTGCAGCTTTTCTTCTTTATTTACACTTTCTTCCTCTGCTTTATCCAGGTTTTTTGCTTCTGCAAGGGTTTTATTATATAAATCTTTATTTATTCTGATTTTTATGTCCAGTTTGTCATTACTGCTTTCCTCTACAATATAGTTATCTTCAGGATTATCTGTACCACTGTCTTTTGTATCTTCCATATCTTTTTTCTTGTCTTTTTTACCACCACGGTGTAAAAACCCGGTAAGTTTCTGGGCAAGTTTGCCAAGCCCTGCATCTATTTCAAAATCATCTTCTTCATAATCATCTATAAAACCATCTTGTTCTTGTGCATTTTTATTATTTGGGGCATCATTGTTACTTTCAGGCTGTTTATTTACAGGTTCTTTTGTAACAGCTGCTTCTGTTTCTTTTTTGTGTTTGCTGTTATCTTTCTGCTGCCTGTTTGAAATGTATTCATGTAAATCTGGCAATGAACCTGTATCATCGGGATTTGGTTCATTCCTGTCTATTGTATAATCCCTGTCATCAAGATAAGGCATCGCCTCTTTATCATCTACATATTCTATAAGTTTTTTGGCACGTTCAACTATTTCACCATGCCCGAACCATAATAATATATCTTCACATTCCCTGCGGCATTCCTCAAACCTTCCTGCTTTATAATATAACCTGGCAAGTTCATAAGCCCATTCTTCTATATATTCTTCCTCTTTTAATTCCTCAAGCGTTTCAATAAGCTTTCCAATATGCACACCTGCTGCCTTATCTATCCTGTACCTTAATATAATTACGTCCCTTGCGCCTGGGTGCATCTGTACAAATTCCTGGAAATACTTTTCAGCATCACCAAGTTCTTTTGTGCGTATGGAAATTGTAACCAGCCTGTACACAACACGCCTGGTTTTTGATTTATTGTATATCTTCAGATATGCTTCCCTTGCCGAATCAAACTGTTCTGTCCTGGCAAAAACATCTGCAATAATAGTAAGGTCACTAATACTTTTAACCTGTTTCATATCAAGTGTCCTTATTACTGCCAGTGCCTTCTTAAACTTGCGCTCCTCTACTAAATGGTGGATTTGTGCAATCCTTATAGCAAATTCATATTGTCTCATTATTAATTCTCCTTGCCAGCAACACCCAGATACTCTTTTACATAAAAATCTGTCTTGCGGTCTTTACGTACATCAAACTTACTTCTTAAACTCCATGCCCTGTCGTCAATATCACATATAAGGACGCCTTCCCTTCCTGAAATCTGTCCAATTATATTACCTATTGAATCCACTGCCAGGCTGTCCCCTGTATAATCCATGCCATCACGGCTTCCATAGCAGTTTACGCCCACAACATATGACTGTGTTTCCATTGCCCTTGCCCTTATAAGGGTTGTCCATTGTGCACTCCTTACAGAAGGCCAGTCTGCAATTACAAACATTACATCTGCCTTTACTGATGCAATCTGGAACAGTTCAGGAAAACGCAAATCATAACATATAAAAAGGCTTATTGTATGCCCTGCAAACTGTGCTGTTACAATATTACTGCCACCCTCATATACTTTGCTTTCCCCGCCATAAGTAAATGGATGTATTTTCTTATATTCAGCAATAACCTGCCCGCTGCTCCCTGTAATTGTAAACCTGTTAGTACCTTTCTGGCTTGTGCCTGCTGGCAGTGCCGCCCAGCCAAACCCTATGGCAATATTATTTTGTAATGAAAGTTTCCCCATCAGCTTTACAGTTCCAGGACAAGATTCATCCTCGCCAATTTTATCTAATGCCATAGAAAAACCTGTTAATGTCATTTCTGGAAATATAATTATATCTGCCCTGGCTGCTGCCGCTTCTTTAACCATCTTTTCTGCCTTAACCATTGAAGCCTTTTTATCTTCCCATGCCATATCTATCTGTCCAAGTGCAACCCTCATATAACACCTCCATAAAACATTCTGTTTACTATAAAATCTTTTATCTTTATATCCTTAACCCCTTGGGATAATGGTTTTTGGCAATTCCTCCATGTGCCTTTCCCCAGCCAAGTGGAAACCCTTCATATCCAATAAGCACCCATCCTTTAAACCCTTCATTACAGCGTATTGTCTCACCATGAAGGTATTTTAATGCCTGCGGATAGCTGCATTCATGGTACTGGCGTACAAGCCCTGGAGTTAATGCCTTTGCCAGTGCATGTGCCGGCAAAAACCTGTCCTTTCTGTATATTGCAATATGAAGCCCCGGCCTTAAAACCTTTATGCCATTAATATTATTTATACCTTCTGGCATAAGGTAAAGCATATCCCCAAAGAATTTAAACCGTCCGGCATATTTATCTAAATCTGCTGTAATAAATATCTCCTCTGCCAGTTCTTTTAACCCCTCAGGTTCTTTCTCTTTCTTTTTCTTTTTTTTATTTATGCTGCCAGTGCTGCTGCATGTACAGATGTTTCCTTCTTTTCTTAATTTTACAGCAAAATGCCCTTCACCCTTAATTTTATGCGGCCATAACCTTAAAGAGCCTGCCAGTGCTTCTTTCTCTTCACCAGAAAGCACACCATAACTTTCTGATACAAAAGATGCCTGGCCGCTTCCAGGGATATTGCCCCCGCAGCCTTTATCCATTATATATCCTGCCATGCCAGAATCTCTCCAGTCCTGCACCTTATAACCGCTGTGTTCCCTTAAAAACCATATAAGTATATCTTCATCTTCATCAGGTGCAAATGTACATGTAGAATATACGATTTCACCGCCAGGTTTTAACATCTTTGCTGCACAGTTAAGTATGGCCTTCTGGCGTGCTGCACACATCTTTACATTTTCCATGCTCCATTCTTCTACAGCTGTATCATCTTTTCTGAACATACCTTCACCTGAACATGGGGCATCTACTAATATCTTATCAAAAAACTCCGGGAAATGCACTGCCATACTGTCCGGGCTTTCATTACATACAACCGCATTACACACGCCAAGCCTTTCTATATTCTGTGATAATATTTTAGCCCTTGGATGTGATATTTCATTACATACCAGAAGCCCTGTTCCAGCCAGCCTGCCTGCAATATGTGTACTTTTGCCTCCCGGTGCTGCACACAGGTCACATATAAAATCCCCTTTTTCTGGTGCAAGAAGGCTGGTAACAGCCATTGCACTTGGCTCCTGTATATAATAAACCCCTGCTTCATGCAGCGGGTGGCGTCCCGGCCGCTCTTCTTTATTATAATAAAAACCTTCACTTGCCCACGGTATTCCCTCCAGCTTAAATGGAAGCCTGCCTGCATCTTCAATGCCAGCCTTTAGTGTATTAATACGCAGGCCCGGCTGCTTTTCTTCATTATATGATGCTATAAAATCATTATACCCGCTGCCAAGAAGCCTTTTCATCCTGTTTTTAAAATCCTCTGGAAGTTCCATAAATCCCCACACTTTCCTATATCCTGTCCTGGTAAGATAAAAAATGCACAGAGAAGCTTCCAGCCCTGTGCATATATGCTATTTAAAATACTACATAATTTACCTCATTTCTGCGCTGCCTTTTGCGCATAATGCAATGTTTGGACTTGCTGAGTGAAAAATTTATTTTTCACTCTTAATTCCTGTTATAATTATCAAGAAAGCTGTGCCTTATGCCTTTCTCTTTATATGCAATAACTGTATCAAGGTTTATATTTTCCACACTTCTGAATATATTGCTTTCAATATATGGATTTATCTTTTTAAGGCTTTGTATAAGTGCCTTTATCTCGGCACGTTTTGATTCAGCAATCCCGTCTCCTGTACATGTTGTACAGTTCTCTGTAAACCTGCAGGCACATTGCAGGAATTTTAAATTATTGTAATCTTTCCAATGTATTATATCTTCTTCCCTTATAAGGTACATTGGCCGTATAAGTTCCATTCCCTCAAAATTGGTACTGTGGAGTTTAGGCATCATGGTCTGTATCTGTGCCCCGTATAACATTCCCATAAGAACCGTTTCAATCACATCATCATAATGGTGGCCAAGTGCAATTTTATTACATCCCAGTTTTCTGGCATTATTGTAAAGATAGCCCCTTCTCATACGGGCACAAAGATAGCAGGGCGATTTCTCTATATCATATACAGCATCAAATATCTGTGTTTCAAAAATTGTAACTGGTATATTTAAAAGCTTTGCATTATTCTCTAATGCTTCCCTGTTAGATTTATTATATCCTGGGTCCATAACAAGGAACGAAAGGCCAAAATCAAACTTATTATGCTTTTTAAGTTCCTGGAAAAGCTTTGCCATAAGCATTGAATCCTTGCCGCCTGATATACATACTGCTACCCTGTCACCTTCTTCAAGAAGCCTGTATTCATTAATTGCCTTTGCAAACCTGCTAAACAGTGCCTTATGGAACTTTTTCCTTATGCTCTTCTCAACTTTATCATTTATATCTGCCTGCTGGTTTAAAGTATCCACAATCATTCTCCATATTTATCCTACTGCATCCGCAGTTTCAAACGCTTCTTTATAACTAAGCACCCTGTTTACATATGTATTACAATATGAAGGCACACCGCCATTGCGCCTTACAGCACCGCTGCCCGCATTATATGCAGCAAGTGCAAGCTTTACATCACCTTTAAACTCTTTTAATTTAAGTGAAATGCACTTTGCACCTCCCATTATATTCTGCTCCGGGTCATATGGGTCGTCAACCCCAAGCCCCTTTGCTGTTTCTGGCATAAGCTGCATAATGCCCATTGCCCCTGCACTTGACACACAGTCCGGGTTAAAATCAGATTCTGCCTTTGCTATTGCTTTCAGAAGGCTTTCTGATACATTATACTTCTTAGCAGCTGCCTTAAAATATTCATTATACTTTGTCTTCTTCATAGAAGATGCAGGAACTGCCTGTTTACCTGGTGATGAAGTTTCTTTAACCTTCCTGTCATTATTTTCATTACTATTCCCATTATCATCTGCCACATCAACATACTGTACTGCCCTGCCTGTAACAGGGTCTTTATAGCCAGTATTTGTCTCTGTGCTTTCTGTATCAGTTTTATCCTGCTTTTCTGCCTTTTTATTTTCCTCCCTGCCAGAAACCCTGTTTAACATTTCATCAAACCCGGTAATGCTTGTTTTCCTTCCGCTGTTTGCCGGATATGTCTTAACAGGCTTTAAGACCTTAAGGCTGTTCATGGCATTAAAGTACGGCTCTGTATCTATCATCAAAGATTCCTCCCGGTACCACTGAATAATTCTTCTATAGTCAGGCTATAATCTGCATTCTTATATCCTGGCACATCTGTATGGACATTATTTACAACTGCCTCCCTGGCAGATACATTATTATAACCCCTGCCCGTATATACTGTGCCATCCGGATGCACCTCTGAAACACCAGCATCCTTTACACTATGGACATCAATCTTTCTATAAGACGCATTATGGCTTCTGGATAAAACTGCCTTTAATGCTTTCTTGGCAACAGCATCCTTGCACTGGATTGTTTCTGCTTTCTTTACACTTTTTATCCTGTCCACAAACACTGCCCCCTTAAATACTTTCCGCTGGAATACTTACAGCCATACAGATAATCTGATTTTATCACTTTTTAGTACAAGTTTCAAGCGCAGAATGTACTATACCAGGATAACCGCATAAAAAGTTATTACCAATAAAGGCTTTTTATAACCTGTTTTTTTAGTTTGATGCTTTATATAATGCTGCCTTTATTGCATCTGCTGATAATGCTGACAATATATTTTCCAGTTCTTTTTCACAGTCCCTTGCTATTGTTTTCCTTATCCTTTTCAGGCTCTGGCTGTACAATGTCTGTACAATGCGCAGTATTGCCAGTGCTATCTTCTTTAACATCTGCATGTTTTTAGCACATGTTTTTTCTGCTGTTGTATTGTAATCATCCTTAAATGTAAAATCCAGATGCCAGTGGAGCTGGTTCTCCACTCCCCAGTGTCCCCTTGCCGCTTTTGAAAACAGTTCCACATC
>CAJTOK010000016.1 GCA_910577825.1 uncultured Lachnospiraceae bacterium | reverse complement strand
GTGCAAAACATGACAGGGATATCAATGCTGCAAGGAATATTTTAGCAGAAGGATTGCGGCAAACAGCATAAGATAATAAAATACAAATAGGGATGGTACAGCCCGAATTAACGCCTGTGGAGATAGTAGGTAAACCAAACAAGTCTGGTTGCGGGGTCAGGGAAGCAGGAAGCCCATTGGCTTTAGACAATGGGTAGTTCACCAATTAATATAAACAGAGTATACTTATTATAATAAATAACAATGTAAACAATGCAACATTAGAAAAAGGAGATATGTGGATGGGGAATATATATCTGCCAAAGCTGGTCAGCCAGAAGTACGATGAAGCGATGGATTACCATATTACAATGTATGATAACCTGCCATACAGAAGGGACCCGGATTTCTGCGGCATACAGCAGGTCGCTTTATACAGCGGGCATATTATTAAGTATTATCTCTGCCTGAACCATGAAGATGCCTATGAGGTAGGCAACCATGATGAAGAGATAGAAGATATACTGGCGGCTGCACAGATGGAAGAAGCTAAAAAGGCGGCTGCACCAGCCAGAAGGATGGCTAAAAGCAAAAGGGAAGAACAGGGTATTACACAGGAGCAGATAAAAACACTTCTGAAAGACAATGACGCACCTGCTGGTGATAATTTAGCACCTGAAAATGCTGTTAATGCGTTTGAGGGGGTTGAGGACTGGTAATATCTGGAATAATGGTGTTAATGCAGCTAAAATTATAAAAACCCTGGTAGTTTCTAGTATAAAGATGGAAATTACCAGGGTTTTTATATGAATTTTAAAAATCATTGCTTTATTTGATGTTTTTGGTATAATAAGTAGATGGCAGTATTCCGGTTTAAAGAGATTATAAAATCCAGAGAGGGGTAATTTTAATTATGATGACGCTTGACAAATTTGAGGAGGCAGCAGAAAAAGTTAAAGAAGTAGTGCTTCCTACAAACCTTATTTACAGTGAATATTTTTCTGCACAGACAGGCAACAAGGTATACCTGAAACCTGAAAACATGCAGTATACGGGCGCTTATAAAGTAAGGGGCGCTTATTATAAAATCAGCACACTTCCAGAAGAAGAAAGGAAAAAAGGGCTTGTTACTGCTTCTGCCGGGAACCATGCACAGGGAGTTGCATATGCTGCCAAGTTATTTGGCGTGCCTGCAACTATTGTTATGCCAGAGGCAACACCTTTACTTAAAGTAAACAGGACAAAAAGTTATGGGGCAGAGGTTGTGCTTTATGGTTCAGTATATGATGAAGCAAGCCAGTATGCAGTAAAGCTTGCAGAAGAAAAAGGTGCGGCATTTGTCCACCCGTTTAATGATGAAACAGTAGCAACAGGGCAGGGCACTATTGCCATGGAGATATTTAAAGAACTGCCTACAGTAGATATAATACTTGTGCCTATTGGCGGCGGCGGGCTTGCAGCAGGTGTTTCAACGCTTGCTAAACTCCTTAACCCTAATATAATGGTTATCGGCGTTGAGCCTGCTGGTGCAAGCTGTATGCAGGCTTCACTTGATGCGGGGGAAGTTGTAACGCTTCCAGAAGTTGAAACCATTGCAGACGGTACAGCAGTAAAGACACCGGGCAATGTTGTTTTTCCATATATCCAGAAAAATATTGATGAAATAATAACAGTAGAAGACCATGAGCTTATAGTAAATTTCCTTGATATTATAGAAAACCATAAAATGATAGTTGAAAATTCAGGGCTTCTTACGGTAGCAGCGTTAAAGCATCTTAAATATAAAAATAAAAAAGTTGTTTCAATACTCAGTGGCGGCAATATGGATATAATAACACTTTCTTCTGTCGTACAGCACGGGCTTATACAGAGGGGGCGTGTATTTACAATAGCTGTGCTTCTTCCTGACAGGCCAGGGGAGCTTGTTAATGTGGCAAATATTATTGCGGAAATGAACGGGAACATTATAAGGCTTGAACATAACCAGTTTGTAAGTATTAACAGGAATACAGCAGTTGAACTTACAATTACACTTGAAGCATTCGGGCATGAGCATAAACAGCAGATAATTAATGCACTGCGTGCAAAAGGCTATGACCCCAAGGCAGAAAGCCCTACAGGCATTTATGATAAGTAAAAAACAGCAATAAGGACTACAGATATATAATAATAGAGAGGATTGGGACAGATGGGACAGGATATATATATGGAATGGAATGGCAGTGGGGCGGAGCTTTTACATACCCCGGGGGGTGTCCAGGATACCTATGGGGCAATGTGTGCCAACAAGCTTAAAATCCAGTCTGCTGTACATGGGGTGCTTTGTTCCTATGGTTTTAAAGATATACAGACACCAGCATTTGAATATTTTGATATATTCAGCAAAGAAAGAGGAACTGTATCATCCAATGAGATGTTTAAGTTCTTTGACAGGGGGAATAATACCCTTGTCTTAAGGCCTGACATGACACCGCCAATAGCAAGGTGTGTTGCCAGGTATTATAAAGATGAACAGATGCAGATACGCCTGTGTTATATTGGAAATACATTTGTAAATACAGGCAAATACAAGGGCAAGCTGCAGGAAGTTACACAGGCAGGCGCAGAACTTTTTAATGATGGCAGTTCAGATGCAGATGCTGAAATGGTAGCACTTACTATTGAATGTCTTTTAAAAAGCGGGCTTAAAGAGTTCCAGCTTGAAGTAGGGCATGCAGGTTTCTTTAACGGCCTCGTAAAAGAAGCCGGGTTCTCAGAAAGGGAAACAGCAAAACTTAGGAGCCTTATTGAAAGCAAAAACTTTTTTGGTGTTGAGGATTTACTTGACAACCTTACAGTTTCAAAAGAACTTAAAGAGATTTTCCTTAAAATGCCAGAGATGCTTGATAATCTTGATGAAGCAATAGAATTTGTAAAGGCACGTTCAAAGAGTGAAGAAGTTTATAAAGCAATGGAACGTCTGGATAAGCTTGAAAATATTATTACTTCCTATGGCTTTAATGACTATATTACAATAGATTTAAGCATGTTAAGCAATTACAGCTATTATACAGGTGTAATATTCAGGGCATACACCTATGGCAATGGTGAAGCAGTTGCAACAGGCGGCAGGTATGACAGCCTTGTAAGCCAGTTTGGAAAAGATGCACCGGCAATCGGGCTTGCAATAGTTATTGACCAGCTTATGATAGCACTTTCACGCCAGAAACTGCTTGACACGGATATATTACAGGGGACAATTATTCTCTATCAGCAGTCTTTAAGGGATATTGCAGTTAAAAAAGCAGAGGCACTCCGTGGCAGCGGCAGTATTATACAGCTTGTCCGCAAGTCCTCTAAAAGGCAGGCAGAAGAATATAAGGAATATGCAAAACGTATGGGGATTGAAAGGGTGTTATACCTGAAATCAGAAGACGAAACGGAGGACTTTAAGATTAAATGAGATATATAACATTTGCACTGGCAAAAGGAAGGCTTGCAAAACATACATTAGGGCTTCTGGAACAGATTGGGATTACATGTGAAGAAATGAAGGATGATAAGACCAGGAAGCTTATATTTACCAATGAAGAACTAGGTTACAGGTTCTTTCTGTCAAAGGCAACAGATGTGCCGTCTTATGTTGAACTTGGCGCAGCAGATATTGGAGTAGCTGGCAGGGATACAATTATTGAAGAGGGAAGGAAAATCTATGAAGTGCTTGACCTTAACTTTGGCAAATGCCGTATGTGCGTGGCAGGGCCTGCAAGTGCAAGAAAGCAGTTAAATGACGGTTCTCTTATAAGGGTTGCAAGCAAATACCCACGTATAGCAAAGGATTATTTCTACAACTGCAAACACCAGACTGCAGAGATAATAAAGCTTAATGGTTCGGTGGAACTTGCCCCGATAGTAGGGCTTTCAGAAGTTATAGTTGATATTGTGGAAACAGGTTCTACGCTTAAAGAGAACGGGCTTGAAGTTTTAGAAGAAATCTGCCCGCTTTCTGCACGTGTAATAGTGAATGAAGTAAGCATGAAAATGCAGCATGAGCGTATAACGAAGCTTATACATGACTTAAAACAGGTAATACCAGAATAGGCATCTGGAGAAACGGGGGAATTTAATGAGAATTATAAAACTTACTGAAAAAGAACGTAATAATATTTTAGAGAACCTTTTAAAAAGAAGCCCTGGCCAGTATGGAAAGTATGAAGAAACGGTAAAGGAAATACTGGAGGATATAAAGAGAAGAAAAGATAAAGCTTTATTTGAATATACAGAAAAATATGACAGGGTTAAAATTAATGCAGAAAATATAAAAGTCACAGATGATGAAATTGCTGAGGCATATGCAAAGGCTGGCTCTGGGATTGTAGAGATTATAAGGAAGTCTTTAAAGAATATACGTGATTACCACAAAAAACAGGTGCGTTACAGCTGGTTTGACAGCAAGCCGGACGGGACAATACTTGGACAGAAAGTTACACCGCTTTCAAGGGTTGGTGTATATGTGCCTGGCGGCAAAGCGGCATACCCGTCATCTGTGCTTATGAATATTGTACCGGCAAAAACTGCAGGTGTTGATGAAGTTATTATGGTGACACCGCCAGGGACTGACGGGAAAGTATACCCTATGACACTTGTTGCTGCAAATGAAGCAGGGGCAGACGCTATATATAAAGCAGGCGGGGCACAGGCAATAGGTGCGCTTGCATTTGGTACAGAAAGCATTAAAAAAGTGGACAAGATAACAGGGCCAGGAAATATATTTGTAGCACTTGCCAAAAAGGCGGTATATGGCCATGTTAGCATTGATTCCATAGCAGGGCCAAGTGAAATACTTGTAATAGCTGATGAAACAGCAAATCCAAGGTATGTGGCAGCAGACCTTTTATCACAGGCAGAGCATGATGAAATGGCATCAGCTATACTTATAACAACAAGTGAAGAACTTGCAAAGAAAGTTTCAGATGAAACAGACCAGTTTATAAAAGAACTTTCAAGAAGTGAGATTATAAAGAAATCCCTTGATTCATATGGTTATATACTTATAGCAGAGGATATGGAAGAAGCAGTTGCCACAGCAAATGAAATCGCTTCAGAGCATCTTGAAATCCTTACAAAGAATCCGTTTGATATAATGACAAAGATAAGAAATGCAGGCGCAATATTCCTTGGTGAATACAGCAGCGAACCCCTTGGAGATTACTTTGCAGGGCCAAACCATGTACTTCCGACAAACGGGACAGCCAAGTTCTTCTCCCCATTGTCAGTTGATGACTTTATAAAGAAAACAAGTATAATTTCATATTCAAAAGAAGCATTAGAAAAAGTACATACGGATATTGAAGAATTTGCAAAATCAGAACAGCTTACAGCACATGCAAACTCTATAGCAGCCAGGTTTGAAAAATAGCCTGGAAAATAAAAGGGCGGGGTATTTTCCAGACTATACACAGCCACCAGGCAGCCTGGCGGCTGGTCTGAATAATGCTGGAATATTTAAACCACAGGAGAATTAGAATGAATAATGATAGCAAAACAATATTTAAATACACATTTTTATCAAGCTGCTTAACTGGAATAGTATGCTATTTTTATTTTATGGCAAATAATCTGGATAATTATGATAATATAGCAAATAAGCCATCTGGGCAGGCATTGAATTGTTTAATGGTATTGTTAGTGCTGGATTATGTATGGCTTAGCAATGTTAATTATACTGCTTTGTATTATTCTAATAAAAAAACTGAAAATTATTTTGAAAGATTATATTGCAGAATAGAATCTGTGGAAGGTTATAACGAAAATATGCCAGTTATATTTGTTGGAAAAAATATAACTGATGCAGCTTATGAGGAAAACTGGTGGGGGATAATGCCATATTATGGCGGGAATTTTATTTCCAAAGAACAGATAAACCTGTACTCAAGGGATAAATTTATAGAGAATTATTTAGGAAAGGCTTATTCAGAAGTTACAGAAGAACAGTATAGCCAGTATAAAGGTGAAATAGACCAGATGGATAAGTATCCTAATGATAAATCAATAAAAGTTATTGATGGAAGTGTATTTGTAAAATTGGAATAATTATTTAAGGAGAATTTTATATGGGGCGTAATGCAGATATTTACAGAAAGACAGGGGAAACAGATATTAAGATTGGCTTTGGCATTGATGGTACAGGCAGGGCAGATATAAGTACAGGAATTGGCTTTTTTGACCATATGCTTGAAAGTTTTGCAAGACATGGTTTTTTTGACCTTGAAGTGCTGGTAAAAGGGGATTTGGAAGTGGATTCCCACCATACTATTGAAGATACGGGGATTGTATTAGGGCAGGCAATAAAAGAAGCTGCAGGCAGCAAGGAGGGCATTAAACGGTTTGGTGAATGTATGCTTCCAATGGATGAAGCACTTGTGTTATGTGCACTGGATTTATCCGGACGGCCGTATCTTATGTATGATATAGGGCTCACTGTCCCTAAGGTGGGAGATTTTGATACGGAAATGCTGCATGAATTTTTTTATGCAGTAAGTTACAGTGCAGGAATGAACCTTCATCTCAAAATGCTTGACGGGGTTAATAACCACCATATAATTGAAGCAGCGTTTAAAGCTTTTGCAAAGGCGCTTGACAGGGCGCTTGAATATGATAAGAGGATTGCAGGCGTACTTTCTACAAAGGGAAGCCTGTAAGGATTTATATATTTAAAACAAGAAAAAGCCTTTCCATAGTTTTGTATGGGGGCTTTTTTATTTTATAATATGCCAGGTAAAATAATTTTTTTAAGAACTGACTTTTTATCTGCCTGGCCCGTTATACATAATAGAATGTAATAAACGTTCAGGGCATTTTTAAAAATAATATGGCTGGAAGGAGGTTTTTGTGGATACTGGTTATATTTTAATCCAAAGAATGAAACAGGGTGATGAAAAGGCTTTTGATATTTTTGTACGGAAATATTATGAAGAAATTTATAAGTATTGCAAGTTTCATTGTTTTGACACAGGGTATGCAGAAGATATGGTACAGGAAACTTTTTTAAAATTTTTTGCGAATTTACCAGCCTATCATTTTATGGGAAAGACAAAAAATTATCTTTATACAATAGCAGGTAATCTTTGTAAAGATTTTTATAATAAGAAAAAAGACCTGACGGTCAAAGAGGAGGAACTTATACAAACTGCTGCCCCGGGCCAGATGGATTTTATACTGGACAAGGTGATGGTTGAAACGGCGCTTAAATCACTGCCACAGGAATTATATGAGGTTATAATTTTATATTATTTCCAGGAACTTAAAATAAAAGAAATTGCGGATGTGCTTCATATAAGTGTGTCATTGGTTAAGTACCGTTTAAAACGGGCAAGGATAAAGCTGGGGGAATTTATAGGAGAGGAGGCTGTGGCAGATGGTTTCAGGACGACAAAAAGCTGTTGAAAGAAGTATTGGGGAATATAAGAATGCTATAAAAGTAAATCTGGATGAAGAAAAGATTATGGAAACTATTAATAAGTCCAGGGAAGTTTTTTATAAAAAAGAACAGGAGAGGGTGGCTTGCTACCTGGAGTTTCTATGGGGGCAGATGAAACTTTCCCGGAAAAGATGGTGGTTTTTGCAGATGCTTGTGCTGGTATTTCTGGGTTTTGTACTAAAAGAGGTAAAAGAGGAGTTTTATATACAGAGAAGCATGGGCATTGCAGGGGTTTTATTTGTAATACTTGTTATACCTGAGCTTTGGAAGAACCAGTTATATAATTGTATGGAAATAGAAGCTTCTTCTTATTATTCATTAAGGCAGATATATTCAGCACGCATATTATTATTTGGGATAGCAGACGTTTTAATGGTTACAATATTCTGTTTTGTACTGCATGGAAAAATGTATTTTACACTGGCTGGCCTGATGTCGCAGTTTATTTTTCCTATGGCTGTAACGGCATGTATCTGCTTTGGCCTGTTATGCAATAAATACCAGGCAAGTGAGACTGTTTCTATTGTATCCTGTCTGGCATGGAGTGCCGTATGGTGGCTGGTTACTGTAAATGGCAGGATTTATAAGGCTGTTACACTGCCAGTATGGACAGCACTTCTTGGAATTGCATTTGCATTTATTCTTTATGCTATATTCAAAATAATAAATAATTGCAATAAACAATGGGAGGTTAATTTAAAATGGAATTAAAAATATCTGGATTAACAAAAAGGTTTGGGGATTTTACAGCAGTAAATAACCTGGATATTACAATGGACAATGGTGTATACGGGCTTCTTGGGGTAAATGGTGCAGGCAAGACAACGCTTATGCGTATGCTTTGTACACTGTTAAGCCCTACAAGCGGCAGTATTACTTATAATGGCAGGAATATTATTACAATGGATGGTGAATATAGAAGGATACTCGGTTATCTGCCACAGGATTTTGGGTTTTATCCAGAATTTTCTGTACAGGATTATCTTTTCTATGTAGCTTCAATTAAAGGGATTCCTCCAGCTGCTGCCAAAAAGAGGGTTAAGGAATTAATTATTAAAACAGGGTTACAAAAGGCAGCACATAAAAAAATGAAGAAATTATCCGGGGGCATGAAACGCCGTGCAGGGATTGCACAGGCAACTTTAAATAACCCAGGTATTTTAATTCTTGATGAACCAACGGCAGGGCTTGACCCTAATGAGCGTATACGTTTCCGTAATCTAATCAGTGAACTTGCAGAAGACCGCCTTGTGCTTTTGTCAACGCATATTGTTTCTGATATAGAATATATTGCCAGTGAGATTTTATTAATGAAGGATGGAAGCATTGTACACAGGGGGACAGCAGACAGCCTTATACATTCAATGGAAGCGGGTGTATGGAAATGTTATGCAGGGAGGGAAGAAGTGCCAGGTTTAATGAAAAAACATAAGATTTCTAATTTAAAGCAGGAAAACGGTATGGTGCAATTAAGGATTATTTCAGATGAAAAACCATGTCCGGATGCAGTAAAGGAAGAAGCAGTGCTTGAAGATGTATTTTTATATTATTTTGGTGAAAAGGCAGGTAGCAGCAATGGTGAAATTTGAAATTAAAAAGATGTTTTCTAAGACGGTAAACAGGATTTTATTTATAGTGTTAATAGCAGTTACCCTGGCAGCCGGGATTTTAACAGTAAGGGATGAAAGGTATGTGCAGGAAAATGGTGATACCATTTGTGGAATTAAGGCGGCCCGTTATTTAAAGGATGCAAAAGAAAAATGGAGTGGTTACCTGACAGCTGATACATTAAAAAAGGTTCTTAAAGAAAACAGGAATATAGATAAAACAGTAAAAGACCCACATAAAAATTTCTATAAAAAACAGGGTTTTGAAGAAATAAAGGATTTTATAAATTTAGCATTTTCAGATTATAAAGATTATGATTATTACAAGACAGAAAACATGCGTGCCAGTGAAGCAGGCGGGTTTTATAATAAAAGAATATTATGTTTAAAGGAATATCTGGATTCAGGGGAAGAAAGTTTTTCTGATGCAGAGAAAGAGTTTTTAATTGGAACTTATGAAGAAATGGAAACACCGCTTTATTATGAATATGCTGATGGCTGGAAAGCGCTTATGGATTCGCAGTATCTTCTGACGCTTATAACAATTATAGTTGTAATTACCGGATTTTTTGTAGCTGGTATTTTCTCAGATGAGTTCCAGTTAAAAGCAGATGCTGTTTTCTTTTCTTCTGAACTGGGAAGAAATAAAGCAGTTGTTTCTAAAATAGCAGCAGGTTTTTTAATTATTACTTTGGTTTACTGGGGGATGGCTCTTTTATATTCTGCGGTTGTACTGTTCTCTTTAGGTTTTGGCGGGGCAGGATGTGCAGTACAGACAGGGTTTAGCAACTGGTACAGCATTTACAATATCACATACCTGCAGGATTACCTGCTTTCACTGGCTGGGGGATATATAGGAAGCCTGTTTATATTGTTTTTTGCAATGTTTATATCAGTTAAAAGCCGCTCAACAGTAATTTCAATTACAATTCCGTTTATACTGTCATGTGCACCAATGTTTTTAGGAAGAGTACCTGCATTTACAAGAATTATGACATTGTTCCCTGACCAGCTGTTAAGGATAAATAAAGGACTTGGGGAATTTAAATTATATGAAATTGGCGGGAAAGTCTTTGGGTATATAACAATAATAATCCCTCTTTATTTAATGCTTTTCCTGGTATTAATACCTGTGCTTTATATAGTGTATAAAAGGGCAGAAATAAAATAAAGTTTATTTCTAATATTTAAAAAATCCTGGAATGCTGGTTCCAGGATTTTCTATATTATACGGATTCACCAATGGGTATTTTTTTAGCAAGCGGGATTAAAATGCTTCCTGCAGAGTTGCCGGCCGTAATAACAAGTATGCTTAAGAAAGCTTTTCCTGACCACATCCCGGCAAGTGAAAAATAGAACATGTCTGCAATGCAGTGCTCAAACCCACATAAAATAAATGAGGCAACGCCCATAAACAGGATAACAGGGTTATGTACAGATTTGTAACCATCTACTGCGACAAACATCAGCAGGCCGCAGAAAACAGCCAGCAGAAATAAACTGGGCATATTGTCATCCAGCTTGGCGGCACATAATGCCTCTGCCTTTTCACAAATCCCGCTTATCCGGGTCTGTTTTATGGCAGCAGCTGCCAGATATGTACCTGCCAGGTTTCCAGCCCATATAACTAATAAGTCTGCAAGATAGTAAACTGGCTGGCTGGCCATATAGCCGGCTTTCCCCGTATAAAGGTTCAGGCCATGGCAGCAGATTGCATATAAACCTACGGTAAACATTAAAGCCCCTGCTATTTTATTTTCTAAAGATAAATATACAGTCCCGCCAATACCAATGGTAATACCTGCCAGAACAGCCAGGGCAAAAGCCTGTGGCTGCTTTTTAAAATTTACTTTATCCATAAAACCCCTCCCATTTTCTATTAGTTACACTTTATTTGTGGTATTTTATCTATAATAAAGCATATCATTCTTTACTTATACTTGCAAGCGGTTTATAAAAATTAGCAGCTAAAACAGGGAGCACAATATATTTTATCTTAATGCCCCCTGGTTATAATATTTTTTATCTTATCTGCTATTTGCCGTGTGTTTTTGTTAAATTACTGGCTGATAATTAAATGGTCTAAATATGCGTCCCAAAGCCCGTCATCATCTGTTATTTTTAATTCAACTGTCTGGCTGCCTGTTGCATGGTATACATTACTTATCGTATATTCAGCAGGATATTCATCTCCAAAATAAAATGTTCCTTTGTATTCACCACTAATATATAAACTAACTTTAGCCATATTTGAATTATTAGAACAGCCTTTTAAGGTGAAATTGTGGCAAGGGGATGTAAAATAATGTGTATAATAGCAGGAATCATTATTGGCATACAGTCCTACACCTGTAAACGGAGAATTGATTACTCCCGTATAATCTCCTGAAGTATTCATATTTTCACATTCTACAATTCCTGTGTCATATAAATTCTCACTGATAGTTATTGTATTTTTATATACATCTGCCCATCCATTACTTTGGTATCCTTCAACATTCAGTGCTGTTTCGTATATTTTTCCCATTGGCATTCCCATATTTTCCCATGCCTTAAAATGCTCTGTCACAGAAATTGTGCCACTGGTTCTCTTTGATGTACGTACACTCCAGTACTGTTTAAATGTAGTATCTCCCTGGATGGATGGCTTGTTTATACGGATTGTTTCATATACTTCATATGTTCCACCGTCAACTGTAATAGTGCCTTTTGGTATTGCTCCAGGTGGACGCCACGTCCCCCAGCTTTCTACAATATAATATTCTACAAGAGGGTCTGTGCACCATCCATATGCACACAAGTAAGCATTTCCATCAGGCTGGAAGTTGCATCCATAATCAATGGAAATATTGCCAATCTGCTGGTATGTCTTAGTGTTGTCGAACTTTATGCCCTTACGGAACAAGGCATTGCCAATATTATTCCACTGGCAGCAGAATGTCCCGTTTTCATTTAATGTCATGCTTGTTGTGCCATAATCTTTCCATAATTCATAACTGTAATTGTCATGTACACCAATATCATTATCATAAATTGTATGTGCCGCCTGTGCTTTTATAGATGGCATTATAAACTGTATGCACACTATAACAGACAGAAATAGTCCTTTTAATATTTTATTCAAATTTTGTTCTCCTTTCATAGCTTAAGACCCGGCAAAAAGCAGATAATTTTTAATATATTAGTAAGGAACTGCCAGATATTATTGGCCATATCCTTTATCTATAGTAATTTACACTGTTTATTTGTACACTGCATAGTTTGATTACCAGATAAGAAGTTGGATTTTGCATGATACCTCACGGCATAACTATTTATATACAATTATCAATGTACATGTATTATGTATATTATAACAGAAAATCTGGTATATGGCAATTATTAATTTTGTATTTCGGGACAATTAAAGATGGTGATTGACACACCTTCCATGCTATGAGATAATTATAAAAAGTTTTTACCGGTTATTATATTTTAAATTAGGGGGACATGAATATGGCAATGTTTTTAAAAAATTTAAGTATCAGGTTCAAAATCCTGATTCCGGTAGCGTTTTTAGGGGCAATAATGTTTATATTGGGGGTAATGAGCATCCAGAGTGCAAACCAGCTTATGGATGCCAGCCAGGAAGTTTATGGGAATTATGCAGCAAAGATTGAACAGCTGGGGGATATTACCAGCAATTACCAGACACTTAGGCGTGTAGCATTTGCGCATATTGTTGCACATGGTGATGACGGACTTAAAAAAACTTTGGAAGAAGAGGCAGATTCCCTGAAAGCTGCAATTACAAACCTGTGTAATGAATACAGGGCAATACCTTCTTCAAAGGAAGAAGAAAACAGTTTCCAGCAGTTTGAAAATAATTATGCAGGCTATCTTGAAATTTATGACAGGATTTTATCATTCAGTTCCAGTGGCAATATAGATGAGGCAAGCAGCCTTGCAAATGCCGACTTAAAAGCGGCGGGGACAAGCCTTACAGCAGAATTAAATGATATGCGTTCTATTAACAAGTCTAATATGGATAATGCAATTTCCCACCAGGACGGGGTATACAGCAGGGTAACACGTACTATTATTATTGCAGTTGTGGCTGCTGCCGTAGTCCTGCTGTTTGTTGTATGGGTCTGCTGGACATGGGTCTGCAAGCGCCTGATTAATATTAACAAGCAGCTCCGTGGTGTTATTGCCACAATAGAAGAGGGGCATGGCGACCTTACAAGGCGTGTACAGTGTTTCTGCACAGATGAAATTGGCACACTGGCATCAGGGATTAATATTTTTATTGAAACTTTACAAAAGATTATGGGACAGATTAATATAAACTCGGGCAAGCTGGGTTCAGTTGTAAACCTGGTATCTGACAAGGTATCAACGGCGAATGATAATTCAAGTGATATTTCTTCTGTAATGGAAGAGTTATCCTCATCTATGGAGGAAATTTCATCTACCATATCAAATATTACAGACAGCATCGGGGTTGTGGACGAAAATGTAACAGAGCTGTCTGGCACATCACAGGATATGTACAATTATGCAGAAGAAATGCAGAAGCGTGCAGAGAAGCTTGAGAATAATGCTGTTGAGAATAAGAAAAACACGAGTGGCATTGTTAACGATATTATTGGCCAGTTACAGAACGCAATCCAGGACAGCAAAAGTGTTGACCGTGTAAATGACCTGACTGAAGAGATATTAAGCATCTCAAACCAGACAAACCTGTTGTCACTGAATGCGTCGATTGAAGCAGCCAGGGCAGGCGAAGCCGGACGCGGGTTTGCAGTTGTAGCAGATGAAATCAGCCAGTTAGCTAATTCCAGCAGGGAGGCCGCCAACAATATACAGGGAATTAACAATATGGTAGTTAAAGCAGTAAATGAACTGGTTGGAAGTGCAAATTCCATTGTTGATTATATTAACAATAATATCCTTCCCGACTATGAAGGGTTTGTCAATGCAGGCAGGCAGTATAGTGAAGATGCCATACATGTTAATGAAACCGTTACCCGTTTTAACGTTATGTCTGAAAACCTTAAACAGCTTATGGACAGAATTACAGATTCTATCCAGGGCATAAGCATAGCTGTAGAAGAAAACACAAAAGGGGCGGCAAATGCTGCAATAAATACATCTGAACTTGTCAAAGATATATCAGGTATTGCAGATGCAATGAATGATAACAGGCAGGTTGCCGGAAGCCTGGCAGATGAGGCAGACCGTTTTGTTAATCTGTAACAGCAAGTAAATACATACCATATATGGCGGCTTTTTGGTTTTAGTTACAAAAAGCCGCCATTTCATTACATAGATTATAAAAACAGGTTTCTTTTGCCGATATAAAATACAGATATTTAAAAATTAAGACATTGGACAGGAGGGGAATGTATGCCAGTAAATATAACAGAAGGACACTTTCCATGCCAATATAAGAAATATATTGCCAGCATGGACAGGGCAGGACAAAAATTAAAACAGCCAGGTAAGGGAAGCCCTGTGCTTTCAAGGAAGGATATCCTTGATATTTCAAAATCCGGACGTAATGCCTGTGAAAGCAAAATTCCAGAAAAGCTTTCACCAGTAAGTTCTTTTAGTGTTATGGATAATTTTGAGAAACAGGTATCAGCAAGAAAAGAAAAAGGTGTAAAGAGCAATACTTTTGAATGCCATGTGAACCAGATGGTATCAGCTTATAAACAAATGAGGGATGATATAGAAGATAAATATGCAGACAGTGGCAGGGAAAAGCAGTATTATATTGCTGGTGACGGGAGCATACAGGAATTAACACAGGAAGAAGAACTGGAAATGCTGGATAAAGCCTATGAAAACCATAGTAAGTTTATGGCGGCCAGCACAGAAATATGGAGTAACCTCCAGGGATTTAAACCACAGATAATATACGGTTCCGGGGATATTAAGACAGAGCAGCCCGTGCTGGAGGATAATAACAGGAAAGGCTGGATTAAGGCACAAGCCTTCCAGGCATTTATGTCTGCTATAGATAACAGGAATATAGAGTTTTTATCAGAATCAAAGGAAAGCCTTAAAAATACCAGGCTGGATTTAGCTGTCCCAGCGGATATAAGAAGCAGGCTTAATTATATCTGGGACTGGCAGGGCAGATAAAATTTACAATATATTAGCACTCGCCTATTGACTTGGCTAACAAAAAGTGATATGATTGCTTCCAGTAAAAAGTGGCAACATTATCATATATAATTGTTTAGACTTGGAGGTGTGCATATGAATATAAGTAAATTTACACAGAAGTCGCAGGAAGTTGTCCAGAATTGCGAGAAAATTGCAATGGATTATGGACACCAGGAGATTGCACAGCCACATCTGCTTGCATCTATGATGTCTGTTGAGGACAGCCTTATAAGGAAATTAACCAGAAAAATGGATATTGAGCCAGAAGTTTTTATGGCGCAGGTGGAAGGGCTCTTAGAAAAGCGCCCGAAAGTAAGCGGCGGGCAGCTCCATATAGACCAGTATTTAAACCAGGCTTTAATATATGCAGAAGATGAAGCAAAACATATGGGGGATGAATATGTTTCGGTTGAACATTTGTTTTTAAGCCTGCTTGCACATCCAGATAAAGATATTAAGGCACTTATGAAACAGTGCCAGATTACAAAAGAAAGGTTTTTGCAGGCATTGTCCAAGGTAAGGGGCAACCAGAGGGTTACAAGTGATAACCCTGAAGCCACATATGATACTCTTGAAAAATATGGTTCAGACCTTGTGGAGAGGGCTAAGGACGGCAAAATGGACCCTGTTATTGGCAGGGATAATGAAATCCGCAATGTTATAAGGATACTTTCACGCAAGACAAAAAACAACCCAGTGCTTATTGGTGAGCCTGGTGTCGGCAAGACTGCGGCAGTTGAAGGGCTTGCACAGCGTATTGTGCGTGGTGATGTCCCTGAAGCATTAAAAGATAAAAAAATATTTGCGCTTGATATGGGTGCACTTGTAGCTGGTGCAAAATACCGTGGTGAATTTGAGGAGCGTCTTAAAGCTGTACTTGAAGAGGTTAAGAAAAGTGATGGCCAGATAATACTTTTTATCGACGAGCTCCATACAATAGTAGGCGCTGGCAAGACAGACGGCGCAATGGATGCAGGAAATATGTTAAAACCAATGCTTGCACGTGGCGAACTGCACTGTATTGGTGCAACTACACTTGATGAATACCGTATGTATATTGAAAAAGATGCTGCACTTGAAAGAAGGTTCCAGCCTGTAATGGTTGCAGAACCGGCAGTTGAGGACACAATTTCAATACTGCGCGGGCTTAAAGACAGGTATGAAGTTTTCCATGGTGTTAAAATAACAGATTCTGCGCTTGTAGCTGCGGCAACATTATCTAACAGGTATATTTCAGACCGTTTTCTTCCTGACAAGGCAATAGACCTTGTAGATGAAGCCTGTGCAATGATAAAAACAGAGCTTGACAGCCTGCCTGCAGAGCTTGACGAAGTACAAAGAAGGATTATGCAGTTTGAAATAGAAGAAGCAGCACTTAAAAAAGAAAATGACAGCCTTTCAAAAGACCGCCTTGCAAATTTGCAGAAAGAACTGGCAGAGCTAAAAGACAGCTTTACAGCACAGAAAGCAAAGTGGGACAGTGAAAAGTCTGCCGTTGACAAGGTTAATAAGCTTAAAGAAAGTATAAATGATGTCCATACAGAAATGGACGCTGCCAAAAGGGAGTATAATCTTGAAAAACTTGCAGAACTGCAGTATGGCAGGCTGCCAGGGCTTGAAAAACAGCTTGCAGAAGAAGAGGAAAGGGTTAAAAATAATAACAATACACTTGTACAGGAAAATGTTACAGATGATGAAATTGCAAAGATTATTTCAAGGTGGACAGGGATTCCCGTTGCTAAATTAAATGAGGGAGAGCGCGAGAAAACGCTGCATCTTGAAGAAGAACTCCATAAACGTGTAATCGGGCAGGACGAAGGCGTAAAACTTGTATCAGAAGCAATACTGCGTTCCAAAGCCGGCATAAAAGACCCTTCAAAGCCTATAGGTTCTTTCCTGTTCTTAGGCCCTACAGGTGTAGGCAAGACAGAACTTGCCAAAACACTTGCAGCAAGCCTTTTTGATGATGAAAACAACATGGCAAGGATTGATATGAGTGAATATATGGAGAAATATTCTGTATCAAGGCTTATAGGAGCACCTCCGGGATATGTAGGATATGAAGAAGGCGGACAGCTTACAGAAGCAGTAAGGAGAAAGCCATATTCAGTTGTCCTTTTTGATGAAATAGAAAAGGCACATCCTGATGTATTTAATGTATTGTTACAAGTGCTTGATGATGGCAGGATTACAGACTCACAGGGACGAACAGTTGACTTTAAAAATACAATACTTATCCTTACGTCAAATATTGGCTCATCATACCTTCTTGACGGGATTACAGAAGATGGAAGCATAAGCAGCAGGGCACAGGAAATGGCAATGAATGACCTGCGTGCAAGTTTCAGGCCTGAATTTTTAAACAGGCTTGATGAAATTGTTATGTTTAAACCATTGACCAAAGAAAATATAAGCGGAATTATAAATATACTTCTTGAAGGATTAAATAAAAGGCTTGCAGACAAAGAAATTAAAGTACAGCTTACAGATGCTGCCATAACCCTTGCAGCAGATGAGGCATATGAACCAAGTTTCGGTGCGCGCCCGCTTAAAAGATACCTGCAGAAAAATGTTGAAACACTTCTTGCAAAGGAAATTCTCAGTGATAAAGCAAGGGCAGGTGATACAATAATAATTGACAACATTGATGGGAAGCTTGGTATAAAATATTAAATGGTTTTATAAATGAATTAAACCGGAAAATACCCCTTATGGTTTTAAGGGGTATTTTCCGGTTTTTGCAACATATGCCAGCAGATGTAAAAAGGGGAATGTTTTTTAGTTAAACAACATGGATGCTTTATATTTATACAGAAATAAGTTATAATAAAAAATACTATTTTGAAAGGAATACAGTCAAATGAAAATTTTATTGGTAGAAGATGATATTGAAATACTTGTAAACTCAGCGGTAATGGTAAGCATAAGTTTTATTTCATTGCTTGCCGGATTAAGAATAAAATCATCAAAAGCATCAATTATTACAGGTGTTATAATTGTATTTTTTACACAAGGAAATATCGGGACATATACTTTATTTGATAACATGCCGTTTCATGTAACATTGCTGGTAATATCTGCCATATCTGTATTTCTTACACTCTATAAATTAGAAACAAAAGATGTTTTGTAATTGTGGACTGCAGGCGCACCAGAATCTGCATCCATAGACATCTGGATGCTTATATGGTAATATATTTAAAAAGGGGGATACCATATGCAGATTTCCAGCAGATTTACATTGGCTTTACACATATTTGCCTGTATTGATACATTTAAAGATAAGTATAAAATAACAAGCAGCTTCCTTGCAAGCAGTACAAATGTTAATCCTGTTATTATCCGCAAAATACTTGGACAGTTAAAAGCAGCCGGGCTTGTAGATATTGCAAGGGGCACGGGCGGGGCGTCAATCGCCAGGCCGCTGGATAAAATCAGCTTTCTTGATATTTACAGGGCTGTAGAATGTATTGATAACGGCAAGTTATTTCATTTCCATGAAAATCCTAATACAGAATGTCCAGTTGGGAAAAATATACATTTAATTGTAGACGACAAACTCGACAGAGTACAGGAGGCAATGGAAAAAGAGCTTGCTTCTATTACACTCCAGGATTTAAAACAGGATATTAAAAAACGTTGTAACTATTGACATTACAAAACGCTTCTGCTATAATTTCATTGTTACAATGAATATTACATCTAAAATAATGGCCAGGAGGCGTATAGTTATGAAAAATTACAGCAAAGTAAGTGTTACACAGGATGCAAGAACAGAACTGCATGATAAGCTGTCATTGACAGGGGCAGAAATAAGTATTAATAATCTTCCAGCAGGGGCAGGAGTACCCTTTATCCATTCGCATAAAAATAATGAGGAAATTTATGTGGTTCTGTCAGGAAAAGGAAAAGTGGTAGTTGATGGAGAAACTGCCAGCCTTGCGGCTGGTGACTGGATACGTATTGCACCAGCAGGGCAGCGCCAGTTCTTTGCAGCAGAAGATGAGGCAATTAGTTTTGCCTGCATCCAGGTGAAAGCAAATTCCCTGGAAGACTATACAAAGGACGATGCAATTATCCATGAATAGAATAAACTGCTCATCTGCCAGAGTATAATAACAAGTAAAATACCCTTTAAAAATCTAAAGGGTATTTTACTAACCAGTGCTATTTCTTTATTTCTTACGTACATAATTTTACATTTTATATATCAGGCAAAATTATAATATCCACATTGGAATCTTCTTTAAAGCCACCTCTGGCATAAGAACCTAAGCTTTGCATTGCTTGTGGCATACGTATTCCCCCTTATTAGTTATATAGTTTATTATCATCATTAAAAAAAATATATATGTATCATGCTTGTTTTATGGTCTAATCATATCATTGGCAAATATTAAATTTAGTATTTTTTTGTTTATTTTTAAAAAAATTAAAAATGGTTTAGAGAAAGAAACAATTAAGGTTTACCATCTTGATACAGGAATAACAGAAGTGACAGATGTACAATGTAAGTATAAAAAGAAAGATTATTGTTATACAGGTGATGTAGTTATGTCTGTAGGAGGCTGGAAAGATGGTTTCTGTTACACTGTGACAAAACTGGAGAATGAAATGATATATGATGATTTAGCAGGACAGACGGAAATTTATTATTATTCATTTAAAGATAAAAAATCAGAAAAATTATCAGATTACAAGTATAAACCAAGTTATATATGTGGTTCAGAAAAAACAGTTATTGTATCTGATTATATTGTACAGGGGCTGGAAAATACAGGAAAGGTACTATATGCTACAGAAAATGGATATTGCACAAAACTTTTAAAAGGAGTAAATGCTGCTGAAAATATATATAATAGTTATTCTTTTAAAAATAATAATTATCTTGCTGCTAATGATGAGTATTTTTGGATTTTCAATACTGCAGGAGGGACTTGCCAGAAACGCAAATTTAACCATATATATGAAGGTGATTTTGGGAAAAAAAACTGGAATCCAAATGACCATGTGACAAGCAGGATTTCAAGAAATGGGAATAAATGTTATTATTCTGTATATAATTATCCTTTAATGAAAATTTATCAGATTAATATAGAAAATACTGATAGTAAAAAAACATGGAAATAATAGATATAAAATTTAAAAAATATTAGACAACAAAATACCCCTTATGTTTTTAAGGGGTATTTTGCTATTTTTGTAACATATTATAAGCTGCTTGTTCTTTTGCAAGTTCAAGGAAAAGCTGCTTTACTGTCCAGCCTGAATTAGACGGGGTAAGGACAGCCTTGTAAGTAACCTGTATATCTTTGTTGTTGCGTAGTTTAAAAAGAATTTTGTCAAGTTTTTTATCACTAATCCCACAAAATAAGATAAGGCTTTCATCAGGGATTTTTCCAGTAAAAGGATTTGAATTGATAATATCCGTTTTACCGTCTGCAATATTTTTAAGAGTATCATTGTATTGTCTTGCATCTGCACTGGTTACTTGTAAGTGCATTGGCGTAAGAAGTTTTTTAATTTCCTCTTTACAGGATACATTAAAAAGAATTACTTTTTCCATATATATTATTACCTTTCTTTTTTTATAAAACAGGAGTCCATTTTGGCTCCAGCCATTTATTTTGTGAAAATGACCATAGCCTTCTATATAATCTGCCATTAATTTTTTTATATTTATATCCTGTCTTTACATCATAAGGTTGTATACCAGGGTTTTCTGTTGTGGCAGCTTTTACGGTATTTTCCTTTCTTTTTCTGCTTCTTCTTTGCTTTCATATATATCCATATAACCAAGATAATGTAAATCATCAGGAATTATAATATCTATATATTTCCCAGAGGGGCTGCAAAGTTCATATTCATTATCTGATTTAATAAGATAACAATCCCCCTCTTCAGTTTCATATCCATTTATACCAGCTACAGGACCATCCTGCATATCTTTATATGTTGGTTTACTAAATGGACATAAGACAAATGAATAAGATAACATGAATATTATAATAACCAGTGGAATTGCTATTAAATCTATCTTTTTTTTATTCTGGTATCTGTTTTCTGCTATCATCCTGAAACGCTGCATAAGTTTTTCATTACTGTCTTCCTCAAGAACACTGCATGAACATGGGGGTGTTATATTTTCTTTATTTGTATTTTTTATAATTTTAATTATGCTTTCCATGTATTCCTTTATCTGGCTGTGCGTCAGGCTTAAACAGACATCTTTGTCTGACTGTAGTTCCATGGCATGTGAAAGTTCTGATGAAAGCTTTGTAAATAATGGATTCCACCAGAATACTGCACATATAAATTCCATAACCATTTTAATGAAACAGTGCCTGTATTTATAATGTGAAATTTCATGTATAAATATACCAAATAGTTCATCATCATTAAAATTAATATCAGGCAAAATTATAACTGGCTTTAACAGCCCTGTAATGGCAGGGGATTTTACAGAAGCATGTATTATTATTTTAACATCAGGCATTTTATTATGTATATCTGCCATGGCAAGTATTCTATATAAATTCTGGTCTTTGGAAGCAGGTATAATATTAAGGGTGTGTTTAAAATGCAGGTATTCTTTTATATGCCTGTAAATAATTAGTATAGCAGGTAAAATCCATAAAAGTATAATAATTAATCCAATATTTATTGTTATATAAGAAGATTTAATTAGTGCCAGATTAAGAAATGCCTGTATTTTGGGCAAAATTTTCTGGCAGTCAAAAGTGTATGTAAATGGCATTTCCAGTGGAAGGAGTATCCGGATTATACAAGCAGCCAGTAATACAAATAATATGTGTAGTGGACAATATTCAAGCAAAGAGGAGCTTCTCCTTAAAGCTGAAACTGCATATGTAAAAATTCCAGTCCAGAATATAGCAATAAATAGTGAATAAATAGAAAGTGGTGTATAAGTTGTTATCATACATTGCTCCTTATTTTTATATTAAATCAGCAAGGAAACCCACTGCCTTTAGGCGGTGAAGTGGCAAGGGGGAATTGCGTATTCCATCCCTGTATCCTCCTTCTTAAATTATGCTGGCACAACGCCTGTAAAGCCCCCTGCCAGCCGGGGTAATGCAGCCATCGCCAATGTTATCCTGCGGTTTTGTGCATACATCACTGTTCCTGCCCATCAGAACTGTTTAAACATATGCCTTAGAGCCTGGGACTTGGCTGTACATCCCAGGGTAACTATATATTCGCAGGTAACGTAGCCTTTTAAAGCTTAGGCTAGTCAACCATAGGCTTTTACAAGCCCATTCCCTTTAGGGGATGGGTTGTTGACATTCCTTTATAATATTATGTAAAATATAAATAATATAAGTATTTTTTAATGCTGGTATTGCCTGAAGCCTTTATTATTTGTTCTTTTAATTATATATTTTTTTCCGAATTATGTCAATTATAAAATTTAAGCGAAAATTTTTGCAGAAAAAATTATAAAAATAATGTTGACAAGTAGAAATAATAAATTTATACTATACAAAACAATTTTAAAAAATAGAATGATTTTTTAATTTGTAATAAAAATATAGGCAGATGTTACATTTTCACATATTTATGATGACTGTACTGTTGGAAGTGCCATTTTAATTCCCCTTTTTTCTTATGTTGTTAATTATTTCTGTAATTATATATTTTTTTGTATTATGGCAATTATAAAACTTAGGCGAAAAATTTTTATAGAAAAAATTTAAAAAATAATATTGACAAATAAAATAATATAATTATAATTTACAAAAGAATTTAAAATTATTTTTAGTTTAAGAAACAAAATACAGGCAGATATTCTAAAAATTAAAAATTACTGGTTTTGGAAATGGATAATTTATGAATGATGTTGATAATATAAAAAAGAAAAATATTTTATCTGGAATCTGGCTATTACTGTTTTTTTGTATGATACATATACTGGTTGTACCAGATTATGGTGATGATATAAAATTTATGAAAATAATGGAACAGTATGGCTATAATATTTTCCAAGTATTATACCACCGTTATAATACTTGGAGTTCACGGGTACTTATTGAGTTTTTTGATTTTATTATACCATGCTTTCCAGTATATATATGGAAGATATCAGATATTATTTTTTGCCTGCTGTTATGGAAAATGTCTTTGGTTTATATAAAAGATGGTTTTCTGGCAGCGTCCTGCCTGATGGCATACCCGTTTTTACATATGGGTTCTGCGGGGTGGCAGGTAACAACAATTGTTTATTTATGGACTTTTGTGGTATGGCTTGCTGTGGTTTCAGGTATAAAAACAGATAAAAAAGGAATTTTGTGTATTGTTGCAGGAACGGCAGTTGCAACTAATATGGAAGTCCTGGCAGTGGTACATATCATAGTATCAGGCATGTGGCTTTTTTATCTGGTATGTTTCCAGGCTGATAAACTGGTTCTCAAACCATATAACAGTATTCTTGTATATATTAAAGATGGATTACATAAGAACCCGGTAATAAAAAAGCTCTTTGTTTCCCTTGTTATTGCGCTGTTTAACCTGTTAAATGCTTTATTGTGTCCAGGAAATTCAATCCGTAAAATAAAAAGTGCCAGTAAAGATTTTCCAGCATTTTTTGAAATTTCATTTTTTGATAAGTTAAGGATATGTATTGCATCAACAATAGAACATTTTACATCAGTGCCAGATGCTATTTTTATTACAATATCAGTACTGGCAGGGGTGCTTTGCTGCCAGAAATTAAAAGGATATAAGAAATATATTGGGTTTGTTCCTGCCATAACCTGCACAGCCCTGACAATGTATTTTTTTATTACAAGAATAATTAAAAAGCATACTGCCAGTTATCTGCGGCCAGATGTAAATGCCTGTGCAGGCAGTACAGAATATATAATGCAGTGGGTGATGGCAGCTTTTGGGATAGTTTATCTGGTGGCAATGCTGTGGTCACTGGTATGCTGCTGTGACGGTCTGCAGGAATGTTGTTTAGTGGCAGGGGCATATTGTACAGGTATTTTAAGCAGGTTTGTACTTCTTTTTTCACCAACAATGGTTGCTTCTGGAACAAGGGTATATTTTTATTTTTATATGGCAATGGTTTTTTGTATAGGGCAGCTTATGGGCAAAGTTAAAAGTAGAAAAGTAATAAAATTTTTGTTATTTATTCTGATATCAGGAGCAGCAGAGAATATACTGGTGGCTGTAACAAAATATTAAAAAATACCCCTTATTTATTTTAGGGGTATTTTGTGTCCTGGCAGCATTATTTTGATATTATTTTTCTGTATTTTTGCTTTCATAATCCTTTATAATCTCATTTAAGGCATCAATAATATCAGAATTTTTAATGTCCCTATTGGATAAAATGGAAGATACCATAACAGAACAGCCTGCCTTGTTGTTACTTTCCATCTGGTAATACCTGTTAAACTGCATCATTGCATATTCATTAGCAGATATTTCGGGACAAAAAAGCCTTCCATATGATTTGCCAAGTTTCGTTATGCTGTCAACTTTTATAGCGCCTTTTTTTTCAAGGCTGCGCAGTATTCCTTGTATGGAAGAAGCGGGCCATGTCCTTCCAGGAATATTTTCTGCTATTTCAGAAGCACTCAGGGCATTTTGGGTGTTCCATAATACTCTCATAGCTTCTTCTTCTTTAGGAGGTAAATAAAAAAAATCTGGTTTTTGTTTTTTTGGTTTTGCCATTTTAGTTCCCTGCTTTCCTGTTTATTATCTGTTTATTGCTTTAATTATATATTTTTTTATATATTATGTCAATGACAGGATTTAAAAGAAAATTTTTTAAGAATAAATTATAAAAACAATATTGACAAATAGCAATAATATATTTATACTTTAAAAAAATATAAAAGGACAAAATAATTTTTTTTTAATGAAAAATAAGGTATATAAATGAATTATAGAAATAAGGTATTACAGTTATATATAGTGTAAAATTATTCATTTTTCACCGAAAACAGATATTAATATCCTGGATAAAGAGGCATTAAGGCTGTTTTTTCAGGAGTTATTCCAATATTTTTTAAGAATATTTAAAACAAGTATTTGATTTTTAGCTGGTTTGTGTTATAATCGTGTAGCTGATAAGAATAAAAGAGATGTTTGTAAAGACCGTTTTTGGAAATCTGTTCAGGATACGGTCTTTTTTCACGGGGACAAAGTGAAGTAAAGGGTTGCAGTATTTTATCAGCATGATTGTAACGCAAAACACGTGTTCCAGTGTTTAAAAACACGTGTTCCAGTGTTTAAAAACACGTGTTCCAGTGTTTTAGAAAGGAATTTTTTTATATTATGAATTTTGAAGAATTATGTTTAGACCCGAGGATTTTAAAGGCAGTGACAGAGATGGGATTTGAGCAGGCAAGCCCTATACAGGCACAGGCTATCCCAGTTGCCATTGATGGCAGGGACCTGATAGGACAGGCGCAGACAGGCACTGGTAAAACTGCTGCATTCGGCATACCTTTGTTACAGAGGGCTGACCCGCATAATAAAAAGCTGCAGGCAGTTGTATTATGCCCGACAAGGGAGCTTGCTATACAATGTGCTGATGAAATGCGTAAGTTTGCAAAGTTCCTGCATGGAATAAAAATACTGCCTATTTACGGCGGGCAGGATATTTCAAAGCAGATACGTTCCCTTAAAGGCGGCACACAGGTTATAATTGGTACACCAGGCAGGGTTATTGACCATATTAACCGCCATACACTTAAAATGCAGAATGTAGGCATGGTGGTGCTTGATGAGGCTGATGAAATGCTTAACATGGGCTTCCGGGAGGATATTGAAACAATCCTCCAGAATATGCCGGAAGAGCACCAGACGCTTCTTTTCTCCGCAACAATGCCAAAGCCTATTATGGAAATTGCAGGGAATTACCTTAATAATCCTGAGATTATCAAGGTAGTAAAGAAAGAACTTACTGTCCCTAAGATTGAACAGTATTATTATGAAGTAAACCCACGTAAAAAAAGTGAAGTGCTTTCAAGGCTTATTGATATGTACGACCCTGAACTTTCCCTTGTATTCTGTAATACTAAGCGCAAAGTAGACGAGCTTGTTGAAGATTTAAAAGGCAGGGGGTATTTTGCAGCAGGGCTTCATGGTGACTTGAAGCAGTCACAGCGTGACAGGGTAATGGGCGGTTTCCGTAACGGGCGTACAGATATTCTTGTGGCTACAGATGTTGCTGCCAGGGGGATTGATATTGATGATGTAGAGGCAGTTTTTAATTATGATGTGCCACAGGATGATGAATATTATGTACACAGGATAGGAAGGACAGGGCGTGCAGGAAGGACAGGGCGTGCATTTACGCTTGTAGTAGGGCGTGAGATATATAAGCTTAAAGATATCCAGAGATACTGCAAAACTAAGATTAAACGCCAGCCTATACCATCTGTAAATGATATTACTGAAATTAAAGCAGATAAGATTTTAGAGAAGGCTTCCGGGATAATTGAAAATGAAAACCTTGGAAAAATGGTTGATATTCTGGAAGAACATCTTGATGAACGTGATTATTCATCACTTGAAATGGCTGCCGCCCTCCTTATGATGCACATGGGTGAGGGTGAAATTACAGAAGACATGAAGACAGAAGACTTTGGCGATACTGGGGCAGAACCGGGAATGGTGCGCCTGTTTATTAATATCGGCAAAAAACAGAAAGTGCGTATAGGTGATATACTTGGGGCAGTTGCAGGTGAATCTGGAATGGAAGGGAAACTTGTCGGTGCTATTGATATGTATGATAAATATACATTTGTGGAAGTGCCAAGGGAGTATGCCTCAGATGTTATAGATGCAATGAAAGACGCAAAGATTAAAGGCAAATCCGTAAATGTAGAGCCGGCTAATAAGAAAGACTAAACCATTTACAAATTAACAGGGCATATATAAAGTATGTATTAACCTGCAGGAGCATTGCAGGATAATATATACTTTATTTTTTTATAATTATAATTTTGGTAATTGACAGGAAAATAAAGATATGCTATTATGAAACTACCAGAGTAGTGTGAAAGGAGGTGCAAGATGTGGATATTAAATTATTTGATTCAGAGTTAAAAGTAATGGATGTACTCTGGCGTGAAGGTGATACTACTGCGAAGCATATTTCAGATATCCTTAAAGAAGAAACTGGCTGGAATATGAATACTACATACACACTTATAAAAAGATGTATAAAAAAAGGCGCTATTGAACGTTCTGAACCAAAGTTTATGTGCCATGCCTTAATTCCAAAGGAAGAAGTACAGGAAGCAGAAACCAACGAACTGATTAATAAAATTTATGACGGTTCGGCAGATAAGCTGTTTACAGCATTGCTTGGCAGGAAGAAACTTTCTGCGAAACAAATTGAAGATTTAAAAAAGATTGTCGGGGAACTTGAGTAACTTTATAAGCACATTTAAAAATAGGATTTTGATGGCAGGAATATATGAAAGGATAAGCTGCAGGTATTATTAAGCTGTGGCATGGTATGGAAATGGGCTTGCTGGAGATGTGTTTTTCTGCTTCGGTTATTATTCTGGTAGTGGTTATATGCCGGGCTTTATTTATAAACAAGCTGCCAAAGAAGGTATTTTTAGTTTTATGGGCTGTTGCACTGTCACGCCTGTTAATACCATATTCATTACCATCTGTATCCAGTATTTATTCTTTAGCAGGTAAAAGCCAGTTTATAATGGATAAGGCAGAAGGAATAATAAACGGGACAGAAGAAAAACAGGAAAATGAAAAAAATGCAGGAAATATTATTATAAAAGAAAGAAATGAAAAAAAAGGGCTGTCTGTACTGGGGGCTGTATGGCTGGCAGGCTTTATAATTTCTGTATTAGTATTTATAACAGCATATATTTTACTTTATAGAAGGTTTTGTACTTCACTGCCAGTAAATAACAGGTTTGCAGAAGAATGGCTAAAATCCCATAAAACCATAAGGCGTCTTTCAATAAGGCAGTCTGGTTTTATTAAATCACCTTTATCATATGGTATTTTCCATCCTGTAATTTTAATGCCGGAAACAACAGACTGGGAAGATTCAAAAAAGCTTATGTATATTTTAGAGCATGAATTTATCCATATAAAAAGGTTTGATGCAGTTACTAAATTATTATTAATTGCTGCTGCCAGTATATATTGGTTTAACCCGCTTGTCTGGGTAATGTATATACTTGCAAACAGGGATATTGAAATATCGTGTGATGAAACGGTGGTCCGGCATTTTGGGGAAAAATCAAAGAAGGCTTATGCACTTGTGCTTATCAGCATGGAGGAAGAAAAAAGCGGCTTTAGCCCGTTAGGAAACAGCTTTAGCCGGAATGCAGCGGAAGAAAGAATTACAGCCATTATGCAGATTAAAAAAAATTCAAAGGCAGCATATATAAAAGCTTTCTTATTAATTGCTGTAATAATTCCAGTTTTTGCTACTTCTGCAAAAAGCACAGGCAGGCCCAAAAAAGTGTTTACTGCCAGGGAAGAAGGCACAGACAGTCCTGGCATAAAAGAAAACACCTTACAGGAAGATATATCTTCTGTCACATATAGTAATGTTTTAGGTGAAATAGCTGCAGGAATAGCAGCAAAAGGGGATTATTATGCACTGTACAGTCTTGCCCCTTTTGTAAAACAGGAAGATTTAAATAAAATTGCAGAACAAATAGCAGCAAAAGGAGATTACAGTGCAATTACTGGCCTGGCTTCATTTATAAGCCGGGAGGTTATAAATGGAATTGCAAAGGATATGGCAGATAAAGGGGAGTATGATGCACTGGAAAGCATAGCACCATTTATGCAGTAATTTTAATTGTATTATAAAATTAACAAAGATTTACAGAAAGGGGTAATTTTTATGGTTAAAACTAAGTTATCCAGGACAGCCTGCATAATATTAGCAGCTGGCACTATTTGTATTATACCAGCAAAGGTAATGGAGGCATCAAGGACACCTGTTACTGTTGCGGAAAATGCCAGTACACAGAAAATGAAGAAAAAAGTTACTGCCAAAAATAAGTCTGTTGTAAAGAAAAAAGAGAGTGGCATAATTATTAACACAAGTTTACCAGAAAAAGACCAGGAAAAACTTTTTAAACAATACAAGAAATATAATATTGAGAAAAAAGATGGCATATTATATTATAAAAATAAAAAAATACGATGTTTTGCTGATATTTATAGTGTATCAGCTGTCAATGAAGGAGGAGGGGTATTACGTAACTCCAAAAGCATATATTCATATTTTAATGAGGATGGGAAAACTGATATGTGCATAGAGCATGAAGATGTCAATGCTGGTGAGAGCTGGTCATTTGGAAAAATCATTAACCAGTGGCAGTCATTTAAAAATGTAGCATTTGCCATGCCTGAAAAGGTTATAAACAAACTGTTAGAGGACAGCATAAAAAATAAAAATTATAAGGACTTAGACATCCTTGTTACATTTGCAGGCAAACAAAGTATAAACAATGCTGCAAAACAGATGGCATCAAACGGTGATTATAAAATGATGGAAAACCTGGCATGGAATACAGGCACAGATACATTAAATGAAATTGCAGTACAGCTTGTAGAAAAGGGACAGCATGGTGTGCTTCAGAATATAGCCTGCTTTATGGATAAAAAAGATTTAGATAAAATAGCAGGGCTTCTTTGTAATAAAGGTAAATATGATGTATTATCCTGCATAGCATGGGCATTGGATAAAGATACTGTTAATAAATATGCCAGACAGTTCGCAGAAGAGGGAAAAGGAGATGCACTGTGTGGTATAGCATGGGCAGTTAGCACAGATGTAATAGGGGAAATTGCAAGTTACCTGGCAGAAAACCGCCAGTATGGCCCGTTAACAAATATAATCTGTTTTGTAACAAAAGAAGATATAGACAAAATAGCTATGCAGATTTATGAAAAAGGTGAGTGTACAGCACTGGGTGATATAGCATGGGCTATAAGCAGGGATACTTTAGAGAAATTTGCAAAAGAACTGGCAGCCAAAGGCAATTATGACGCACTTATGGCAATAGTCCCGTTTTTAGCAGGATAAAACTTTAAAGTGGTTAATAACCTATGGCGTTTATATGCCCTGTATATAATATTTCTGTATGCTGTTTTGCACATATACGGTAACACAATGGTGCAGTAGTTGCCAGCAGACAGCAACTCCTTCTTTAAACAGAACGTTTTTCACAGGGCATATTTTCTGCATAAACCATAGCCAGTATATTTCTGGCTGTGGATTTTTTGCTTTATAAGATTGTTATAAAATAATTACTGGAGTACCTTGTAAAGTTCTTCTTTTCCGTTCTGGTATGACGAACTGGCTTCCCTGTATAAACTATTATAAAAATCTATTGCTGCCTGCTGCCTTTCTTTAGCAATTTCTGCCCCTTTCCTGTCCAAACCCATTATTTACCAGGAAATTATATGCTTTAATACCACCTGCCATTGCATGGCATACAGAAGAATCCTCAAACTGCTCTTTACGTGCAATATCATGTAATAAACATGCGCATATTAAAACATCATAATCTATATTACTTTCAGTCTTAGCAATTTCCAGTGCATTATAAAGCACCCTGTATATATGTTCCTTATCATGTGCACTGTCATCAATACATGAAAGCATAAAATTTTCAAACATGGAAAAAGTTTCTTTATTCATATAAATGTACCCCTCTTTTATATAATGGCTGCTTCAGCTGCCTGTTTTTATTATTTTATTACAAATACAATTTAATTACAATAAAATTTGGTTTAAAATATCCGTCCAGGTTTATTTAGGGCAAAAAACAGGAAAACCCAAAAAATTAACAAACTATTGATAATTTATATTATTTAGTATAATATATAAAACAGGCTAATAAACAGGCATTAAAATCATTATTACTGTTAAAGGAGAAATGTATTATGTCATTAAAAAGAAAAATCCTGTTTTCGATGATTGGAAGTGCAATTATTGCGTCCCTTATCTGTGGTATTGCCAGTATTTTTGTTTCTAGCCGGAGTACAAGGGAAATGGCAAAAGAACAGCTGGACAGCATATGCAGAATCCACCAGATGGAAGTGGATAGTAAACTGGCACAGATTGAAAATTCTGTAAATATGCTGGCAGATAATACAGTTGCACAAATTGAAGATTTTGAAAGATTTAAGACTGATGAAGCGTATGTGGGGCAATGTACAGAAAAAATCCGTGAATTTGCAAAGATTGCAGGTGAGAATACAGAAGGGGTACTGACTTATTATATCCGTTATAATCCTGATTTTACACCAGCAACTTCCGGGCTTTTCGCTTCAAAGACTGGCGGGGCTTCTGGCTTTGAATATATTGAGCCGACAGATTTCAGTGGTTATGATAAAGATGACCTTGAGCACGTAGGCTGGTATTACATTCCGGTCAATAATGGAAAACCTACATGGATGGAACCTTACCAGAATGAAAATATCAATGTATATATGATTTCTTATGTAGTCCCTCTTTTTATTGACGGGGAAGCAGTGGGAATTGTCGGAATGGATATTGATTTTACTACAATACAGGAAAAGGTTAATAGTATTTCCGTTTATACAGATGGATATGCTTTTCTTGCCAGTGCTTCAAATGAAATACTTGCACACCCGTCTGAGGATTATGGCAAAAATATAGCAGAATCCAGCCAGGAACTGGCAGATTTTATGTCTGCACATGCAGAATCACAAGATGGCCAGACGGCAGATTATACATACCAGGATAAAGGGAAAGTAGCAGCAGTTTCAGTTCTCCGTAACGGGATGAGGCTGGCTGTTACTGTGCCGGATAGTGAATTTAATTCAACATCTGGACATTTATTTAAAATGATTATTGTGGCTTTCTTATTTGCGCTTTTGTTTTCTGTATGTTCAGGGCTTTACAGCAGCAGTACGATTGCAAGGCCGATTAAAAACCTGACAAAAATTATTGTGGATACGGCAAACCTGGATTTAAAGCCAAACCCGCAAAGCAAAAAGCTTGTAAAGCTTAAAGATGAAACAGGGGATATGGCAAGGGCAGTCCGCCAGATGAGAAAGAAGTTCCGTGAAATGGTGGCACTTATGGAAAAGGCAGGTTCTGATATAGGGGGCAATGTTACAAGCCTGCACCAGAATATGTCAGAAATCAGTGGCATTTGTGAAAATAACTCGGCTACAACGCAGGAACTTGCAGCGGCTATGGAGGAGGCTTCCAGTGCCGTTGAAACAGTATCAGAATCTGCCCGTACAGTTGAGGATAATATGGGGCATATTGGTATTTTATCCAGAGAAGGTGCAGAAAAGTCGGCCGAGGTAAAAAACCGGGCGGATAACCTTAAACAGACAACTCTTACAGCAGCAAAACGCACACAGGAAATTTATGGGCAGGTTAAGGAAAAGACTTCGGATGCAATAAGGCAGGCACAGGCAGTAGAACAGATTAATGAACTTACGCATAATATCAGGGATATTTCCAGCCAGATTAACCTTTTGTCATTAAATGCGTCTATTGAAGCAGCAAGGGCAGGTGATGCAGGGCACGGGTTTGCTGTGGTTGCATCAGAAATTGGCACGCTGGCAGGGCAGACACAGGAAACGGTGCAGTCAATCCAGACAATTATCCCAGAGGTAAACGGTGCAGTAGAAAATATGAAAGAGTGCCTGGATAATATGATGGAATTTCTGGAACAAAAAGTGCTTTCTGATTACAATGAATTTATGCAGGTAGGTGATACTTATGCACATGATGCTTCTGATTATGAACAGGGCATGACACAGATTAATGATGCTGTAATGTCAATGGTAGATGCCATTAATAATATATCGGTTTCAATAAATGGCATAAATGACATGGTAAAAGAATCAGCAGGCGGTGTACAGGATATTGCAGAGAAAACCTCCACTGTAGTGCAGAAAGTTGATTCAGCCAGTACATTTGTTGATACCAGCAAGGAGAGTGCAGAGAATTTAAACCAGATTGTGGGCGGGTTCAATCTGGAATAAAATCTGCTTGACATATATATATAACAGGTATATAGTATTTATGTAGTTGACACGTAGTTATATGTAGTTGGCATGTAGTTAAATGGATATTGTAAATGTCTCTTATTAAGAGTGGCGGAGAGTTAAGGCTCTGTGAAACCACGGCAACCCCCTTTGCAGGAAGGTGCCAATCTGAGCGGGCAACCGAACAATAAGAGGAGCTGTTATAAAGGCCCGTCATTATTGGCGGGTCTGTTTTTATATGTGCATACGGAAAGAGGTACAGATATGGAGAGAAGATTGTTTACATCTGAATCAGTTACAGAAGGACATCCTGATAAAATATGTGATAATATTTCTGATGCGGTGTTAGATGCCCTTATAGCGCAGGACCCAATGAGCCGTGTAGCTTGTGAAACTGTTATTACTACAGGTTATGTAATGGTAATGGGCGAGATAACTACTAAGGCAGAAGCTGATTATGAGAAAATTGTGCGTGAAACAATACGTGAAATAGGTTATGACAGTGATGACAAAGGTTTTAACTGTGATACATGCAGGGTAAATATCCTGCTTGACAAGCAGTCAGATGATATTGCAATGGGTGTTGACAGGGCACTTGAAGCCAGGGAAAACCAGATGAGTGATGAAGAGATTGAGGCCATTGGTGCAGGTGACCAGGGCATGATGTTTGGTTTTGCAACAAATGAAACAGAGGAATACATGCCATATCCTGTTTCTATTGCACACAAGCTGGCACACAGGCTGGCAGAAGTGAGGAAAAACGGCACTCTCAGGTATTTAAGGCCTGATGGCAAAAGCCAGGTTACTGTTGAATATGATGATAATGGAAAACCTGTACATATTGATACAGTAGTTATTTCAGCACAGCATTCAGAGGAAGTAACACAGGAGCAGATACATAGTGATATCCGTAAATATGTAATCAGCCCGGTGCTTCCGCCAGAGCTTGTAGATGAAAAAACCAAATACTTTATTAACCCTACAGGCAGGTTTGTTATTGGCGGGCCAAATGGTGACAGCGGGCTTACAGGGCGGAAAATTATTGTGGATACATACGGCGGTTATGCACGCCATGGCGGCGGTGCATTTTCTGGCAAAGACTGTACAAAGGTTGACCGTTCAGCAGCATATGCAGCACGTTATGTAGCAAAGAACATTGTAGCAGCAGGCATTGCAGATAAGTGTGAAATACAGCTTTCATATGCAATAGGTGTTGCACAGCCTACGTCTGTAATGGTGGATACATTTGGCACTGGTAAAATTAGTGATGAAAAGCTTGTAAATATAATACGTGAAAATTTTGATTTGCGCCCGGCCGGGATAATTAAAATGCTTGACCTGCGCAGGCCTGTTTATAAACAGACAGCTGCTTACGGGCATTTTGGACGCAATGGCCTTGATTTGTCATGGGAAAAACTTGATAAAAAAGAACAGCTGGAAAAATATCTGGATATATAAAATACATGGATAACCGCTGTCTTTTTATATGGTTATTCCAAAAAGCCCCTGCATGGCACTGGATGCAGGGGGCTTTTTTTGGTTGATTAACTCATGGTAATGTTGTATAATGTATGTGCTGTTTTGTGTTTATAACAAATGCAGCGTGAAATTAGAAATAACCACCACAGGCTTTTATGGTGATGTGGGGAAAGGAATGGCAAAGCTGCATGGCACAGAAGAAAATAATTGCATTTATCAATGCAGAAAATGAAGTTCCTTCTAATGTTGAATGTCTTGCTGAAAGGTATTCATGTGAAGGGGCAGATGGTTTATTTATCTATAATTATACAGGGGATGAAGCTTCGAGGGAAGAATTTCTGCTTTCGGCAAGAAAGATTGAGAAAAAAATTGATATACCATTTTTTACAGGCATTTATGTAAACAGGTTTGAAGATGCCAAGAAAGCCCTTTATACAGGTGCATCAAAGGTTGTTATAAGAAAGGCCCTTTTTCCAGAAGAAGATGAGATAAATAAGATAACCTCAAGGTTTGGCAAAGATAAGCTGGCTATAGAAATTGACATGAAGGCTGATTTCCATAATGCAGGGCAGTTAGACCAGTATTATGAAATGGGGATAGGTACGGTTATACTTAAACATATTGATACCACAGACGCTTTCAGGGATGCAGTCCTTGGTACAAAGATGCAGGTTATTATAAGGGACGGGCTTATACGGAATGACCTTGCAGGACTTCTTTCTTATAGCAGTGTGGAGGCAGTGGCGACTAATTACTTTGAGGACAAGGATATTTATAAAGCAAAACGTGCAGTTAAAAGGGAAGGAATAGATGTCCCCCTGTTTGAAAGCCTTATAGATTTTTCAGAGTTTAAGCTGGGTGCAGGCGGGCTTGTGCCTGCCATTGTACAGGACTACAGGACAAGTGAAGTGCTTATGATGGCTTATATGAATGAAGAATCATATAAAAAGACCATTGAAACAGGCAGGATGGTTTATTTTAGCCGCAGCAGGCAGGAGTTATGGGTAAAAGGGGAAACTTCAGGACATTACCAGTATGTAAAATCACTTATGCTTGACTGTGACAATGACACAATACTTGCAAAGGTGCACCAGGTGGGTGCAGCGTGCCATACAGGCAGCTACAGCTGTTTCTTTAAAGAACTTGCAAAAAAGGATTATATAGAAACAAATCCTCTAAAAATCCTTGAAGAGGATTATAATATAATAGCAGACAGGAAAAACAGCCCTAAAGAGGGTTCATATACAAATTACCTGTTTGACAAAGGAATTGATAAAATTCTTAAAAAGTGTGGTGAAGAGGCTTCTGAAATTATTATTGCTGCTAAAAATGATGGTGCTGAAGAACTTAAATATGAAATTGCAGATTTCCTTTACCATATGATGGTGCTTATGGTGGAATGCGGCCTTGACTGGGAGGATATTACAAGGGAACTTGCCAACAGGCGTTAAAATAATATATAGCATTTCTGGTTAAGATATAATTTATGCTGCACAGACAGCAGAAAGGCAGGTAAATTTTATGGTTACAACAGTATTTCTGGCAAAAAGCCTTGCAGACTTATCATTTGGCGGTGCATTTGCGTGGTATCTTGTAAAATTCCTTATAAGCCTCGTAGTTGCATTTGCAGGCATTAAAGCAGGGATTGCACTGCGTAAGTCTAAAAATGCCAAAGCAGGTACAGAATTAAAGTAACTGGCATGGAACGGGGGAGAAGATGGAGATAGAGAAGAAGTTTCTTGTAAAAACCCTGCCTGCAGGGCTTTTACAGTATAAGAAAAAAGATATAGAGCAGGGGTATCTCTGCTCTTCGCCTGTCGTGCGTATAAGAAGAAGCAATAACCAGTATATTTTAACCTATAAGTCCCTGCCTGCAGGGAATGCAGGGGATTGTACTGGCGTAAGGATAAATAATGAGATAGAAGCCCCCCTTACTAAAGAGGGGTATGAACACCTGCGCGCAAAAACAGATGGCTATATTATAGAAAAGACAAGGTATATTATACCCCTGCCTGATGGCCATACAGGTGAGCTTGATATTTTCGGCGGCAATTTAAAAGGCCTGTATTTTATTGAAGTGGAATTTGCAGATGAAGAAGATGCAGAAAGCTTTGTACCGCCGGAATGGTTTGGTGAAAATGTAAGTAATGATGAAAGATATACAAATAATTTTTTATCAAAGTGTGCCAGTCTTGATATATTTCTAAAAAAGAAACCAGGGGTTCTTTAGGATTTCTATAGATAAATTTAAAGAAAACAGAAAAAACGCAAAAAACAGCGTTTTTCATTACTATTTGAGCCACTAAAAGTGAAATGGAGGTTATTATGTTTAAAATTTTAAAAAAAGAATATCTTGCCAATAATATCTGGCTTATGGATATCGAAGCCCCAAGGGTGGCAAAGTCATGCAGGCCCGGGCAGTTTGTTATTGTGAAAATGGACGAGGAAGGGGAGAGGATTCCCCTTACAGTATGTGATTATGATGCCGCAAAGGGTACAGTTACAATAGTATTCCAGATTGTGGGCGCTTCTACAAAGAGGATGGCAGAATATGAAGAAGGGCAGTCATTTATGGATTTTGCAGGCCCGCTTGGCTGTGCTTCAGAACTTATAGAGATGCCACTAGAAGAATTAAAGAAGGAAAATATCCTTTTTGTATGCGGGGGTGTGGGTACTGCACCTGTTTACCCACAGGCCAAGTGGATGAAAGAGCATGGCATTGATGTTGATGTTATAATTGGTGCACGTACAAAGGATATTATTATCCTTGAAAAAGAAATGGAAAAAGTTGCCGCAAACCTGTATATTGCCACAGATGATGGTTCATATGGTTTTAAAGGGAATGGCTGTGGCCAGATTAATGAGCTTGTGAAAAACCAGGGAAAGAAGTATACGAGGGTAGTTGCCATAGGGCCTATGGTTATGATGAAATTTGTTTCACTTCTTACAAAGGAACTTGGAATACCTACGATTGTAAGCATGAACCCTATAATGGTTGATGGTACGGGAATGTGCGGGGCATGCCGCCTGCAGGTTGGTGATGAAATTAAGTTTGCCTGTGTTGACGGGCCGGAGTTTGACGGGCATCTTGTTGACTTTGACCAGGCTATGCGCCGCCAGGGAATGTACAAGACAGAAGAAGGCAGGGCAATGTTACGCCTTGAAGAAGGGGATACACACCATGGCGGCTGTGGGAATTGTAATTAAGCCAGCATAATACATAATTAGTGTATGTGGCAGTTACCAGTTATTGCGCAATCTGGCGCAGGAATGGAGGAAATATATTAATGGAAACAGATGTTTTAAAAAGAGTGCCTGTGCGTGAACAGGAACCAGAGGTGCGTGCAGCTAATTTTGAAGAAGTATGTTTAGGATATAATAAAGAAGAAGCCATGGCAGAAGCATCACGCTGCCTTAAATGCAAGAACCCGCAGTGTGTAAAGGGATGTCCTGTAAATATAGATATCCCGGGCTTTATTAAAGAAGTAGAAGACGGCAATTTTGATGAAGCTTTCCATGTAATTAATAAGTATTCAGCACTTCCTGCTGTATGTGGGCGTGTATGCCCGCAGGAAAGCCAGTGTGAGGCAAAATGTATACGGGGGGTTAAAGGGGACGCTGTTTCTATAGGAAAGCTTGAGCGTTTCGTTGCTGACACTGCAAGGGAGAATGGCATTAAGCCTGTACCAGCAGCAGATAAAAAAGGCAAAAAAGTAGCAGTTATAGGTTCAGGCCCTGCCGGCCTTACATGCGCAGGCGACCTTGCAAAGCTTGGATATGATGTTACAATTTTTGAAGCACTGCATAAAGCAGGTGGTGTTTTATCATATGGCATACCAGAATTCCGTCTGCCAAAGAGCAGGGTTGTTGACAGTGAAATTGAAAATGTCAAGTCACTTGGTGTAAAAATAGAAACAAATGTAGTAATAGGCAAGGCTGTTACTATTGACGAACTTCTTAATGAAGAAGGCTTTGATGCTGTATTTATCGGTTCTGGTGCCGGGCTTCCAAGGTTTATGGGGATACCTGGTGAAAATGCAAATGGTGTGTTTTCCGCTAATGAATACCTTACAAGAAGCAATCTTATGAAAGCCTTTGATGAAAAATATGATACACCTATATCCGCAGGGAAGAAGGTTGCAGTAGTAGGCGGAGGGAATGTTGCAATGGATGCTGCAAGGACGGCGCTGCGCCTTGGTGCAGATGTGCATATTGTATACCGCCGGAGCGAAGCAGAGCTTCCAGCAAGGGTGGAAGAAGTGCACCATGCTAAAGAAGAGGGGATTATATTTGACCTTCTGTCAAACCCTGTTGAGATACTTGAAGATGAAAACGGCAATGTAAAGGGCATGAAATGTATAAAGATGGAACTTGGCGAGCCTGATGAATCAGGGCGCAGAAGCCCGGTTGAAATCCCAGGTTCAGAATTTATACTTGATGTGGATACAGTTATTATGTCACTTGGAACAAGCCCTAACCCGCTTATTTCTTCAACAACAGAAGGCCTTGAAACCAACAGGAGAAAGTGCATAGTGGCAGAAGAAACAGACGGGAGCACATCAAAAGCCGCAGTTTATGCAGGCGGTGATGCAGTAACAGGCGCTGCTACAGTTATACTTGCAATGGGTGCAGGAAAGGCAGCAGCTAAGGGCATAGATGAATTTCTTAGCAAATAAAACTTCTGGCAGTACAAGAGGGGGGATATATAATGGGAGATAAAAAATTTATCCCTGATTTAACAGATTATAAAAGAGCTATACTTCTGTATAATACAACAATAGACGCAATAAAAGAAGATATTAAAAAATATGCAGATATTTGTGGCGGGGCTATAAAGGCAGAATGTAAGTTTTATATGGCACATATTCCTGGTGATGATAAATGGATATACCTGGAATTTCCATATACAGAAGGAGTAGCAGGGCACTGGAACTTCTATAATTACCAGAATCTTATGCTTTGGCTTGAAGATGTATCAAAAAAATTCTGCCTGGCAATTCCAAGAAACCAGAAAAACCCAATATTTTTCTCGGTAGCTGATACAAAAAATACCTGGGGAGATTCGGTTATGGGAATATTTAAAAACAGGGATTTTTATTTTACAGTACCAGGGGAAAAATTTACATGGCAGTCCGGGCCAGAAGAATTTGACTTCCATGGTTATATAAAAGACATGTTTGGTTTTGATACAAAACTTTTGCCAGACATTGTAAATTATCCATGGGAAGAACTTGTAGTTACACTTTACTTTGATGATTAATATTTAACCTTCTCTATGCTGTATTTATAGCACTATAGGGAAGGTTTTTATAATATTATAAAGTAAATACAGGCTTTCAAGGCATTTTTTGCTGTAAACGTTGTGCAGGCTGTATAATTTATATATTATAAAAAGCATTATTGCACAAAACAAAATACAGACAGCCATAAAAAACAGCTTCTTGTTTGTAAGATATGATATCCTGCTGCAGTTTTTTTATCTAACCATAACATTGTGCATCATAGATATATCTGGTAGTATATTTATAGAAAATCTCTTTGCAGTGCAAATCAAAATAATTGTGTTATTATGAATTTCCCCAAAGAATCTATATACATTTTCATTATTTGCATAAAGAAACCAATGTTTTTTCCCTGATTTATATTTAGAACATACCAATGTTTTTGCTTTTATTATTTTTAGTAACTATAGTTAAATGCAAAGAGGTTTTCTTTAATGGCCTGGGTGCCAGGTTAAAAGCAGCCTGGCACTCTGGTTTTGCATGTATTAAAACCAGAAATATTAAAGAAGAGAGGACAGGAAATGGAAAAAAGATACACTTATAAAGAATTTAAACATGTACTGGCTGGTGAAGTGAGAAAAATTATTGATGAAGGCGCAGATATTGAAATACATAATGTCGTTAAAAATAATTCCCTTGAACTGGAAGGCATGATAATTGTAGAAGAAGGAAAAAATGTATCGCCGAATTTTTATTTACAGTTTTATTATGAAGATTATTTAAAAGGTGCAGACATTGCTTGTATTGCAAAAGATATGACAGAAAAATATAACCGGGTGCAGGATAATGGGTTTGCCGGTTTTGATATGGATATTAGTAATTGTATGGATAAAATAGTCTGCCGTCTTGTTTCATATGAAAAGAACAGTAAACTTCTGGAAGAAATACCTTATATACCATTTCTTGATATGGCAGTTATATTTTATTGTCTTGTAATAGAAGATGAGAACGGAATTGGTTCTGTGCGTATATCCAACCTGGTAATGGAAAAGTGGGGCATGACAGTAAAAACTTTATATACAGTTGCAATACATAATACAGAAAGGCTGCTGCCAAAAATGTTCTGCCCGTTGACATTTATGTTAAAAAGTGTACTGGAGAACGGAGGACAGGGCATGCCGGATATATTTGAAGGATTAGAAGGCTGCAATGGCCCTGATGGAGCACCATTTATACTTACAAATATAAAAGGAGTGAACGGGGCTTCGGCCATACTTTATCCAGACTGCCTTAAGGATATAGGAAAAATGGCAGGAACCAGCCTGTATATAATTCCAAGTAGTATACATGAGATGCTTATAATACCAGATGACGGGCTGGTATCACCAGGCGGGCTGGAAAAAATGGTAAAAGAAGTTAATGCCAGCTGTGTTGCAGCTGAAGAAGTTCTTTCAGATAAAGTGTATTATTATTCACTGGAAGAAAATATTATTAAAATTTGTGGTGGAAACTTAATAGCATAAAATTATATGGCTCTGGCAGGTCCATATACCATCTTTTGGAAAAATCTTTGGAACATGCCAGGGACTTTACTTTTCACTGGTTTTCTGGATTTTAAATTAAAAGAATAAAAGTATTGACAAATTTTGTATATAAGTATATTATAACAGATGTTACCAGACTGGTAACGGCTGTATTCTGTAATACGGCGTGTGGCTCAGTTTGGCAGAGCGCTGCGTTCGGGACGCAGAAGCCGCAGGTTCAAATCCTGTCACGCCGATTGCACAAGGATTAAAAGGCAGCATAAGGCATGGCATAATCCTTGGCAGGGGCTCTTTATGTAACTATATACCACCAGCATTGGAATGCTGGTGGTATTTTTCGTTTTTTATAAATTTGTTGACTAAGCTATATAATAAATTGTATAATACCAGTATAAAGTAAGGAGGTGGTGGCTATGGAGAAGGCAGAAAAAAGCATTAAGGGCAAAGAAAGGGTAATTTCTATAAAGTTTAAGCTTCTAAGGATTATTATACCAGTAGTTATTGTAATGGTTGGTATTCTTGTATTATTTTCATACCAGATATCAAAGAGGCTTCTTGAAAATTCATCACACAGCCTTTTAGAGCTGTCAGTCAGCAAGCAGGCAACACAGATAGAAGCGTGGCTGGGTGAAAACCTTGCATCATTTAAGATGGCAAAACAGTCTATTGAAGCAACAAAGCCTGATAGTACGTCATTACAGGCAGTTCTTGATGGTTATTATGGGTTTAACCCGAATTTTACAGATGGAATATATATTGCAGGGGCAGATGGAAGCGTATTAAAAGCATCACAGTCGGGACTTACAATTAATAATGCTACAGAGTCTGTATGGTATAAGCAGGGTATTACCAGAAAGAACATGGCATATACAAGTGCTTATAAGAATGAAGACGGCAATGATGTTGTAAGTGCGGCAGGCATTTTAAATGATGGTTCAGGGGTATTAAAGGTTATAGCAGCAGATTTATCTATAGACAAAATATCAATAATTGTTAATTCATTTATTGATATGGAAGGGGCACATGCTTTTCTTGTTGATAAAGATACAAAGACAATAATTGCCCACAGGGATTCAGGGCTTATTTCAACAGGGCTTGGTGGCAATAAAGGAGATAAGTTTTTTACAGCACTTGATGAAAAGTTTGGCAAGAATGATTTCACATATTCTTCTATTGAAGGGAATATGACGGTTTTTGAAGAAATCCAGGGAACAGGCTGGGTTCTTGTTTCTTATGTGCCAGAATCACTTGTACTTGCAGATGTCAATAATTTAAGGATAAAGCTTGTACTTATAGGTGTTGTCCTGATACTGCTTCTTTGCGTTGTTATTGACAGGGCTGTTAATATAATGATACGGCCTGTAAGCAGGATTACAAATACAATTACAACTATGTCTTCTGGTGATTTTACTGTAGATGTTGAAGTAAAAGGACGTGATGAGATTGCTTTAATGGGACGGAGCGTCAAGCAGTTTATGGCTTCAATGCGGGATATTTTAAGGGATATACATAATATTTCCAGGCAGTTAAGTGAACAGGCGTGGAACAGTGACAGTATATCATCACAGCTTTATAGCTCGGCACAGACACAGGCAAATTCAATGTCAGAACTTAATACAACGGTTGACCAGCTTTCAATATCTGTTAATGAGATTGCGGAGAATGCAACAAGGCTTGCCATGGTTGTTACAGATACACATGAGGACAGCGGCCATGTTGATGAGAAAATGAAGGAAACAGTAAGTGTTTCTAATAAAGGGCGTCTGGATATGCAGAAGATTGGTGTTGCAATGAAGGATATAAGCAATTCAATTAGTGAACTGGATGCTGCTGTGGATAAGGTTGGTGAAGCTTCGGAAGAAATTACAAAGATAGTTGCGCTTATTGGCGATATTGCGGATGAAACAAACCTTTTATCACTTAATGCTTCTATTGAAGCAGCAAGGGCAGGGGAGATGGGTAAAGGTTTTGCCGTGGTTGCATCACAGATTGGGCAGCTTGCACAGAGCAGCAAGGATTCGGTTGGCAATATTACAAAGCTTATTGATGAAATCAGGGAGCTTGTCAATAATGCAGTTGTACAGGCAGGAACAAGTTCAAAGAATATTGATGAAAGCAGCCAGCTTATATATACAGCAATGGAAACATTTGATATTATATATAAGAATATAGAAGAAACTAATGAGCTTATAACACATATGATAAATAAGGTCGGTGAGGTTGATGAAGTGGCAACAACTGTAGCTGCGATTTCAGAGGAGCAGGCGGCAAGTTCTGATGAAATACTTGCAACATCTGAAAATATGGTGGTACAGGCAAATTCAATTTCGGATAACAGCCGCGGGGTTGCAAATGATTCAAAGGTTCTTGCAGAAACAGCAGAAAGATTATCTGAACAGATTAATACGTTTAAGATATAAAATGGCAGAAAGGAGGCAGCGGGCATTATGAGGAAATTTTTAAGACTTGCACTTGTATGCCTGTCCTGTATTAATACTGTTACAGGGTGCAGCGGGGCAGGGACGGGAAACAGCAGTGGCGGCATCAGGATATATCTTACTGTATCACAGGCTGACGCATTCAGGAGTTCGCTTATAGAGGCAGCAGAAAAAGAAGCGGGAAACATTGGTGCGGAATTTATTGCAGAGGACGCAGGGGGAGTGCTTGAAACACAGGTTGCGCAGATTAAAAAGGCTGTAAAAGAGGGATATGATGTTATTTTATGTAATCCTATAAATACAGATACTGCACTTGAACTTGAAGAAATTGCAGAGGGCATACCAATAGTATTTTATAACAGCTGTCCTGATGATAAAAGGCTTAAGGCTGACAAATATATATATGTGGGTTCAAGTGAGGCAGATGCTGGCAGGTACCAGGCTGAGTATATACTTGAAAACAGCCAGGGCAAAGATAAGATAAATATAGTAATAATGGAAGGCGGACTTGGACATTCCGCTACAAAGGGAAGGACAGATTCGCTGTTACAGGCACTTAAAAGTTCAGGCAAAACCATAAATGTGGTATTTAAAGACACAGCGGAATGGGACCAGGAAAAGGCAAAAGAGTTATTTAATATATTCCTTTCAACAGGCCAGCCGTATGATTTTGTTGTAAGTAATAATGATTCAATGGCACTTGGCGTACTTGACGCATATGCTGAAAATAACATTAACCCGGCAGATGCGCCAGTGCTGGGCGTAGATGCTACAGCAGACGGGTGTGCTGCCATTGAGGACGGGAAAATGGTGTTTACTGTATACCAGTCTGCAAAAGGGCAGGGTGAGTATGCCATAAAGGCAGCAGCGGAACTTGCAAAAGGCGGTTCAATAAGCGGCATAGAGGGTGCAACAGAAGACAATAAGTATGTATATGTGCCATTTGAAAAAGTTACTGCTTCAAATGTAAGTAATTACAAATAGTACCAGCATAAATAAGTATGTTTTAATAAATTTTGTATTTTAATACATGAAAGGTGGTTATAAAATGTTTAAAATTAATGACAATTATCTTAAGTTACCAGGAAGCTATTTATTTTCTACAATAGGAAAGAAGGTTGCAGCATATAGCGAAGCAAACCCTCAAAAGGCAGATAATATTATACGCCTCGGGATTGGCGATGTAACACTTCCGCTTTCAAAGGCTGTTATTGAAAGGCTTCACAGTGCAGTAGATGAGATGTCAAGGAAAGAAACATTTAAAGGGTATGCACCAGACCTTGGGTATGAATTTTTACGTACAGCAATTTCTGAAAATGATTATAAAAACCGCGGGTGTGATATTGCCGCAGATGAAATATTTATAAGTGATGGTGCTAAGAGTGATTCAGGAAATATAGGTGATATTTTTGCACAGGACAATAAAATTGCAGTATGTGACCCTGTTTACCCTGTATATGTTGATACTAATGCAATGGCAGGGCGTACAGGCGTTTATGACCCTGCCACGGAGAAATGGTCAGATGTAATATATATGCCTTGTACAAGGGAAAATGATTTCTGCCCTGTAATACCAGAGAAAACACCAGATATAATTTACCTGTGTTTCCCAAATAACCCTACAGGCACTACAATAACAAAAGAACAGTTACAGGTGTGGGTTGATTATGCACTGGAAAAGGGCGCAGTTATTATTTATGATGCTGCATATGAAGCATATATTTCAACGCCTGGCGTGCCACATTCCATTTATGAGTGTGAAGGGGCTAAGGCCTGTGCCATTGAACTTAGGAGTTTTTCTAAAAATGCAGGCTTTACAGGTACACGCCTTGGATTTACTGTTATCCCTAAGGAATTAAAAAGCGGGGATGTAACACTGCACAGCTTATGGGCAAGACGCCATGGCACTAAATTTAACGGCGCGCCTTATATTATACAGGCGGCAGGTGCAGCAGTTTATACAGAGGAAGGAAAGAAGCAGACAGCAGAACAGATTGCATATTATATGAATAATGCAGGCATTATAAGGGAAGGGCTTAAATCTGCAGGATATGAGGTATATGGCGGCACAGATGCCCCTTATATATGGCTTAAAACACCAGACAATATGAGTTCATGGGAATTTTTTGATTACCTTCTGGAGAACCTTAATATTGTAGGTACACCGGGCTCAGGCTTCGGGCCTAGCGGTGAAGGCTATTTCAGGCTGACAGCTTTTGGAAGCCTTGAAAATACAAAGAAAGCAATGGAACGAATAAAAGCAGGTGATGCAAATATATGAGAAAATTAACTAACAGGGTTTTATGTACAGCCCTTATAGCAGGCATTTTAACAGGGGCGGCCGCACTGCCTGCAAAGGCAGATGCCGTTCCAGGTGAAGATACAAAATATGAAAGATACATTTCATTCGGGGCAGATTTAAAGCCAGGTGAGAAAACTTCTGTTTTAAATATATTCGGGGTTACGGAGGCAGGCCTTGCAGATTATAAGACAATAGAAGTTACCAATAAGGATGAACATGATTACCTTGATGAATACCTTGATTCATCAGTTATTGGAACAAGGGCGCTCTCATCAGTAATGATTGTAAAAACTGAAGAAGGAAGCGGCATTACTGTATCAACTAATAATATAAATTATTGTACATCGGGAATGTACTGCAATGCCCTGGTTACAGCAGGCATGAGTGATGCAAAAGTTACAGTTGCTGCGCCGTTTAATATTTCCGGCACTTCTGCGCTTGTAGGGGCAATGAAAGCGTATTCCGTTATGACGGGTGAGGATATATCTGAAACTACAATGGATACGGCAACAGATGAGCTTGTAACAACAGCAGAGGTTGCAGAAAGCATTGGTGACAATGACAAAGTAGTACAGCTTGTGGCGGCTGCTAAGCAGAAAATTTTTGAAGAAGAGCTTTCATCAGAAAGTGATATAGAAGATGCAGTTGAATCATCAGCAGAGGCTCTTAAAATAGATATTAAACAGGAAGATATTGATAAACTCACATCAATGCTTAAAAAAGTTTCGGAAGTGGATATAGATGTGGATGCTATAAAAGAACAGGCATCAGAAATTTATAATAAGCTTAAAGATGCAGGAATTGACTTTAGCCAGGTTGATACAAAAGGGCTTGCAGAAAAAGTTGGTGATTTTTTTGCCAATATTTTTAATGCAATAAAAGATTTCTTTAGCGGGCTGTTTGGTTAAATCCGGATTACAGGAGGGAATATGGCAAATATTATTTCAGATGAAACTATTGAGTATGTAGGCATACTTGCAAAGCTTGAACTGGACAGTGGGGAAAAGGAACAGGCAAAGAAGGATATGGGAAGGATGCTTGATTATATAGACAAGCTTAATGAACTGGATACAGATGGCGTAGAACCTATGTCACATATTTTCCCGGTTAACAATGTATTCAGGGAGGACGAGGTGCGTAATGGTGATGGCAGGGAAGTTACCCTTGCTAATGCACCTGAAAGGAAAGAGGACTGCTTTGTAGTTCCTAAAACTATAGTGTGAAAAGTATATTGTGTAACGTAATGGAGGGAAAAATGTCTTTAATGAGTTTGACAGCCACAGGGCTTGGTGAAAAAATAAAGAATAAAGAAATATCTGCACCTGAGGCAGTACAGGCCGCACTTGATGCCATAGAGGCAAAAGAAGCAGAGGTGGGCAGCTTTGTTACTGTTGACAGGGAAGGTGCATTAAAGAAGGCAGCAGAAGTACAGGAATTAATTGGGAAAGGGGAACTAAAAAGCCCCGTTGCAGGCGTGCCTGTTGCCATAAAGGACAATATGTGTACAAAGGGGCTGCTTACAACATGCAGTTCTAAAATACTGGAAAATTATGTGCCAATGTATACAGCAGAAGCAGTCCTTAACCTTGAAAGGGCAGGTGCTATAGTTATTGGCAAGACAAATATGGATGAGTTTGCAATGGGCAGCACTACTGAAACATCTGCTTTTGGTGCAACAAAGAACCCATGGAATACAGGGCATGTGCCAGGAGGTTCATCAGGAGGCTCATGTGCGGCTGTGGCAGCGGAAGAGTGCCCTTATGCACTTGGTTCAGATACAGGCGGCTCTATAAGGCAGCCAAGTGCTTTCTGCGGCGTTACAGGAATAAAGCCCACATATGGCACAGTTTCCCGTTACGGTCTTATAGCATATGGCTCATCACTTGACCAGATAGGGCCTGTTGCCAAGAATGTTACCGACTGTGCAACTATACTGGAGATAATTTCATCATATGACAGCAAGGATTCCACATCTGTTAAAAGAGAGGATTATAATTTTACAGCTGCACTTACTGGTGATGTAAAGGGCATGAAAATAGGCATTCCGTCAGATTATTTTGGCGAGGGGCTTGATGGTGAGGTAAAAGAGGCAGTACTTAATGCGGCAAAGGAACTTGAAAAGAAGGGCGCAGTTATTGAGGAATTTAATTTAAGCCTTGTGGATTATGCAATCCCTGCATATTATATAATTGCCTGTGCAGAAGCAAGTTCAAACCTTGCAAGGTTTGACGGTGTAAAGTACGGATACCGTACAGAAGATTACAATGGTCTGCACAATATGTATAAAAAGACACGTTCAGAAGGGTTTGGTGCAGAAGTTAAAAGAAGGATTATGCTTGGTTCATTTGTACTTAGTTCCGGCTATTATGACGCATATTATATAAAGGCACTTAAAACAAAAGCACTTATTAAAAAAGCATTTGACAGGGCGTTTGAAAAGTATGATGTAATACTCGGGCCTGCTGCACCATCTACAGCCCCGGAACTCGGGCAGAGTTTAAGCGACCCGCTTAAAATGTACCTTGGCGATATCTATACAATTTCAGCCAACCTTGCAGGCCTTCCAGGAATAACTGTACCTTGCGGCATAAGCAGCAAAAAACTTCCTATAGGCATGCAGTTACTTGGCAACTGTTTTGAGGAGAAAAATATAATACGTGCAGCATATACATTTGAGCAGACAAGGGAATATGTACACAGCCCGCTCTCATAAGTTAAAAATGGAGGTTTTATTAATGAAACAGTATGAAACAGTTATTGGACTTGAAGTGCATGTAGAGCTTGCAACTAAAACTAAAATCTTCTGTTCATGCCCTACGGAGTTCGGGGGTGCGCCAAATTCACATACATGCCCTGTTTGTACAGGAATGCCTGGCTCACTTCCTGTTTTAAATAAAAAAGTAGTTGAATATGCTGTAGCAACGGGTCTTGCCACCAACTGCAAAATTACACAGAACTGCAAGTTTGACCGCAAGAATTATTTTTATCCTGATAACCCGCAGAACTACCAGATATCGCAGCTTTATTACCCGGTCTGCCGGGACGGGGGCATTGAAATTACAACGGAAGATGGCGGCACAAAGACTATAGGGATACATGAAATCCATATGGAAGAAGATGCCGGAAAGCTGGTACATGATGAATGGGGCGAAAACTCACTTGTAGATTTTAACCGTTCGGGTGTCCCGCTTATTGAGATTGTTTCAGAGCCTGATATGCGTTCAGCGGACGAGGTAATAGCATATCTTGATAAACTGCGCCTTATTATACAGTATCTTGGGGCATCTGACTGCAAGCTCCAGGAAGGTTCAATGCGTGCGGATGTAAACCTTTCTGTAAGGGAAGCTGGCACCAGGGAATTTGGCACACGTACAGAGATGAAGAACTTAAACTCTTTTAAAGCCATTGCACGTGCCATTGAAGCAGAGAAAGAACGCCAGATTGATATAATTGAATCGGGCGGCAAAGTGGTACAGGAAACAAGGCGCTGGGATGATAATAAAGAGTATTCATATGCAATGCGTTCAAAAGAAGATGCACAAGATTACCGTTACTTCCCGGAACCTGACCTTGTACCAGTTGTTATAAGTGATGAATGGCTGGAAGAAATAAAGGCAGCACAGCCGGAGTTCAGGGATGAAAAGCTTAAACGTTATAAAGAAGAATACCAGATACCAGAATATGATGCACAGATTATCACAGGCAATAAACATCTTGCAGATATTTTTGAGGAAACAACGGCCATATGCAATAACCCTAAAAAGGTATCAAACTGGCTTATGGTTGAAACAATGCGCCTTATGAAGGAGAATGGCATGGAGCCTGGACAGTTAAAGTTTTCACCAGAAAACCTTGCCAGGTTAATAAACCTTGCGGAATCAAAGGCAATAAACAGCCAGACTGCCAAAGATGTATTTGAAAAAATATTTAATGAAAATATTGACCCTGAAAAATATGTTGAGGAAAACGGGCTTAAAACGGTATCAGATGACGGGGCATTAAGGGAAGTTATAAAGAAGGTTATTGAAGAAAACCCGCAGCCTGTAGAGGATTACCATAATGGCAAGAAAAAGGCAATGGGATTTTTAACCGGGCAGGTAATGAAAGAAATGAAAGGAAAAGCTGACCCTGCAAAGGCAAATGAAATTCTCAGGGAACTTTTATAATATGGGAGGGAGATTATGGAAGCTGGGACTGATAACAGAAGGGGAAAAAGGATACCAGTTGTAATGCACCTTGAAATCTCTTCTGTATTTAAGCAGAATAATGTACATGTAAACAATATAAATGCACCTATAGAAGTTATTGATATATCAAAATATGGCATAGGGTTTGTAAGTAAAAGCATCCTCCCTATAGGTTTCTATTTTGATTCAAGGCTTAAATTTGAGGACGGCAGGGACAGCATTAACTGCGTTGTAAGGATTGTGCGCAGGAAACAGTATGATGACGGGTCTGCAGTATATGGATGTGAATTTGTAGGCATGTCGCCTGTATTTGACTATATATTTGATGATACAGAGAGAAATTATATAAGTGAAATTGATTACAGGAACATGGAAAACCAGGAAACAGAAAAGGCAGGTGGTTAAACCTGCCTTTTCAATCTATGCTCTAATATCAAATGAGAAGCGCTTCATATCAGCTGTTGCAGATGTATTAATCTTGGCATCAATAAATTCATCTACTGTATTCTTAACATCACCAGCACCAGCCTGTGTCACATTGACCTGGCATGAATAACCCTGGCTGCCCAGTGCATCCTTCAGTATACTGGAATTAGTCTTTATTAAATCAATGGATGGCAGGTCTTCAAGGGAAAATTTTGCATTTATGTCATTTTTATTCTTATCCAGGTAAATATCAATGTCCCCTATGTGTTCAAGGGACAGGTGGAGAAGTACATGTACATTCTCCGGATTGTGTTTAAGTTTCTCCTTCTGCGTATATACATATAAATCGGCATGTGCGTCCTGGTTCTGAAGCTTTAAAGGCATTTGTAAATATGAAAAAGTTTCACTTAATGTCTTCATAAATTCAATATTACTCTCCATATTATGTGCCGAACGTCCCATATTATCAGAATCTTCACCAGAGAGTGCAGTCTGTATAAGTCCTTCAAACTGTTTAAGCTGGGTTTTCATTTTATCATAAAATGAACTGATTTCCCCATTTTTTTTAAGCTTTTCAGGGGTAAGTGTCCATGATGACTGTAAAAACTTTCCAAGTATATTTTCAAAAACATGCGAACTAAAAAGCTCCTGTATGGCAGAAGGTTCTGCAAGTGGTATAATATTTTTAATAACTGTAATTACTTCTTTGGCACTTGCTTCACCCGAAGCCACCTTATTTATAAATGATTTGCTGGCAGGAAGGGAATCAAGCTTTGAAAGCAGTTCATTACGTTCATCTGTTGTAAGGAATGAACTGAGGCTGTCACTTTCCCTGCTCTCTTTGTTGTATAAATCTGCCAGTGTATTAATAATTGTACTGGTTAAAGGCTGTTCCTGCTTTGTGTCCTGGCTTGCTGCCTGTTGTAAGAAGTTAAGTGTATTATTAATGGAATTTCTGGCAGTTTCTGTAATAGTCTGTAAAAACTTATTGGCAAAATTAAACCTGCTTCCTGTCCTGCCTGCTTCCTGTTCTTCTGTTATTTCTGCCTCCCCTGCTGTACTGGCAGCATTTTCTTCTGTTTCTCCTGTTTCTGCTGCCATGCTGCCATCATTTACAGGAATATTTTTAATGCTGTTTTCTGTCTGCTCTAAGGCAGTTTCTTCACCATCACCCTGCCCGAGTGCCATATTTATAAGGAAAAGCTGGTCTGTAATGCCTTCTCTGGTTATTCCTTCAGGCATTTTAGCTGTACCAGATGTAATGGCGTCACGTATTAAAGTGAGGGCATCATGTATGGAGAGCGTGCCATCTTTAAGCTGTGAAATAACATCTTCCGTAAGTGGTGTTTCTGATAAAAGTTCCATAAGTTCCTGCATCTGGCCGGCGGACAGCTGCGAAACGGACTGTGTCCCGCCTGTTAAGCTGCCAGGAGCTTCTGTATTGCCATAAAGCGCTATGGAAAGCAGCCTTTCACCAAATGCTTGTAATGCAGGGGAAGCGCCGCCACTGGCAAGGGTGTTAAGCAGGGCAGGTATATTCTTTGCAAAATCCTGTATCTGGCCTAAAAGCTGGTGTGTACCATTCATATAGCTGCTGAACTGGTGTACTGTATCAGCATTAATGTCCATCATAAGACGGTTCATTATTGCAAGTGTACTCATATCATTGGTTTTATAGTCATAGGACTGCTGCATAAGGTGCTGTATGGACTCTTTATTAATCGGCATCATATTGTCCATAAGTGCCTTTACTGCATTCTGGTTGTGCTGTGTCGGGGGAAGGCCGGCCCCGTCAAGTGCTTTATTTATAAGCGTAAGTTCTGTTTCAGTAAAGCTGTTTTTAATAGCTTCAAGAAGTATGCCCCCTCCTGGATTGCTGCCAAGCCGGAAGGCAGCAGTCTGTCCAATGGATAACATTGGGTTTCCTGCAATTTTCGCCCTTAAAATAGTGTTGTCCTCAAGTGTTATAGTTATGTCATTATTACTTAAATCAGAAACTTCCCCTCTTATAATATCACCTTCATAAAGCCTGCCAGGACTCTGGATTACACCAAAGTCTTTAGTTCTTGCAGTACCCGTGGCATTAGCCTGTACAGAGGCAGAACCATTCCTTGCAGCTGCCTGCTGCTGCCTTGCCTGTGCCTGTGCCTGTCTTCCGCCGGCAGCATGGGCATTTAAAGGGTTTATTTTTGGATTGTCCATAATATCCCCGCCTTTCCTGGTATACTTGCATTACTATATATTTATCGTCATGTTCCAGGCATTTCATGCGGCATAAAATAATAAAATTTATAATTTCCGTGCTTTAACAATTAAATTAAGGTGTTTAGAGACCCATGGCAATATTTTTTCAAAATATTTAAAAAAATGTCTTGACAAGGAATATTAAGAGTGATATCTTACTAAATAGATGTTAGCACTCCATTTTAAAGAGTGCTAACAAGATAGAGAAGGGAGTGGTTCGTTGGAGTTAAGTGAAAGGAAGATTAAAATCCTCCAGACAGTAATCCGAACATATCTGGAAACTGGAGAGCCTGTCGGGTCCAGAACCATTTCAAAGGACACTGATTTAAACTTAAGTTCAGCAACTATACGTAATGAAATGTCCGACCTGGAGGAGATGGGTTATATTGTACAGCCGCATACTTCCGCAGGACGCATACCTACAGACAAAGCATACCGGCTTTATGTTGACACTATGCTGGATGACAAGACAAGTGAAGTACAGAACCTTAAAGAGCAGCTGGAAGAAAAGGCAGGCAAGATTGATGTCCTGCTTAAACAGGTGGCAAAGTACCTTGCAAGCAATACAAATTATGCAACTATGGTATCCGGGCCAAGATATAAGTCAAAGAAGGTTAAATTTATACAGATTACGCCTGTTGATGCGGAAAGCCTTCTTACAGTAATTGTCCTTGATAACAATGTTGTTAAAAACCAGATGCTGAAAGTTAGTGAACCTGTGGAACAGGAGCTTGTGGCCAGGCTGAATTTTATACTGAATACAACATTGGATGGGCTTGACGTTATAGAAATGAACCTTGCTATTATCAGGCAGATAAAAGAGCAGGCAGGAAGCCATGCAGGTGTTATTGATGCGGTTCTGGAACTTATTGGCAATGCACTTACAGAAGATGATGACCTGGAGATTTATACAAGTGGTGCTACAAACTTCTTAAAATACCCTGAACTTTCCAGCAAGTCAGAAACAACAGAACTTCTCAACGCATTTGAAGAGAAAAGGATTATTAATAACTGGCTTGAAACAACGGATTCAGGCATTGGAAGTGAAACCCATGATATACAGGTTTATATTGGCAATGAAACAAAGGTAGAAAGCATGAAAGACTGCTCTATGGTAACTGCCACGTACAGGATACATGAAGGTGTATATGGCAAAATCGGGATTGTAGGGCCTAAGCGCATGGACTACGACAAGGTAGTAAGCACCCTGCAGTCGTTAATGGCGCAGCTTGATGATATATTCAAGGATGGATAAGGCGGCAGCAGCTGGCATGGTTATCCATGTACCAGGATAAATAAGAGAGGTGGTAAATGCAGTGGCAGCAGAAAATGGTTTAGATAATGAAGTTGAAGATATTAAGCAGGCAGAAGGCAGTGCTTCCTGTGAAGGACAGGATAAGGAAGATGCTGGCATAAAAGACGGGGATAATGCAGAGAATGTATTAGAAAAGGAACAAGAAGATGGTTCTTCTGAAGCAGAGGATGCCAGTGAATCAGAAGAAAGCAGCCCTAAAGCTGGTATATCTAAGAAAGAGAAACGTTTTGGCAGGAAGAAGGATAAGAACATTGAGAAGCTTGAAGCAAAGCTTGCGGAACTTGAGGATAAAAGGGTAAGGCAGCTTGCAGAGTTCGAGAATTTCAGGAAACGTTCTGAAAAAGAAAAATCACAGATGTTTGAAACCGGGGCTAAAACCGTTGTAGAAAAAATACTTCCTGTTATAGATAATTTTGAAAGGGGGCTTGCAGGAGTCCCTGAAAATGAAAAGGATGCACCTTTTGTACAGGGTGTGGAACTTGTCTACAAGCAGCTTGTTACTGCACTAGGCGGGCTTGGCGTAAAGCCTATAGAGGCAGTGGGACAGGAATTTGACCCGGCACTCCATAATGCCGTTATGGCTGTTGATGATGATACACTTGAAAGCGGCACGGTGGCAGAGGAGATGCAGAAAGGCTATATGTACAAAGAAAGTGTAGTAAGGCATAGCATGGTAAAAGTTGTTAATTAATGTTTATTTGTTAAAAATATATCCAGTGGCAGGAATCCTGCCTGGCGGGTTTGTGTCTTTGCGCTGTCTGGCAGCAGACCTGTTATATAAAAAGAGCAGCGCAGAAAAGAGGTTAATTATGAGTAAAATTATTGGTATTGACTTAGGTACAACAAATTCATGTGTAGCTGTTATGGAAGGCGGGAAGCCTGTAGTAGTAGCTAATACAGAAGGGGCAAGGACAACACCTTCAGTTGTTGCTTTTACAAAGACAGGTGAAAGGTTAGTAGGTGAGCCTGCAAAGCGCCAGGCAGTAACCAATGCAGATAAAACAATTTCTTCAATTAAAAGAAGCATGGGTACAGACCACCGTGTAGCCATTGATGATAAAAAATATTCACCACAGGAAATCTCAGCAATGATACTCCAGAAGTTAAAGGCAGATGCAGAAAGCTACCTTGGTGAAAAGGTTACAGAAGCTGTTATTACAGTACCAGCTTACTTTAATGATGCACAGCGCCAGGCTACAAAGGATGCAGGCAAGATTGCAGGGCTTGATGTTAAGCGTATTATAAATGAGCCTACAGCAGCAGCACTTGCTTATGGCCTTGACAATGAAAAAGAGCAGAAGATTATGGTATACGACTTAGGCGGCGGTACATTTGATGTATCTATTATTGATATCGGTGACGGCGTAATCGAAGTTCTTTCAACATCAGGTGATAACCGCCTTGGTGGTGATGATTTTGATAAAAAGATTACAGATTACATGATACAGGAATTTAAAAATACAGAGGGCATTGACCTTTCTACAGACAAAATGGCACTCCAGAGGCTTAATGAAGCAGCAGAAAAGGCAAAGAAAGAACTTTCATCAGCTACAACCACAAACATTAACCTGCCATTTATTACTGCAACACCAGAAGGCCCTAAGCACTTTGACATGAACCTTACACGTGCTAAATTTGACGAGCTTACACATGACCTTGTAGAAAGGACTGCAACTCCTGTAACTAATGCTTTAAGGGACGCAGGGCTTACAGCTTCAGAGCTTGGCAAAGTGCTTCTTGTAGGTGGTTCTACACGTATACCGGCAGTACAGGATAAGGTTAAACAGCTTACAGGCCATGACCCTAACAAGTCACTTAACCCTGATGAATGTGTAGCACTTGGTGCTTCTATACAGGGCGGCAAGCTTGCAGGTGATGCAGGTGCAGGTGATATCCTTCTTCTTGATGTAACACCTCTTTCACTTTCAATCGAAACAATGGGTGGTGTTGCTACAAGGCTTATTGAAAGAAATACTACAATCCCTACAAAGAAGAGCCAGGTATTCTCTACAGCGGCTGATAACCAGAGTGCAGTTGACATTAATGTATTACAGGGTGAGCGCCAGTTTGCAAAGGATAATAAATCACTCGGGCAGTTCAGGCTTGACGGTATCCCTCCAGCAAGGCGTGGTGTGCCACAGATTGAAGTTACATTTGATATTGATGCCAATGGTATTGTAAATGTTTCTGCTAAAGACCTTGGCACAGGCAAAGAACAGCACATTACCATTACAGCAGGTTCAAATATGTCAGATGATGAAATCGACAGGGCTGTAAAGGAAGCGGCACAGTTTGAAGCAGAGGATAAGAAACGCAAAGAAGGAATTGACGCACGCAATGATGCAGACAGCATAGTATTCCAGACACAGAAGGCACTTGACGAAGTAGGTGATAAGATTGATGCTGCTGAAAAGGAAAAAGTACAGGCAGAAATTGATGCACTTAAAGCAGTTGTTGAAAGGACAAATCCTGAAAGCCTTTCAGACAGTGATATTGATGAATTAAAAGCTGGCAAAGAGAAACTTATGGAGAGCGCACAGAGTGTATTCCAGAAAATGTATGAAAGTGCACAGGCAGCAGGTGCAGGCCCTGATATGGGCGGAATGGGTCCTGACATGGGTGCAGCACAGGGAAATGCAGGCGCTGCTGATGATGTAGTTGATGGTGATTACCGCGAGGTATAAAAGACGAAAAGAAATATATTCTTTGTGCCGCCTCTGGCGGCATGGATTTAAGCGTGGTAAGAAGTTCTGGAAGGTTATAAGAAACCAGGGGAGCGAATTTTATGGCAGATAAAAGAGATTATTACGAAGTCCTTGGCGTAGACCGCGGGGCTTCTGATTCAGAGATTAAATCGGCATACCGTAAACTGGCTAAGAAGTACCACCCGGATATTAACCCGGGCGATAAAGATGCAGAAGTAAAATTTAAAGAAGCTTCAGAAGCTTATGCAGTGCTTAGTGACGCTGATAAAAGACGCCAGTATGACCAGTTTGGCCATGCCGCATTTGAAGGTGGTGCAGGGGGCGGCGGCTTTGACTTTGGCGGAATGGACATGGGAGATATCTTTGGGGATATTTTCGGTGAATTTTTCGGGGGCGGCAGCCGTTCAAGGGCACAGGGCAACGGGCCGATGAGAGGGCAGAATGTCCGTACATCAGTAAGGATTACATTTGAAGAAGCATGTTTTGGCACAGATAAAGAAATAGATATTACATTAAAAGAAGAGTGTTCTAACTGCCATGGGACTGGTGCAAAACCTGGCACATCACCTGAAACATGTTCAAAGTGCGGCGGTAAAGGCCAGGTTGTATTTACACAGCAGTCATTATTTGGTGTAGTAAGAAATGTCCAGGCATGTCCTGACTGCCGTGGTACAGGAAAGATTATAAAAAGCAAATGTCCTGAATGTAATGGAAGCGGCTATGCCAGCAAACGCAAAAAGATTTCAGTATCAATCCCTGCCGGCATAGATAACGGCCAGTGCGTAAGGATACGCGATAAAGGCGAGCCAGGCATAAATGGCGGCAGAAGGGGTGATTTGCTTGTAGAAGTGCTTGTAAGCAGGCATCCGCTTTTCCAGCGCCAGGACAGGGATATATACTCTACAGCACCTATAACATTTACACAGGCGGCACTTGGCGGGGATGTGAAAATTAAAACAATAGATGGTGAAGTTATCTATAATGTAAAGCCAGGCACACAGACAGACACAAGGGTGCGTTTAAGGAACAAGGGTGTACCGTCACTGCGTAACAAACAGGTGCGCGGCGACCATTATGTAACCCTTGTAGTGCAGGTTCCAGCAAACATGACACAGGAACAGAAAGACCTCCTGCTGCAGTTTGACAAAGCTATGTATGGTGGAAAAGAAGAAAACAGCACACCAGAAGAAGAAAAGACAGAAGGAAAAAAGAAGAAGATACATTTTGGAAAAAATAAATAATATAAAATGCCACCCTGCCAGCGGGCGTACCAGCTTATGGCAGGGTGGCATTCTGTGTAAGGGAAAGCAGCAGGGAATTGTAAAACAATGGCATAAAATATACATATATGATACAAATACGCAATAAAAAGCATACAGCAGCAGTTTACTATTATCTAAAGTTAAAAAACAGAAGTAATTTCTAACTTCAGATAGGGAGGACTGTGTATGTTAAAGAGATTATTTAAAAATGTATTGTGTTTTATAATTTGCCCAGTGCTGGTTTCAGGAATAATTTGCCTTATCAGCCTGAAAGGGAGTAATAAAACAGGGCTTGCAGAAGATACAGGCTATAGTATAAAGTTAAAAGACAATGGCAGCAAGGCAGATAGTGAAAAAATCCAGTGTTCCAGCAGTGGAAATAAAAGTACAGATGCAGATGAAAAATGCCTTGGGATTTATAATAAAAACCAGAAATGCCTTATACTTGCCAACAGGGACAACCCGCTTCCAAAAGATTACAGCCTTTCTTTAAGATATATATGCAATGGAAGGCTCCAGGCATCAGAATACCTTTATGACAGCCTGGTAAAAATGCTTGCAGATGCAGAAAAAAAAGGCTATAGTTACTGGATTGCTTCTGCATACAGAAGTTACGAAAAACAGCAAAGCCTTGTTGACGAAGATGTAAATATATGTATGGGCAGGGGTATGGCATATGAAGCAGCATTGGAAGAAGTGTACAAAGAAACAATGCCGGCAGGGTGCAGCGAACACCAGACAGGCCTTGCACTTGACATACTCTGTTCAGGCAATACAAACATGGATGTTTCCCAGATGGAAGAACCCAGCAACAAATGGCTCCGCAATAACTGTTACAAATACGGCTTTATATTACGGTATCCAGAAGACAAAGTAAACATTACAGGTGTAAACTTTGAACCATGGCATTTCAGGTATGTTGGTAAAAAAGCAGCCAGATATATAATGAAAAACAACCTTACACTTGAAGAATTTTATAAAAAACTTGGAAATGTATAAATATAAAAAGAGCGGGAATTATACTCCCGCTCTTATGCTGTTTTTAGTTAAAAATGGATAATAATTGTTATTTTACTGTAATGTCCAGAGTGGTTTTTAACTTTACATCCACAGGCTTAATAGTTGTACCGCTGGTTTGTTTATTCTGTGTAACCATCCTTTGGAATACAATCTTTGCTTTCCCATTTTTCTTTGCTTTAATAACGCCTTTTACCAAAACATAGTCTGTGCCATCATCTTTAAAATAATTGTCTTTGGCAGGCGGCAGTTTTATATCAGCAATATTTTTGTCCTGGACAGTAATTTCTGGCATTATGCCATTATCTTCATTATAGAGACTGAGCTTAACAGAAATATTAATTTTTTCCCCTTTTTTCATTATAATTTTAATATTTTTTAAATTAGTAAATCCCCAGAATGAAGCCTGTGTATAATTTATATTTTTTATATTACTGGTTATTACAAGCTCTTTTAACTTTTTACAGCCTGCAAATGCGCCGTTGTCTATACTGTCTGCCTTGCCAGGAAGCTTATAAGTACTTTCTTTTTTCTGTGCTGGGTAAACCATTAGCATAAGGCCAGATTTTTTCTTTTCAAACAATACACCATCCTTTGCTGTATATTTCTTATTGCCGGATTTTACTTTAATTTCTTTTAAAGAAGTACAGTTACCAAATATCCCATCTCCTAACTGGGTTGTTTTATCTGGAATTGTAACAGCAGATAATTTTTTACAGTTGCTAAACGCCCAGTACCCTATGGTTTTTAAACTTCCAGGGATTTTAATGGAATTTAAGCTGTAACAGCCTGCAAAAGCATTATCACCTAAATTAACCAGTCCCTCTGGAAGCTTTACTTCCGTTAAGCTTTTACAGCCTTCAAAAGCGGCCGCCTTTATATCTGTTATGCTATCAGGAAGCATAACTTCTTTTAAATTGCCACAGCCTGAAAACATGGCAGTTTCTATGTTTTTTACATTATCTGGAATAACAATTCCTGTTAAACCTTTGCAATTTTTAAACGCCCCGCTGCCTATTGCCGTAACACTGTCTGGTATACTAATTTCCTTTAAATTTTTACAGTTCCAGAATGTTTTACTGCCTATTGCTGTAACGCTGTCAGGAATAGTAATCTTAGTTACATTAGAGTTATTATAAAACACCCTGTCACCTATGCCCGTTACATTACCAGGAATAACTATATCTGTATCTGTACCATTATATTCTGTTAAAATTCCATCAGAATCAATAATAAAGCCAGACTCTGCCGCTCTGGTAATAGATGTGGAGCCATTTTTTGGAAGCTGGCCGCTAAAAGCAGTAACAGCAAGACCCAGGGCAAGCATAGTAAATAATAAATATCTTTTTCTTTGCTTCATAAACTTTTCCTTCTTTCTATATATTATAGTATTAATTACAACTACTACAGTAGTGTAGATTATATTATAAAATGGTTATTTGTCAATATGGTGTCAGTTACCAAAAAGTAAACCCGTTAAAGGACATTGACACATGGTGTATAAGAAAGTTTTGCTCCAACAGCCTGTTTTGTCAAATATTAAATACATTATAAAATACTGGCAACGTGCTTAATAATATTGGTTTTATATTGGTAAATTTTTGGAAAAGATATAAATTTTTTTATAAATCCTCTGATGTATTTAATATAAGGATGTCAGATAAAGGGTGTTGTATTCCGGCTTTGGAGAGGACATATTCATAATAAGGCCTTAATTATTTTCACAAGTTTATTATGGATTAGAAAAAATAATAAAAAATTTATCAGAAAGAGTTAAATTTTTTATATTTATACTGATTATATAAGTGTAGGGGCAATTAAATAATATAATGCTGGTGTGCATTGTAAAACTGGAAGGAGGAAAAGTTATGTTAAGGAGAATGAATAAAGGTCAGGGAAGGATGGCTAAAAAAAGAATAAAAATGAAAGGACTGCATATGCCACAACTTTTTATTTTTATTCTGGGTATGTTCCATAACCGTGCTGGTCTGGTGGTTAAGGAGGGGGAGAGGTATATTTCACCATACATAATTAAAAAGGAGAAAGATTTCCATGAGTATGTTGCAAAGTTATATAAGTGCACTTCTAAACTTTTATCAAAACAGGTTCTTTTAAGAGAACAAATGTTAAGTGAACTTTGGATGGCAGAAAAGAAATTGGAAACTTATCCTGTAATTGAACAAAGGGATAATGAATTGCCAGTTAAAGAACTTAGACGTATAAATGCAAATGAAAGGGAAAGGGATGGTTTAGAGAAGAAAATTAAAGAATGTATAGATAAGTTAAATGAAACAGAGGAAGTGATAAAAGCATCTGAAGCTGAAACTTCAGAAATGGTTTTGATTTGCAGGCGGAAAATGGAAGGACTTTTAACAACATATTTATCTGGTGCCCGTAAAGTTGTACAGATTAAGGATTTGGATATAACAGTTGACCAAAATGCCATTGATATATACAGGACATATGTTTATGAAGATACAGACAGGATATTGGAAGATATAATTTCAGGAGGTATGGATTAACCAGGGAAGTCCAGCTAATAAATGTCAATAGAAAATTAAATAATTTTTATAATTATTTTTCTTTATAAAAGGGCGTACTTATCCCTTGGTGAAAATACCTCTTTTAAAAAAGATATTGATTCGTTGGATTGCAGTATTATTATGCAGCTATGTCGCATTTAGCAGCATTGTATTGTTTGATATGCTCCTGCGGAGTAATGATTTCAAAAGGCTTGTTATCTCTGAGTATTGCAAATATTATGTTGCATACCTTGTGTGAAACAGCACCCATTGCCACAAGCTTGGGCTTTGCTCCACATTTTTTGAGATAGTAATCGCGGAGTACTGGATTTTTAGCTTCACCTGTACGGGATACACTGATACTTTGTAAAGCCAGTGTATGAATAACCCGTCGGGCTATAGCAGAACCTCTTTTAGACATTTGAATTTTGGTACCTTTAAATTTGCCGGATTGTTTTACTGCCGGATCAAGACCAAAGTAAGCAAAAAGCTGTTTTGGTTTTGAAAATGCAGAAAAATCACCAATCTCTCCCATGATGGATACGGCAGATAAGAAACCGGCACCTTTGAATGTTTCAATCAGGTGAATCTGTTTTACAAAATCAGTATCTTCATTAGCGCTTACGAGTTCGTGCATTGATTCCAGAATGCTGTTGATTTCTTCATCATATTTGCGGATAAAACTGATATAGAGCCGGATCCGCTTGATGTTGCTGTCAATGATGTAACCGAACTCATTCGCTTCATTAGCAGCCCGGATAATGGCATTATACTTGTCCTGGGCATATGTAAGTCCAAAACGGGCAGTTGACTTGATGGTATCAATAATCTCTTGTTTGTCTGCTTCAATAAAAGCAGATGGAGATGTATAAGTTTCCAATAAGGTAAGAGATGTATTAATTGTAACCTTGGAGAAAATGCCAAGATACTGTGGAAATGCCATACGCAGTTCACCTTGGAGTTTGTTCACGTAAGCACTGCGGTTGTCCATTAAATCGTAGTATTCACGGCATAGATTACGGCAGTTCAAAGCAAGGCCAGATGGCATAAGAGAAACCTTTAAATCAGGTTTCAAACCAACCAAAGCCGCTTTTTTAGAATCAAAACGGTCATTATGTACTTTTCGTATGTTGATATTTGTGCTATTCTTAGTGATGATAGGATTAA
>CAJTOK010000015.1:59837-63551 GCA_910577825.1 uncultured Lachnospiraceae bacterium | reverse complement strand
CGTTTTTAACTTCAATGCAACCGAAAGGTTAATATCCTTTTCTATAATTTTTCCACTGGCAGTCCCACCGTCACTTCCGCCATGTCCTGCATCTATGATAACGCAAAACTTTGAAACGCAGTCAGTTGTTGAAGTAATAGGAGCATCGCCATTGCCAGTGTTCGTATCTGTATATGTATTGGTATATATATCTGTGCATATATCTGTTTTTTCATCTTCCTTTGTAAACTTTCCGCATATGTAAAGACAGCCGCAAACCATAAGTATTATCATTATTACTGGTATCAGTATAACGGCTGCCCTAAGCAGATAAACTATCACAAGCCGTTTGGCCTTTTTTCTCTTCCTTAGATTTTTTCTCTTTCTGATTTGTTTTTTATCCATTGCCGCATTTGTTCCTCATTCCTTTTTCCAAAATATATTGTTTCATAGGAAAGTCAAAAACTGGTCAAGAACCAGGCATTATTCAACGGTTTTTTGATAAAACGATATTCTCTCCGCTTTCTTTTGCTAATATATAAATGTTGCCAGCATCACAAGTAACTGACATTGCGGGCGTACCGCTAATCAGCCTTTTGTTGTTTCCATCCTTGTTGCAGGAATATACACGGTTTCCGTCTGTTCTGGATATATAATAAACCGACTGCCCATCAATGCAGAAATCATACGCAACTACTTTTTCATAAGTAAAAGTTTCGCCACTTAGAACATGATACCTTGTTAAAACCGATTGCCCGTTTTTGTAAAAAATGTTTTCTCCATCGAATGAGATATTTCCACTTGTAGGAATGTCAAGTTTTGTAATGCCTTTCGTGAGACGGTTTACTTCTGTTATGCCATCATTGCCAATGAAAAATATGCTGTCATTATTTATGAAAAAACCGTGATGGAACTCTAAAAACTTCCATTTATCACCCGTTTCATAATCAATGCCAAAGAGGGAACGGCCAGAATTTGTAATCTGTTCAAAAACGGTTTTTTCCTCAAAGGTATCTAAATTAAGTTCTGCCACTGACACCTTTGTTATGCTGCTGTTATAGTTTCCGACACGGTTCACATAGCTTTCCGTAACCTGCGTCGTATAATATAGATATGGTGGACATACACAAAACGCACATACTTTTTCTTCATCAGAAAACGCCCCAAACATAGGTGAGCGTACTAAATGAAGCATTTCTCCCGTAGAAGCATTTTTAAGATAATAGTCAAAAGTTTCTGCGTCCTGTGTTATTTCATATCCCATACAATCATATTCCGCTGATGAATTATAAATAAAATTCTGCTTTTTTCCGTTATCTGAACATCCTGTCATTGTCAATACGAAACTAAGTATGATAGCAAGAGCCGGTACATTTCGCATTTTCCTTGTTTTCATTTGCCATTTGTTAGAATTGCTCCGTAAAATCCAAGCGGCAGCCAAAATACATAAGAATACGGATACTGAAAACAAAACCAGCAGTGTAATAGTATTAATCTCTGCAAAAACAATTTTCTCATCACCTGTAAAAGCATCACTTGAAACAATATCTCCTGCAAAAAAATCTGTTCCGAGCAGAAATGGCAAAGGCAACGGCAGATGGTAAATAATTGTTTTGGATAGACCTACATAGGGAATAATAACCGGTACTGCACCTGCAAGCAGGGTCATAGCATATTTTTCCACCAAAACAGAAATAAACATAAGAAGTATTGCTAAAAACATGCTGCCAAAAAGACGGAGCAATCCTATATATACATATCCCTCGAATAAAGTTATGCTTTTGTTGCTGCCTGAAAAGTAACTAAGGCTTTGGATGGGATAATTTCCATCAGGCAGTCCATATTTAAAGCTGTAAAATCCGTATTCAATGAGCGATATGCTTACGCACATCAAGAGGACGCCTGAAATAACAATGAGCAGCTTATGTAAAGAGCTTTTCCGCCCCTCTTTTGAGGTCAAAATCAAAGCGTCCATCTGGCAGCTATACTCGGAACAGAATACGGGCGTAACCAAAAGCAAAATGCCAAGGAACAGGACAAAATTAAGCGTACCTCTGCCAAGAAGCCCCGTCCATCCGTTTGTTTGAAGAAAATAGCGGTTTTGGGCATTTTCGCAGGTGTAAAGATATTGCTGGTATATGACCTCAAATCCATTTTGATGTTCCAGAATATTTTCGATTTCCTGGCTCTCTTTTTTATATTCACTTTCACTGGTTTTGCCATCATAGTAGCTTTCCAAAAGATAGTTTTTCTTCTCCTTGGCTTCTGCAATCCTCTCTGCCTCCTGTTCCAGATAGAGAGAGGATTCATCAGTACAGTATCCATTTACCTTTTCAAGATACCATTCATATTCACTTTTGTACTGTTCCATTGCACTATTATAAGGATTATCTGATGCAACGAGCCAAATAGTGCCAAGTAATAGGACAAGGATGATATAGCAAAGCCCTTTTTGGTGGAGCATTATCTTTTTTATTTCGTACATGAATCCAGACATTTTATCCTCCTGTCCCGGCAATGGAAGTTCTTCTTAGAAATTATAACCATTACCGTTATTAAAGCCATTCCCACTATTACGGCAAAAATAATAGCTGCCAAAAAACTTTGTACTGGATAGCCAGCAAAACCGATAAATTCAGTCTTACCGAACAGAATGCGGTTAGTGAGCAGCGAGTATGGGTTTATTATCTTTAGCCAGATATTGCTTGAATAACTCTGTGACGCACCTGCAATAATCAAACATAAGGTTGCTCCAAATCCAGCGGCAAATGGAATAAGAGCGTTACGCCAAAACATGGAAACCAGCAGGAATACCATACTCATAGTCCATATGCCGGTTGCTTTTGTAATTGCGGATAGAACTACGTATTGCCACAAATTGCAGTTTACCGCAGCCGTACTGAAATTGCTGATGGCATACAAAGGAAGATTATATCCCTCCATTGTTCCAAATGAAAAGGAAAAGCCAAGATAATCCAGCACGGAAAACCATATTACAACACTTATTACAAATAAAGTAACTGCAACAATTTTAGCTAATACGGTTTTTTTACCGCCATTAGGGTTCGTCAGTAACAGCATATCCATCTGCGTTTCCTTTTCATAGACGAAAGTGCTGATAATCCCGTATAAACAAAGAAACAAAACCAATATATTTGAAAAATCATAGTTCAAATAATAGTTATACATTTCCTGATAGGCAAAAGCTGGTATATTCCGTCCAGAATAAAGATTGTAAATTACACTGTTTTTACGCACTTCAAAGTTAAGTCCTTGTTCCTTGTAAAATGCAGCATTTTCTTTTGCCTTCTTTGCCACTTCTGAAGCGTAAGTCCGGTAATTATAGAAATATTCCATAGGCTGTACATAGTATTTTTCTAAGATGTTTTCGTCACTATATATATTTCCTGTCATCGTATCCGGGTCATCTGTGTCTGTGCTTGCCGTCATATCAGCCGTAGCATCTGCTAACGGCTGATATAGGTCAAGAAGATTATTGATTTTATCGGTAGTTATCTCTCCACGATATTTCTCATAGAGCTGCCAATACACGCTGTTCCAACTGCGGCTGTCTTTACCGTCTGCCAAGTAGGAATAGGAATGAAATTCATTATTTATTTTGAACAGGTTTATTACGCTGAACAGAATAAGTACAACAAGTATTGGCCGCTTGCAAAATAATTTGTAAAATTCATATCTGATTAAGCGTGTCATTTTTTCTCTCCAACATAATAT
>CAJTOK010000015.1:56668-59827 GCA_910577825.1 uncultured Lachnospiraceae bacterium | reverse complement strand
CTCCATTACTGCTTTGTGCCGTTGCAAATGAACCCGTGCTGCCGCTGTTATTTTCTTCGCCGACAATGAAATATCCGTCCGAATAAGGCTGCACACATAACTCATTCAAAAAAATATCCGCACTTGCTATAATCCCGCTTTTCCCAGTATCATAAAGATAGAGTTTATCGGCTGCAACAATAATCCGGTTGCCATCGGCATAATAACAGCCTCTGGCCTTTCCAGAAAAAGCCAGGCCATCCACTGTGCCAACATCCATAGTATTTTTATCTGTATTACTATTTCCGCTGGCATTCTCTGGCTTTGTAATATTATTGCCGTTATTATCAGCAGAAATGCTGTTATTAGGCTGTGCCGTTATTATATCACTTTGGGATTTCTTTGTATTATCATCTTGACCGCCGCTACATGCTGGCAGGGCAAAGGTCAAAATAAGCATAAACAACATACATATCAATTTTATTTTCATTTTTCAGCCCTCCTTATAAAGCAAAATTGAGCCTGTCTTATTTGTAGAACAATCATTGCCTGCAGCAACGGCTACCGCATAGAAAGTATTGAAGCCATCTAATTTAGAGGTGTCTATGATGGCTTTAATTATCCACACATTTCCTTTGCTTAATGTTGTATCGTATGAAATCACTTTATCAAACGATATGGGTTTATGATTTAAGAAGAATGATATGCCATACCTTGTACCTGGCGTTCCGCAAATCGTGTAACGCACTGTAAGTGTATCTTTATTGGTAAGATTGATATTGTCATACACTAATTCACCATCATATGAAATAGTTGAATAAATGCCGCTATCCAATGTATCCATAGTAATTCCATTCCAACCGTTTTTCACAAGCTCATTCTCAATAAAAGAGGAAGTGATTTTTTCTTCTGCAACGCTGACATCACGAAAAATATTTTCACTTTCTCCATAAAAGATACCGCTGTCTGGAGCATCCTCATTAAAATGCAGTTTCAGCACTCTTTCAAGGTGTTGGTGATACCAGCCGTAACTTGATGTTTCTTTCATATCGGGTTGGAAAGCAGGCTTGGTAATGCTCATAATTGTAATATTTAGGGTATCACCTTTTTTTCCCGTGTCCGGTGTAAACACAAACGAAAATTTTTCTTCGTGCTTTTCTGATGTTTGGAAACAATGGAGATACTCATATTCCGCCCTCGTATCATTTACCTTGTATGCCTGTGGCTTTCCGTCCAAAAAGAGCAGGAAGCCTATGTTATCCAATTTTCCCTCTGATACAAACTGATAGTCTAAGGTAAATTCTCCGCCGTTATACTCATATGGTAAAACACTCTGGTCATCCGCTCTGGCGGGAGTCACTTCCTCGTGGCTGAGAAAACCTAAAGAACCATCTTCCTCTGATTTTGTGAATGGATTTTCTTCCGTGTTTTGCGGGGGAGCTTTTCCGTCTTCTATGTTATAATTTCTGCAAGCTGTTGTAGTGAATAGCAAGCCGCAAATCATAACTAATGATAATATTTGTTTTCGCATTTTTTATCCTCCTGTTATGTTTGATGTATTTCAATTATAAAAGCCAAATGTCAAAATGTGGTCAATGGATAGAAAATTAAATAAGAAAAAACCAACAAACTGTGATTTCTCACAAGCCTGCTGGTTCTGCGTCTTATGTGTTTTACTTTTTATGTATTTATGCTGCCCGGTAAACTGGAAGTTATCACTTTTTACTCCAATAAAAATATCACCCCACTTTGCCGGCTGCAAGTTTAATTGTTACACAAGCTCCACCCGGAGTAACATTAGAAAGTTCTAAACATCCGCCGTGTTTCTGGCTAAGGACACGGCTTGTAGCCAGTCCCAGTCCCATATGTCCATCCATTTTATCCTCAGAATAAAGAAAGGTATTCTTTTTGCAAAGCATTGTCTTTGAAAATCCTTTGCCGTCGTCTGTAATGGTTATAGTAAGTGCATCATCAATAAATGTGTATAGAAAACTCACTTTGCTATCAGCATACCGGATGGCATTAGAAAAGATATTCTCAATGATACGGTAAAATATTTGCTCATCTAATTTTACTTGACATCTGGATACGGTAGAATGATATTCAATCTCCAGGCTGTGTTGTCCTGCAATAAGTGAAAAACTTTCTGTAGCATTTTTCAAAAAATCTGGCAACTGGACGACAGAATACTTTATTTCGGTTTCTTCTATGGTATTCAAATCACGAATATAGTCTGTATAACGCTCAAGCCGTTTTGAGGTTATTGCAAGGCTGGATAGTGTATGCTGCAATTTCCCATCATTCAGGCTTCCATTTGTAAAGCATTGCTGCATATATTCGACATAGCCCTCTATAATCGCAATCGGATTTCTGAGGTCATGTGCCACTGATGCCTGTAAAATTCTCCGCTGTTCAATCATATTCCATAGCTGCCGGTTGTTATCATACAAAGCTTGCCGCATTTCTTCAAAAGCTGTGCAGAGCCTGCCTAATTCATCGTTACTGTTATAAGCAACCGTAAAATCAAGGTCCTGTCCCTTTATATGCTTTGTTGCATCTGCAAGAACCTGAATTGGCGGCGATAGCTTTTTCCTATAAAACCACCATGCACATAACATGATTCCTATAACTGAATAGATAAAAGGAAGTCCTGCCATAGAAATGCTTATTGCTCTATATAGTAACTGTTGTTTCGGGCGGAGTGTGGAAAAGCTGGATTCTATTTTCTCTATTGTAAATTCTGTATCCCCTAACTTTTCTTCTTCCGGTTTAGCGGGGACAAGCATAGATACTTTAGAAGGTTCATCAAGTATCAATCTTTGCTTTGCCCCAGATACTGTCCCGTCTGCCATAATAGTCTGTGTATGCAGCCAAATTTCCTGTGAGCCGGGGAGGATATTCTTCTGCATACGGTAACAGATATAAATTGTCAAAGCAGAGGATATAAAAACAATTATCATTGTAATGGCAACCGTCCAGATAAATGCACTTTTAATAGATTTTACTTTCTTCATTTTTTCCATCTATATCCCATCCCCCAAACTGTTTCTATATATTCCTTGCCCGTAGCTTCAGCCAGTTTATTTCTGATTTTTCGGATATGCTCTTTAATAACATTGCTGCTGCCCTCAGCATTAAAGCCCCATACGGCTTCGTATATCCGTTCTTTATCAAATATCT
>CAJTOK010000015.1:30942-56569 GCA_910577825.1 uncultured Lachnospiraceae bacterium | reverse complement strand
CGGGCATGTTGATGTCAAGCAAAATTAAATCTGGATATATATTCAGCATTGATATTGCCTGCTCTGCATCTTCCGCTACAAAAGTCCCATATCCACAATCCTGCAAGTAGCTTGATAATAATTCAGCCAGCATTTTTTCATCATCAACAATGAGTATTTTGTATGCCATAGCAAAAACCTCCTAATTTAAAATATTATAAAACTTAAAAGTCAAAAAATGGTCAAGCTCCTGCTTTTTTTTGAATATCAACAGGCTTTTGTGCAGCTTTCAGAATGAGCCATATCTGACAGATGTTTATTGCGCCTTCAATCCTGGAAAAGACAGATGGCAGGAAAACAGAAGTATAAAGAACATATATTTTGGCTTGGGTTATATTAAGTAACAGGAAGCAAATTTTTAATGTCAGGATATAGGAATTTTATGCCGAAATATAAAAATATAATAATATATGAACTAAAGTTTTTGGGGAAGGGTGGTATAATGTTAGAGGTTGCGGTTTGTGATGATGAAAAATATTTTTTGGAACAAGAAAAGGAGTGGATTACAAAATATATGAAAGGTGCAGGGTATAAGTTTAAAATTGATACTTTTGCATCAGGAACCAGTTTTATGGAAATTGGTGATAAAGTTAAACAATATGACATTATATTTTTAGATATCAATATGAGGGAGTTGAATGGTGTTGAAACAGCTAAGAAAATAAGGGAATATACCCAAAATGTATATATTGTTTTTGTGACTGCATTTATTACTTATTCATTGGAGGGATATAAGGTAGATGCCGTAAGGTATATTTTGAAAGATAACCAATTATTGGAAAAGGCAATTATAGAATGCCTTGATACAATTATTAATAAAATGAATTATGTAGAAAATAAGTATACATTTGAATTCCGTGAAGGACGGAAAACAATTCTTATAGATGATATTATATTTATTGAAAGTAATTTGCATAAATTATATTTCCACTTATCAAAAAAGCCAGGCCAGTATACTATGTATGGCCGGTTAGACCATATAGATGAATTATTGGAAAATTCTAATTTTTGCAGGATACATAAAAGTTATCTGGTTAACTTAAAGTTTGTAAACAAAATTGAGCGGTATGTAGCAACATTGTCAGATGGGACTAAAGTCAACATTTCACAACCTAAATATAATGCTGTCAGGGAGGAATTTATATGCTTCAGGGGAGAGATATAGATGTTATTGCATGTTTATGGGGTCATTTATACAATATTGTATGTAATGTTTTGTAAAATGTTTATAGAAAGTTTTACCAAAAAGCGTGTTTTGGGTAAAATATACAGATTTCTAATATTAAATGGTTTTATAATTATAGAATATTTGCAGTCAGTATTATTTGCAAATATTATGTTATTAAAAGTTCCAGGTATCATTTTATGTGGAACGCTTTTTATGTGGCTTTATTTTAAGCAAAAGATAATTAAAATTTTTATATTAGTATTATTGTACGAAGGGCTTTGTATTACAACAGATTATATTTCTTTGTCTATGGCTGGACACTTTTTTATTCATGTACAGAGGGAACAGTTGTTGTCTCCTGTTATGAATCTGCTTATGGGATGCTTAAGCCAAATATTACTTTTTTTCATTATTTTAGGGATTGAAAGGTATTTTGCAAATAATAGTGCTGGTATGCTGACAGAACTGGAATGGATAAAGTTTACAATTTTTCCTGTTTTTACTATGGGTTCTATAATGGCCATGCTGGCAGATTTTGATACTACAGTAAGTACCAGGCAAAAGTATGTGTTATTGTATATAGCATTTGGAATGTTAATTATAAATGTCCTGGCATTTTATTTAATTCATGATATTTTAGAACGTGAAAAACAAATCAGAGAAGACAGGCTGTTCCGTGAACGGGTGAAAAATGAAACCCGGATGTACCATCAGATTTCGGCAAATTATGATATGCAATGTAAAAGAGAACATGAATATAAAAATCAAATAATGGTTATATCGGCACTGGTTCAAAAACGCAAGTTAGAGGATTTAGACAGGTATCTGAATAAAGCTTGTGATGAAATTGGACATAAGGCAGACTGTATTGATACGAATAATGTGATTGTGAATGCAATATTAAACACAAAATACCAGGAGGCAAAACAAAAAGATATCGTTTTTGTATTAAAGGTAAACGACTTATCAAATTTACCAATATCAGATGAAGATATTGTGGTTATTTTATCTAATCTTCTGAACAATGCATTGGAGGCTTGTGAAAAATGTAATGATAAAATACTAAAAATAAAGTTCGTAAAAGAAAATGGACAAATTGTGATTTCCGTAGTTAACTCATTTGATGGTAATATTCTGGTAGTTAATGGAAATTACTGCTCCAGTAAAGATGACCTGTCAATACACGGTATGGGAATCAGGAATGTAAAAGAGGTGGTTGGTAAATATGGAGGGACATGTGTTATCAGACATGATAATTATATGTTTCATTTCATTATTTTTATTTGATTAGGAATTTTGACAATCTATTTTTTTAAATTCTGCAAAAAAATTTTAAATCCTGCAAAAAATGTAATAATTATAATTTATTTACCGAAAAAAATAATGTAAAAATTAAACTTTTTTGGATTTACAAATATAGTTATATCCTGTTTATGAGTTTTGGATTAACTTTAAATGCAATAATGTTATTATTAGCAAAAATAATAAGACAGAAGGCGAGTTAAGATAAAGAAAGAAGCTGAAAAGAAATTTTAGATTGGAGGTAAAAATATGGACATAATTAATACCAATTCTTTTAGATATAAAAATGTTAGTTTTGATACTTGTTCTATTTCTTTAAGAAAACAGGCAAAAACAGGGAATGAACCACTCTCAGAGGGGAATGATATAAGTGATGTAGATTGTTTTAAGGAATTATATAAGAAATTTCCTAATGCTTCTTTTGCCGTAAGTGATTCTTCTTTTGAATGTACAGACCGGGATTGGCTGCCAGAAAGATTTTTAGATAATTCTAAATTACAAAATTTTAGTAATCCAGGAACAGTTAGTATTATTTTTGACAAAAAAATTTTTGAAAAAGCGGCAAATGACCCTGGATTTATGGAGGATTTGACAAAATTTACAGAAGATTTAAATAACCAGTGGGCTTATATAAAAGAAGGCTGTTTAACCGATGGAATGAAATATATACATACAAATGTGTTCCTGTACGCAGATGGAACGATTGGTTATACTACTACAGTATATAAAGAACCACACTGGATGTCTGGTTCATACTTTGATAATAAAAATAATCTGTCTGGATTACAGGATGACAATATTGCAAAACGCATTCTTGAGGAATATGAAAAACAGAAACTGGAAGGACTTTTTGATATGATGGATAAAATCCATGAAAATTCTAAAAAGCTAAATGAGCAAATAAAACATGACAAACGTAATGAGAAATTGAAGATAGAAGAATATAAAAAGACTTTTATAAGACTATGACAGCAATAGTTATAGTTTTTTCAATTTTAATGAAAGGATAAAAAAAATGGATTTTCGTAAAACATTTGATAAAATACCAGAAAGCTTTGACAAGTATAGACCAAGATATTGTAAAGAGTTATTTCAAGAACTGGAAATTATATGCGGATTAAATCCAGAAAAGAAAGTACTTGAAATCGGGCCTGGAACGGGCCAGGCAACAGAGCCTATATTAAAAACAGGGTGTGACTATACTGCAATTGAGCTTGGAGAAAATTTCTCTTCTTTGATGAAAGATAAGTTTGGCTGCTATCAGAACTTTCATATTGTAAATGCAGATTTTGAGAAATATAGTTTTAATGAAAATATATATGATTTAGTATATTCGGCAGCTACAATACAATGGATTCCAGAAGAAATAGCATTTACGAAAACATATAGTATGCTAAAACCAGGAGGTTATCTTGCTATGTTTATGACCCGCTCTAATGATGCAAGTACAAACCCGGCTTTAAAAGATGAGATTGAAAAAGTGTACGATAAATACTTCCGTGTAAAGCAAAAATATAATTGTAAGATGGACTATGAAAATGTTCTTAATTATGGGTTTGAGAATTTGGAATACAAAGAGTGGAAAAATGTGCGGAAACTGAATGCAGATGAATATATTTGTTATATTAGCACTCACTGTGAACATATAACTTTAGATGAACCATATAAATCGAATTTTTACGCAGGTATTAGAAAAGTAATTGAGGCAGCAGGAAATGAGATTGTAATTGCAGATACGATACCATTATATTTAGTACGGAAGCCTTTATAAATTCCCGTTTACCGAGATGACATAAAACATTTCAACACAAATATTTTGAGCAGTGGCAATATAAAAACGCCACTGCTTTTTCGTTGTAAAACTAAACGGCAAGGCCAGAAAAAACGGCGTTTATAATCCCAAGCATAATGACTGCAGAACCGCTTACCGGATTTGGCTTTAGTCCGAGAAAAAATATGTTATAAATTGTTTTTTTAGAAATAAAATATTAAAAAAATAAAAAGGTGAAAAAAAGGAAATGAAAAAAGGGGATGATTATATAATGTATAATAAAATCATACATAAATATCACGATTGTGATATAAAGGTAATAATAGAAATTCCAAAACAAAATGAAGAAAGAGATAATGATATAATTAAAGAAATAAAAAAAATAATGAATAATGAATTATTATTGCAAATTAATAAATAGAATATTATAGTGTAGTAGTATATACAAATTAAAAACATATTTGTATATACTACATTTTTTATGTTTAAAAATATAGATAATAAAATATATAGGAGAAGAATTACATGAATAATATGAAAATAGTGAGGATGTTATTAAGGGTTAGTTCAAACCAGCAATTAGATGCTGATGGAGATTTAAATGTACAAAGGGATATTAATAAAGATTATATTTCAAAGCATGATAACTGGATACTAGATAATAAGGAATATTTTGAAGGTGGTATTAGTGGATATAAAAATCCTGTCAAAGACAGGAATGTATTACAGGAAGCTTTAAAAGATGCAGCAAATAAAGAGTATGATATTTTAGTTGTATATAAAGATGACAGGATTGGCAGGAGAATGTGGGAAATTGGGGCGTATGTAATGCAGCTTAAAAATTACGGGGTAGATGTATATACTACTAAAGATGGATGTATTTCTCCTGAAAATGATGATATTATGGGACAGATGATGCTTGCCCTTAGATATGGCAATGCACAGAAAAGCAGCTCTGATACAGGGCAGAGGGTAAAGGATACAGCATGTAAGTTAGCCAGGCAGGGCAAATTTATGGGTGGTAAAGCCCCATATGGCTATCAGTTAGTCTTATCAAATGAAATAAGCAAGCATGGAAGGGCACTGCATAAACTGGAAGTTATTCCAGAACAGGCAGGTGTGGTAAAGCATATTTATAATTTATCTTTTGATAAAGAATTTGGTTCAGCTAAAATTGCAAAAATTCTTAATGAAGATAAAAAGTATAAAGAATTAGCACCAAATGATTTCTGGAAATCCGGGACTATAACAAGTATACTGACAAATCCTATTTATTGTGGAATTACTGCGTATAAAAGAAGAGAAAAAATAGATGGCAAATACCATACAATAGGAAGTGATGACTGGATTTATTCAGATGATGTTAATGAAGACATTGTGATTATTGATATTGGTTTTTGGAATAAGGTACAAAAGAAAAGAACAAACAGGTCAGTTAAATATAAAAATACATTAGAAGAAAAAGGTGTTAAAGTCCTGACACGTAATGATGGAATGTTACCATTAATAGATGTAGCTTATTGTGGTTATTGTGGTGGTAAATTAACCAATGGAAGTAAATACAATTACTGGACAATAAAAAGTACAGGTGAAAAGAGGGCGAGCAAAACACCTGTATATAAATGCCAGAATGCAGTAATAGGGATACCACATGATAAAACAAGGCAGTTTAAAGGAGATAAATTTGAAGGCATTGTATTTAAATATCTTGCAGATTATATTTCTAAATTGCAAGATGATACTTCAATATTGCAGCAGATATTAGATAATAATAAAAAGGAGAAAGATACTGTAAAAAATAAAATAAACAGCTTAAAACAGGAAATACAAAAGGATATAAAAAGTATTGAGGTAATGAAAGAACATATACCAGAAGCAATGACTGGACAATATCCGTTAAGCGTTGAAATTATTTCAGATACTATTAAAAAATTTGAGCAAAAGAAAAATAATACCCAAAGTGAATTAGATAAGCTGCTGCTGCAATATGAAAATATGAAGATTAATTATAAGGACTGGAATGATATTTGTGAAATGATACCAACATGGAAAGATGTATTTTATAATGCAGACAGGGAAACAAAACGTATTTTAATTAACAGGCTGGTTGATAAAGTATATCTGGCTAATGAGGTAATCAGGATACAATTTAAAATTAATTTAGAAAACATACATTTAAATAATAAACATACGGAGGAAAAGAATAATATTAGTAACCCTGATTAATATATACAATGCGACCATTCAGTATAAACCCGGTTCAGTGTTATAGACTGTATAGCAAGTATGTTGGCATACAGGGTTGCTTCAGGCCATGTGGCATAGATTTCACTGGAGGCAACATTTTTAATATAATCTTTGTATTTAACATAATAATTCCTGGCACTGCTGTCGGAAGGAGGCCCGTCATGGACTATTATATATTCGGGGGCTGGTGTCTGTTATAGTTTGTAAAAAATGCCGCAGAAGGATTTTTTAGTAATATCTGGTATGCTGGTTCCAATTATAAAGAAAAGATGTTATAATATTCCAGTATAGTAATTATAAGGGTAGCATAAGTTACCAGGCTACACTTGAATCCCCTGGGCTTTAGCCCTGGGAGTGCCAAAGAAAGGTTTTGTTTTAGGCGTATGTATAAAAGAAAGAATAACAGTGCAAACTGGCAGAAGCTTGATAATACAGCTAATCTTTTTCCAGCTATTGCAACGCATACAATGACTAATGTATACAGGATAGCAGTTGATTTAAATGAGGAGGTTGACAGGAATACACTGCAGAAGGCCCTTGATATGGTGCTTCCTGGTTTTGATACATTTAATGTCCATATGAGGAAAGGGGTTTTCTGGTATTATTTTGAAACAAATGATAAAAGGGCACCGTTTGTTGAGGAAGAGAATGATTATCCATGCAGGTATATTGAACCATATGCCAATAATAACTATCTTTTCAGGGTGACTTATTATAAGAGAAGGATTAACCTTGAAGTGTTCCATGTGCTTGCTGACGGGATGGGAGGGATTAATTTCCTAAGGGAACTGGTGTACCAGTACCTGCGGCTGCGGCATCCGGATATAGCAGGTGAGCAGGAGGACGGGCTGTCTGATGTTACTTCGCTTAATACAGAGGACAGTTACCTTAAAAATTACCGTAAAAGCCATGCAAAAGGTTATAAGACAGCGAGGGCTGTTGAGGTAAGGGGTGAGAAACTGGAAGCCGGGGAGCTTGGCATTATACACGGTTATATGCCGCTTAAGGAAGTAAAGGAAGCAGGCAGAAGCTTTGGCGCAAGCATTAATGAATACCTTACAGGGCTTCTGGCATATTCGGTTTTCTGTGAATACCTGCATGGGCAGCCGTCTTTACGGCCTGTTGTTGTATGTGTGCCTGTAAATTTACGCCCATACTTTGATTCAATGACCACAAGGAATTTCTTTGTAATGGTAAGTGCGCTTTTTAAGCCTGAAAAGGATGATTATACATTTGAAGAAGTGCTTGACAAAATAAAGGCAAGCCTTAAAAACCAGATAAATAAAGAACATCTTGAGGAACTTTTTTCATACAATGTTTCCAACCAGAAGAATATATTCCTGCGTTCAGTCCCGTTTTTTATTAAGAAAATAGCAATGAGGTTTGTGTACAGGTCTTCTGCAAGGGCTGGGACTACTACGCTTACTAATATAGGGAATATAGCAATAGATGATGCTTATAAAGATTATGTAAAACGTTTCTATTCAATGATATCTGTGTCCACAGGGCAGAATATTAAAGGGGCAGTAGTTTCATATAACGGGGAACTGGTTTTTACATTTACATCAATACTGGCAGATGTATCAATACAACGGCGCTTTTTTACGCTGCTTGTGGAGCATGGTGTACATGTAACAATAGAAAGCAATGGAGTGTACTATGAATAAATGTAAAAAATGTGGCGTCGCCATTAATGATGAAGCAACAAGATGCCTGTTTTGCGGCATGGTTTTATCTGGTGATGATGGCGGCGCAGGAAATATTTATCCAGATATCAGGAATAAGACAAGGATGTTAAAGAGAATTATAAATATTGCAAGTTATTTCGGGATAGTCCTGGAAATAATCCTGGCAGTTGTAAATTATTATAATTATTACGGGATAAAATGGTCAATTATAACAGGAGGCGCAATATTTTATATAATACTTACTTTACAGTATACCATAAATAAAAGAAACGGCCATATTAAAAAAATCTTTGTACAGATGCTTGGGGCAATGCTTCTGGTGGTGGTCATTGATTTTGCACTTGGTTTTAGCGGCTGGTCGTTTAATATGGGTATTCCGTTAATTATACTTTTACTGGATGTGGTAATATTATTATGTATGGTGATTAACTTCAATAACTGGCAGAGTTACCTCTTAATGCAGATATTTACACTGGCAATAAGCATAATACACATGGCGCTTTATCTTGCAGGGCTTGTAAGCGGGCCTGTGCTGCCGTGGGTGACATTCGGGGTTTCCGCAGTAATTTTTACATCATGCCTTGTAATAGGGGATAAAAAAGCAAAAAGTGAACTTAAAAGAAGGTTTTATATATAAAAAAGATAAAAGGAACAGGATAAAATGGATATAAAGAAGAATGGCAGCATAAGCCTCCAGGCGAAAATAGTACGGCAGCTTATTAATATTGCAACATCTGACCATCTTATCGGGCCAGGCATAAAGAAAGGCACTTTCAGGCGCCGGCTTGTAGAGCCGCCATGGAAATGCCCGTCCGGCTATTCAATGCTTAAAATAAAGATGAAAAAATTTGATATGGAACTTTTAACGCCCCCTGAAGTAAATTCAGGATATGTCCTGCTGCAGCTGCATGGCGGCGGCTATATTGGCAGGATGAGGAATGTATACAGGAGTTTTGCCAGATATTACAGTGATATGAGGGGCGGCATAAAGGTGCTTACAATAGATTACCGTGTTGCACCAGAAGACCCTTACCCGGCAGCGCTTGAGGATACGGTTACAGCGTATAAATGGCTTATGGGGCTTGGATATAAAGGCAGTGATATTATAGTTGCAGGTGATTCAGCAGGAGGAGGGCTTGCCCTTGCCCTTGCAATGTACCTTAAAGACAATAATACAGACCTGCCTGCGGCAATGGTGCTTATGTCGCCATGGACAGATTTAACAGCATCAGGCTCGTCATATGAAACCAATTATGAACTTGACCCGCTTTTTGGCAATACAAGGGAAAGCATGATTTATAATGGTGAGTATATTGGGAATAATGAACCAGATAACCCGTATATATCACCGCTTTTTGGTGATTTTAACGGGCTTATGCCTATGCTTTTCCAGGCAGGGAGTGTTGAAATGCTTTTAAGCGACTCTGTAGATGCTGCAAAGAAGGCGGAGGAAGCAGGGTGCAGTGTAAAGTTAAATGTCTATGAAGGGATGTTCCATGTATTCCAGATGGCACTGGATTTGCTGCCGGAGTCAAAACAGGCATGGCAGGAGGTAAAAGAATTTATAGAAGGGATAGAAGAAATGTCATAATCCATATATAAATGAATAAAATATTAGTGAAATAAAATGCCAGGAATACATTGGTATGCAGAATATAATATATGATAATACAGAAAATGAAACTTCCAGATGGAATGTAACATGCCATTATGATATTTATGAAGATGGAAAAGAGCCAGTAAGTTTTATGGAGTGCATGGCTCTTTTTGCGCTGGAGGTAAAACAGGGATGGGATAATGATTTTAAACCCCTGCATATGCAGCAGAAAGAAGAAGCCAGGAATGGAGGGGTGTTATGAAGTGTGGCATTTACCTGCGTATTTCAAAGGAAGAGGAAAGCACCGGGAGTAACAGCATTGCCGGGCAGCGCATGGTAATAGAGCAGTTTGTACATGTACATAATGATATGGAAATTGCCGGTGAATGGTGTGATGATGGCTATAGCGGGATTAATTTTGACAGGCCGGGCGTAAAGGATTTAATCAGAAATATTTACTCAGGCAGGATTGAATGTATAATTGTAAAAGATTTGTCAAGGTTTGGCAGGGATTATATACAGACAGGCAAATATATAAAATATATTTTCCCGGGGCTTGGTGTAAGGTTTATTGCAGTATGTGATAATTATGACAGCCAAAACAGCGGCTTTCTTGAGGATGCACTTCTTATGCCGATAATGAACCTGGTTAATGACGCATATTGCAGGGATATTTCCAATAAAGTCCGCTGGCAGCAGGAAGCAAGAAGAAAACAGGGTATATATATAGGTGCATTTGCAGTTTATGGATATATTAAATCAGAAAAAGAACGCGGGAAGCTTGTTGTAGATGAATATGCAGCAGATATTGTAAGATGGATTTTTAATATGCGGCTTAATGGCAAATCTGCTGAAAAAATTGCAAAGGAACTTGATTTAATGGAAATCCCTTCACCATATGCGTATAAAAAGCTTAATAACAGCAGGTTTACAACATCATTTGCAAGAAATGGGAATCCTGGCTGGTCGCCGGTTGCTGTAAGGCGCATACTGTCTAATGAGGTATATACGGGTGTGCTTTTGCAGGGCAAAGACAGGAAAACAAGTTATAAACTGCCACTAAGAAAGAAACTCCCAAAAGAAGAATGGATACGTGCAGAAGGGGCTGTAACGCCATTAATAAGCAAAGAGGTTTTTAAAAAGGTGCAGGAAATGGATTTAAGGAGAGGTATTAAATAATGGAGCGTGCTGGCATTTACGCAAGGGTATCGGTAAAACACTATAACAGCAAAGATTATACAATAGAAAACCAGATACTTGCTGCCATAAGGTATATTAGTGGAAATGGAATGGAATGTGCAGGGATATATTCTGATAAAGGGTTTTCCGGCATGGATTTTAACCGCCCGGGATGGAAAAGGCTGGTTAAGGATATATCAGCACACAGGCTTGATGTGGTTGTTGTAAAAGATTTTTCAAGGATTGGCAGGAACTATATACTGGCAGGGGAATATATAGAAAAGATATTTCCAGAGCATGGCATAAGGCTTGTGGCAGTTTCGGAAGGCTATGACAGCGGCAGCAGCTATAACGGCGCAGGATTTGCAGCAGGGCTTAAAAACATTATTAATGAATGGTATGCAAGGGAATCTGGCAGGAAAGTTTCCATAGTTAAACAGTACCAGAAAAAGAAAGGCGGATATACAGGGGGCGCAGCGCCATATGGATACTGCATAAAGACAGAAAACGGGCTGCGTTTTCTTAAAGAAGATGCTTCAATGGAAGTGTTAAAGAAGATAAGAGAATTAAAAGGCCAGGGGTATACTTCCACTGAAACAGCAGAATGGCTTAACCGCCAGAGAATAAACAGGCCGTCAGTATATAATGTAACAAGGGAAATATACTGCACTGGCAGTAATTATCTTAAATGGGATGCTGGAAGCGTGAGAAGGCTGTGGGGCTAATCATACACCAGCGGGGATTACCACACGGCTCAGGACAATTTCGCCCGTTTCCTGTGTGTCTTTTATCTCGCTCTCTGCTATTTTTGGCGGGTAATCGCCATACAGGGTGTGGGGCGGTATTACAAAAAGTTCTTCACTTTCACCAAGGGCATCATCCATAGGCATAAGTGAAACATTCTGTAAAGAAGTCTGTCCGGGAAGTATTTCTGCACCTGAAATTTCTATTGATTCAAAACCGGGTGCGGATATACGTATATTATAAACTGAATAGGGCTGGCCGGCAGAAGGCTCCATACTGTATTCAACAGGAGGTGCCGGAAGTTCAACAGCCTCAGTCTGCCCGGAGATATCAGTTTCAACTTCCTCAATTACCCTGCCAGGGTCATTAATATCCGTAATCTGCACCTTAGCGCCAGTGATTGGCCTTGAAGCAATTACGGAAGACACATTTGCTTTTAAAAACCCTGTGTCCTCTGTTTGTTGTAATCTTATTGAAGCTGGCATAAAAATTACCTCATTTCTGCACTATTACAGTGCATTATTTTAAAAAGCACAGCAAACTGTGCAAAAGGTTATTATTATTATATGTGTTACTGCCTGCTTTGTGAATTGATAATTTAAATGTTCTTTACTTTCATTAAAATAATAGTTATAATAGATAAATATGATTACCTAGGAAGTAAAGTAAAAAACAGTAAGGAGAGTTACCTATGCCAGTATGGAAAGCTGTAATACTTGGCCTGGTGCAGGGGCTTGCAGAGTTTCTGCCAATAAGCAGTTCGGGGCATCTTGTTATAATCAAACAGGTACTTGGAACAGATTTGGGAAGCGGGGGCATGTTTTTTGACGTAATGCTGCATTTTGGCACACTTATAGCTATATTTATAGCATTCCGTAAAGATATAGCAAAACTGGTATCTGAAGGAATACATATTTTAATAGATATATTTGCTAATATCTGCATATTTTTCACAAGAATATTTAAAAGCGGCAGAACATACAGGCGTATAATAAGGAGTTCATACCGTAAGTTTGTCATGCTGGTTATAGTATCAACAATACCTACAGGCATAATAGGCATACTGCTTTCAGATATTATTGAAGCAGCTAATGACATGGTACTTGTTCCAGGTGTATGCCTTTTTATTACGGCTTCATTTCTTATTATTGCAGACCTTGCAGATGCTGGCAGCAAGAAGCCCAAAGAGGTTTCTTATCTGGACGCAGGAATTGCCGGCATAGCGCAGGGGCTTTCAACAATGCCTGGCATTTCACGTTCAGGGACTACTATAACGGCTTGTATTTTATGTGGCTTTGACAGGAAATTTGCTGTAAAATATTCATTTATAATGTCAGTACCTGCAGTGCTTGGCGCTGTTGTTTTAGAGCTTAAAGATTTCCAGGCAGACATTATTGCACAAAAAGATATACCCAGCTGTATTATAGCTACTGTTGTTGCAGCTGTGGCAGGGTATTTCTCAATATGTTTTATGATGGCACTTGTACGTGGCAAAAGGTATAAATATTTTGCAATATATTGTATAATAGCAGGCGGGATTGCAGTTGGTTATAACTTTTTAGGATAGTAAGAAAATTGCAGAAAAGGAGAGTTGTCAGGATGGCGGCGGCAAAAAGTTCTACTACAAGGACAAGGAGCGGACAAAAAACCACGGCAGCTGCTAGTAAAAGGACAGGCAGGAGCCAGGGCATAAAGAAATCTTCTGCCGCAGCAGGCAGGAAAACTAAAGATGATAAAGAGAGGATAAACCAGCGTAAAGTCCAGGATGTTAATGAATATAAAGACAGAATGGCATTTGAAACAGCAATAACACTTATTGTCATGGCTATATTTGCTGTATTTTTGTATTTCAGTTATTCAGGGCTTGGAGGAATTGTAGGGAAAATCCTTGGAGGCCTGTTTTTAGGTATTTTCGGATGGGGTGCATGGATTCTTCCAGCAGGGATAATTATTGGATATATATTCGGGCTTGTAAACCAGGGTGACAGGCGTGTACCAAGAAAGACAGGCAGTTTTATAGCAGCAGTATGGCTTCTGCTTGGCATTTCAGACTTACTGTCCGGGCAGGAGGTGATTTCAGAATATTATACAAGCAACCATGTCATGCACAAAAAGTATTTTGAATGTATGGACCTTACCCTGGGGGATGTAATAAAAAATGGCAAAGGAAACCCTGGACTGCTTGGAAGGTTTATAAGCGGGCTGTTTTCTAAAATTACAGGAGAAACCTGTGCAGTCATAATAATGATGGCACTGTTTATCCTGTGCCTTTTTATCTTCCATGGCATGGAATTTATGGCAGCAGTCCGCAAAAGGAATGCTTATAAACAGGAAATGGAAAATACATATGAAGAAATAAGCAGCAAAGAGGATTATAATTATAAAGAACCATCATACCGTGTAATGCCACAGCCTGCTGTAAAACACAGGCAGGAGAAAAGGCCAGTGCCTCCAATGCAGACAGTAAACCTTATGGAAATGAATATGGTTCTTGATGAAATAGAAGAGAATAAACGTAAAGAATCACTTGGCAAAAATACAATGGAAGAGATTGTTATAGAAAACCCAGCTGCAAAACCTGCCGGGAATACTGGCAGGAAAGCAGAAAGGAAGAAAACTATTCCTGAAAAACCTAAAGAAACCATACAGCCTTCTGTAAGTAAAACTGCCAGTACAGAAATTCCTGTTGTCAAAGAAAAATATGGAAGTGAAATTCCTGTTTTCCGTGATGAATTAAATAAAAAGTTTGGCAGGAAAAGAAATACTGTACAAGAAGCCATACAAGAGCCATTATTTCCAATTAAAGACATTAAAGAACCAGAACTTTCCAGTGAAACTGTCACAGAAGACGGCTTTGATGATATTGTACTGGTTAAAGCACCAGAAAAGAATACAGAACCTTTTACAGTAATGCCAGAGGATAGTACAACAGAAGATATAGATGATATACCAGATAATATTAATATACCAGACATGGTTACAGAACCCCTGGAAGAAAATATATATATAGAAGAACCAGATGAAATAATACAGGAAGATATAACTGTAAAGCCGGAAGCGGAAACAGAAGATATAACTGAAGATATAACAAATATAACAGAAGATACAGATGAACCAGATACGGAAGCAGTAAATGAACCAGAAACTGCTGCTGTATCTTTATATAAAAGACCAGAAACTACTACTAACCATGGAAGGATAGGCGGTGACAGCTATGTTTCTGCCTCTAGTACATTTAATGCGTTAAATGACAGCAAGGAAGCGGCATTGGCAGAACTGCCGGAGCCTGAATATGTATTTCCAGAGCCCGGGCTTCTTAATATACCAGAAAAATCCTCTAATGGCATGTCTGATGAAGATTTACGCAATACAGCGGTTAAATTACAGGAAACACTTAAAAGCTTCAATGTAGATGTAAAGATGGGGGCAGTAACCTGCGGGCCTACTGTTACAAGATATGAGCTTTTCCCTGAACAGGGTGTAAGGGTAAATAAGATTACAAACCTTGCAGATGACCTTAAATTAAACCTTGCCGCCAAAAGTATAAGAATTGAAGCGCCTATACCGGGAAAGTCGGCAGTAGGAATTGAAATTCCAAACCCTGAACCTGGTTCAGTGGGATTCCGGGAACTTATAGAAAGTGAAGAATTTATAAATTCAAAATCGCCTGTTACATTTGCAGCAGGAAAGGATATTGGCGGCAAGACTATTATAACAGATATTGCCAAAATGCCGCACCTCCTTATTGCCGGTGCTACTGGTTCAGGTAAATCAGTATGTATAAACACTCTTATTATGAGTATTTTATATAAAGCTGACCCAAAGGATGTAAAGCTTGTTATGATTGACCCTAAAGTAGTAGAGCTTAGTGTTTATAATGGCATACCACATCTTTTCTGCCCTGTTGTAACAGACCCGCAGGAGGCATCTGCAGCGCTTAACTGGGCAGTGCGCGAGATGATGGACAGGTATAATAAGTTTAAAGAGCTTGGGGTGCGCAATATTACAGGATATAACAAGAAGATAAAAAATGTACAGGACCCGGAAGTGGCAGGGTATGCCAAAATGCCATTACTTGTAATAATAGTAGATGAATTTGCAGACCTTATGATGGTTGCTTCTAAAGAAGTTGAAGATGCTGTATGCAGGATTGCACAGCTTGCAAGGGCAGCAGGGATACATCTTGTGCTTGCTACACAGCGTCCTTCTGTTAATGTAATTACAGGGCTTATTAAAGCAAATATCCCTTCAAGGATAGCATTTTCTGTATCATCATCTATTGATTCACGTACAATACTTGATAAAAATGGTGCTGAAAAACTTATTGGCAAGGGTGATATGCTTTTCTTCCCGTCAGGTTATTCAGAACCTGTCCGTGTACAGGGTGCATTTGTATCAGATAAAGAAGTTAGTGATGTGGTGGAATTTCTGCGTAATAATAATGAAGAGCCAGATTACAATGTAAATGTAACTGAGATAGTTGAAACTGAAAAAAGTGCACCAGAACCAAAAGAGCCTAAATCTGACAGGGACGAGTATTTTGAAGAAGCAGGAAGGTTTGTAATAGAATCAAAGAGGGCAGCAGCAGGACAGCTCCAGAGAAAGTTCTCAATAGGCTTTAACAGGGCGGGCAGGATTATAGACCAGCTGCATAAAGCAGGCGTTGTAGGGCCGGCAGAAGGTACGAAGCCACGTAAAATACTTATGACAATGAATGATTTTGATTTGCTTATGGGTAATGCAGGGCCAGTTTCTGAAAGTGAAATAGAAGAAACTCTTAAAAATTATGCAGAAGCAAACGGACTGGAAGGAGTACAGGATGGGCAGTATTAAAGGACATATCCTTATAAATTCATTTCTTAAGACAGAAAAGTTTATGGAGCATTACAGGTATCTTGAAAGTTCTGCCAGAAAATACGGTTCCAGCCTTTCTGTTATTGAGAATGCAGATATACTCTGTTCCTATGGCACTGGCGGGGAAGAAAGGATTTCTTCAATGCTTGGTGGCAGTTCATTTCTTTTATACTGGGATAAGGACATAAGGCTCGGAAGGCAGTTAGAAAAAATCTGCCATAGAAAAGGGATAATTGTATGCAACCCGGTAGATTCAATAGCCGCCTGTGATGATAAATCCCTTACATACCAGAAACTATGGGAATGGAACAATAACACAGAAGAATTTAAAATACCGCTTATACCTACAATAACAGCACCTATGGCTTATGCAAATACTGGGTATACTAATACCAGGTTTCTGGACAAGGTTATAGAAGAACTTTCACTGCCGCTTATAGTTAAAGAGTGTTATGGTTCATTCGGGATGCAGGTATACCTTGCAAAAACCAGGAAACAGCTTGAAGATATAGTATTAAAACTTGGCGGCACACCGCATATTTACCAGAAATTCATTAAAGAGAGCAGCGGCAGGGATGTAAGGATTGAAGTGGCTGGCGGCGAAGTAGTGGCAGCAATGTACAGGCATTCTGCCAACGGGGATTTCAGGGCAAATATAACCATTGGTGCAGAGATGGAGCCTTACAGCCCGTCAGAAGAAGAATGCAGGATTGCACTATGTGCAGCAGAAGCGCTGGGGCTGGATTTTGGCGGTGTGGACCTGCTTTTTACAGATAGTGGCAGCAGGGCAGGATTATTGTGTGAAGTTAATTCCAATGCACATTTTAAGAATATATATGATTGTACTGGAATAAATGTGGCTGATAAAATTATTTCATATATACTGGCATCTGTCAAAGCCAGACATTGAATTGCCAGACAGGCATGTTTATGTTATAATACAAAATATTAGTTTTAAGCATAATAATTTTAAATAGCTGGTGCAGGCTGGCTGATTGGGGGATGAATATGAAAGGATATATAATATACCAAAGCAGTGAGGCAGAAAAAAATGCCGGGTTTATTGGGAAACTTAAAGAAGAGGGCAATAAGTATGACATTAGTTTTGAGTATGTGCCATATGAAGAGTACCTGGAACATGCTGAGCCGGATATAGTTATTAACAGGACAAGGGATTACAGGGTAAGCAGGCATTATGAAAATAAGGGCATAGCAGTTTCTAACCCTGCTTATTTAGTCCATATTGGAAATAATAAGTATGAATCTATAAGATATCTCTCAGAGCGTCTTACATACGAAGTGAAAAGCAATAAATGGGCAGCTAATACATGGTTTGTAGGAAAATCTGACCTTTCTTCACTGCTTGATAATGAATATCTGTGCAGGCTTGTAAGCAACCTTGCAGGTGATGCTTCTAATGATGTTGTTATTAAATCCGTGGACGGGCACGGAGGGGATGAAGTATTCCTTCTTGAAAATGGTGCAAAAAATACAGATAAAATCAAAGAAATAACAGAAAAGCTTAAAGGGCATGACTGTATTGTCCAGGAGAGAATTGAAAGCAACAGTTCAGATGTACGTGTATATATTGTTGGCGGGGAAATATATGCAGCAGTATTAAGGAATGGAAAAGGTGATTTCCGTGCAAACCATTCATTAGGAGGAAGTGCCTCTGAATATAAACTTATGTCTTCACAGAAAAGCTATGTTATGAAATTTGTGGAAGCACTTGGCGGAAATAAAATTGGCATGGCTGGCATTGATTTTATACTTACTAAAGATGGCAAGTTTATTTTTAATGAAATTGAAGAGATGGCAGGTTCACGTATGCTTTATGAATGTACAGATTATAATATTGCAGCAGATTATATAAAGTGGGCCGGCTCATTTATATAAAAATTTTAAGTTATGCGCAAAAGGCAGCGCAGGAATGAGGAAATTTATGAAAACTGATATTGAAATTGCACAGGAAGCAGAAATGCTCCATATCCGTGATATTGCGGAAAAGCTTGGCATTTCTGAAGATGAACTTGAATTTTATGGTAAATATAAAGCTAAACTGTCAGACGGGCTGTGGGAGAGGGTTAAAGACAATAAAGATGGCAGGCTTGTGCTTGTAACTGCAATAAACCCGACACCTGCAGGGGAGGGAAAGACAACTACTACTGTAGGTATAGGCGAGGCTATGGCAAAGCTTGGCAAAAAAGCAGTAATAGCCCTGCGTGAGCCGTCACTTGGGCCTTGTTTTGGGATAAAGGGCGGTGCTGCTGGCGGCGGTTATGCGCAGGTAGTGCCAATGGAGGACTTAAACCTGCATTTTACAGGTGATTTCCATGCAATAACATCTGCTAACAACCTTCTGGCTGCCATGCTTGACAACCATATACAGCAGGGCAATAAATTAAGGATTGACACTAACCAGGTGGTATGGAAACGCTGTGTTGATATGAATGACAGGGTTTTAAGAAATATTGTTACAGGCCTTGGAAGGCCAGTTGATGGTGTTGTGCGGGAGGACCACTTTATAATTACAGTTGCATCGGAGATTATGGCTATACTCTGCCTTGCAGAAAATATAAAGGATTTAAAAGAAAGGCTTGGAAGGATTATTGTTGCATATAATTATGACGGAGAACCTGTTACTGCAAAAGAATTAAATGCAACCGGCGCAATGGCTGTGCTTCTTAAAGATGCAATAAAACCTAACCTTGTACAGACCGTGGAAAATACGCCCGCACTTGTACATGGCGGCCCTTTTGCCAATATAGCACATGGCTGTAACAGTGTACGCGCAACAAAGACAGCACTTAAACTTGCTGATTATGTAATTACAGAAGCAGGCTTTGGCGCAGACCTTGGTGCTGAGAAGTTTCTTGATATCAAATGCCGCATAGCAGGGCTTAAACCAGATGCCGCCGTGCTTGTTGCTACAATACGTGCCCTTAAATATAATGGCGGCATACCTAAAGACCAGCTAGGCAAAGAGAACATTGAAGCACTTAAAAAAGGAATTGAAAACCTTGGCAAACACATTGAGAATATAGCTAAATACAATATTCCATGTGTTGTTGCCCTTAACCGCTTTGTAACAGATACAGATGAAGAACTTGCATTTATAAAGAAATACTGCAAAGAAAAAGGGTGTGGATTTGCGTTTTCAGAAGTATGGGAGCATGGCGGTGACGGCGGCATAGAACTTGCAGAAAAAGTTATAAAAACACTTGAAATGGAAGAAAGCCACTATGCGCCAATCTATAATGAAAACCTTCCAATAAAAGAGAAGATAGAAATAATTGCAAAAGAAATATACGGCGCAGATGGTGTAACATATGACACTGCTGCTGACAAAGAGATAGAACGGCTTGAAAAGCTTGGTTATGGAAACCTCCCTGTCTGCATGGCAAAGAACCAGTATTCACTTTCAGATGATGCAGCAAAACTTGGCAGGCCTTCAGGTTTCAGTGTCAATATACGTGAAGCATATGTATCAGCAGGTGCAGGCTTTATAGTTGCAATAACAGGTACAGTAATGACAATGCCAGGGCTTCCGCTGCATCCTGCTGCAGAAAGGATAGATATTGACGATAACGGGGTAATAACAGGACTATCATAAATATGGATAGAAAAATCAAAAAATTAATAATACTGTTTACACTATTGGCAATAACTTTTATAAACCGGAAGCAGGCAGGCTGTACAGAATTTACAGAAGTTAATAATACCAATAGTACAATTATTTCTGGCAGCGTATTTACAGATGGAAACGGGCTTGTATATGAAGAAGTTATTAATGCCAGCGGAATAAATGAATATAAAGTAGTTTCATATACCGGGGATGGCAGGGACATTATTATTCCAGATGAATATAATGGCGGCGCAGTAACTTCTATTGCAGATAATGTATTTTACGATAACAGGAATATTAAAAGGGTTGTTATTGGAAGCAATATAACAGAAATAGGCAGTGGTGCATTTGCTTTCTGTACTTCCATGTACCAGATAGTAATACCAGCAAAGGTAACAAAATTTGGCAAAAATGCTTTTTACGGGCTGGATAAAAACAGGTTTACCATTGTAACACCAGAAAGTTCCAGGGCAGAAGAATTTGCACTAAAAAACGGTATACTTTTTACAGACACAAAAGAAACCCGTCTTTCAGATAAAAAATCCATTGATATAGAAGGCAGCCAGAACAGGATTTATGTATACAGCGCACCATCTAAAATAAAATGGAAGAGTATGGATAACAAAATTGCCAGGGTAAACAAGAACGGTAAAATCACAGCTTTAAAAGCAGGCAGTACAACAGTTATAGCAGAAACAGCAGGCAAGGCATTAAAATGCAGGGTAAAAGTCCTGAAAAGAAATAAAAAGAACTGCCTTAAAGTAATCTATTCCAAATATGTAAAAAAAGAAATGACAGACTATGAAAAAATTTACGCCGCACATTCATGGCTGGTACAAAATGTAAAATACGACAAGACACTTTATAAAAAAGGTACAGTACCAGCCATAAGCCATACAGCAGAAGGCGCTTTTAACAGGGGGATTGCAGTATGTGACGGGTATTCCAAAGCATTTATGGTAATAATGGGGCACTATGGAATAAAATGCAGGATGGTTACAGGAGGTTACCATGCCTGGAATATGGTAAAAATTAAAAACAAATGGTACCATATTGACTGCACATATGATGACCCGGTAGTAAATGGAAGTTTTAACAATAAAATTGTATTTATGGATTTCTTTCTGAAAACAGACAAGGAAATGCGTAAAACACACGTATGGGATTACAGGGCATTTCCAAAATGTAACAGTAAAAAAATAAATAAAAATTACAGGACAGTGTGACTTAAAAAACCAGTATGTGGAAAAGTAAAGTTAGCTTTTCTATATACTGGTTTTTAGGTATAAATTATATCCTCATGGGTTTTACAAATATTTTTATAAAAACATAGTAATTTATTACTGCATCTGTGCTGCAACTTCTGCGGCGAAGTCTTCTTCTTTCTTCTCAATTCCTTCGCCAGTTTCAAAACGTATAAATTTCTTTATAGCAATCTGGCAGCCTTCAGCTTTAGCTGTATTCTGTACATATGCCTGTACAGTTTCCTTATTTTCAGCTTTAACATATTCCTGTTCTAAAAGGCATACTTCTTTTAACTCTTTATTAAGGCGTCCTGTTATCATCTTTTCAATAATCCCGTCAGGTTTGCCTGCATTTTTAGGGTCGTTCTTTGCCTGGCTTAAAAGTATTTCCTTTTCATGTGCTTTGTATTCTTCATCTACATCATCTGATGAAAGGTATTTTGGATTTAAAGCAGCAACCTGCATTGCAACATTCTTTAAACATTCTTTTACACCATCACTTGAAGAACTAGTATCAGCTTCTACTAATACACCTATTTTACCGCCTGCATGGATATAAGAAACAATTAACCCGTCTGTTGTTATCTTGTCAAAACGGCGGATATTCATATTTTCGCCAATAACGGCTACCATTGCTTTTAATTTATCATCTACAGTCATGCTTGTATCTGCTGCCCATGGCTCTGCAAGGAACGCATCAATATCTGCTGCACCAGAAGCTTTTGCCTGTGCTGCAACTTCTGCAACATATGCCTGGAATTTCTCATTCTTGGCAACGAAATCTGTTTCGCTGTTTACTTCTACAATAGAAGCTTTTTTGCCATCTGCATCAACATCAACTGCAACAATGCCTTCTGCGGCAATACGCCCTGCCTTTTTAATAGCCTTTGCAAGGCCGTTTTCACGTAACCATTCCACAGCCTTGTCCATATCACCATCTGTATTTGAAAGCGCCTTTTTGCAATCCATCATGCCGGCGCCGGAAAGTTCCCTTAATTCTTTAACCTGTGAAGCTGTAATTGCCATTTTAATTTCCTCCAATATTTATTTAATCAATACAGTTATTAGCTAACAGCTTCGTCATCTGCGCCGTCAGCCATTGATACACCCTGGTTAGCTTCGATAACAGCATCAGCCATCTTAGAAACAATAAGCTTGACTGCCCTTATGGCATCATCATTGCCAGGGATTACATAATCAAGTTCTTCAGGGTCACAGTTTGTGTCTGCAATTCCAATAAGAGGAATACCTAATGTATGTGCTTCCTGGATACAGATTCTTTCTTTCTTAGGGTCAACAACAAATATGGCATCAGGAAGCCTTTTCATCTCCTTAATACCGCCAAGGTTCTTCTCAAGCTTATCCCATTCTTTCCTAAGTCCAATAACTTCTTTCTTAGGGAGCACATCAAATGTGCCATCTTCTGACATTGTTTCAATGGCTTTTAACCTCTTGATACGTGTCTGGATTGTCTTGAAGTTTGTAAGCATTCCGCCAAGCCATCTTTCATTTACATAGAACATGCCGCAGCGCTCTGCTTCTGACTTAATAGAATCCTGTGCCTGTTTCTTTGTGCCGACAAAAAGGATTGTACCGCCATTCATTACGATATCTTTAACAGCATTATATGCTTCATCAACCTTGCCTACGGACTTTTGTAAGTCAATAATATAAATGCCATTACGTTCTGTGTAGATGTACTCTGCCATCTTAGGGTTCCATCTTCTTGTCTGGTGGCCAAAATGGACACCTGCCTCAAGTAACTGTTTCATTGAAATAACGCTCATAATAATACCTCCATTATGGTTTCATTGCTTCCGTATGCTTCCAGCCGTAAGACTGCGGGACAGATAATGTCCTGCAGCACCATATACGGAATCCGCATACGTGATTAGTTGTTTAAAACATACCTGCTTAGTTTAGCATAAGAAAGGTACATTTGCAAGGATTTTTCATTAAAAATTTCGTTGAGTAAATTGCCCTGTAAATTTTTATGGGACTGTGATAATGTTAAATTGTACTTATCTGTTGGAGGGGATGGCATATGACAAGAAAAGAACAAAAGGAAGCCAGGAAAATACAGATTATGCAGGCTGCACTGGATTTATTCGTGGAACGTGGATATTATGGAACAAAAACAAGCCAGATATCCAGACGGGCAGGGATTAGTGAAGGGCTGTTGTTCCATTACTTCCCTGCAAAGGAAATACTGTTGGAAGAACTGGTAAATACCGGGCTGGAAGGAATGCGTATGCCGATGCTTTTTAAAGCAGAAAACGGCCTGGATTTTTTTAACCAGTTTACAAAAATGCTGTTTAGGGAAGCAGAGAAGAATCCTTTTATTGCCAAAATGTTTGTCTTTATGGGGCATGTGGTACAGGCTGGGGATATACCAGAGAAACTCCGGAAACTGGCAGCTTCGGTAGATACAGTTGTATTTTGTAAAAACTGGGTGGAGGCAGGGCAGAAAGACGGGAGCATCCGGAAAGGGAATGCCCTGTCACTTTCAAATATGTACTGGTGTGCGATACATGGAATTATGGAACAGTATGCCTTCCGCCCTGGAATGCCACTGCCGGAACCAGAGTGGGTAACAGGCATGATGAGAAATGACAGGGAACAGTTTTAGGAGGGGACTATGAGTGGAAACAAAAAGAAAATTGTAATTATAGGTGGCGGAGTTGCCGGCTTGTCAGCAGGGATTTACGGAAAACTGGCAGGCTATGATGTAGATATTTATGAAAAAAACCCTGTTGCCGGCGGGCAGTGCATGGGGTGGAACCGCAAAGGCTGCCATATTGATAACTGTATCCACTGGCTTACAGGAACGAAAAAAGGGACAGCACTCAGGAAAGTATGGGAAACAACCGGGGCATTAGAAAAAGATACAGAATTTGCAGACTGTGACAGCTTTTATACAAGCATAAAAGGAGATTCCCAGGTAACTCTGTGGAAAGATTTAGACAGGACACAGAAAGAACTTATACAGTTATCCCCCGGGGATGAAACAGAAATAAAAAAATTTGTGGAACATGTAAGATACGCATCTGGATGTGAAATACCAGCAGAAAAGCCTATGGATGCCATGGGCATTATGGATTATATCCATATGGGTGCTTCAATGGCAAATATGCCAAAAGTGATGAAGGAATATGGTTCTATTGATTTAGCAGATATGGCGGGGCGGTTTAAACATCCTGCATTAAAAGCCCTGTTTACAGATTATCTGCCCAAAGAATATGTTGCAAGTTCATTTCTTGTTTCTTATGCCAGCATTGCATCTGGCAATGGTGAAATTCCAACGGGTGGTTCTCTGGCAATGGTAAACCGCATGGTGAAGAAATTCCAGGGGCTGGGCGGCAATTTATACTGTAATGCGCCGGTTTTGCGGGTTCTTATAGAGAATAAAAAAGCAGCAGGGGTTGAAACAGCAGATAAAAAAACGGTGCTGGCAGATTATATTATTTCATCTGTGGATACAATGGAGATGTTTGGCAATTTAATTGGAAAAGAGTATATGGATGAAAAATGGAAGTCCTGTTATGCAGACAATGAAAAATATCCTCTTTTTAGTGCTGTACAGGCAGCATTTGTGGCAGACCAGGAAGCATATAACGGAAAAGGGACTATTTTTTTTGACTGTGCCTCTTTTAAGACAGGCGGAAAAGAAGTGGAGAGAATTTCAGTAAAAAGTTATGAATATGAACCCGGATTTGCCCCAGCAGGAAAAGCAGTGCTCCAGGTAAATGTCCCACAATTTGACAGGGAATATTTATACTGGAAAAGCCTGGCAAAAGAGGATTATGTGCGCCAGAAAAATGAAACGGCAAAAGCAATAGAGGAACGGCTGGTAACACAGTTTCCTGCGCTTTTGGGACATATAGAATTTCTTGACTGCTGGACGCCGGTTACATATGAACGGTACTGCAACGCATATCATGGGGCATATATGGGCTTCATTACGAAAAAGGGTGTAAAGCCTTTCCGTGTTAAGGGAAAATTAAAAGGTGTAAAAAACCTGTATATTGCCAGCCAGTGGATTATGGCACCGGGAGGGCTTCCGGTAGCGGTAACAGCAGGAAAGTTTGCTGTGTGGAGGATTGCCAGAAAGGATAAAAAAATAATTAAGGATTCTTAATAAATTAAGGTGTACTGTAGTGAAGCAAAAA
>CAJTOK010000015.1:0-30932 GCA_910577825.1 uncultured Lachnospiraceae bacterium | reverse complement strand
GAAAGATATTTGCGAGTTGACGGGACTTAGCCGTGGAGGACTGTACCGGCATTATGAAAGCACCGGGCAAATATTTTTAGAAATAGTTAATGCTTTTTCCAATAAGCAAAAAAGTGAAATATTTACCAAAATTGAACAGCACATTCCAGCTATCACGATATTAGAGGAACTTCTTCTGAGGTATGCAAGTGAAATGATTGATTGCGAAAATTCCATAAGCCTTGCTATTTACGAATTTTATAGTAATCCAGAGTTTTCTAAGGAAGATAATTCTGTAAAAAAGCAGTACGAAATTTCAAAATCAACATGGATAGAGCTTATCAACTATGGAATAGATACGAAAGAATTTAATTCCGTGAACCCAGAATCAATTTTCAATGTACTTATATTTGCATATCAAGGAGTACGAATGTACAGCAAGTTGATGAAAATGGATAAAGATATTCCCAATCAAATAATAAATGAAATAAAGCGGCTATTATTGCCGGAGGAGGTCCAGCATGAAAAATGATATGGTTTTGGTAAGACCAACTTTATCACTAAAAGAAAAAGCACTTGATTTCCGAAAGGAACATTTTCAACATGGAGAAGAAATTATCTACGGAAGTGAGCTTTTTGACAAAACAGAAAGCTACGAGGAATGGCTATCCTCTGTAACGCTAAACACGAATCCCAAAACGGTAAATGAAAACTGGGTAGTTACGGATACTTTTTTTGCTTTAAGAAAAAGTGATGATAAGATAATCGGAATTATTGATTTAAGACATACGCTGAATGAATTTTTGAAAAATTTAGGGAATTGTGGGTATAGTGTACGTCCATCTGAAAGAAAAAAGGGATATGCAACAGAAATGCTATGTCAACTTCTCCAAGTGGCTAAAGAAGCAGAAATGAAAGAACTTCATATATCTGTTGAAAAAGAAAATGTAGCGTCAATAAAAGTTATACAAAAAAATGGCGGTGTGTATGAACGAAGTTTTTCTTTTGACAATGAAATAGCAGATATTTATAAAATTAAATTATAAATTTTTGAGTTTAGCGGGTCAACAGCTCATAAGTGCGGACTTAAGCAAGCAATCCTGGTAAAACTGCTGTATGGAACCCATCATTCTGGTTTTTTAAAACGTTTAAACAGTAGTTCCACCTGTATAAGCAGCCAGTTCCACATAGAAACAGCTTCCGCCGCTTTCTGGGTTTTCTGCCCATATCCTGCCTTTATGTGAAGAAATTATTTCTTTGGCAAGGCACAGCCCGAGCCCTGTATGCGCTTTATCTGAGCGTGCATTATCTGAGCGGTAAAAACGGTTAAATATTAAGGCCTTTTCATTATCTGGTATGCCGCAGCCAGTATCTGTAAATGAAAATACCAGGGAGGATTTTGTCTGTTTAAGTGCCATATCTATCCTTCCGCCAGAAGGGGTGTATGAAATTGCATTATCGAGCAGTATGGAAAATACCTGCTGTATCCACTCTTTATCACAATAGCAGTATGGAAATATTTCTTCTGGAAGGTTTAATGACAGGGAAAGCTGTTTTTTCTGGCAAAGTGGCGTGTATTTCTCGTAAATATATATAAGAAGCCCGTCAGGCTGGCATTTTTCTTTATGTACAGAAAGATGGCCAGAATCTGCATTGGCCAGGAAAAGCATGTTGTTTACAAGATTTTGCATACGGTTTGTTTCACCTGCCATTAAATCTATAAAATGTTCCATTTCGTATGGGTTTTCTGTTTTTTTAAGGGTTTCAAGCCCTGTTTTTATTACTGCCAGCGGTGAGCGCAGTTCATGTGAAGCAGAGGCAATGAAATCTGTCTGTTCCTGCCTCGTATTTTCGAGGGGTATAATCATGCGTTTTGTAAAAAACCATGAAAAAATAAAAAGAATGGAAACTGCGGCGAATCCTGCAGAACAGGTGGCAAAATACAGTTTAAGTTCCTGTGTATGCTGGCTGGCAAGTGGAAAAAGCGCAATAAAACTTAAATAACTGTTTTTCTTTGGTATAATACCAGCAGAGGCATAATAATCTTTGCCATCTGATGAAGTAAAATTAAATTCCGTGTGCGTGGTAATACTTCCAGGACTTCCTGTAAAGATACCAGCCCCGTATTTTGTACGTGCAATATAAATAGCTTCTTTCTTTAATGTTTCTTCCTGCCTGCTGCTGTGGTAGTTCTGGTAATACAGGGGGATATTGTTATCATAAAGATAGAGAAGAAACTGTTCATTTTCCTGTAACTGGTTTAACCACAAGTGGGAGATGGTATCCTGTTCTTTTAAGTGTATAAGTGCAGAATTTAACTGGCTGGTAAATGAAGCATAATTATTTGCTTCAAGGCTTTTTCTTGCAAAAAACAGGCATACAAGGACCAGTGCAAAGAAAATCCCGCCTGTTACTGTTGTGCAGAACACGGCCACTTGTATATGAAGTTTACGGAACATAATATTATTACCCCCATATATTTTCTAAAATATACCCAATGCCACGCACTGTCTTTATATTCAGGCGGCTTCCTGCGAATGCAAGCCTTTTCCTGAGGAAGTGTATATATGTATCAAGGTTGCCCTCTTCAACAGGTGCATCTACGCCCCAGACACGTGAAAAAATAACCATCCGGTTAATAACCTTCAAAGGATTTCTTATAAATGCTTCAAGGAGAAGCCCTTCTTTGCCTGACAGCTGCAATTCGCAGCCAGGACCATATAAAGTACGTACAGAAGTGTCATAAGAAATATCACCATACTTTAACAGCCCGTTTTCCTCCCATTTGCCAGCACGCCTTGCAAGTGAGCGTATGCGTGCTGAAAGTTCCTTATATTCAAAAGGTTTTGTAATATAGTCATCTGCACCGCCGTCAAGTCCTTCAATCCTGTCATAAAGCCCGCCAAGTGCAGTAACAAGTATAGCAGGTGTCTTAATGCCTGCAGCCCTTGCCTTTTTAAGTACAGAAAGCCCGTTCATAACAGGAAGCATACGGTCCAGCAGTACAATATCGTGTGCATCCTGCAAAAGTAAATCCAGCCCGTCCCTGCCATCATGGCATAAATCAACATGGTGCTTTTCATGCTGGAGCTGGAAACGGACCATTTCACATAAATTCTGGTCATCCTCAATTAATAAAATATTCATTATAAAATCCGCCTTTTCTGCAAATTATAATAATTTTGCAAATTATAGTAATTTTACAAATTATAATAATATTCTAATAAAACAATGTATCATATTTGTTACTGGCAGCAGGACGGACAGCAGCTTATCTGCCATTATTTTTTGCGTAAAGTTACAGCACATGCAGCGCTGCGTTTTTTATCATCATTAATTGCGGCGTAGTGTTTTTTAGTGGTATTTACATCATTATGCCCAAGTACATCTGCTACAAGATATATGTCACCTGTCTGGTGGTAAAGTGCCGTGCCATATGTGCTTCTTAATTTATGCGGGGTTATATGTTTAAATGTAGTAATCTGGCTGGCATATTCTGTTACAAGGTTTTCAACAGCCTGTATACTTATGCGCCGCCTTTGTATAGAGTAGAAGAGGGCATGTTCATGTCCTTTCCTGGCTTCTATGGCACTTCTTGAAAGTTCTATATAATTGCTTAGTGCACTGGCTACTTCATCACTAAAGTAAACATATTCTTCCTTGCCGCCTTTGCGTATAATCCTTATGCGGTTCTCCCTGAAGTCAACATCTTCAATATTTAAGCCGACACATTCAGAAACACGTATGCCAGTGCCAAGGAACAGGGTAAATATGGCAATATTCCTTAATTTGTTCTTTTCATAATAGGTTTTCTTAATGCCTGTAAGGTTTTTGCCCCCGTTTTCGACAAGTTTCAGAAGTTCGTCAACCTCATCTGCATCAAGGCGTATTATTTCGTGTTCGTGGAGTTTTGGCATGTCAATAACATCCACAGGGTTATTTTTAATCATTTTTCTTTTCTGGTAATATATATAGAAACTGCGGAGGGAAGCCATTTTACGGTGCAGCCCCTGTTTGCTGTTAGTATATTTTTTGCCATCATAGTAGTATAATTTCAGGTATTCCATATATTCTTCAATATCTACAGGTTCAAGCTGCTCAAGCTGTTCAAGCTTTATATCATTTATATTTGTGGCATTTAAGGCAGGGCTTTCAGATACAAGAAACCTGAAAAACGTCCGCAGGTCATATGCGTAGCCGACACGTGTCCTTACAGATGTTGAAGGCTCAATGCCACGGAAATAATCTTTACAGAACCGCGGCATTTCATTTAACAGGTTTCTTAATTTCTGTGTATTCTGTTCAAAATTCTGCTGGTGGTAAGTTTCATTGTTTGATGCACCCATATAAAAATGCTCCTTTCTCCCCATTATTTTAGCAACATCTATTTGATAAACTGGAATTTATCCAAGAGATAGAAATATATGCCTGCAAAAATTTACTGCTATCCCATATTTTCTTTTCTTTCTGGCAGTACCTGCGATGCTATAATTTTCCTGAGTTCTTCAATATCTGTACCAGACAGCTGCTGTTCTGCAAGGTATACAGATATAAAATTAGATACTGAACCATTATACAGCTGGTTTAATAAAGCCTGGGTTTCTATATTCTGTATTTTCCTTTTAGAAATATTTGCCCTGCATATAAACCCCGGGTCTTCCCTTGTAATAGCACCTTTATCAATAAGACGCTTAATTACTGTATATGTAGTATTTTTCTCCCAGCCTATATATTCCTTGATAATTTTGGCGATATCCCTTGCCGCCAGTGCCTTATTAGACCATAAAAGCTCCATTACATTTAATTCACCTTCATGTAACCGTATCTGCCCCATTTAAACATACCTCCTGAAATGCTTATAATATTATTTATCGTTACAATAGTAAAGCAAAAGAAAGCACAAATTAAAACAGCCATATTTAACACCTGATAGTTACTTAAATATAACTGCCTGTTCTTTAATATAATAGATATATTTTACTATTGGTATTAACCAGTGTCAATACTTTTCGCAGGTGTACACAAAAATTTTTTCTTTCATATAATATACCAAATACTTTATGGAGGATTTTTATTATGTACCTTTTGTTTGGAATATTAATTTTCATATGTATACTTTTCTCTTTTATTTTCTATTTAAGGAAAAAGAAGATAATCCATAAAATCTGTAAAATGCAGCTTGAACAGAAAGTATGCCTTTTAAACAGGATTATGGAACCGTTTGGCTTCTGCTACTCTCCTTCGCAGGATATTATTATATCAAGGCCTGGTGCATGGCAGAGAAAATTTGGATACTGTTCTTTATATGATAAAACAGCTGTCCATTTTTCAATGGTTTTTGAATGTGAGCCAGTTTATTTTAATTATGATAACCGCACATGGATGTTTGAGTTCTGGAAGGGACAGTACGGAACCAGTGCTGGCGGTGAAGCCGGGCTGTACTGTGCTGACAGGGTTTTAAGCCCATGGGAATATGACAAGGCACTTTTCCACAGTGTTAGTGACAAGGAACTGCTTCCAGTTGGGATTACAGCATATTATAAAGGAAGCCAGCTGTTTAATATCTGCCAGCCGCACTGGTGGCTGGCAGGTTTCTGCCCTGGCAGGTGCGTAAAGCCTGAAGACATTGTGCTGAAGGTTTCAATTACATTTAAAAGTGAAACAATGATGTACTGTTTTTTAAACAGCCTGGTACAGACTGGTTATATAAAATGTGGTATTTCCATATGTGACATGACAGTATCTTTTATGTTTGCCAGGCCGTTTTCTGCACAGCCATGCTGCAAAAGATGCTTTGCGGCAAGATGGGCGCAATTTAAAAACAGGTTTTTCTGTAAGTTATATATGTGGGTTACAAGGCCTTTTAAATGCACACTTGACAAGATTTTATATTTATATTATTTCCTGCCATTTATATTCAGGCATATGCTTTGCATGAAAAAGAACAGGAAACAGAAATTCCATAAACCACGGGGAAAGGAAAAGCTTAAAAATGGGATTTGAAAGCCGCATCCGCCAGACATTTGAAAACTCCCTCCATCTCCCACTATATCCAGATTCAAAGTATGTTGTATTTAGTGACTGCCACCGTGGCACTGGCAGGGCAAATGATAATTTCCTGCATAATGAATTTCTTTATCTTGCCGCCCTGCGCTACTATCTTCAAAAAGGATTTACCTATATTGAACTTGGTGATGCTGATGAATTATGGGAGAACCGTTCTATGCAGTATATTAAAGAGAACCACCGGCAGAGTTTTGAAATGCTTTCCAGGTTTTACAAACAGAACCGCTTTTTTGCAGTCTATGGCAACCATGATATAGTTAAAAAGAGCCGGAAATTTCCTAAAAAGCATTTTTTCTCTTTTTACTGTGATAAAACATTTTGTGACAGGCCGCTTTTTCCTGATATAACGTTTTATCCAGGTATTATTTTAGATGATAAACTTAAAGGCCATGATATCTATATGACTCACGGGCACCAGGCAGACCTGCTAAACAGCACATTCTGGCGGCTGTCATGTTTTATGGTACGCTATATCTGGCGTTCTTTGGAAAATATTGGCGTCCCTGACCCAACAAGTGCCGCAAAGAATAATACAAGGAAGAAAGAATCTGAAAAAATACTGGCAGGCTGGGCGTTAAAGAACCAGCATATACTGGTTACAGGGCATACACACCACCCAATGACAGGCTCTAAAGCTTCGCCATACTGTAATACTGGAAGCTGTGTACATCCTGCAGGGATTACTGCCATAGAAATAGAAAAACGTAATATCACACTTGTTAAATGGTCTGTAAATAATAAAAAGGATATGGTTTTATATGCTTCACGGGAAATTCTTGGCAGCCCGGCACCAGTTGATTCATATTTTTAAAAAATTTCTATAATTAATGTATTTTTTCTGGATTTATGCCAATAATATCTACAGGGCATATAAAAACGCTGCCATGCTATACATGGCAGCGTCCCATAATCCATAATTTATGCAAAGTATTTATTATTTATAGAGTTCTACTAACCTCTGTAAATGTTCATAACGTGCTTTTGCAGCTTCCTCTGACTCTTTAAAGAGTTTCCCGGCACGCTCTGGGAATGGCTTAATAAGACGTGTATAACGTGACTCATTATTAAGAAATTCCTGGTATGAACCGTCACCCTCTTTGGATGTAAGGGTAAATGGATTCTTGCCTTCTGCTTTAAGTGCAGGGTTGAATGAGAATAAGTTCCAGTATCCGGCTTTAACAGCTTTCTTCATCTCATCCTGGCAGTGGTTCATGCCGCCCTTGGCAATACCGTGGAGTTCACAAGGAGCATAGCCAATTATAAGTGAAGGGCCGTTGTAAGCTTCTGCTTCTGCTATAGCTTTAACTGCCTGTGCAGGGTTTGCACCAAGTGCAATCTGTGCTACATATACATAACCATAGCTCATTGCAATTTCAGCGAGGCTCTTCTTGCCGATTTCCTTGCCTGCTGCTGCAAACTGGCATACTTCACCGATATTTGAAGCCTTTGAAGCCTGTCCGCCTGTATTTGAATACATTTCTGTATCAAATACCATAACATTTACATTCTCACCTGATGCAAGTACATGGTCAAGGCCGCCAAACCCGATATCATATGCCCAGCCGTCACCACCGAATATCCATACAGACTTCTTAGCAAGGTAATCTTTCTTGTCAAGTGCTGCCTTTGCGTCAGGGCATCCAGCTGCTGCTGCCTTTTCAAGTTCAGGAACCAGTGCTTCTGCTGCAGGTGTGTTAGCCTTTGTATCGTCTTTTGTTTCAATAAACTTGTCTGCTGCTGCTTTTAATTCTGCTGAAGCTTTATCAGAAGCTGCACATGCCTTTACAGACTCAATAGCCTGGTCACGCAGGTACTTCTGGCCTATATACATACCAAGCCCGTGTTCTGCATTATCTTCAAACAGTGAGTTAGACCATGCAGGGCCTTTCTTGGAATCCTTGTTTACTGTATATGGTGATGTTGCTGCAGGGTTGCCCCAGATTGAAGAACATCCTGTTGCATTTGAAATATACATCTGCTCGCCAAAGAGCTGTGTAACAAGACGTGCATATGATGTTTCTGCACAGCCTGCGCAGCTTCCTGAGAACTCAAGGAGCGGCTGGTTGTACTGGCTTCCCTTTGGTGTTGTATCAGCAAACCCGCTGTCTTTCTTGCCAACATTGGCAACAAGGTAGTCAAATACTGGCTGCTCATCAGCTTCTTCTGCCTGTGGAACCATCTTAATAGCGCCTTCAGCAGGACATACTGTAATACATTCACCACATCCCATACAGTCAAGAGGTGATACACTCATTGTAAACTTATAGTTTGTCTTTTTAGACTTGTCATCTGCTGTCTTAATATTAGAAGGTGCAGCACTAACTTCTTCCTCTGTAAGCAGGAACGGACGTATTGTAGCATGTGAGCATACAAATGCGCAGTTATTACACTGTACACACTTTTCAGGGTCCCATGTAGGTACTGTTACAGCTGTACCACGCTTCTCATATGCAGAAGCACCTGTTTCAAACTGTCCGTCAGGATTGCCCATAAATGCAGATACAGGAAGGCTGTCACCATCCATTTTCGAGATTGGCTCCATAAGGTCTTTAACCATCTTGACAACTTCAGGACGTCCTGAAAGTTCTTTTGCAGGTGCATCAGGTGCAGGGTTCTTCCATGAATCCGGGATTTCTACCTTGTGCACAGCATCTACACCAGCGTCAATAGCCTTGTAGTTCATCTCAACTACTGCGTCACCCTTTTTGCTGTATGACTTCTTAGCTGCCTGCTTCATATAATCAACAGCTTCATCAATAGGCATGACATCAGCAAGCTTAAAGAATGCAGACTGGAGGATTGTATTAGTACGCTTGCCCATTCCGATTTCAATAGCCTTGTCAATAGCATTAATTGTGTAAAGCTGTATATTGTTGTCAGCAATATATTTCTTAGCGCCTGCATCTAACTTAGAATCAAGTTCATCGTCAGACCACTGGCAGTTAATCATAAATACGCCGCCTGGCTTAACATCCTGTACCATCTTAAAGCCGTTTACTACATAAGAAGGGTTATGGCATGCAACAAAGTCTGCCTGGTTAATGTAATACGGGCTCTTAATAGGGTTGTCGCCAAAACGGAGATGTGAAATAGTTACACCACCTGTTTTCTTGGAGTCATACTGGAAGTATGCCTGTATATACTTGTCTGTGTGGTCACCGATAATCTTTGTAGAGTTCTTGTTAGCACCAACTGTACCATCACCGCCAAGACCCCAGAACTTGCACTCTTTTGTTCCTGGTGCGGATGTAATAGGAGCTGGTTTAACCTCTGGAAGGCTTAAGTTAGTAACATCATCTACAATACCGATTGTAAAGCGTGGCTTAGGTGCATCTTTCTCTAATTCCTTAAATATTGCAAATACAGATGAAGGAGGTGTATCCTTTGAACCAAGGCCATAACGCCCGCCTGTAAGCACAATGTCACTAAGCCCTGCTTCACGGAGTGTAGCAGCCACATCAAGGAAAAGAGGGTCGCCTAATGAACCAGGCTCTTTTGTACGGTCAAGTACCGCAATTTTCTTAGCTGTCTTAGGAAGGACTTTAAGTATAGCCTCTGAAGACCAAGGACGGTATAAACGTACTTTTATAAGGCCGACCTTCTCGCCTGCTGCCGTAAGGTAATCAATAACTTCTTCTGCAACATCACAGATAGAACCCATTGCAACAATTACACGTTCTGCATCAGGAGCACCATAATAGTTAAATAAACCATAATCTGTGCCTAACTTCTGGTTTACTTTCTCCATATACTTCTCAACAACTGCCGGGAGTGCATCATAAGCTTTATTACATGCCTCGCGGTGCTGGAAGAACACATCACCATTTTCATGTGAGCCACGTGAAGCAGGGTGCTCTGGGTTAAGCGCATGTTTACGGAACCCGTCAACTGCATCCATAGGGCACATCTCTTTAAGGTCTTCATAATCCCACTTCTCAATCTTCTGTATTTCATGGGAAGTACGGAAACCATCAAAGAAGTTGATAAACGGAACTTTGCCTTCTAATGCTGCAAGGTGTGCAACAGGGCTTAAATCCATAACTTCCTGTGGGTTTGTTTCTGCAAGCATTGCAAAACCTGTCTGGCGGCATGCGTAAACGTCGCTGTGGTCACCAAAAATATTTAATGAATGTGTTGATACTGTACGTGCTGATACATGGAATACACTAGGTAACTGTTCACCAGCAATCTTGTACATGTTAGGAATCATAAGAAGAAGACCCTGTGATGCTGTGAATGTTGTAGTAAGTGCGCCTGCTGCAAGTGAACCATGTACTGTACCTGCTGCACCTGCCTCAGATTCCATTTCTACTACTTTGACTGTGTTTCCAAAAATGTTCTTCTGTCCTGCTGCTGACCACATATCTACAGAGTCAGCCATAGGGCTTGAAGGTGTTATAGGATAGATGCCTGCAACTTCTGTATAAGCATATGCTACATGTGCTGCGGCTGTGTTTCCATCCATTGATTGTTTAGCTCTAGCCATCTTAATTTTTTCCTCCTTAATAAAGTTCTTTATAACATTTTATCACTTAGTGTCTAAAAAGTAAAGAAAACTATAGATATTTTTACCATATTTAATTAAAAAAAATTGGGATTGGTAGTGTATATTTATTAAATTTTTATAAATTAATAACTAAGCTTGACTTTGCTTTTAATATTGAATAGAATGAATATCTGGTTGCTGCCTGGTATAATTATAGATTGTTTATATGCTGGACGCCAGCCGCTGTTTATATAATAATACATTTCAGGATAATTTCAAGTAGAAATATTAACCATTACTTTATAAACCAGACAGGAGGCATAAATGGGAATTAATTATATAACACAGGTCAAGACACCTGAAGGGCTTAAAGAAGAATACTCACTGCGGAAAGATTTAAAAGAAATTAAAGCAGCAAGGGATAAAGAAATTGCAGATATAATCACAGGAAAGTCAGATAAGTTCCTTGTAATTACAGGGCCATGTTCTGCAGATAATGAAGATGCTGTATGTGATTATACAAGCCGCCTTGCAAAAGTACAGGAAAAAGTTGCAGACAAAATTTTACTGGTTCCAAGGATATATACCAACAAGCCACGTACAACAGGCGAAGGCTATAAAGGGATTGTACACCAGCCAGACCCCGAGAAAGCACCTGACCTGCTGGAAGGGATTATTGCAATGCGGAAAATGCACCTGCGTTCAATAGAAGAAACCCACCTTTTTGCAGCAGATGAAATGCTTTACCCTGAGAACTGGCCTTATGTGTCAGACATACTTTCATACGTTGCAATAGGTGCACGTTCTGTTGAAAACCAGCAGCACAGGCTTGTCATAAGCGGGCTTGAGATACCATGCGGCATGAAAAACCCTACAAGCGGCACTTTAAGCATAATGCTTAATTCATGTATTGCAGCACAGTCAGGGCATACATTCTTATACCGTGGCTGGGAAGTAAAGACAGACGGCAACTCCCTGGCACATACAATACTGCGCGGTGCTGTTAATAAGCATGGCCAGTCACTTCCTAACTACCATTATGAAGACCTTATGCTTTTAAATGAAATGTACCAGGAACTTAATTTAAAAAACCCTGCCTGCATAATAGATGCTAACCATGCCAATTCAAACAAATGCTATTACGAACAGCCACGTATAATATATGAAGTCCTCCATAGCCGTAATGTGTCTTCTGATATAAAAAAGCTTGTCAAGGGTGTTATGGTTGAAAGTTATATTGAACCTGGAAACCAGTCCATACATGAACATATATATGGGAAATCCATTACAGATGCCTGCATTGGGTGGGAAGATTCAGAAAGGCTTATATATGAAATTGCAGACAGGCTGTAGCTGGTTACATTCCAAGTTCCGAAAGGCATGAAGATGAAACTGTCTATTATCTGTGCCATGGCACATAAACCTAAGTTGTTGGTTTTAAATGAAGAAGATATTAAAAAATATGCTGGCAATTCCAAAACTTAGGATTGCCAGCATATTATGCACCTCTCTTCCACCTATATTATACGTAAATTCCAGCTAAAAGACAACCTGTTTTGTATTTTTGATTGTTATATCATAGAAATCTGTACTTTATAGTTCAATTTTAATCTTGAATTTTTTCATCCAGTAATCAATCTGTATAAGGTATGCAAGCATCTGCGGTCCTGCCATAAGCTGCCCATACCACGGTTTCCCGTAATCTTTTACACTTTGCATGAATTTTTCAAGCCTGCCTAAGTCTATTATCTGGAATAATGGTGAATCCCCTTCTTTTATTATATTTTCAAGGCGTCCTGTAAGAAGCTTTTCATAATAAGGATTATAACTTTTAGGATAAGGGCTTTTTTTCCTGAACAGTACCTCATCAGGAAGTTTGCCCCGTGCAGACTGGCGCAGCAGGTTTTTAACTACACCATCACATGCTTTCATATTCCAGGGAACATTAAAAACATATTCCACAAGCTTCCTGTCTGCGAAAGGTACTCTTGCTTCAAGGCCTGAGTCCATGCTTGTTCTGTCCATCCTGTTTAAAAGTGTCTGCATAAAGAACCTTATATTAAGATATCCTGTCTGCCGCCTGCTGCTTTCTGTTTCATCTTCACATGGCAGCAGGGCAGTTTCGCTTACAGCATCTGCATATGCTTTCTGTACAAACCCATCCATATCTAAAGCATGTAATACATCCCTTTTTATCAGTTCCTTGCGTGGCGATAAATCAGGCGTCCATGGGAATGTGTGGCTCTTTAGAAATTCCTCTTTATGAAACCACGGGTAGCCGCCAAATACTTCATCAGCACATTCCCCTGTAAGTACCACTTTATGGTTTTTGCTTACTTCCCTGCAGAAATGTACAAGTGACGAATCCACATCTGCCATGCAAGGAAGGTCATGTGCATCTACAGAGTCATATAAAAGGTCTGCCTGTGTTTCATAAGAACATTCCAGGTAATAGTGCTTTGAACCAAGAAATTCCACCATTTTTTCAACGTATGGACGGTCTTGTGACGGCTGGAAGCTGTTCGCCTTGAAATATTTGTCATTTCCTGTAAAATCAAATGAATATGTAACAAGCTGTTCACCTTTTTTGCCTAGTTCTTTTGCACATATTGCAGAAACAAGGCTTGAATCAATGCCGCCTGACAGGAATGTACATACTGGCACATCTGAAACCATCTGCCTTTTAATGGCGTCTTCTACAAGAAAGCCTGTTTTTTCAACTGTTTTTTCGTAACTGTCTTCATGCGGCCTGCTTTTAAGATGCCAGTAACAGTTATTTTTTATGCCATAACTGCTGCAGCTTAAATAACAGCCGGGTTTTACTTCATATACACCTTTAAATATGCCTGAACCGGGAATCCTTGCAGGCCCCATCCCAAAAACTTCATTTATACCATCTTTATCAAGGACTGCCTCAACACCTGGGTATTTAAAAAGCCCTTTTGGTTCTGATGCAAATACAATAGTGCCGTCTTTAACAGTATAAAACAATGGTTTAATACCAAAACTGTCCCTGTACAGATATATTGTTTTATGTCTTTCATCGTATATTGCAAATGCAAAAATCCCGTCAAGTTTTTTGACAAACTCCGGCCCGTACTGCAAAAAGGAAAGCAGGATAACCTCTGTATCTGAACCAGATACAAAACTCCATCCTGCATTTATAAGTTTCCTGCGGAGCCTGTCTGTATTATAAATCTCCCCATTATATACTATATGGTAAGAATATCCGTCAAGTTTCCTGCACATAGGCTGTATCCCGCCTAAAATATCAATAATTGCAAGCCTTGTATGTGCAATCCCGCAATTCTTAAAAAGGCGTATGCCTTCACTGTCGGGCCCGCGGTGGGCAATGCTGTTTTTCATTTCCTCTAGTACACCTGTATACAACTGGCTGCTTTCTGTAAAATCCAGCGAAGCGTTAAAAAATCCTGCTATTCCGCACATATTTCCTCCATTCCTGCGATATATACTGCATATTAATACGTATGCTAACTATTATAATAATTATATGCTAAGAATCTGGAAATATAACCTTTCAGGTTTACAATTTTAGTATTTACATGAAACTTCTGCATATGCACATCTGTCACAAATTATCGGAAGCGCCTGTTCCAGGATTTCTATTTCTGCATAACTGCATATGCCGCCGTCCTCGCCATCAAGTGTCCATTGTACGTCATCATCACTTTCAATAGAAATATGGCGGCTGCTTAAATATAGTATCTGGGGCGCGTCAAGCTGTTTTGAAAGCAGGGAGTTTAAAACCTGCTGTATTTCTATAGGGTTTTTAGGGTTGCGTATAAAAATAGCTTCAAATTTGCCATCATCCATCTTAATATTTTTCTTGCTGTATGCTTTAAACCCGGCAACAGACACAGAATTGCTTATAAGCCCTAATATAAATGTATCTTCATATATCACGTCACCGCTCTTTATTACCATATGGTGTGGCTTTATATCTGCTATATGCTTTAATGCTTCTACAAAATATGCAGCTTTGCCCAGTGCATTTTTCCATTCTTGTGGCGTCTGGTAGGAAACTTCTGTAAATGCGCCAAATCCTGCAACATATGTAAAGTTTTTATCATTAAACTTTCCCATGTCACATTCAAATATGCCCCCATAAGTTATAAGTTCTGCAGCATCTTTCATTATCCTGGGTATTTTAAGGCTTGATGCAAAATCATTTACAGTGCCTGCTGGTATATAGCCGCATACAGGGCATTTTTCAAGCCTCATAAGCCCTGTTGCCACTTCATTCATAGTACCGTCACCGCCAGAACATACAACATAATTATAATCCATGCCCTGTTTTTCTACTATTCTTGTGGCATCCCCTGTACTTTGTGTGGCAAATATTGTAATTTCAAAACCTGCATTGCAGAAAACCTGTATAATATCTGAAAGGTTGTTACGTATCTGCTCTTTCCCTGCCATAGGATTGTATATAAATAACATTTTTTTGTCCATAGAAATCCCCCCTGCTGCCATTTATGTTGCCCATAAGCTGCCATAAAGCCGGAAGTTAAGACAGCGCCAGCAATGCCTGTTCCCTGGATTTGTCCTCTTCTTCCAGATACTGGCTGTATGGAAGCTTAAGTTCCCCTTTTTCTGTATAATACTTCTGGTTATATGTGCCATCAGTATTATAAACCAGCCTTCTTATTTCCATAAACATTGCATCACCAAATGAAAAAAAGCGGTATTTAAGGGAAACTGCCTCTTTATAAGCTGCCATGATTTCATTCTGCCCCTCAAATGCAGATACAAGCATAAGAAGTGTTGACTCTGGCAGATGGAAGTTAGTTATTAGTGCATCTGCAATTTTAAACTGGTAGCCAGGGTAGATAAAAATATCTGTATCCCCGCCGCCTGGCTTTATAACGCCATAACCCCCTGCTGCCGCTTCAACTGTCCTGAGGCTTGTTGTCCCTGTGCATATGACCCTTCCGCCGTTTTTCTTAGTATTGTTAATTAAATCTGCTGCTTCTTTGCTGACATGGTACTCTTCGGTGTGCATATGGTGGTTTTCAACATTATCACACTTAACAGGCCTGAAAGTGCCAAGCCCTACATGAAGGGTAACACCCGCAATGTTTACACCTTTATCTTTAATTTCTTTTAAAAGCCCCTCTGTAAAATGCAGCCCTGCCGTCGGTGCGGCAGCAGAACCTTCATGCCTGGCATAAACTGTCTGGTAACGGTTCTTATCCTTGAGTTTATGTGTAATATACGGGGGCAGTGGCATCTGCCCGAGCCTGTCAAGTATTTCCTCAAAAATACCATTATAACTGAACTTTACAAGGCGGCTGCCATCTTCTATTACCTCAAGGACTTCTGCACTAAGAATCCCCCCGCCAAATACAAGCCTGTCACCTGGCCTTGCTTTCCTGCCAGGCTTAACAAGGGTTTCCCATACATCATTTCCTTTACGCTTAAGGAGAAGCAGCTCAACTTTGCCGCCAGTTTCCTTACGCTGCCCAATAAGCCTTGCAGGAATGACTTTTGTATTATTTATTACAAGGCAGTCACCAGGCACAAGGTAATCTGTAATATCATGGAAAACCTTATGCTCCCTCTGCCCGGTTTTTCTGTTTATAACCAGAAGCCTTGACGCATCCCTGCACCCTGCCGGGTCCTGTGCAATAAGTTCCCCTGGCAGGTCATAGTAAAAATCAGAAGTTTTCATTAAAAACCGTCCTCCAGAAGAACCTTCCATTCATCTTCTTTAAATCCTGTTAAAACTGCATTATCTGCTATAACCAATGGCCTTTTTACAAGCATCCCGTCTGTGGAAAGCAGCTCTAACTGCTCCTCCTCATCCATGCCTGGCAGTTTATCCTTTAACTTTAATTCTTTATATAAAGTGCCGCTTGTATTAAAGAAACGTTTTAAAGGCAGCCCGCTTTTCTTATACCACCCTGCCAGCTCTTCTTTAGACGGTTTTTCTTCCTTTATAGGGCGTTCTTTATATGCAATCCCGTTTTTATCAAGCCATTCCAGGGCTTTTTTACATGTAGAACATTTAGAATAACATAATACTGTAACTTCCATGATGTTTCCTCCATAATTACTGTAATAAATTAATAAAACCACATAGCATATTATTGCACAATCCCCCGCCTTATATACTCCTCTGCAATTACCAGGTCATTAGGATATGTGATTTTAAAATTATACATCTCCCCCTGTACAATCCCTACAGGAAGCTTCTGGCTGGCAAATATGCCTGATGTATCGGTAAACTTTTCTTTTTCACTGTCACTTAGTGCATTATACAGCTTATAAAGCTTCCTGGCGTAAAATGTCTGCGGTGTCTGGCACATATACAGTGCAGACCTGTCAGTAATGCTTTCTACAGTTTTGCCGCCAGGGCAGTAAAGTATTGTATCCGTTGCAGGTACAGCCGTAGTAGCTGCCCCGTATTTTAATGCCATTTCTATATTTTCATCAATTATGCGGTTATTTATAAACGGCCTTGCAGCATCATGCGTAACAACTATTGTATCATCATTAAGCCCGTAATTATCTGCAATATAACTGATGCCAGCCATTATTGTGCCATTGCGGCTCTCCCCGCCAGTAATAACAGATATGTCTTCCATATGGATGCCAGAATACTCTTTTATAATTTCCTGTGCATAAGAAACCCATCCGGGAGGGCAGAGCACAATAATCTTTTCAAAACCGCCATGTTTTAAGAACTTATCAAGTGTATGGATTATTACTGGTTTCCCGCAGGCGGCAAGGAACTGCTTTGGTTTTCCATTGTTTCCCATACGGCTTCCCGTCCCGCTTGCCAGTACAAGGGCAAAAACCATTAATGCACCTCTTTCTGGTTAATATAATTAACAAGTCCCTCTGCTTCAATAATTTTCTGCATAAACGGCGGGAATGCCTGCCCTTTATACTCTGTCCCCTTTGTCCTGTCATAAATCATGCCGCTGTCAAAATCAATTTCAACTGTATCACCTGCTTCTATTGCCTTTGCAGCTTCAGGGCACTCAATAATAGGAAGCCCTATGTTAATTGCATTGCGGTAAAATATCCTTGCAAATGTTTCAGCAATAACGCAGCTTATGCCTGATGCTTTAATTGCTATAGGCGCATGTTCACGTGATGAACCACAGCCAAAGTTTTTATTTGCCACCATGATATCACCCTTATGCACACGTTTTACAAAATCCGGGTCTATATCTTCCATGCAGCTTTTAGCAAGCTCAGAAGGGTCTGATGAATTAAGGTATCTTGCCGGGATAATTACATCTGTATCTACATTATCACCATATTTATGGACTATGCCACATGCTTTCATAATAATTCCTCCATTTAATTTATTATAAGCCTAAGTCGGAAGGCTGCGAAATCTTTCCTGTTACTGCACTTGCTGCTGCAACCGCAGGGCTCGCAAGGTAAACTTCTGAATCCACATGCCCCATACGTCCCACAAAGTTGCGGTTGGTGGTAGAAACTGCCCTCTCCCCTGCTGCAAGTATCCCCATATGGCCTCCAAGGCACGGGCCGCATGTAGGTGTGCTGACGATTGCACCAGCTTCCACAAATGCCTGTACAAGCCCTTCTTCAATAGCTTTAAGGTAGATTGCCTGTGTAGCAGGAATTACAATGGCCCTTATGCCACTTGCAACTTTGCGCCCTTTAATTATCTCTGCTGCCACACGCAAATCCTCTATACGCCCGTTTGTGCATGAACCAATAACAACCTGGTCAATCTTAACTTCACCAGCCTCACTTACAGTCCTTGTATTTTCAGGAAGGTGCGGGAATGCCACAGTTGGTTCAAGTGTGCTTAAATCAATAGTATATTCTTCATCATATACAGCATCTGCATCTGCCTCATATACAGTATATTTCTTTGTGGAATGTTCTTCCATATACGCTATTGTCCTGCCGTCAACAGGGAAAATGCCATTCTTTGCACCTGCTTCAATAGCCATATTTGCAATGGTAAAACGGTCATCCATTGAAAGGTTTGCCACCCCGTCCCCTGTAAATTCAAGCGAGCGGTATAAAGCACCGTCAACACCAATCATGCCTATAAGATGGAGTATGACATCCTTGCCGCTTACCCATTTAGAAGGCTTTCCAGTAAGGATAACCTTAATTGCAGACGGCACTTTAAACCATGCCTGCCCTGTTATCATTCCGCATCCCATATCCGTACTGCCTACACCTGTAGAAAATGCGCCAAGTGCACCATATGTACAGGTATGTGAATCAGCACCTATACATGTTTCACCTGCCACTATAAGCCCTTTCTCAGGAAGAAGTGCATGTTCAATGCCCATCTGGCCTACCTCAAAATAGTTGGTAATATCATTTGCTTTTGCATACTCACGCACACATTTGCAATGTTCTGCGGATTTAATATCCTTATTTGGTGCAAAATGGTCTGGTACAAGCACTACCTTGTCTTTATCAAATACTGTCTTTTTATCCAGCCTGCCTGCTTCCTTAATTGCAACAGGCCCTGTAATATCATTGGCAAGCACTAAATCAAGGCCTGCTTCTATAAGCTGCCCTGCTTCAACAGATGGCAGCCCTGCATGTGCCGCCAGGATTTTCTGTGTCATAGTCATTCCCATTTTATTTGTCCTCCTTGTTTAAACCCAAGAATGCCAGAAACGGTTTCTGCCGCCTGGCATCTGGTTCTATATGGTTTTCTATACAGTCATGATTTCCTTTGATTTCTCATCAACCATATTTTCAATTTTACTTATATAGCTGTCTGTCATCTTCTGTATGCCTGCTTCAGCATCTTTCTGCTCATCTTCTGAGATTTCATTGGCTTTCTGCTGTTTCTTTGCCATGTCATTGGCATCCCTGCGTATATTCCTGACTGCAATCTTGGCATCTTCGCCTTTTTTCTTTACATCCTTAACTAATTCCTTACGCCTTTCTTCTGTAAGTTCAGGAAATGAAAGGCGTATAACCTTGCCATCATTATTAGGTGCCAGCCCCAGGTCAGATACAAGTATTGCTTTTTCAATCTCCTTAATAAGGCCTGGCTCCCATGGCTGTATTACAAGGGTACGTGCTTCTGATACAGAAATATTGGCAACTGACTGGAGGTTTGACGGTGTACCATAATAATCCACTGTAATCTTGTCAAGCACATGCGGGTTGGCACGCCCTGCACGTATTGTAGTATAGTCACTTGCAAGGTTTTCAACCGACTTCTTCATTTTATCTTCAAACTGTTTTAATTCAACACTCATTTTATTCTCCATTCTGCCGCAACCGGCTTTCTTTTATTTATGCAGTAACCAGAGTACCCCTGGTTACACCGTTTACAGTATTTACAATGCTGTCCTCTTCATTTAAGCCGAAAACCATCATAGGCATATGGTTTTCCATGCAAAGGACTGCTGCTGCAAGGTCAATAACGCCAAGGCGCTTGTTTATTACATCATCTATGCTTATTACATCAAACTTTTTAGCGGAAGGGTTCACTGCAGGGTCTGAATCATAAACCCCGTCAATGGATTTGGCAGAAAGAATTATATCCGCCTCTATCTCAACAGCACGCAGGACAGCTGATGTATCTGTTGAAAAATACGGGTGTCCTGTACCGCCTGCAAAAAACACGGCCATTCCCTTTGAAAAATACTTATTTGCCCTGTCTTTTGAAAAAAGCTTTGTAAATGGGCCACATTCAAACGGTGTAAGCACATTTGTCATAATTCCCACAGAACGGAAAATCTCTGAAACATATATACAGTTCATAACAGTGGCAAGCATTCCTATCTGGTCTGCTTTTGTACGGTCGATATTTTCACTTGTACGCCCACGCCAGAAATTCCCGCCGCCAGTAACTATGCCTACTTCCGTACCTGCATCTGTAAGCTTCTTTACCTGTCTTGCAACACCAAGGCAGGTAGCCTCGTCAAAGCCGGTTTTATTTGGGCCTGCAAGGGCTTCACCGCTTAATTTAAGTAATATTCTTTTATATTCTGCCATTGTCTTTCTCCTGACCAGGTATTTATATACCTATTATTCTTCAAAAATTTTTTCCATATCAACTGATGTCTGGTAAAGTGAACAGTACCCGTCTACTATTGCACCAGACTTTATAGTAATGGTCTGTGCCTTGATATCACCTTTTAAAACAGCTGTTGACTCAATAACCAGCGGGCCTTCTATATCAATGTTCCCCTTTACTGCCCCTGCAATATATGCAGAAGTGCCTGTAACATCACCTAAAACTACAGTGCCTACGCCAATCCTTACAGTGCCTTCACTTATAAGCCCGCCATTAAGCTTAGGTGTATTTACATATATTTCAGATGCAGTTATGCCGCCCGATACCCTGCCATGTATATATACCTTGCCTGCACATTCGATGTCACCTGTAATTGTACCCATGACTTCAAGTGAACCATCCGAGGAGATGCTTCCTGTAATAGTTGTATTTTCAGTAATTACTGTTACTGTGCCGTTCAGGCGCTCTTCATTCATGGCTTTCATGGCTTCATTATTTATAAAATCATCATTAACAGAAATAGGTGATATGGCATCCTGTGCATCCCCTTCTTCCTGTGCCTCTTCTGTAACAGGTATTTCTTCTGCTGCTTCTTCCTTTTCTGTTTCTTTTTCCTCCTCCACAGCCTCTGCAGGTGGCAGTTCTTCTGCCGGCTCTTCTTCTATAACTTCTTCTTTTTCTTCTTCTGCAGTACCTGCCCCGGCAGCTTCATCAAGTATGTCATTCACATCATTATCAAGATAAAAACCTTCACTGTCAACATCAAGCTGTGCATCTTCTTCATCTTCACCAGCACTGCCGCTGTCATCAGCAAAAATCTGGTTTAATAAATCCTTGTCAATGTTGTCATCCCCAAAATCCTCCAGTGCGCCATCATCCAGTCCAAGGCTCTCAATGCTGCTTATGTCATCATCTTTAAATAAACCCATTTGTCATCCTCCTAGAATATATATTTTTTGTAAAGCATCACTGCTTAATACACGTCCACAATAATTTCCCATACCCCGATATTATATCACTAATTTTTTTATCCGTCTATATTGTTTTTACTGCCTTTTTAAGTGTAATATCTGAAACTTTTGCCATTATTACGGTTATAGCACCTCCTGGAATTAACACAGGGATAATGGAATAACTGTATACAAATATTGCTGTTTCTTCACAAAGGGGTTTTAATACAAATACTGAAAAAAGGCTTCCAAATATGCAGGAAAACAATATTGCTATGCCTGTTTCTATAAATATTTCCCATTTTAACACGTCTATAAGCTGGTTCTTTTTCATGCCAATATTTAATAACATGTTAAACAGCCTGTTCCTGTGCATTATCCCTGAAACGGTTGTATTTATAAAATGAACAAACAATACAATACCTGTAAAGACGCCTAATATCCCACATATAAGAAGGACTGCCTTTGAAAAAGAAACCGCCTCCATGCGTATGGAATGTATGGAAGAGATTTCAAGCCCCCTGTTCTTCCTTGTAAAACCTGCTATCTCCTTTTCTAATTCTTCTATTTTACTGTCTGTACCGCTGTATATTTCCCCATATACCATAACGTTGTCCGGGTATAACTTGTATACTTCTTCTGATGGCATTATAAACGGTATTTCATTACAAGTTATCATGGCATGTAAAAGGGTTGGGACTTCTGCTGTTGCCATAACTTCATACTGCCTGTTTTTAATCTGTACTTTATCACCAATATTATAAACTGCATTTCCAGGGTTTTTATAATACTCCCCTGTACTGCTACCCATGCCATCTGTTAATTCTGTTGTTGTTAAAATATATCTTCATGTCTTATACTTTTCTGCATCAAACCTGCCATCTATGACATTAAGTTTCCCCGCCACTGGCACATCCATTCCAAAAAGTGACAGCTGTATATTATCTGACAATGTTTTTGTATAAGGGTTATATGTTAAATTATTCTTATCAAGGTATCCAAATGCCTTTGAAGAATCAAATTCTTCGTTGCTGCCACGCTCTAAGCCAATTTCTGCCATTGCTATCCTTGATTTGATGGTATTATTAATTCCAGGAAGCTCTTTTTCCATTTTATCAAGCAGATATGAAATATCCGTTATTTCTGCCGCCGATAAATTATTTTCCATAAAAACGCCTAACTGGAAATTGCCAAACATTCCATTTAAATAATAACCAGGATTAACACTTTTCATAAATGTACATATGCACAGGAAAAGAAGCATTATTATAAAAAGAGTACCTGTTAATACCAGGTTTTTCTTAGGGTTTATGCGTATCATTTTCCATGCAAACCTGTAATTCCTGTATTTGCGGGTATCAGGTTTTTTATCTTTTATATTTGAAGCATCATTTTCTTCATATCCCATGCTTTCCACAAGTGGCATGGAGGAAACTTTCTGCGCCGCCTGGGTATAACTTGTATAGACAGTAAACCATGCAAATAAAATGCCTGCAAGGCTGGTTAAGGGATAAAATGAAACAACATCTGTAATATTATATGTAAAACAGCCAAGTATAAAAGGCACTGTTTTAATGCCAATAAAAACCCCTGCAAGCCCTCCTGCTGCAATCCCCCACAGGCATGGGTTTAAAACCTGTTTCCTCAAAAAATACTGGAACTTGCCCCCATAGCATCCAAGTGTTTTTAACAGCCCGTAGAACCTGATATCCTCAGCTATAGATAACTGGAAGATGCTGTAAATTACAAAATAACCTGTAAAGAATGTACCTGCCATAAGAATTGCAGCTATAATAAAAAGGGAAGAACTCCCGTCAAATATATCTGTCTGTGTATATGCCCCGTTTATCTGGAAATTTAATGGCCTGCCATATGTTTCCTGTAAGCTGTCCATTTTGCTTCCAAGCCTTAAACCATTAGAAAATAAAATATTCACCTGGCGCAGGTCTTTGCCTTCGTCCACGTCTTTTATTATCCCATTAAAATAATCCCTGGACAAGTATATATAATCATCTGTTTCAGGAACGGCATCTTCAGAATAAGTCCCTGGAACGGATACTGTTGAAGGATTGCTTGTATAATAACCGCTTAACTTGAATGTGCCTGTATAACTTTCTTCCCCGCGTTTCCATGTAATAGTAACTTCTTCACCTGTCTTTGCCTGGATATTTAACTTCCTTAAGGTATCTGTCCCTAACACAATACTGTCATTATCCTCTGGAAGCTGCCCTGTAAACTCCCTGTTCTCCCACTGGAACATCTTATTTTCACAATACGCCACAGGAACTGTGCCAAGGAAGCCATGTACTATAAGACAGGAACTGTCTTTAACGCCTGCAATGTTTTTAACCTTTTTGTATTCTTCATTATTAAGCCCGTATATACATACATGTGCAGTTGTCCCTGTCTGTGTACACAGATAACTTCTTAATGACACAAGCACACCCTGCATAAGTGATGGTATCATTGTGAAAATAACAGTTGCAAGCATGACAGCTGCAAACACAGACCTGTTCTGGAAAGGCTTGTTTCTGGAACAGGCTTTGCCAAGGTTTTTTAATGCAGCCTTCCATTGCGTGGCATTACTGGTGTTATTTTTATTAAAAAGCATTGGCAGCATCCTCCACAATCCTCCCATCTTCAATACGGATTACCCTGTCACACTGCACTGCAATCCCGTCATCATGCGTAACCATGACCACTGTCTGTTTATACTCCTTTGTTGCCATCCTTAACAAATCCACAACCTGCCATGAATTATCCTTATCAAGGTTGCCTGTCGGTTCATCCGCAAGCAGGAGGACGGGCTTTGACACAACTGCCCTTGCTATTGCCACCCTCTGCTGCTGCCCGCCTGATAGTTTATTAGGATAGCTGTTTCTTTTATCATCTAATGCAAGCCTGTTTATAATTTCATCAACATACTGGAAATCTATTACCCCGTTACTTAATTGCACTGGGAAAATAATATTTTCATAAACTGTAAGCATTGGGACTAAATTAAAACTCTGGAATACAAAACCTACATTTTTCTGGCGGAACTCTGCAAGGCTGTCTTCCCCAAGCCCTGTAATATCAATGCTGCCATTCCCTGTATTATAAACCACGCTTCCCTCTGTAGCAGTATCAATCCCGCCCATTACATGCAGCAGTGTGCTTTTGCCGCTTCCGGAAGTGCCTGTAACAGCATTAAAAGTCCCCCTCTTTATATTAAGGCTGACACCGTTAAGTGCCTGTACAGCAGTGTTTTCTGTACCACTGGCATATTCCTTGCTGATGCCCCTTAATTCCACAATATCCATATTGTCCATTTATATCCCTTTTCCCTGTAAAATAGTTTATGGCAGTTTGTATTTCTTTTTATATTCTTTATATTCCCTGTTAAACCTTATTGCATCATTTTCTTTAAGGTGGTCAATATATTCGTGCGTTTCCAGTGCATCTTCCTTAGTCTGTATAAGGCAGGCGGCAACATTTGAACAATGGTCGGCAACCCTTTCATAGTTTGTGGTAAGGTCAGAAAGTATAAAACCAAGCCCTATGGTACATTTGCCCTTTCTTAGCCGTTTTACATGCTTTTTCTTTACCTCTTCATTAATATTGTCAATTACTTCCTCTAATGGTTCTACATGCGTGGCAAGCTCTGTATCCTCCCCCGCAAATACATTATATGTCATTGATACAATTTCACGTATTGCAGCTTCATATATATCAAGCTCTGCCCTTGCCTTTTCAGAGAAATGTTCTTCTTTTTTAGTAACCTCCCGTGCCGTTTCCATTATATTGACAGCATGGTCTGAAATCCTTTCAAAATCGCCAATGCAGTGCAGTATCATTGTAACATCCTGTGAATCTTCCTGTGCCAGTTCAGCATTGTTTATCTTCATAAGGTATGTCCCTATTTCATCCTCATACCTGTCTACAAGGTTTTCAAGCTCCATAACCTTTTCCGCCCCTGATTCATCATACTTCTGCCTTAAATCTATCGCCTTAAACAAAGCATCCTGCGAAGCCTTTGCCATCTGGATGGCAGTCTTCTTTGCCTGCGCAACTGCAAAAGCCGGCTGTTCAAGGAAACGTTCATCAAGAAGTGCAAGCCCGTTCCCGTCCGCCTGTACATATACTTCATCATCACGTATTGTAAGCATTGCAAGCTTTACAAGCCCTTTCTTAAATGGCATAAGGCATAATGTGGCAGCAATGTTAAATATTGAATGTACCACTGCAATTCCTGCCGCACCTGCTGCATCATCAAGGAAATTAAAATCTATAAACATATTTAAGACATAGAACACTGCCATAAAAATAACAGTGCCTATAAGGTTAAAATAAAAATGTACCAGTGCTGCCCTTTTTGCATTTTTAGTTGCACCAATGCTGGAAATAAGGGCTGTCACGCATGTACCTATGTTCTGTCCCATAATAATAGGTATCGCAGAACCATATGTTATAGAACCTGTAAGACAGAGTGCCTGTAAAATGCCGACAGACGCCGAAGAACTCTGTATAAGGGCTGTAAGCAGTGCACCTGCTATAACACCGAGCACAGGGTTACGGAACATTGTAAACAGGCTTGTAAATTCCGGCACTTCTGCAAGGGGTGCAAGTGCCTTGCTCATAGTATCCATTCCTGTCATAAGGATTGCAAAGCCTGACATTATAGTGCCTATATCTTTTTTCTTTGTACTTTTTGAAAAAAGCATCATGCTTACGCCTATTATTGCAAAAACAGGTGCAAACGACGATGGTTTAAGCATCTTCATAAATACATTGTCACTTTCAATGCCTGCAAGGCTTAAAATCCATGATGTTATGGTAGTGCCGATATTAGCACCCATAATAATGCCGACTGCCTGGTCCAGCTTCATAATCCCTGAATTAACAAAACCCACAACCATTACAGTAGTTGCAGAAGATGACTGTATAACTGCTGTAACCCCGGCCCCGAGCAGTACAGCCAGGGATGTTTTAGATGTGAATTTCTCAAGTATTCCTTCCAGCCTCCCGCCGGATGTCTTAGCAAGCCCGTCCCCCATTACGTGCATTCCATAAAGGAATAGTGCAAGCCCCCCTATCATTGTCAACACACTGAATACATCCATTATAATCCTCCTGGGCCTAAAGGGATATGCCTTTAGGACTGTGTATAAATTTCTGGCAGCAGAGAAATGCCGTATATTAATTATGTATATACATGTATATAGATACAATGCCTAAATAATAAGGATAAGCATTGCATCTATTCCATGAATACTGTATCTGGCACTATGCCAGTTCTTCTGTTTCTGCTGCCAGTATAATCCATTATATACTTTTTTATATAAATAGTCTATCAGAATTTTGTAATACTTTTAAATCTCTATTCCATTAATAACTTCCTCCAGTGCCTTAACAGACTTTTTCAGCAGTGCCGCTTCTTCCCCGTCCAAATCAATACATACTACCTGTTCCACGCCATCATTCCCGACAACAGACGGCATCCCTATACATACACCATCAGCTTCATAATAATGGTGCTGCATACTGCTTACGGTAAGTATGCTTTTTTCATTGTGTACTATGCTTTCACAAATCCTTCTTGTTGCCATGGCTATCCCATAATAAGTTGCACCTTTCCTGTCTATTATTTCATAAGCACTGTTTTTTACCATGTCAGAAAGCTTGCTCCTGTTCTCATCATGCGTTTCATAACCACGCATTTCACAGAACTGGTTTACAGGTATGCCGCTTACATTCACACTGCTCCATGCAGTAACCTCACTGTCACCATGCTCACCTATTATAAATGAATGTACACTTCTGGGGTCAACTGAAAGGTGCTCGCCTATTACATATTTAAGCCTCCCGGAATCAAGCACCGTGCCACTGCCAAGGACATGGTTTTCCTTAAAACCAGACAGTTTAAGTGTAACCCATGTAAGTATATCAACAGGATTGCTTACCACAAGAAGTATTGCATCCTGTACATGTTTTGTTATTGACGGTATAATCTGTTTAAAAATATTTACATTCTTATTCACAAGGTCAAGCCGTGTTTCACCAGGCTTCTGCCCTGCACCTGCCGTAATAATTATAACACCAGCATCTTCAAGGTTACTGTAATCCCCTGCATATATTTTTACCGGGCGTGCAAATGGTATGCCATGGTTTAAGTCCATTGCCTCGCCCTCTGCCTTGTCCTTGTCTGCATCAATAAGTACAATTTCACGGAAAAGCGGGCTCTGCATAAGGGTATATGCAATAGTAGCCCCCACAAAACCACAACCTATAATACCTGCTTTAGATAAATTCATACTGCACCTCATTTCTGTTATTTTGACTTAATGTTTAATAAATAGGTTTATAAAGACTGTAATTTTATTATGCCTGTTTTTTATTATATAATACTTTACTTCTTTTAGGTTTATATGTTTTTATAACAAAGGGTTACTAATGGATGATGTGAAAATTACATAGAATATCTTTGCAGATATTGTAAAAAACATTGAAAAACGTATAGAATAATATTATTAAACAATATATTTAAATTTCATAAGGACTGGATAATAACATTTTTATTATAAAAAACTGGAGGGCTTAAAGAAAATTATTGGATATTATAAAGCAAATATATAAATTGTGTATAAATAAAAAATTGTAACATCTTAAAATATATTTTAAAAATATTACGATTATATAAAATGATATCCAGATATTTTACGATAACTCAATTTTTTCAGGTGCTAAAATCAATGCCATAACTCGTATGTATATGGGTTCGTTTTACGATAACTCAATTTTTTCAGGTGCTAAAATTATGACCCGTTGCCAACAACAATGGCATAGTTTTACGATAACTCAATTTTTTCAGGTGCTAAAATCTCTGGCTCTGGCTATGGCTCTGTTTTACGATAACTCAATTTTTTCAGGTGCTAAAATCCCAAATACAAACATTTAATTAAATAAATATTATAGACATGGAAAAATAATAGCAACTTTTCTGTAAAACTATGGCTATTATACCACAGTTTTATCTAATAAGAAAGCTTTTTCTATTGAACCAATTAAATTTTCAAATAATACTGGAATACCAATGCTATTTTGGAATAATTTTAGTAAAACATTTCCTCGCATATGATATTTATAGTTTTCACGTCCTATATTTTGTATAATAGGCAATATATTTTTGTATATGTCTGTTTCATTTAATGTAGTTTCTATAGGATATCTTTTTTTAATAAAGGATATAGTATGTTCTATATCTGAAAATGAAAAAAATATAGTCGTTAATTATATTTATTCCTTCTATCAAATTATTGTCTAATATAGCATATCCTTCTGTACTTGTTGAAACAATAAACCACACATCAAAACTGTTGGAAAATTTTTCCATTATCTTTATGATTTGCTGGTAATCTGTATAATTTATAAGATGGTCTATATTTTCAATTATAATTAATGTTTTATATGGAGATTTTTTTGTATTTCTTTTAGCAGGTTAATGTAAACTAAGAGAAGTTCCATATTTGATAAACTTTCAAGAGTATTTCCATTTATTCCGAATATGTTAGAAGATTGTATTATTTCTAAAATATTCTTTGTATCATGTCCTATTTCAATACATCCTATATTGTTCTGGATTTCCTCATTTATTTTTAAATAGAGTTTATCAAGGTTTTCTCTAATTTGTTCTATTATATTCTGACAGGAAAATTTTGTATATATACAAGAAAGATACTGCGCTGCCATACTTGATTTTGAGATATTCAGAGCTTGTATTAATTGTTCCCTTGAAGATATATGTAGAACAGAGAAATATTTTCTGCCTGTTTTTTCCCCGTTTATTCTAATATTTTCAAACATATTGTTTTCATATTGTTCATATTTACTTGAAGAAAAGTATTTACATAAAGACTTAATAATAAAATGCTTTTTTTCAAATGAAATACCACATAATTGTGTGACTGGCTCCAGATTTATCATATATTCTGTATTTTTATCTATAATTTTAATTTTCAAATAATAATCATCCTTTCTGTTCCAATGAATTTTTCTGTTTCATTTTTGCTTCCAACAAAAATTTTCATATCATCATATTGTTTTTCCGTTATAATAAGTGTACGTACATTACCCTTTTCTGGCATAAATTTTTGCATACGTTTTTCAAGACGCCGGCAATAGTCACGGTTTGGACATGTACGTATATAAACAGAATATTGCATCATTATAAATCCCTCTTTTATTAAATTTTTACGGAAGGTACGGTAAATTCTTTGTTCCTCGCTAGTTTCAACTGGTAAATCAAACATACATATCATTCTCATAATTTTATATTTCATCTGGTTCTCCTAAATATTGCTGTATATCAGGAAATTCTGTCTGAAGTTGTTTTTTAATAATACATGAAGCAATATTTGAAACATATTCTTCCATAGCATTACATAAAAACATTTTCTTTTTATTATATAGTATCTTATGGTTTAACAAATTGACCAGTTTATGCCGGTGCTCAATTTTAAAATATTCTTCATTTTTAAGGAGCAAATAAGCATAATAATCAACTAATGGCCTGAATGGCTCAATTAAATCATCTGCAAGGTTAAAACGGTTATATTCATTTTTATGGTGTATTCCAAGCTGGCTGTTTAATCCATATCCTACACATAATTTTGCAAGATATGAACGGAAGATAGCATATCCATAATTAAGACCTGAATTTAAAAGAAGTTCATCATTCCCTCTGGAAAAACTGCATCCCATTAATTCGTTAAAATATACTTTTGCAGCATGGGCTTCACGGTTTGTAATATCACCCTCTGTTACATTTTTGCAGAAATTTTTTAGTTGTACAACTGTATCTGCATTTTTACCAAGAATTTCCAGAACTTTATACTGGTTAATAATTTTGGCTTGTACAATTAACTGCCATAACTGGTTATAATATTCTGTTCCTGCATTTATCTGGTAATGTATTGTTTTGGATATATGGCTGTGGTTATCGTATGAACAATAAAAACCAATAGGAAGATGTTCATGGTTACAGAATATAACTCCAACATTATGGACGGCAAGCAGGCTGAGCATCCGGCTTGTCAAAGTAATTTTCAAATTATCAATAATTATTAATGATATATCATCAACAGGAATCCAGAGTTTTTTATCATCCTTTTCTATAATAAGATTATCAAGTTTCATGCTTATTGATGTTTCATTTTCTATCACTATTATTCTAAATCCCATTGTTTCTCCTTATTAAAATCACAAAAAAAGGACACCCGTCGATGTCCTTGATTTCGGCATAAAGCCTTGTTTTAGCAGATTCTGAAAAAATTGAGTTATCGTAAATCCACTGGAATAACTATAGCACATCTGTTATATTCTGTCAACTATTGTTCTGAATTTTTCTTGTGTAAAGGTTACTATTCAGTCATAAAGGCACATTTATAAGGCACACAGTTAAAAAGCTGGT
>CAJTOK010000014.1 GCA_910577825.1 uncultured Lachnospiraceae bacterium | reverse complement strand
GGCGAGGCCGCAGGGCGTAGCCGATGGACAACAGGTTGAAATTCCTGTACCCCGTAGCATCAGAAATGTGGGGACGCAGGCGGAGAAGGCATGCCGGGAAAGGAAAAACCGGTGCAAGCGCTGGAGCTGTACAAGAGGACAAAACCCTTGTACGTTTAAGAGGCAAAGGCGTGAAGCGGAGCAAACATAAGGGTAGCGAAGTGCTGGATGAGCCTGCCGGGAAAAGCCGCTATTGCGTGCTACGGGCCCGTACCGTAAACCGACACAGGTGGATGGGGAGAGAATCCCAAGGCCGGCGGAAGAAGCATTGCCAAGGAACTCGGCAAAATGGTCCCGTAACTTCGGGAGAAGGGACGCCCGGTGTAAAAACCGGGCCGCAGAGAATTGGCCCAGGCAACTGTTTAGCAAAAACACAGGTCTATGCGAAACCGCAAGGTGAAGTATATGGGCTGACGCCTGCCCGGTGCTGGAAGGTTAAGGGGAGGGGTAAGCACGTAGGTGCGAAGCCCTGAACTTAAGCCCCAGTAAACGGCGGCCGTAACTATAACGGTCCTAAGGTAGCGAAATTCCTTGTCGGGTAAGTTCCGACCCGCACGAAAGGCGTAATGATCTGGGCACTGTCTCGGCAATGCATCCGGTGAAATTGAAATACCAGTGAAGATGCTGGTTACCCGCGCCAGGACGGAAAGACCCCATGGAGCTTTACTCCAGCCTGGTGCTGGGGTCCGGTGCTGCATGTACAGGATAGGCGGGAGGCATTGAAGGTGTGGCGCCAGCTGCACCGGAGCCGCTGTTGGGATACCGCCCCTGCAGTACTGGGCTTCTAACCTGCGGCCGTAAGCCGGCCGGGGGACAACGCCAGGCGGGGAGTTTGACTGGGGCGGTCGCCTCCGAAAAGGTATCGGAGGCGCTCAAAGGTTTCTTCAGGATGGTTGGAAACCATCCGCAGAGTGCAAAGGCATAAGGAAGCCTGACTGCGACACCGACGGGTGGGGCAGGTACGAAAGTAGGACTTAGTGATCCGGTGGCATGGAAGTGGGACTGCCACCGCTCAACGGATAAAAGCTACCCTGGGGATAACAGGCTTATCACTCCCAAGAGTTCACATCGACGGAGTGGTTTGGCACCTCGATGTCGGCTCATCGCATCCTGGGGCTGCAGCAGGTCCCAAGGGTTGGGCTGTTCGCCCATTAAAGCGGTACGCGAGCTGGGTTCAGAACGTCGTGAGACAGTTCGGTCCCTATCCGGCGCGGGCGCAGGATATCTGAAAGGGGCTGGCCTTAGTACGAGAGGACCGGGCTGGACAGACCGCTGGTGCACCTGTTGTTACACCAGTAGCACAGCAGGGCAGCCAAGTCTGGACGGGATAAACGCTGAAGGCATCTAAGCGTGAAGCCCCCCTTAAGATAAGATATCCCATGGAGCAATCCATCAAGGTCCCTTGGAGACGACGAGGTAGATAGGGCAGGGGTGTAAGCACTGCAAAGTGTTCAGCTGGCTGTCACTAATAGACCGCGGGCTTGACCAAGGTTGTATATATTCTTGTAATATATCTCCAATATGTTTGTACCAGGAATATATTAACTGTATCAGGATGAGCTTACAGTTTAATAATATGGAGGATGTCTGTGTAACAGTATACAGTTTTGAAGATATAAGAGAGAGAAGCTTTTGCTATATAGGTTTTAGCCTGTATGGCAAAGGCTTTTTTTCTCTATAGTAATTTTTATGGGGGATATATTGTAATGGACAGTCTTAATAATGAACAGAAAAAAGCTGTAACGCATTTTAAAGGGCCATGTATGGTAATAGGGACACCTGGTTCAGGAAAAACACGGGTTATAACAGAAAGAGTACATTATTTGGTACAGGAATGTAAAATAAACCCTTCCAATATACTTGTTATAACATTTACTAAGGCAGCGGCTGTTGAAATGAAAAGACGCTATTATGATTTAGCAGGGAATAATGCTGGAAAAGTACAGTTTGGAACATTCCATGCAATATTTTTTACCATACTTAAAATAGCATATAATTATACATCTGGAAATATTATACATGATAATGCCAGAAGAAGCCTGTTAAGGGAAATTGTAGCACAAACACATATTGAAATACAGGATGAGAATGAATTTTTAAATGATTTGGAATCTGAAATAAGCCTGGTAAAGGGAGGAAGGATAGATTTAGAACACTATTATCCGGTAAACTGCCCGCAAAATACATTTAAAAAGATTTTCAGCACTTACCAGAATGAATTAATAAAACAGCGTCTTATAGATTTTGATGATATGCTTGTATACTGTTATGAACTTTTATCACAACGCCCAGATATTTTAAGAATGTGGCAGAAGCAGTATCCATTTATATTAATAGATGAGTTTCAGGATATTAACAGAGTGCAGTATGACGTTATAAAGCTTCTTGCAAAGCCTGGGAACAATATATTTATTGTGGGTGATGATGACCAGTCAATATATGGTTTCCGTGGTGCAAAGCCTGGTATTATGCAGCAGTTTTTAAAGGATTACAAAGGTGCACGCAAATATGGGTTAAATATAAATTACAGGTGCAGCAGCCCTGTTGTAGAGGCGGCAGGAAATCTTATAAAACATAATAAAAACCGTATCAGCAAGAAATTAGAAGCAGCCATAAAGACGCCAGCAGAGAAAAAGACACCAGTATATATAATGGAATTTAACGGGCTGGCAGATGAAAATAATTATATATGCAGGAAAATACTAGAATACCACAGCCAGGGCATTCCTTATAAGGAAATAGCGGTACTTTTCCGGACAAATATACAGGCCAGGGCACTTACATCAAAGCTTATGGAGTATAATATACCATTTATAATGAAGGAACACCTTCCAAATATTTATGAACACTGGATTGCAAAAGATATACTTGCTTATATAAGGATAGCACTTGGGGACAGGGACAGGGCTTCTTTTTTAAGAGTAATAAACAAGCCAAAAAGATATGTACATAGAAATGCTTTTACAGAGCCTTATGTTGATATAGAGGAACTTAAATTATTTTATGAGGATAAATCATGGATGATAGAAAGAATAGAACAGTTCCAGTCAGATTTAAAGTTTATAGCTTCTTTAAAGCCATTTGCAGCGGTTAATTATATAAGAAAGGGAGCTGGGTATGATGATTATATTAAAGAATATGCAGATTACAGGGGAATACATAAAGATGGCCTTGAAGCAGTTCTTGATGAACTCCAGGAAGAAGCAAAATCCCATAAAAGTTTTAAAGAATGGTTTGAATATATTGAATTATATGGTGAAGAATTAAAAGAACAGGCTGGAAAAAGCAGGGATATACTAAATGGCAAAGAGCAGGAGGGCAGTTCTGTTACTGTGCTTACAATGCACGGTGCAAAAGGCCTTGAATATAACTGTGTATTTATACCAGATGCCAATGACGGGGTTACACCACATAATAAAGCAGTCCTTGATGATGATATCGAAGAAGAAAGGCGCATGTTTTATGTAGCAATGACAAGAGCCAGAAAGTATCTTTATATATGTTATGTTAAGGAAAGGTTTAATAAAGAGGCAGAAGTATCATGTTTTGTAAGGGAAATCCTAAATGGAAAGATGGGTTCAAAAGAAAAGGCTTGCAAACAAGATGGTTAAACATAAAGTTGACATATCTTCAAAAGATGGTATAGTAAAACCTGTATAGTTATATTGTAGTAATTGTGCCTGTGGAATAATTCACACAGGCTGTAGAAAGGAATGGTAATTGTATGGCAAGGGCTAAAAAAACAGTCCCAAAAAAAGAAAAACTTTCTAAAGAAGAAACTTTATACCGTTCTGCTGTCAGCCTGATGGAAGCTGTAGATTGTATAAACAGGTTTGAAAGAGCAGTTTATTCATTAAATGATGCAGCGGGGAAATTTGAAAGGCTTGATGGTTACAAAGATTCGGCAGAATGCAGGGAAAAGTGTATAAAAGGAGCTAAAGAAGCCATTAAAAAGGGCACAGAAGAGGTTTATAATATTGCTGTAGACAAGCTTGGCAGGGCTAAAGATAAAAGTGGTTTTTCTGATGCAATAGAAGAATTTAAGCGTGTAAAAAAGTTTGGGTTTAATGTAGAAGAATGTGATAAAAATATACAGATATGTAAAAATGGCATTAAAAAAGCAGAAACACGGGCTATGTATAAAAGGCAGGGCATTATGCTTTGCACTATAATAATTTTTATTGCAATATTTATAAACACACCATTTTACCCGCTTGTAAAAGGTTTATATTACCAGTCAAAGGGTGAATACAACACTGCCCTGCATTGTTATAAAAAGTCAGGCGGGATACTTACTGGCAATGGCAAAATGAAGGAATGCCATTACCATATAGCAGAGCAGTTTATGGAAAAAGGTTCTTATAACAAAGCACTAAAAAATTATAAAAAAGCGCAGAATAAATTTGACGCAGAAAAAAAAGCATTTGGCATTGAAAAAGATATAATTGCGGGTTCACTGCCAGGGGATACAGTTAAATATGGCAGTGGAAAATGGATTATACTGCATAAAACAGAAAGACAGGCACTACTGTTTGAAAAGAAAGCCTGCCATAAAAAGAAGTTTGACCAAAAAGGAAAAAATATATGGCATGGTTCATCACTTTGCAAATGGCTTAATAAAGATTATATAAGAAAGTTCAGTATGGACGAAAGGTCTGTTATGGCAGGACAGGGCATGATAAATGAAAAAGACAGGGAAGTCATATCTATACTGGATAAAGTGCAGTATGAAAAGTATAAAGATATTATAAATGGCACAAATACGGCTTACTGGCTTAAAGACAGCGGGACTGCCGGGGAAAGTGTGTGTTATGTAAAAGAAGATGCCTCAACAGGTGAAGCATCTTCTAATGAGGACAGTATATCTGTAAGGTGTTCATTCTGGGTTGTATTTAAGTAAATGGCAGCTATGAGAGGAAACCACGTTTCTTAAAAAGATTTCCAGCAAATGCTACGGACGGGCCAAGTGATATTACCATAAGTGCAGTTATAAGTCCTGCCTCACCTTTTGTTATTATACCAATTAACATTGCAAAAAGGTCAAAGAATAAACGGACAAATTTAAACAAATTCTCCTTTTTTAATGCTTTTTCCAGCTTTGCATTTATAATAAACGGGACAGCATCATAAGGAGCCATTCCACACCCGCTGTTCATATAACATGCAGCGGCAGTTACGAATACTATAAGCGTAGGTATAAGTATGGATATGCGTATCCACAATGGCAGGGAAACAGGAATATGGCAGAAATCACGCCATATATGGCTGAAAAAATCGGCAGTATACCCTACGATTACCATATTTCCTATAGTTCCTGTACCTATAAGCGAGCGGTCAGATATAAGTACAAATATAAGCAGTATAACATTTAACAGAAACTGGTATGTACCAAATGACATGCCAATCATGGCAGAAACGCCATAATTCATTGCTGAACATGGGTCAGTACCCATATCAGTAAGGACAAGCAGTGAAACAGAAAAGCCCATTAATGTTACAGATATAATCATTAGCAGGAATTTTTTAATCCATTGTTTAGTTATTTTAAAATTCATTTATATACCCCTCCTGGATAAAGTTATAATATCATAGTGGCAGCACGATGTAAAATAAATTTTTGGGGCTGGCTTTATGCAGGCTTTTGTACTGGTGTAACGGCAGGCAGGGGAAAGGAGGCAGTTATGTGGCATAATCTTAAAAACCGTAAAGGGCTGCCATGTTTTATGGCAGTTATTGTAATTATTCTGGTGGTACAGCCAGTGTCCAGGCTTGTGGGATTTAATACAGGCGGCGCAGATATACATGTAAATGCGGCTTCTTCATTCCTGCAGGGGCATGGGCGGTTGTCTGTAAAGGGCAGGCAGCTTGTTGACAAGAAAGGAAAGCCGGTACAGCTTAAAGGCGTTAGTACACATGGAATTAACTGGGACACGGGATATCCATATGTAAATGAGGCTTCATTTAAAACAATACGTGATAAATGGGGTGTTAATACAATACGCCTGGCAATGTATACAGAGGACTACAATGGCTACTGTGTTACAGATGGTGAAAACAGGAAGAAACTTTTAGAAACAATAGATGCTGGTGTACAGGCAGCGGAAAAGCTTGGAATGTATGTAATAATTGACTGGCATGTACTTAATGACCAGAATCCAAAGAAGTACCAGAAAGAAGCGGCTGCATTTTTTAAAAAGGTTAGTAAAAAATACAGTTCTTATAATAATGTATTATATGAAATCTGCAATGAGCCAAATGGCGGGACAACATGGGATGATATTAAATCATATGCCAAAAAGATAATACAGGTAATAAGGAAGAATAGTGAAGCTGTAATAATAACAGGAACGCCAGGCTGGTCACAAGATGTTGATGTGGCATCAGAAAGCCCGTTAAAAGGTTTTTCTAATATAATGTATTCAGTACATTTTTATGCAGCAACACACCAGGACAGTTACCGTGAAAAGTTAAAGACAGCATATAACAACAGGCTTCCAGTAATATGTACAGAATTTGGCACATGTGAAGCAAGTGGCAATGGGGCTTATAATTTCCAAAGTGCAAATAAGTGGATTAAATTAATGGACAGTTATAATACAGGGTATATTTGCTGGAGCCTTTCCAATAAAGCAGAAAGCGCTTCACTTTTAAAGCCTTCATGTACTAAGACATCAGGCTATAAAAACGCTGATTTATCAGAACAGGGCAGATGGCTTGTGAAAAAATATAAAAAATAGTAAAATATTGGAGTTTTATGAACAAAAGCCATTGGCTTTTTTATTTTTTATAAATTTTTATAAAAATTTTGAAGGTTTTTGGTCCATGGTTCCGTTATATATAATAGAAGGATGCAAAAGCAGGGCTGCAAGTGAGGTGAAATGGTTTTGGAGAAAGAAATGCCAGATAAAGATAAGAAATTTATAGAGATGCTAAACCAATATGAAAAGCTGGCTTTTTCCATCTGTTACAAAATGACTGGCAACTATTTTGATGCAGAGGACATGGTACAAGAAACATTTCTTTCTATATACAAATCATTAGAAAGCTTTGACTGGAATAACCCAGGCGGGTTTGTTACAAGAATTGCAGTTAATAAATGCCTTGACTTCTTAAAAAGGGCAGACAGGCGGGCTGTCCCTACAGAAGATAATATTCTGCTTGAAAATGTATCCCCAGTACCACCGCCAGAAGAAAATTTCTTGCAAGAAGAAACAAAGCGTGGATTATTAAAAGCATGCAGCACGCTTAAACCGCCATATAATGAAGTTGCAACAGATTATTACTGTAAAGGCATGACAGCATCACAGATTGCAGGCAGGTCAGGCAAAAAGCTTAAAACAATACAGACACAGATACGCAGGGCTAAAGAAATGCTTAGGAAGAAAACCAGGGAGGAGGGGATATTATAATGCTTACACCACATATAACAGAAGAACAGTTAAGAAATTATATTTCAGGAAATATGGCACAAAAAGAGCAGGTAAACTTTTACAGGCATATAGCTGGCTGTACCTGCTGTGCAGGTAAACTTGCAAGTGCAATGCAGGAAGAAGAAATTATTTATACTCCGCCTGGTTTAAGGGAAGACATACTTGGGCAGACGGTTTATAATAAAAGAAGTATTGCCAGAAATATAAAGTTATTTTCATTTAAGAGCAAAAAGAAACAAAACGAGTTCCTGATGTATACAGCGAAAGTATCTTTTGCTGTAAGCTTAGCAGTTTTAATGATTATGACCACTGCACTTCCAGGCAGCAGGACACCAGGCAGCAGTGGCAGAGTGATTTCTTTTACAAAGGAAATTACAGAAAAAGACAAAAGAAACAATTCAAAAATATTAGATTTATTTAGGAGCACATCTGATAAAATATCAGATGATGTATCCAGGGTATTAAATTTGGATTAATTAAATTGCCAGAAATTTATAAAAAAGGAAAGAGGGATATTATGCCACATAAAAGAAACCAGTTCTGGAACTTTTTATTATCATTTATACCAGGTGCAGGCCAGATGTACCAGGGATTTTTAAGAAAGGGAACAAGTATTATGTCAATATTTTTTGCTGAAATACTGCTGGCAGGAATAGTAAATATTGACTGGCTGTTACTTGGGCTTCCTGTTATATGGGCTTATTCGTTTTTTGATTCAATAAATACCAATTCCCTTCCTGATGAAGAATTTGCCAGGCTGCAGGATAAACATTTATTTGCAGATTCCAGCCAGGAATTTAAAATACCAAAAGGTAAATTCCGTATACCAGCAGCAGCTGCATTAATATTAATGGGAATTTATGTATTGCTTGAAAATATAGCGTATATGCTAAGAAGTTTCTTTGGATATTCGTATAGCTGGTGGTTTATGGATTTGGTATTTGACTACCTGCCAAGGTTTGCATTTGCAGCAGCAGTAATAATAGCAGGGCTTTATCTTATAAAGGGGAAAAAAATCCAGATTGATAATGATGACACATACAACCAGGAAAAGGATATATTGTAAAGTCCTGGAATGGAGGGAATATATGAGGGAGAGACGGGTAGGAACATTTACTTTAGGAATTGTATTGCTGGTTTTTGGTGTATTATTTTTACTGCGCATATTTTTTAGCAGCCTTCAATATTATTTTATATTTACATTGTGGCCAGTAATATTTATACTTCTTGGCGGTGAAGTGCTTTACTATGCTTTGCACCAGAAACAGGTACAATATAAATATGATTTTGCAGCAATTATAATTATAATGATGCTTGTAGTATTTGCATTGTGCATGGCCGGGTTTGACTGGATGTACCAGCATTATCCAGAAAAATACTGGTATGGCATATAATATACCATACTTTGGCATTAAGTAGCAGGTTTATAACAAAGCCTGCTATTTTTATGGAGAAAAATTAACTTTAGGCTTTTCTTTTCTGGATATTTTTAGTAATATATTAAATAGGAACATACCACTCCATAATGGTATAAATAGTTAAAGAGCAAGGGAAGGGTTTTTGGTATTGCAAGGAGGTTGTTTTTATGAGATATGGGGTATCCGGGAAACTAAGAAAAGGGATTGCTTTGGCAGTAAGCATTGCATTAGTAATTTGTACAGCACCAGCCGTTCCGGCATTGGCAGATGGGACAACAGGAAACGCCAGTGCAGTAAAACAGGTTAATTTTGGAGTAGCTGATGAAGGACTGGCAGCAGGCACAGACAAGGAAAAAATTACATTATCAATAGCACCAGGATTTAGTGAATCATTTACTATGGCAAATACTGAAGTAAAAAATGAAGAACCACCAAGTGCAACAGGCTGGACACTGGCAGAGGAAGGTTCAGAACAAGATATGGGTGCAAATGTTAAAGGGGATAAAATTATACTTGTAGAAGGGTACGGTGAAAGAGCCGATTATCTATCATATAGTGTAAAAGCAGAACATGAGAAAGCTAGTGATGTATTAACCGGGGCAAGTGATGTATATTCGCTAATATCAACAAAGGACAATGAAATTTTATACTATGGGAAAATTGATACAGATACAAAAACAGACAGCAGTTACTCTTGCTTCAGGATTCCAAAGGGATTAGAAAAAGGAAACTATAATCTTTATATATTTGCAGAAAATAATAATACTGGAAACCCTAAAAAAATTTATACATCAAAGCTGGGAAACCCTATAGAAATAGAGGTAGTTCCATCAGCCAGATTCGGGGTTACAGGCCTTGGGAAACCAGAGGCAGGCAAAACTCCAGATAAAAAAGCATTACTTAAAATAGAAAAAGGCAATAATACAACAATAGAAAAAGATGTAGATGTGGCATGGAAGGATATATATGGCACTGAAGTTACAGATAAATTTGATTATAACAGGGTTTATACTGCATATATAAATTTAGAAGAATATATAACCGGATATATTTTTGGAGAGAATATTGCAAAGATAAATAATGAAAATGCAGAATTTAGAACTATGTGGGAAACTGCATCATATGAAATAAGCAGTATATACCAGACAGAACAGCTTGATGAAATTAAGATATCAGGATATGCCGGGGATGATAATACGGTAACATTAAAAGCATATACAGGTGTAACACCACCAGTAACAACAAATCCGGAATATACATATGAATGGTGGAATGATTCAGAAACATCAGGACCTGCCGGAACAGGACAGAGCCATGTTATAACACAGGATGATTTTAATAATGGTAAAATAAAACTTAATACAGCAAGCCAGAATAATGCTGCTTCTAAAGAATTAAATATAACAGACGGCTTTATAGAAACAGATATGATAGAGGGTGTAAGCAAAACAGATGAGTCAGTAAAAGGCAAAAGTGATGGCAAAATAGAAGGACTGGCAGCTGGTATGGCATATTCACTGGATGGCATAAATTATAATCCATGTGCTTCTGGCACGGTTGAAGGGCTGGCCGCAGGTACAACATGCCGTATAAAAATAGAGAAAGATAATTTAATTCCATCAGGTTTAAAAGGGATATATGCAGATTATACTATTGGTGAAGGAAATGGAATGTTGTCTGTAAGCTTTGACAGTAAAGGCGGAAGTGCTGTTAATACTATAGATGGAATTGCATATAATGGAACTATTGCAGCACCACCAGAGCCAGTAAAAGAAGGATATATATTTGATGGCTGGTATACAGATGAAGCAGGTAATACTAAATGGAACTTCGGCCAGGACAGGGTGGTACAGAATATAACACTTATTGCAATATGGAGGCAGAACCAGACAGCAAAGCCAGATAATACACAAAAGCCGCCAGTTGCAACGGCAACAGCACCAGGTAACACTAATACACAGAAGCCGCCAGTTACAACAGCACCAGGCAGTACAGGAACAGCAGTGCCAGCAAGCACAGCAACACCACAGGCAGGCACTAACCCGGTACTTCCATATATACCACAGCCGCCAGAACAGGCAGCAACAGTCCCAGTCCAGACACAGGCACCAGCCAGCACACAAGAACCAGCTGTCCAGACACAAGAACCAGTACAACCCCAAAATCCAGTCCAGACACAAGCGCCAGCTTCCCAGCCAGCATCATCACAGGCACCAGCAGCATCACAGACACCAGAACCATCACAGATGCCAGCAGCACCAGAAACAAACCTGCCACAAGATAGTATAGATGAAACAGGAAATCCTATGCCCAAAGGTGAAAAGGCAGTAGCAGGCGGTACAGAGTATGAAAGTTCTGGTAATGGTAATGTTACATTATCTGGTACTATTGGTGCAGGTAATGGAAATATAGTAATACCTGGTACAGTGGATATTGGTGGCATTACATATAAAGTTACAGAAATAGGGAAAGAAGCATTTGCAAATTCTGGTATAAAGAATGTAGAACTAGGTTCTAATATTATTAAAATAGCAAAAGGGGCATTTAAAAACTGCAAGAAGCTGAAAAAAGTCCATTTCCCTTCAGGACTTGGAATTGTAGGGCAGGGGGCATTTAAAAACTGTGTTAAACTTTCAGAAGTAAATCTTCCAGCTTCAGTCCATACCATTAAAAAGAACGCATTTAAAAATAATAAGTCACTTAAAAAGTTTGTTCTCGGCAAAAAAGAAAAGAGCAGTAAAAATGGACTTAAAAAATTTGCGTTAAGATATGGTACAAATGTTGCCAAAGTAACTATAGGTGCAAGTGCATTAGAGAATTGTGATGACCTGCGTTCAGTAGTTATTAACAGCCAGGTTACTAAAATAGGCAATTCTACATTCAGGTATTGCAGCCAGTTACGTAAAATGCTGGTTAAATCACTTAAATTACAAAAAGTTGGCAGCCAGGCACTTAAAGGTGTAAATAACTGTAAGATAAAAGTGCCTCCAGTTAAACTTAAACCATATACAACATTATTTAAAAATAAAGGACAGGGCAAAAAAGTAGTAGTAGCAAAAAGCTGATAATTAAGGTTAAAATAAGCTGCTGGCAGTGTATATACCTGCCAGTGGTTTTGTTATGGGAAGAAGGAGAATTAAATGGGTGAAAATTTACGCATTGTATTAGAAATTGATGAAAAAGAAAATGAAAACGGGAATACAACATTAGATGATGACAGGCTGTTTTTAAAAAAATTCCATGGATACAGTAAAATCTGTATCCAATGCCATGATAATCCGGATGCAGATGCACTAGCATCCGGATATGCTTTATACAGATATTTTGAAAGCTGTAAAAAGCAGGCAGAATTTATATATACAGGGCATAACCAGATAACTAAACCAAATCTGGTAATGATGGTAAAAGAGCTTGGTATTCCTGTAAAATATGTAAAAGAACTTCCGGAATGTGATATACTTATTACGGCTGACTGCCAGTACGGGGCAGGCAATGTTACAAAATTTGAGGCTAAAGCAGTTGCCATGATAGACCACCACCAATGTGGGATTATCCAGAATGAGAATTATTATATAAGGAGCAGCCTTGGAAGCTGTTCCACCGTTGTATGGGATTTATTAAGGGCAGCAGGCTTTGATATAGATGCTGATATAAATCTTTCAACTGCATTATATTATGGGTTATATAGTGATACTAACCAGTTTGAAGAAATATACCACCCGCTTGACAAAGATATGAGGGACAGCCTTAATATTAATGAACCACTTTTATTCAGGCTTATGAATACAAACTTGTCATTAAAAGAGCTGGACATTGCGAGTACCGCCCTTACTAAACAGGTATATTGCAAAGAAAATAAATTTTCAGTAATAGAAGCAAGCCAGTGTGACCCTAATATATTAGGAATTATAAGTGATTTTGTAATCCAGGTAGAAGAAGTCAATACCTGTGTTGCATTTAATCCAAACCCGGGCGGGTATAAATTGTCGGCCAGAAGCTGCATTAAAGAAGTGAAAGCAAATGAACTTGCGGAATATTTATGTGAAGGCATTGGCAATGGCGGCGGGCATCTGGCTAAAGCAGGAGGTTTTATAGCGGACAACCTTTTTAATAAAAAATACAATAATATGTCTATGAAAGACTATTTAATAAAAAAGATTAATAAATACCATAATGATTTTGAAGTTATTTATGCCAAGACATATAATATAGATATGCAGGAATTAAGCAAGTACCAGAAGAAAGATGTAGTAATAGGTGTAGCAGCTGCCTCTGATTTTATAAAAGAAGGCACGCCTGTACTTGTACGTACACTTGAAGGGGACGTGAACTTAAAAGTAGAAGAAGGGCTGTATTTTATGATAGGCATAGAGGGTGAAGTATATCCTATACGCAAGGAAAAGTTTGACAGGACATACAAATATATTGATGGGACTCCTGACATGATTATGGAATATGCACCAACTGTAAGGGATAATATATGTGGCAATGTATACCAGCTTATGGAATATATGAAAACATGTGTTGCAACTGGCAAAAGCATGGTATATGCAAAAGAGCTTGAAACTAATATAAAGGTCTTTACTTCATGGGATGAAACAAAGTATTACTGTGGTATGAAAGGTGATTTCCTTGTAGTACGTGAAGATGACCCACATGATATATATGTAGTAAGGCGGGATATATTTTTTAAGACCTATAAAGAAGTATTTTAAAAAACGGCATGGGGGATTAGTGTGAAAAATATATCTAAGGCAGCAAAAAACGCTACCTAAGATATATTAAATTTCACACAGGAAAAATGCAAAACCAGCATTTTTCACAAACGGGTTTACCCGTTTTGCTATTTGCGCCGCCTTTAGGCGGCATGGGGGATTATTATGAAATATACAGCATTTGTAAGCTACCGTCATGGAGGAATAGATGAAAAAGTAGCAATGCAGATACACAGGCATATAGAAAGATACCATATACCGCATAAACTTGCCAAATCACTGGGAAGGAAAAATATGGGTAAAATATTCCGTGATTCAGAAGAATTAAAAGCGGCAAGTAATTTATCTGCAATAATCCAGAAAGCACTTGATGAAACAGAGTGGCTTATAGTAATATGTACCAGAAGGTTTAAAGATTCACCCTGGTGCATGGAGGAAGTGGAATATTTTATAAAAATACGTGGCCGTGAAAGGATTATTGTTATTCTTGCAGAAGGCGAGCCAGCTGAAAGCTTTCCTAAAATACTTACAGAAATTGAACAGGACGGCAAAATAATATCTATAGAGCCGCTTGCAGTTGATATAAGAGGCAAGTCTGAAAGCCAGATACTTAGAAACCTGAAACGTGAAAAATTCCGTTTCCTGGCTGGTATGCTTGAAGTTGATTATGATGACTTAAAACAAAGGCAGAAAGAAAGACAGCGTAAGTTTGTTACAGCACTTGTATCAGTTATTACTATCTCAATAGGAACATTTGCCATAGTAGTAACAAGAAAAAACCTCCAGCTTGAAGAAGCCTATCTGGCTCTTGGTAATTCCATGCAGCAGACACTTAAAGGGCAGTCATATTACCTTGCAGAATATTCAAATGAAGCATATAACAATGGTGACAGGAAAACAGCCGCCATGCTTGCACTTGAAGCACTTCCAGATAATTTAAAAGAACCTGGAAGGCCATATGTTGAAAGCGTAATGCGGTATCTTACAAAAGCACTTGGCATATATGATTTTAATATTGGATATAAGACAGACATGCTGTTTGATATGGAACAGGAAGCCTATGATACAAAAGTACAGGTGGGCAATGACCAGAAAACCATACTTATTGAAAGATATGATTATGCTGCCAACAATATGCTGCAAAGGCATATAGAAGTTTATTCGCTTGAGAACGGGAATAAGATTTGTTCATATAGTACAGGTTCAATAAACAGGTCATTTTATTCAGGTTATACAAGATGTTCATATATGCTTTCTGACAGCAGGACATTAATATATACAGGACAAGACGGGCTTGTATCTGTAGATATATATACAGGGAAAGAGAATTTTAAGACAAAAAAAGCATCAGAATTAAAAGTAAGCTCAAAAGAGGATTTAATTGTAACAATAGATTATGAAACAGGGAATCTATATTCATTTAGCATGGAAGGTGAAAATATACTGGAATGCAGCCTTGGCCCGGATATCGGATACACATTATATGATATAAGCGCTGACAGCATGACAGCTGCTTTATCTGCCAATACTGCCAGTATAAACGGTATTCTTCTTATTGATACCAAATCAGGGGAAAATGTATTTTTAAACCAGCATGGTTTATGCGAGGCAGTTGTATTTTCATCAGAATATAAACTGTGCTTTTTAAAAACCGATACAGAGGCAGGGCTTAAACATATTGTTGAATACAATATAAATAAAGGGAAAGAGAATTATCTTTGTGATGCAGACTGGGATTTAAAAACTATGGAAGTATCAGATAAACAGACCTGTTTTTATTACCATGGCACAAAAATTTATGAGGTAGATAACAAATCAGGGGAGATTGTCTGGAAACACACATTTGCATCAGAAGTTATTTCAATATGCGCAGGAAATGGTTATCTGGGTGCTTCCTGTGAAGATGGTTCAATGTACTTTTATGAAACAAAGGGCAAAAACCTTATAAATACACAGGCAGGAAATGGAGAGCCATTTTATTTTGTATATATAGATGATAAATACGCGTGCCTGCGTGATTACTGGGGAAAAGATATACGTATTTATAGCAGAAGGCAGACAAACAGGGATGATGTGGAAAGCTGTCCTATTTTTAGCAGCACAGAACAGCTTCCCAGCAAATGGTATACATGCCCGGCAGCAGGTGATAATTTTTTAATAGGATTTGTGGGAGGCTCACAGAGAGTATTTGAAATATTTGATGCAGGTAAAATGGAACGCAGGAATACTACATTAATTTCAGATTTAGGCTATTCTTCTTTTGAAAATCTTACGATAGATATACCAGACAGTACATATTTTAGTATACGCGATTATGATACAAATGAAAACAAACATTATACTATAGATGGTTCAGATATTCTTATGGAGTATGATGAAAATTCATATTATTACTATAATGAAGATAATTCTGTTATATTTATATCAGATGGCGGCAATTTATTAAAATATGATGCTGCAACAGGCAAGGTAATGGAGAAATCTAATATACCTGGAGGCTACGTCAAAGGAATATCTATTGGCGGTTACAAGGTATTTAGCAGCAGTAATAAAATATGTATACAAGATACCCTGGGTGGCAAAGAGAAAATAATAGAAGATGCAGAACTGTATTCATTCCATGAAGGACGTGGACTTATATTTTACAGGACAGAAGATGGCACAGGCTGGTATGTATATTCACTTAAAGATAATAAAACAGTCTGCAGCGGCAGTTCCGGGAATTATTCATGTACAATGTTTTTTGGCGGCGGAAGGTATTTCCTCAATGATTACAGCGAAGTTTATGATATGGAAAACTGGAAAAAAGTCCTTGATTTATCATTAATCAGCAATGGGGTATATGGTGTGCAGACAACAGACAGCCTGCCATATTTTGTAGTATGGTACCAGGACAGTGATGCCAAAAGCGAAGGCAAAACAAAGGGCTCTAATACGGCATATATTTACAGCAAAGCAAATGCAGGTGAAGTAGTGGCAGAAATCCCCAACTATGTTACAACAACAAGTGATGGTAAAATAATAGTATATGACGGGGCACATACTTTATATAAAGTGCCGCTTTATACAGCAGAAGGCATAATTAAAAAAGCAAAAGAATATATAGGTGGTGCAGAATTTACAGACTACCAGAAGGACAAATACCACTTATTTACAGATTAAAACTTAAAGAAAGGCTTGGTTATAAATATGGTCACAAAGGATATAGAATACTTTGATTTAGAACAGATAGCGGATTCAGGCCAGTGTTTCAGGTGGAAAAAGCTTGATAATTACAAATACCGCATACCTGCCCTTGGGAATTATCTGGATATAGCACAGACAGGCAGCCATTTTGAGCTTTCATGTACTGAAGAAGAATTTAGGCAGTACTGGTATAATTACTTTGACCTTGGTACAGATTACAAAGGGCTGGTACAGTGTATAAATCCAGAAGATACATTCTTAAAAAGTGCAGCAGAATATGGGAAAGGCATAAGAATACTTAGACAGGATATATGGGAAACAATAATTTCCTTTATTATATCACAAAATAACAATATCCCGCGTATTAAAAAGGGAATAGAAGCATTGTGCAGCAGATATATGCGGCAGACAGAAGCACTCAGGGGTACAGATATCTATATGGTACCATACCTTGAAGATATAGAAAAAAATGGCGGAAGGGAAAGCCTTTCAGGACTGGGGCTTGGATACCGTGACGAATATATATGGGGAATATGCAGTTACCAGAAACAGTCACCAGGTTTTATAGAAGAACTTTTAAAACTTGACTATGAAGCTTCCATGAAATACCTTATGGGTTTTAAAGGAATAGGTAAAAAAGTTGCTAATTGTATATGCTTATTCGGGCTTCACCACCTTGATGCCTGCCCTGTAGACGTATGGATGAAAAAAGTAATAGATGAAGAATATGGCGGTGTAATGCCAGAATGGATGACAGGACAGTATGCAGGAGTGTACCAGCAATACACATTTTTCTATAAAAGGGAAAAAAGACCGGCTAAAAATAATAATAAAGAAACATCCACCACTTGAAATGATATTACCATCATGTTATACTATGTGGAGCTTACAATTAAATATTGGATTGGTATGAAAGGATAAAAAGATGAATCAAAAGATAAGGACTTTGTCTGGCTATATGGCTATATTACTTGATATAGTAGTTATACTGGCTGCATATTCTGTTGCGAATGTACTAAGGTTTGACACAATACAAGTAAGCGGAATGACCAATGCAGATTATGCGGCATTACGGTGGTTTATTATACTGGCATATATAGCAGTGCAGCTTTTTTTCAGGACTAATACAGATTTCCTTACAAGAGATAAGTTAAGGGAAGCTTATCTGGTATTTAAACAATACATAATTGTTGCAGCATGTGTAATGACATACTTTTATCTTATGAAACTTGGCAGTGATTATTCAAGGCTCCAGTTAGGGTACTTCTTTGTTATAGCTTTGTCAGGAACATATATAGAGCATCTGGTTTTAAAGAAAATACTGCAGCAGAAATATATGACAACATATGCAGAGAAAATTGTATTAATATCAGACAGCCATAATGCAGGAACTGTTTTAAGTGAACTTAAAAAAATTGACTATTTAAGTACAGAATATATTGCTTTAACTGATGAAGACCTGACAGGCACAGATATTGATGGTGTTCCTGTTATAGCCAATATGGATAATATGGAAGAAGTAATTAAAAATATTCCTGTTGACGGGGCATTTATTTATATGCCATATAAGGAATATGAACTTAGAGAGAAAATAATGGGCTGGCTTAATGCAATGGGAATAAAGATATACCTGGATTTGCATGAATATGGCTACGAATACGGCCAGAAGCAGTTTATGCCAATAGGGAACTACGGGGTCATAGTCTATTCAAACTATGAGTATGATATACGTGATGTAGTAATTAAACGTATTATGGATATATGCGGAGGGGCAGTATTATTTATATGTATGTGCATTGCACTTCCATTTGTAGCTATAGGGATAGCAGTACAGTCGCCAGGGCCTATAATGTTTAAGCAGATACGTATAGGAAAGAATGGCAGGAGATTTGAAATATATAAATTCCGTTCAATGTATATGGATGCGGAAGAGAGAAAAGCCAGCCTTATGGAAGAAAATGAGATGGGCAGTGATTTTATGTTTAAAATAAAAGATGACCCAAGAATTTTTCCTGCAGGGAAGATTATCAGAAAGCTTAGTATAGATGAGCTTCCACAGGCTATAAATATAATAAAAGGTGATATGAGCCTTGTGGGCACACGTCCGCCTACAGAAGCAGAATTTGAGATGTATAAGTCATACCACAGAAGAAGGGTCAGCATAAAACCCGGTTTAACAGGTCTTTGGCAGGTAAGCGGCAGAAGCAGCATAACGGACTTTGATGAAATAGTAAAACTGGACTGTGAGTATATTGATAACTGGAATTTAAGACAGGATTTTAAAATTATATTAAAAACAGTATGGGTGGTATTATTTGGAAAAGGGGCAGAATAATTAATTAAAGATAGGAGAGTAACAATGGAAAACGACGAAGTTATAATTGATTTAAGAGTACTAATGTGGGAAATATTAAGGAAATGGCATATAGTCCTTATATCCTGTATTGTGTTTGCAGTCCTGGCTGGTGCTTTTGGCATGCACAAACATAAAAAAGAGAATGCAGAAGTATCAGTAGAAGATTTAAGCAAAGGATTAACTCCAGCAGAAATTACAAAAGTTAATAACCTGGTTTCAGTACAGAAAAGAATTAATGAAAAGACTGAATATGAAAAAGAATCTGTTTATATGTCCTTGAATCCGTATGATGTTGATATGGCAAGAACTGACTTTATGTTAAATAAAAATATTGATAATAAGTATATACGCCAGATGTATGTTGCATATATGTTTGATGGCGGGTTATTTAATGAAATTGCAGAAGAATATCCAGGAGATATTGATGCAGAGAACCTTGCGGAATTAATTGGATTTGTGAATGTTGGCGGAAGGGCAAACTTAAATGATGACAGTGAAACTAACTTTGAAAAAGGCGATGATTTAAACAGGATTCTTTCTGTAAGAATTTATGGAAAAGATAAAGCACAGTGTGAGGAACTGCAGGCACTGGTTGTTAAGCATGTAAAACTTTATGAGAAGGAAGTACAGAAGAAATATAACAGCCATTCATTAGAAGAAATTTCATCAAGTGTTTATAAAACTGTAGATACAGGCATGGCATCTGTTAAAAGCACTTATGATGCACAAATCGTTGCATTGTATAATGAATACCAGGTATTATATAATGCTTTAACTGAAACACAAACTGCATTATTTGAAAAGATAACCAGCACAGATGCAGAAATTGCAGAGAATGGTACTGCAGGAAGTGAACCAGAAACAGAAGAAACTGGTACTGGCAGTGGAATAAGTTTAAAATATATTATAGTTGGTATTCTGGCTGGCGGTTTTATTTCGGTAGTGGCTATAGTTTTACTTACTATGTCTAATGGCAGAATATTTGTACAAAGACAAATTACAGATAAAGGGCTATCAAGGGTTTTTGGAACATTTGGCAAGAATAAAAACAATATTGCAAGCCTTATACTTGGTGATGTCGGGACTGACAAGACAAGCCAGCTTGATATAATTGTTGCAAAAGTAAGTGTATATTGCAAGAAAAATGGATTTAATGAAATTACAATAATAGATAATTGTACAACAGAAACAGGTAAATCACGTATGAAACAAGTAACAGATGCAATCCAGAAAAGTGGCATTAACTGCAATAAAGTAACATTAGCTGAAGGGGATTCAAAGTATACTGAATTATGTGATAAAAATAATGTTGTTATAATTGAGGAATTAGGAAAAGGTACATTAAAAGCCCTGGAATATATGTTTGTGCAGTTAAAAGACCTGGAAAGCAAAGTATGCGGTGTAATATGTGTACAGTAATTTACCAGATAAAAGACTTATAAGAAAGGTGTAATATGGTGATATGGCAAAAGAAAAATCACTTGCATATAATATGCTGCTAAATGGATTATTAAAGATGTCCTCTTATATTTTTCCAGTAGTGGCCCTGCCATATGCGTCAAGGGTCCTGCTTCCTGCAGGGCTTGGAAAGGTTTCTTTTGCAACTTCGGTTATTACCTATTTTACAATGCTTGCACAAATGGGAATACCAACTTATGGAATCCAGGCATGTGCAAAAGTGCGTGACAATAAGGAAGAACTTAGCAGGACAGCCCATGAATTATTTTTTATAAATATTTTTATGGTATTTGTTTCATATGTTGTTTTTGCAGTTTCTTTACTTACGGTTACAAGATTACGGGAAGATAAAACATTATTTTTAATAATGAGTACAATGATTTTGCTGAATGCTATTGGAGCAGAGTGGTTATACCAGGCAGTAGAACAGTATGCTTATATTACAGTAAGGGCTTTGGTTTTTAAGATAGCTGCCATTCCCTTACTGTTTGTTTTAGTGAAAGGCCAGCAGGATTATATTTTTTATGGGATGCTTACAGTGTTTGCAGCGAATGCGTCAAGCATATTGAACTTTATACATGCAGGAAAAATTATTTATATAAAGCCATTGGGAAATTACCATATAAAGCGCCATATAAAGCAGGTATTTATACTTTTTGCTGTTTCATGTGCTACACTGGTATACACTAACCTGGATACTTTTATGCTTGGAATAATAAGAAACCCAGAAGAAACAGGATACTATGAATCAGCAGTTAAAATTAAAGGGCTTCTTGCTAATATAGTTACAGCTGGCGGTATAGTAATGCTTCCACGTATGTCATATTATCTTGAAAGAGGAAAGAAAGAGGAGTTTTTTAAAACTTGTAAGAAGGCCATACATGCAATGGTAGTTACGGCATTGCCAATATCAGTTTATTTTACCTTTTTTGCCAGGGAAAGCATATATCTTGTATCAGGACCAGCTTATGGGAAATCAGTCCTTCCAATGCAGATAATTATGCCAGCTGTTTTATTAATAGGCCTTACTAATATAATCGGAATACAAATGCTTGTATCAATGGGAAAAGGGAATAATACATTATATTCGGTTCTGGCAGGGGCTTTAACTGATTTAATATTTAATATATTTTTAATACCTGCATATGGAGTTTCTGGTGCAGCAATAGGAACACTTGTTGCAGAAGCAGTAGTTCTAATAGTGCAATATAATTATATAAGAAAATTATCAGGAAACCTGTTTGCAGGCCTTAACTGGAAATTATTAATACCTGCATGTATTACAGGTATTATTGCATCATTATGGGTGACACTTTTAAATATTCCAGTAGTATTTTCACTTGGCATTTCATTTGTTCTTTTCTTTGGAAGCTATATGGGAATACTTCTTTTGGGAAAAGAACCATTTGTTGTTGAAATAACAGACAAGGCTAAGAAATTTTTAAGTAAAATACAAGGTAAAAAACGTCCACATATAGCAAATAAACCAGAAATGAGGAATGATATGAAACGCAAGAATTATTATTTTAAAAATATAGCAGATAGTTTTATTAACCATTGGAAAGTAATTATACCATTTATAATTCTATGCACAGCAGCATTAAGTGTACTGGGATACCAGCAGGCAAACCAGCTTAAAAACCTGACCAAAGAACAACAGGAAGAAGTGGATTTATATAATGAACAGTTAGAAGCTTATGATACACAGATAGAAGAAAGCCAGACAAATATAGAAATGATAGAAGAAGAAATCAGTAAGCTCCAGAAATATATAGATGAATCAATATATATGAAACTTGAACCTTTAAATATACAAGTATCAACAGCACAGTATGCAGTAACCGATACAGTAAATATAGGATATGTACTTACCTCTATGACAAATTATCTTGCTTATGGAAATATACAGGAAATACTGGAAAAGGAATATGGTGAAACAGAAGCAAGTTATATAAGGGAAGTATTATCATGGCCTACTAATGGAAATATTATAAATATAACTATAAACCATTATGATAAAGAACAGGGAAAGAAAATATTAAAAACAATACAGGACGGGCTTGAAAGTTATATTCCAGAAATAGTAAAAGTACAAGGGGAATTTAAGTTTAATAAACTAGAAAGCAAATATTATGTCAGAGCTGATAATGATGTAACCAATGTACAAAACTCCAAAATGGATACCCTGAAAAACTATAATGTTTCCCTTGCAGATTATAACAGCAGGATAGCATCTAATAAAAATGCCAAGGCAGATTATATTGAAGAAAATAAACCAGAAGTTATGGAAGCGGCAGCACCAGGCAATATACTTATTGTAAAATATGCAGTTTTTGGAATTATCCTTGGAATTGTACTGCCATTTGTAATTATTTCATTCCAGTACCTTCTTAGCAACAGAATACGTTCAGCTAAGGAATTAATGAATGCAGAAGTACCTGTATTTCCATGCAGTAAAGGAAAGAACGGGGAAAAACCTGATGCAGGGACTGGAATTACAGAATTAAAGTTACTGGCCCGTAAATATGGCACAGACAGATTTTTCTTAAACCTTCTTTCAGGAGATGACAGCGTAAAAGGTGTAGCAGAAGATATAAAAGAGGCTTTTGAAGAAAGCGGGATTTTAGTATCAGCAGGAGTTATGGCAGGTGAAACAAACGAAGCATTAGAAGATATGGTTGAAAACAAATACGCAGTGGTAATAATAAAAGCAGGCGAAAATACTTATCCACAGCTTGCAAAAGAAATAAGAACCTGCCAGAAATTTGGAATACCATTATGGGGCTGTATTGTGGTAGAATAACTTTTTATATACAAGGACACATGGGAGGATAATCAGAATGGATTTTCTAATAGAAAAATATAACAGCTGGACAAAAAATCCCCAGAATGGAGAAAATTTATTTTTTGCTGGCTTTATAATTTATATGTTCTGGAGCATTATGGGGACAACAATGTTCCCTCATAGTGGAATGGCATTTAATATGTGTCTTGTGTTTTCAGTAGTAATACTGGCAGCAAAAATTTTTTTATTTGATGTCTATACATTTAAAATGTTTATAGCCGTTGCGGGCATGTTTGCATGTAGTATTATAGTGCTTGTATCAAGTGGTTATTTCTGGCCGTTTTTGTGGGTATTAATGCTAGTATCTGCAAAAGATGTACCATTCAGAAAGATATTACAGATATATTTATTAATGAATATATCCATTATGGGACTGGCATTTATAGCATCACTTCTTGGGATAATTGAAAATCTGGCATATACATCTGCTGATTTAGGTAATGGAAGGTACAGGTATTCCTTTGGCTGTGTATACACAACAGACTTTGCTGCACATATATTTTTTATGCTTCTTACAGCATTTTATTTATACCAGGAAAAGCTGCGCTGGTATCATTATATTGGGACATTTGCAGTTGCCGGCCTTATTTATTATTTCTGTTATGCAAAGCTGGATACTATATGTATTACCCTGCTCGGGCTGTTTTTTGGAGGGTACCGTGTACTGCAATGGCAGAGTAAAAGAGAAAAACAGAAATTATTTTTATTTAAAAGAACAAGGGCGCATATAAGATGGAAAAAAATATGGCATGTTTTTGCCTTAATAAGTATGGTGCTTTTTGGACTGGTTATGTATTTTCTGTCACTTTATTATGAAGAGGATAATGAATTTATACAAACTATTAATGAAACAATAACAGGAAGGCTGGATTTAGCTAAAATTGGAATTAAAAAATACGGAATAACACTTTTTGGACAAAATATTCCAATGGTTGGAATGGGTGGTTCTGTAAAAAGCCCAAAAGACTACTTTTTTATTGACAGTTCCTATCTTTTTATATTATTGAGATATGGTATTTTATTTATTGGAATGGTTATTGTTATTTATGGGCTTATATGTTATAAAAACAGGGAAGACACAGTGCTTATGATGTCAATTATATTACTGGCAATTAGCTGTTCCATTGACCACCATTTACTGGATGAAGCCTATAACCCTTTAAGTTATGCACTTTTTGCAAGTGCAGGCAGTATGGCATGGGGAAAGGGTATGGAGTTAAAACTGTATTAATATTATATTGAAAGGATTTTTATATGCTGGTATCAATTATTACTCCTATGTATAATTCAGAAGCTACTATTGCAGAAACTATTGAATCTGTACTGGCACAGACATATACTAAATGGGAGATGGTTATAGTAGATGACTGTTCATCTGACGCATCAGAAAGTATTGTTAAAAGCTACCAAAAAAAAGATGCCAGGATACAATATTATAAAAGGGATAAGAAATCAAGTATTGCAAGTGCCAGGAATTATGCAATTAATCTGGCAAAAGGGCATTATCTTGCCTTTCTGGACAGTGATGATTTATGGGAGAAGGACAAGCTGCAAAAACAGATAGATTTTATGATGCAAAATAATGCAGGATTCTGTTATTCTGCATGTGCCACTATTGATGAAAAAAGCAATAAAACGGGAAAGATACGCAATGTAAAGGATTATGCTGATTACAAAATATTATTAAAAGGGAATTTTATTCCATGCCTTACAGTTGTTGTTGAAAAGAAGTTATTTGATAAAATAGAATTTCCCGAGATTAAACATGAAGATTATGCTGTATGGCTTTCAATTCTAAAAACAGGAGTTAAAGCATATGGTATTAATGAAGTCCTGGCTTACTACCGTGTAAACAGTAATTCAGTGAGTGCCAATAAGTTTAAAGCAGCTTTATGGACATGGAATATATATTATAATTATGAAAAGATACCATTTTGTAAAAGTGTTTATTATTTTATAAATTACTTTCTAAGGGCAGTCAGGAAAAGATTATAGAATAAAATATAGAAGATATCAGGAGTGAAAAAACATATGGATAAAATATTAAGTATTGTTATACCAGCGTATAATGTTGAAGGGTATATTAAAAGATGTCTTTCTTCAATAGCGTTTGTAAAGCCAGATTTATTAGAAAAAACAGAGGTATTAATTATTAATGATGGTTCTACAGATAGTACACCAGATATTGCATTAAGGTACTGTAAGAAATATCCAGGGATATTTTACCTTCATTCAAAGGAGAATGGCGGGCATGGTTCTGCAATTAATACAGGCATATTTTATGCTACAGGCAAATATTTTAAAATAGTAGATGGTGATGACTGGTTTTCTACAAAGGAACTCCAGAAATTTATAGAGCTTCTGGAGAAACAGGACGTTGATGTAATTGCTTCAGATTATCTTTGTATAAAGGATAAAACAGGGGAAATTCTTTCAAAAAAGACTTGTACAGATGATAAAACACAATATGGAAGAGTGTGTTATATGTCAAAAGGAGAGATTAAAAAGGTTATTAAAATGCACTCTCTTACTATTAAAACAGTCTATTTAAAGAATATGCCACGCAAAATAGATGAACATTGCTTTTATGTTGATGTAGAATATATTACATATCCTGCATTAAAGATAGAGAGTGTATATTATGCGCCTTACAGCCTTTATATGTACCGTTTAGGCAGAAACGGGCAAAGTGTAGATATTAAAAGCATGCAGAAGAACAGGGCACAGCATATGAGGGTTTATAGAAGCCTTGTATCATTTTATGGAATGGCATGTAAGAAGAAAATACCGCAATATACAAAAATATATATTGAAAAGTGCATTGCACAGGTTATAGAGAACCAGTTCCAGATTTATATCAGTATGGGACTTAATGAGGGGATAAAAAAAGAACTTAAAGAATGGGATTGTAAATTAAAAAAGAAATATCCAAGGATATATAAAAGCACAGAAAAAAAGAGCATTACACTTCTGCGTGCCACTAATTATAATCTGTTAAAACCAGCAGCAGTAGTATATAAAATAGTTAAACACTGATACACAATAAGCCGCATTTTATTTTAACTGGCGGCTTATTGTTTTTATAAATTTTTATTCCTGTCCTTTATTAATATTCTGTGCGCTGGTTTTTACTACAAGGTCAAATATCTCCATTATTTCTTTCTGTTTTACGGGATTTTCTTTTTCAAATAAGTTATCAAAAAACATATTGCAGTTAATCTTATTATTAATAAGAAAGTCCATGTCATAACCATACTTGTTGTTTATAGTTAATGGTATTGTAATATCATGTACATTACAGTCTTTTATAAGAGAGTCCCATTTAAACCTTGTAAGGCCTAGTTCCCTTATCATCTGGTTTTCACTAACTTTTTTGCGGTTTTTTTCATATTCCAGTACATACATTACAGCAGAAGGGGCATGGACTGGTATCATTTCCAGAAGCCCGTCCATAAATATTTTATAAAATGGTTCTTCACTGTATTTTTTACTGTTATTTGAATCTAATGGAAACAGGCAGCTTAATATTTTTAGAAACCTTCTTATATCAGGCTGCGGCAGCTTATTAATTTTTTCAAAGAAAACACTTGTGTATAAAGGGCTTTCACCAAACAGGACATAATTAACAGAAGTATTGTAATAAGCGCAGGCCTTATTTAATACTTCTGTTGTTATACGTGCCTTCCCGCCTTCAAGACGTCCATACTGGGCAGTAGAAATATTAAGTTCAATGGCTAAATCAGTTTTATTATTGCCTTTATCTTCACGCAGCTTTTTTAACCTGTTACCAACTTCAAAATCATCAATACACCGCATGTAAATTCCTCACATAATTTATTTTTATTAGTGTAACCATTTTGAAGCAATATTGCTTTCATATATTTATATATTGTATAAATATATGAAAATAAAAAGATAAAGCCTATAGTATACAAAACCTGGATTCTGTTTAGAAAACAGGCCTGTATGCCATAGGCTGTGGTTATAACTGTTATTAATGGTACAATTTCCTGTATAAAACTTATATAAAGTATATAGAAATTTCCCCAAAAGATGTTTGTCCGCTGATATATAAAGTTACATTACTGTTCTCTGGAAACCTGCCAATTTCATTAATTGTACCAAATGTATGCTGGAGGTTATTTTGTATTTTCCACTCTTTAGGTATAAAAATTTTTATTTCACCAAAGTTATTTTCTATATTTAAATATGCAGAATTTTCCCGTATAACTGCATTGTCAAAGTATACTGCCATAGAGCCGAAATTATTATTAAGTTCTGCACCATGGAAATTGTCTGAATTAACATATTTTATTGCAGAACCAAAACAGTTTTTGCACCAGATATTTTCGCCATTGCACTGTTCATTTGTTGTGCCAGGGATAATTCTGGATTTTGTATTATTCCAGATATATGGACGGTTTTTTTTGCCAAATACCATTGTAAGCCCAATGCTTCCAAACAGTGCAGCACAAAGGACAGGAAATGGCGTAATAGCAGTAATTCCCAGAAATTTATCATAAAGTATACATATACAGGCAACAGGGAATAAAATTCCAAAAAAATCTATCTGGCGCAGACCCTCAAGGAACATAAGTATAAAGAAAGCTGTTATAAGTAATTTAAAAATATCTATCTGGGGAAAATCTATATATCTGCTTATAATTATATATACAGCAGCAAGAATAAAAAGTATTCCCCATAAAATTTTGCTGTTATGGTTTTTATTCATATTTACCTCATTTCTTTTTAAAATATTTTGTTAGTGAAGCCTTTGTTCTTCAAGTTTGCTAATTAATGGTTTATAATAATAGCGCGATACAAACACACGTTTATGCGTGCCAGTAAATTCCACAATACTTGAAGCTGTTAAATTACGGTTTATTGAGTAAATCTGTTTTGTGTTTAAAATTGCTGACTTTGATATTCTCATAAAGAAACCAGGAAGGATGTTTTCTAATTCATAAAGCTTATATTTTGTCTGGTAAATGCCAGACCTTGTATGTGCATTAATCTGCCCGCCTTGTATGTGCATTAATCTGCCCGCCTTCTGTTTCAAAAAAGAGAATATCATCAACAGCAAGGTAGTATTCGGTGTTTCCTTTGTAAAATATTAATTTCTGTGATGAATTTATAATATCACTTGCTGTTTTCTGGATTTCCAGTATTTTACTGGAAATACTCCTGCATCTTATTATTAATTCATCTTCTGTAAGATTTTCATTTAATTCAATATGTATTTTCATATCCTCCTCCCATAGGTACAGTCTTTGGTTTTAAAGATTGTAACAATTATTATCAGACAAATACAGTATAAGAAAACCTGGCAGATATGTAAATAGATTTAAAGCAAGTGGTCTGGTATGGCAGGTAAGAGGATGTTTTTACAGAGTAAAAGTTGTAAACACTAAAATAAATTAATGATAAACTTCTATAAATATGATATTATAAAAACAGGGGAAAATTAATGGGTTTTCTTAAAAACAGGAGGAAAACGGGTACAGGAAGAGTTTTTAACACTCTTTGAAGTGGAAGAAAAAGTATTTTTAAGCTGGAGCAGTGTATTGTATGCAAGGTATATAGGCGGGTTTATGTCATATGTGCCATATGCCATTGGAGGCAATAGTGTTTTCCGTATTAGTGAAGACATTGATTTAAGCAGTTTTTATCAGAAGATGGCTTTAAAGGCGAGGAAGAAACATTCTGGAATGTAACAGGCACTCCTGGACATTAGGCCATAAACTATATTTTCCTGCTATATAAAAAGCTTCTCCCATCCTTGCCAGCCTGCTCTATTATTCCTATGTATTTAAATATATTAACTGCAAGCTGCGCATATCTTATACTGGTATGCGCATGTTTTGCATAATCCTTTACACTAAACTTTTCAGGCAGGCTGTCAGGAAGCAAAAGGCAGTACCCGTCTTTTCCATCTATATAAAGTTCATCCACAAGTGCAACAGGTATCCTGTCATATCTTGTTGCCCCTTTTTTATGGTCTTTGCCATAGCCATTTAAAATCCTGTACTCTTCTGCATTAATAAGAACCAGCCGTATATGGAGATTTGGACTGGCCAGGTATGGTTTTATCTTATAAAGTTCATAAAATGCGTCATAGAAACTTCCACGTTTTGGTGATTTTCTTCCAGGCGATATTTCACCTGTGGCTTCATTAATCCAGTACAGCCACTTTGTATAAATAATAGGGTATACTATAGTTACATGGTACATCTGCAGGAATTTATCCAGTTTCTTTCTTATGCTGTTAAAACTTCTTGTCTGGATTTCGGTAATTTCATTATCCCTGTATATATCTGCAATAAACCGTCCAATTTTTACTTCCTGGTGTGAGATATCAGGCTCATAGAAATTTTTAAGTACAGCGTGCAGGGTCTTTTCTTTAAGTGTTCCTATTCCGTTCTGTACACGTTCCTTTTTAACTATTTTATCACATGCAGCCTGGAATAATTCCTGTTCATATTTTAGTATAGGCATTTCTCTCTCCTGTCTGGTATAAAATTATGTCTATATTTTACCTTTAACAGGGAAAAATGTGAATATCTAATTTTAAAATGCGCATACTTAAAAGAGAAATAGTAATAAAGTATATAGAAGTGAGGTATATATGGACATATTTACAGGTAGTATTGATGAGAGGCGTGATGCTGTCAAAGCGCTTCTGAATATGGATTCTGGTTTTGATATTATCCAGAGGAATATAGAAGCTGGTGGAAAGCAGATTGCAATATTTGCTATTAATGGTTTTTTAAACAGTGATTTATGTGAAAAGATTATTGAATATTTTTATAATACCGGTGAGGACGGGCTGCCAGATGATTTACAGGGCTTTATTAAAGACTGTGTTCCGTTTGCAGATGTTAAAACCGTGGATAATGAACAGAATTTTAAAGATTCAATTTTATCGGGTCTTACATGTTTTATAATAGAAGGGTATAATAAAATAATAGCCCTTGATATAAGGAAAATGCCCGCCAGAAGCATACAAGAGCCAGATAAAGATAAGGTTTTAAGGGGCTCAAGGGATGGTTTTATAGAAGCACTTATTTTTAATACTGCTTTAATCAGAAGACGTATAAGGGATACAAATCTTATATTTGAAATACAGAAAGCAGGGAAAAGTTCACGTACAGATATAGCTATAGGCTATATGAAAGGCAGGGTTAAGCAGGATGTTATTGAGAAAGTTATAAATAAAATAAAAAATATAGATGTAGACTCACTTACAATGAACCAGGAAAGCCTTGCAGAAGCACTGCTGCCAAGCCACTGGTTTAACCCTTTCCCTAAATTTAAATATACAGAAAGGCCTGACGCGGCAGCAGCAAGCCTTTTAGAGGGAAGCGTTGTTGTCCTTGTAGATAACTCGGCATCTGCAATGATTATACCTACATCACTTTTTGATATAATAGAAGATGCAAATGATTATTATTTCCCACCAATAACAGGTACTTACCTAAGGCTTACAAGAATGCTTACAAATTTACTTGCATTATTTATTACACCAGTATTCCTGCTTTTTATCGAAAACCCGGAGTGGATACCAAAAGGATTTGACTTTATAATGATTAAAGATGACATAAATGTAAATCCATTAGCGCAATTTCTCATACTGGAACTTGCAGTTGACGGTCTTAAAATGGCATCAGTAAACACGCCTTCAATGCTGTCAACGCCATTAAGTGTAGTTGCAGCTATTGTATTTGGTGATTATACAGTACAATCTGGCTGGTTTAACTCCGAAATTATGTTATACATGGCATTTGTAGCCGTTTCAAACTATACCCAGAGCAATATGGAACTTGGATATGCACTAAAATTCAGCAGGATAATGCTTCTTATACTTACAAACTTTTTTGGCATATGGGGGTTTGTGGGGGGAACAGCTGTATTAGCGTTCTCACTTTTATTCAACAAGACATTTGCGGGCAGGGGATATTTATATCCGCTTATACCATTTAATGGAATACAGCTTTTAAAAAGGTTTTTCCGTGTAAGCTTAACAACAGATGAAAAACTGCGCACCAGATAATGTGCCGGTTTTTTCTTGCAAATAAATATTATAAGCAGCTGGCAATTCCTGGGGATACTTTGGAATCTGCCAGCTGGCCTGTTTTTTGTTTTAATATTTGTTCTAATCCTTGACAAAAGAAAAATATACTTTATAATTTTTTTATAAATAAACATGAAGGAATATATAATGAATGGAAAACTTATTAGAGGTATTTGAAATATATAAAAGAAATTTTCCTTTTAATATAAGGGAAAAAGAAATAGTTTTAGAAACTTTAGGTAATAAAAATAATTCTATTATAGAACAAAGAGACAAACAGGGAAATTTAATTGCGGTATCTGTGGTAAATAATTCTGTTGTACTTTTATTATGTGTTGATAAGGAATACAGAAACCGGGGAATTGCTTCAAAACTGCTTAAAGAATCCGAAAGCATTATTATAAATAAAGGATATAATAAAATTATTATTGGTACAAGCCCGGACTATATTATGCCAGGAGTACCACTTGCAAAGAGTTATTATAAAACAGAAAATGAAGAATTAAGCCAGGATATTAGTAATAATGCAGCAGATTTTTTTAGCAAAAGAGGATATGTACATTCATGTAACTGCGATTTTTTCGATATGAAAGTTTTATTAGATAATTTTGTAAGAGATGGATATAATATTGGGGATACTATAAAAAATGTTACATATAAATGGGCAGCAGAAGAGGATATAGAGGGTATATGCCAATGTACAGATGACGCATACCAGGATTTTACAAAATATTATAAAGACAAAGGGTTATATAATAATAGCAATAAGGATATAGGAGTTTTAATTGCAGTCTGTGATGGTATAATTGCAGGAACATTAATTGTAAAAACTGGATATATAAACAAAGACATAGGCGGATTTGGCTGTTTAACTGTAAGGCATGCCTTCCAGGGAAAGTATATTGCAGTAAATTTAATTACTGTTGGGACAAAATATTTAAAAAGCATTGGCTTAAAAGAAGCTTTTATAGGATATACATATAGTGGTTTAGACCATTTATATGGATATGCCGGTTATAAAATATGGGTTTATTATATGATGGCAGAAAAAGAAATTCCAGATAAATTACCTTAGGCACATTATTAATAAAAGGAGAAAGTTTATGATATTTGATACACATGCACATTATAGTAACAGCAGGTTTGATGCTGACAGGCATGGACTGCTTATGTCAATGAAAGAGAATGGTATTGGAAATATTGTTGAAGTGGGGGCTTCGGTGCAGTCAACAGCTGCAGCAGTGGAACTTTCCCAAAAATATAACTTTATATATGCTGCTGCTGGAATACACCCGCAGGAAACAGCAGATACCAGTGAAAAAGATATAGAATGGCTGAAATCACTGGCATCTTTAGAAAAAGTAATTGCAATAGGTGAAATTGGGCTTGATTACCACCATGATGAGCCAGAACGCCCTATACAGAAAAAATGGTTTATACGCCAGCTTGAAATTGCAAAAGAAACCGGGCTTCCAGTAATTATACACAGCAGGGACGCCGCAGAAGATACATTAAATATAATGAAAACTTTTTATCCTGCCAATACAGATAAAACCAATGGTGTAGTACATTGCTTTTCTTATAGCCTGGAAATTGCAAAAATATATCTTAGTATGGGTTTTTATCTTGGCATAGGGGGCGTTGTTACATATAAAAACAGCAAAAAGCTTATAGATGTAGTCTGTAAAGCCCCTCTTGACAGAATTGTACTTGAAACAGATGCGCCATACCTTACACCAGAACCATACAGGGGCGGACGGAACAGTTCGTTATATCTTAAATATATTGTAGAAAAAATTGCAGAGCTTAAAGGGATAACACAACAGGAAGTTATAAACAGGACAGAAGAAAATGCAAAAAAGCTCTACAGGCTGGATTTATAGGGGGATAAAAATGTTTTATAATATTCAAAAGGGAAGTATAAAACAAGATGAATCAGAAACAGGTTATATTAGTTTTGGAAAAGGAAAAAAGATATTAGTTATAATTCCAGGTGTCAGTTTAAGAAATGCAACAGATTCAGCAATGGCACTTGCATATATGTACAGGCTTTTTAGTAAAGATTACAAAGTATATGTTTTTGACAGAAAAAAAGTATTAAAAAATGGATATACAATAGAAGAAATGGCAGCGGACATTACATATGCAATGAAAGAGCTTAAAATAAAAAATGCAGATATTTTCGGAGTTTCACAAGGTGGTATAATTGCACAATATCTTGCAATAAATAACCCGGAAATGGTACATAAACTTGTACTTGGAGTTACAGCATCAAAAACAAATAAAGTTATAAAAGAAGTAATTGGCAGCTGGTTAAAAATGGCATTAGACAACAACTATGGGCTTCTTGCAGAAGATATGATGTTAAAAATGTATTCTGCTTCATATGTAAAACGTTACAAATGGCTTTTCCCGCTTTTAAAGAAGATTGCAAAACCAAAAGATACCAGAAGGTTTACAATAATTTTAAAAGCCTGCTTGTCATTTAATACTTATGACAGACTGGATAAAATAAAATGTCCTGTCTTAGTCCTTGGCGGCAGTAAAGACAAGGTAGTAACAGGAGAAGCATCTGTAGAAACCGCAGAAAAATTAAACTGCCATATTTACATGTATAAAGATTTAGGACATGCAGCTTATGAAGAAGCAAAAGACTTTAATTCCAGGATTTATAAATTTCTCAACAAAAATTAATTGTATATTGTCTGCTGGTGTCATTCCCCGTTTTCAATAATAGATATAAATTCATTTGCAAATGTTTGCCCATAAATTATATACTGGGTTTCATTTATACAGAGTATTTCTGAAGTGAATAAACTAACTAAATCCATAGTACCAGACAATATAATGGAATATCCCATATAAGGTGGTTTTTCATCTCCCCTGATATAATCTTTATGAAAAACTTTTAACCGTACATAGCTGTTATTAAATAATTCCAATAATCTGGCTTGTTGTTTTTCATTTAAGGGTATTTCGTGGGCTTCCTGTTTATAATCCCCGGTCTTTACTATTTTAATAGTGGTGTTATTGCTATGTACTAATAATTTTCCTACATTACGTGGAAAGCAGATAAAAACCATTATCAATGTAACTGTAACAATCAGAATAAAAAGAAACTTATGTTTTCCTACGGTACATAATAAAAGGTTTCCAGCTTTTCTATATTTTTTTTGCATATCAGGACTCCCTCCATATATATAAATATTTTAATTATAAATTATACTCTGGCAGAGGGATAATTTAACTCAATTCATAAAGTAAAAGCATGTGTGAGGTTTCCAGAGTTTCCTGTAAGAGGCACTATGGAACCGCCGGCGTTTAAAGGGCGTATTTAAGCCCTTTTATGCGCTGTTGCGTGTGACATTGTAGTGCAAACGTGCCTCTGGAGGAAATCTGGAAACCGCCACACATGTTCATATGGATTTAAAAATCATAAATTATCCATTATCTCTTTTATATAATCCTTAATTATTACAGCTGTCTTATCTGGTCCAAGCCTGCTGCTGTTAATACATATATCATACAGCCTTGAATCCCCCCACTTACCATTTGAATGGCGGTTATGGTACTGTTTCCTGTGTTTGTCATGCCTTTTAATTTTAGCAATGGAATCTGTTTCATTTAAATGGTATTTATCCATAATACGTTTAATTTTAGTTTCAGGATTACCAAGTATAAAAACAGAAACCAGGCCTTCCCTGTCACTTAACACACTTTCTGCACAGCGTCCTACAATAACAAAAGATTCACCTGTATCTGCCTTTTCACGCAGGTAATCAAACTGCATTTCGGCAACTATTTCTTCGATAGAATTAGTATATGCACCAACTTTTCTGGAACTAAAAAGCCTTTTAGGTTTTTCATCATATTTTTCAAGATAATCAATATGGATATCTTTATCTTTTGCAATATCATCTAACATATTCCTGTCATATAATTTAAGTCCAAGGTCTTTTGCAACTTTTTCTGCAATTTCATGCCCGGCACTGCCATATTCACGGCTTATTGTTATAATTACCTGTTTTTCCATTAAAACCCTCCTTATTTAGCAATACCTTATAAATATAATAACCATAGATATTGTTATTACTATAATAGTTGCAGGTGCAGCTGATTTACAATACCTGCCCCAGCCAATAATATAACCATTTTTAGCAGCTACAGATGTACCAACTACATTGGCAGAAGCACCGATTGGAGTAGCACTTCCCCCTATATCTGTTCCCATAGATAATGCCCATGCCAGTGTTTCAAGGTTAACTCCCTGTGTTGCTGAAAGACTTCTTATAATAGGTATCATTGTGGCAGCAAATGGAATATTATCAACAAATGCACTTGCTATTGCAGAAATCCATATAATAATTGCCACCATAAGTTTTAAATTACCGCCACTTATATCACCAATAAGTGTAGCGATTTTCTCAAGTATACCTGTCTGTTCAAGGCCGCCGACAACTGCAAATAACCCGATAAAGAATAAAAGTGTTTTAAAATCAACTTTTTTTAATAATCCCAGTGCATCTTTGCCAGCAGCTATTAGTGTAACAATAGCAACAACTGTTCCAATAAAAGCAACAGTAAGTCCTGTCTGGGCATGTGTTACAAGAAGTATAACTGCGCATCCGAATATAATACTGCTTATTGTAAAATCCCTTTTATTGGTAATAGCATCTTTTGGTGCTGGTATAGCTGATAAATCAATATCTTTTGCAGCATCAGCCGCGATTGCCCTTCCAAATACCATATAAAAGTAGATAACTATAAAAATAAGGCTTATTATTGCTATAAGTCCAGTATTTACCAGGAAATCAGCAAATGAAAATTCTAAAGATGTACCTATAATAATATTTGGCGGGTCTCCGCACATTGTAGCAGAACCTCCAAGGTTTGCACAGAATATCTCTGACAAAATCATTGGAACCGGGTTAAATTTTAATAATTTAGCCAGCTCTATTGTAACTGCTGCAAGGAATAAAATAACAGTAATGCTGTCTATAAACATTGCAAGCACAAAAGACATAAGCATAAATGCGATAAATAAAGGTACAGGTTTGTAATTTACCATTTTGGCAAGCCTCATGCACAGCCAGCGGAAAAATCCTGCTTTTGCCATGCCCTCTACCATAACCATCATTCCAAAGAGAAAAATAATTGTTGCCCAGTTAATCCCTGATGTTGATTCACCACTGCTTCCAGAAGTATACCAGAAAGATTTGGTAATTATGGTATGTAGATTAAGAGTTTCAGTAATTGCTGCCATACTGTGCATTGAAATGCCAAATACCAGCAGCATTGTTAATAAACCGCAGCTTAGTGTCACAATATGTTTTTCTATCTTCTCTGATACAATTAATATAAACATTACGACAAAAATAACTACGGCTAAGACTTGTGATATCATGTTCCCTATCCCCTTTCATTTTTTGTTTATTGTATTTTAATATTTTATCTTGCCACCGCAAATTATAATACTCTTAAAATTCATTGTCAATAATTTTCTGGTTTAAATTGTTAACTTAAATAGGAAGAAACTGGAACAGAAAACGGGTACTCTTTTAATTTATAATAAAAAGTGGTATACTATTAAGAAAAAATTACAGTTGTAATGTAAAAACAGCTTTTTAAGGAGAAAATATGGCATCACTTGGAGTACCACGGAACACTATAGAAATTTTAAAAAAGTATAATATTAAGTTCCAGAAGAAGTTTGGACAGAACTTCCTTATAGATACGCATGTTCTGGATAAAATAATAAATGCTGCAGGGATTACAGAAAATGATTTTGTACTTGAAATCGGGCCTGGCATTGGCACTATGACACAGTACCTTTGTGAGAATGCAAGGGAAGTAATGGCGGTTGAGATTGATAAAAAACTTATTCCTGTTCTTTCGGAAACCCTTTCAGAATATAATAATGTGACAGTTGTTAATAAAGATATACTTAAAATGGATATTAATAAAATAGCAGAGGAAAGAAACGGGGGAAGGGCTATAAAAGTGGCTGCCAATCTTCCATATTATATAACTACCCCTGTTATTATGGGGATTCTTGAAAGCCATGTGCCACTTGAAAACATTACAGTAATGGTACAGAAGGAAGTTGCACAGAGAATGCAGGCAGGCCCTGGCACTAAGGATTACGGGGCATTGTCACTTGCTGTCCAGTATTATTCTGATGCAGAAATTATTGCCAATGTCCCGGCAAACTGTTTTATGCCACGTCCTAATGTGGACTCTGCAGTTATAAAACTGTGCTGCCATAGCAAGCCCTGTGTTAATGTCAATGATGAAAAGTTTATGTTTAAAATTATACGTGCTTCATTTAACCAGCGCAGGAAAACACTACAGAATGGCATTGCTAATGATGGCAGTATCCAGGCAGGCAAAGAACAGGCAGCAGAGGCGCTAAGGCAGATGGGGCTTTCAGAAACAATAAGAGGGGAAGTACTTTCGCTTAAGCAGTTTGCAGAATTTAGCAATATACTTGGAGATATTTTAAAAAGATAGACAAGGGGGAAGTATTTTGGATATACAGCAAAGAATCAGGCAGCTCCGTAACTGCATGAAAGAAAACGGGATTGATATGTATTATATCCCGTCTAATGATTTCCACAATTCAGAGTATACAGGTGATTATTTTAAATGCAGGGAATTTATATCAGGTTTTGACGGTTCAGCAGGCACGGTTATTGTAACAATGGATGAGGCAGGACTGTGGACTGACGGCAGGTATTTTATACAGGCAGAAAAGCAGCTGGAGGGAAGCGGCATAAAGCTTTATAAGTCAGGCATGGAAGGTGTAATTAAGATAAAAGATTATATTGTAGAAAACCTTGGTAAAAACCAGGTGCTGGGTTTTGATGGAAGGGTAGTGCCAGCGGCATGGACAGAGGATATACTGGAGAGTTTTGAAATTACAGGTGCAAAGATTAACAGCAGCCTTGATTTAATTGGAAGAATATGGAAGGAAAGGCCGCCGCTAAGGCAAAAACCTGTAATGCTTTTAGATATATGCTATGCAGGTGAAACAAGGGAAGATAAAATTGCAAGGATAAGGGAGCATATGAAAAAGTGTGGTGCAGACTACCATATTATTACTACACTTGATGATATTGCATGGATTTTAAATATAAGAGGGGATGATATCCATTGCAATCCCGTAGTTTTATCTTACCTTATTATTGGAATGGAGGATATTGTACTTTTTGCAAAACAAGATGCCTTTACTGGCATTATTCCTGGCATACTTGCAAAGGCAGGGGTTTCTATTAAGGATTATAATAGTATATACAGTTATATCAGAAATCTGGAGTATGGCTGCAAAATCATGCTTGATAAGAATACTGTAAACCAGTCTGTAGCAGATAATATCCCAGATAAAGCCCGTATACTTGATATGGTTAATCCTTCTGTTTTATGGAAAGCCGTTAAAAATAATATAGAAACCAGCAATATTAAAGAAGCACATATTAAAGATGGTGCTGCAGTCACTAAATTTATATACTGGTTTAAAAAGAACATGGGAAAAATACCAATGTCGGAATTAAGTGTAACAAAAAAGATTGAAGAAATAAGAAGCAGGGGGGAGAATTATATAGGCCAAAGTTTTGATACAATAGCGGGCTTTGGAAGCCACGGGGCAATAGTGCATTACTCTGCCACCCCTGCAACAGATGCTTCCATAGAACCAGATAACCTGCTGCTTATAGATACCGGCGGGCATTATCTTGAAGGCACAACTGATATAACAAGGACTATCCTTACTGGAAAACATGCAACGGAAGAGCAGAAGAAATATTATACTGCTGTACTGCGTGGCAATTTAAATTTATGTGATGCACATTTTCTTTATGGCTGCTCAGGTGTTTCATTAGACTATATTGCCAGAAAGCCTTTATGGGATATGGGATGTGACTATAACCATGGCACAGGGCACGGTGTGGGATATCTGCTGAATGTACATGAACCACCTAATTCATTCAGGTTCCGTATACTTCCATATCCTGGGGAAAATGCTGTATTTGATGAGGGCATGGTTACGTCAGATGAGCCTGGAATATATATTGAAGGCAAATACGGGATACGCCTTGAAAACCTTATACTGTGTGTAAAACGTGAAAAAACGCAGTATGGGCAGTTTATGGGATTTGAACCGCTTACTTTAGTTCCATTTGACAGGGATTTAATTAATGCAGATTTAATGGATGAAAAAGAAAAAGAACTTTTAAATAATTACCATAAAAAGGTATATGATGAAATTTCACCATATCTGGACAGTGAAGAAGCAGAGTGGCTTGAAAAAGCATGTGCAGCAATATAACAATACTATAACAAGACAGAAAGGCAGGGCTTTGTTCCTGCCTTTTTAATAACCTTCTGGCTGTATTTTATTCTTTGGCTTTACGGTTAATATATTCTGTTTTATATTTTGAATATACTATTGTCTGGTCATGGTAAAGCCCGTAATACCCGGACATAAGGTAACTTACACTTATTGTAATAAGAAAATATGGCACGGCTTCGTATCCAAAAAGTTCAAATGCTATAAGCATTGAGGTTATTGGGCAGTTTGTTACACCGCAGAATACAGCCGCCATGCCGGTTGCTGCACACATTGAAGGTGAAATGCCTGCAATCTGCCCGAAAAGACAGCCAAAAGTTGCCCCTACAAAGAATGAAGGGACAATCTCACCACCTTTAAAACCAGCTTCAAGGGTTAATGCAGTAAAAATAATTTTCCATATAAATGCAGCAGGCTTTACATTCCCCTTAACTGCCTCTTCTATAACAGGAACGCCAGCCCCCATATAATCTGGTGTGTTAAGGATTATTGTAAGCACAATTATTATAAGGCTTGATACGGCTACCCTTATGTATGGGTTCTTTAACTTGTCCCTGTAAAAATCACCTAAAGAATGTAACACTATACAAAATATTACACTTAACCCTGCGCAGAAAAGGGCAAGAATAATTATCTTTATACTTGAAACCACATGGAAGCCAGGCACATCAAGTATTGTAAACACATCCGGGCCTATTCCCATATGTATGGCAACTTTAGAAGCTACAAGCGAAGAAAAAACACATGGTACAAGTGCAGCATAATACATAACACCCACACTTACAACTTCCATTGAAAATATTGCAGCAGCTACTGGAGTTCCAAACATTGCAGAAAATGCAGCACTCATACCACACATAACTACTATTCTCTTATCCTTTTCATCAAACCGGAACCACCGTCCAAGCTGGTTCCCTATACTTCCGCCAAGCTGCAGCGCTGCCCCTTCCCTTCCTGCAGAACCGCCAAAAAGATGTGTTATTATTGTAGATATAAATATTAGTGGCGCCATTTTAAAAGGAAGCTCTGTTTCTGCATGTATTGTAGAAAGAACAAGGTTAGTCCCTTTATCATTTTTATACTTGAAAACACTATATAAAAATACAACCAGCATCCCTGCCAGCGGGAGTAATAAAATTATTCCAGGGTTTTGTGTCCTGAATTGTGTTACCTGGCGCAGGCAGAATGCAAAAAATGTACTAAGCCCTCCCACTACAAAGCCTATAAAAACTGAAAAAACAGCCCATCTTGCAAATAACATAAAATTTCTTGTAATCCTTCTTGCATAAAACTTATACATTTCCGCACGTTTCATAACTGCCTCCATATTCTGCCATAATTTGCAAATTCCTAATTTTACAGACTATTATAGCGTATTAAGAGTATATCTGCAAATATTTAAAGCATGGTTACATAATTTTTCCATTGACTTTATGTTTTTATATATTTATAATAGTAATAATTACTGATAAGGAGGTGCATAATGCCAGCAGTACGTTACAGCAGACAAAGGGAAGCAATTAAAAACTATCTTTTATCAACAACACTGCATCCGACAGCCGAAACAGTATATAATAATATAAGGGAACAGTTCCCGAATATCAGCCTTGGTACAGTATACCGCAATTTAAATTTCCTTGCAGACCATAATGAAGCCCTGCGGCTTAACTGTGGCGACGGCCTTGTACACTTTGACGGGTATACAGGCCCCCATAACCATTTTTTCTGCCACCAGTGCAAAGCATTATCAGATATAGAAATGGACTCCATTGAGCATATTGATAAAATTGCTAATGCTGGATTTAACGGGATTATAGAAGGGCACACTGTTACATTTTATGGTATCTGCCATGAATGTATTAAAAAACGGCATAAATCCCCAGATAAAAAAATTTAAAAAACATATTGACAAGAAATATCTTTAATGATATTATAGTCAAGAAATCAGTAATCATTACTATTAATAAAACAATCAGGTATTCCAATATACTTGAAATTATATATAAAAAGGAGATACAATTATGGCAAAATATGTATGTACAGTATGCGGTTATGTTTATGAAGGGGATGCAGCTCCAGAAAAATGTCCACAGTGCGGAGTTGGTGCAGACAAGTTCAAAAAGCAGGAAGGTGAAATGAGCTGGGCAGCAGAACATGTAGTAGGTGTTGCAAAAGGCGTTGATGAGGAAATCCTCCAGGGTCTCCGTGACAACTTCAATGGTGAATGTTCAGAAGTCGGGATGTACCTTGCAATGGCAAGAGTAGCACACCGTGAAGGTTATCCTGAAATCGGGCTTTACTGGGAGAAAGCTGCTTATGAAGAAGCAGAACATGCAGCTAAATTTGCTGAATTACTTGGAGAGATTGTTACAGACAGCACAAAGAAAAACCTTGAAATGCGTGTAGAAGCAGAATGTGGCGCAACAGAAGGCAAAATGGCTATCGCTAAGAAAGCTAAAGAACTTGGCCTGGATGCAATCCATGACACAGTACATGAAATGGCAAGGGACGAGGCAAGACATGGCAAAGCATTCAAGGGCTTGCTTGAAAGATATTTTGGATAGTAAAAAGCCTTGTTTTTAAAGAGGATTTAAATAAAAGGGAATAAACCTGGAAGGGTTTGTTCCCTTTTCAGTTAATAAAATCAGAATTGTGTAATGTATGTTGCATAATCCGCTGGTATTATGGCGCTTACATAATTTAAAAATCCCTGTAAATTTTTTGAAGATTATTTAACAAAAAATATATTAAAATTTTTATATATTATAGAAATATAATAGCAAGAATAATGAAAAGTTAAATATTTTTTTGTGTTACAATTTCTCAAATTTCTACATGGCATAATAAAATTAATGATTATCTTAAAGTATTTGGGCTGTCACTTAATACTAAATTAAAGGATTTGACAGAAGAACAGTTTATTGCGTTAAAATATGGCTCACCAAAAACTAGATTTGCAGGGGTTAATTTTTTTGCACCAACTGAAAGCAGTACTTCTGGAAACCTGCATAATAAGAAAAAAATATCCAGACGCCAGGAACTTTTTGCTTTTACGCAGGCATATGCCAAAGAGGCTGTATGTCCAAAATGCAAAGGCACAGGGCTTGGACTGCAGGGAATGTATACAACGGTATCCGGGAAAAATATAACAGAACTTGAAAATATGTATATTAGTGATTTGCTGCAGTTTATGGAAAATTATTCTGCAAAGAGTAATAACATTCTTGCCAGGGAAATTTGTACAAAGCTGCGTTGCATGGCAGATGTGGGGCTTTACCACCTTACGCTTTCAAGGCCTGTGCCAACCCTTTCAGGCGGGGAGATACAAAGGCTTTTCCTGGCAAGTTATATTATTGCGGAGATGGATAGTATTATTTTTGTATTTGATGAACCAACAATAGGGCTTCACGAGCTTGAAAAGGGCAAGTTAATTTCAATTATTAAAAACCTTGTAGAACGTGGAAATACAGTAATTGCAGTTGAACATGATGCCAATTTTATTAATAATGCAGACTATATTATTGATATGGGACCGGGTGCAGGTATAAGGGGCGGTGAAAAGATTTTTGAAGGGGAATATGAAGAGTTTTTAAAATGCAGCACTTCAAAAACCGCACCATTTCTTGCAGATAAAAATAAATTTAAAACCAGAAGCAGCAGAAGACAGGTTACAGGCCGGCAGCTTGTAATAGAAGGCGCAGATATACATAACCTGAAAAATATAAATGTAAATATACCACTGGGTATAATGGCAGGTATAGCAGGTGTTTCTGGAAGCGGGAAGTCAAGCCTTGTCCTGGATACACTTGTGCCGAAGTTAAAGGAAGCATTAAAAGATAAATGTGTTTCAGATGAAGCATATAATCCAGGGGATATTAAATTAAGTGCAAGGCTGCAAGGTGTACAGAATATCAGAAAATGTATTGTAATAGACCAGAAACCAATAGGAAGGTCTGTAACTTCATGCCCTGCTACATATACAGGGATTTATGACAGGATACGGAAGCTTTTTGCAGAAACGCCAGCGTCAAAAGATTATGGATATTCTGTTGGAATGTTTTCAGTTAATTCAGAAGGAGGCTGCCGTGTATGCCATGGGCAGGGTGTTATTAACTATTATATTGGAATGGGAAACAGTATAGAGGTTAAATGTGAGGCCTGCGGCGGGGCAGGATTTCTGCCAGAGGTTATGGAAGTGGAACTTGATGGCATGAATATAAAGGATATACTTGATATGACAATAGATGAAGCTGCTATATTTTTTAAAGATAAAGACAGGATTATCTGTAATATATTAAAAACCATGCAGCGTGTTGGAATGGGATATATTACACTTGGGCAGAAAACACCTTCAATATCAGGAGGTGAAAGCCAGAGGATTAAACTTGCTAAGGAATTAAGCAAGGGCAGAAATGCAAGGGATATTTTATATATTCTTGATGAACCCACAACAGGGCTTTCGTTCTATGACAGCCAGAAGCTTATGGATTTATTACAGGAACTTGTTGATGCAGGAAATTCTGTAATTGTTACAGAACATGACCCGTATGTATTATCAAATTGTGATTATATAATTGAGCTTGGAAAAGGCGGTGGTTCTGATGGCGGGAATGTAATTGCTGCTGGCACGCCGGAAGAATTAAAAAATAATGTAAATTCAATAATTGGAGGGTATCTTTTTTGAGTATAAATAATAACAGTGCTTTAATAAATTCATTAAATGGCTATATTTCACAAAAACATTACCGGCTTGTAAATAGTGTGCTTCTTTATAAAGATGGTGAACTTGTTTTAGAGCAGTATTATAATAAATTTACAAAAGAAAGCAGGAACAATTTAAAATCGGTGTGGAAAAGCATTATTGCAATATGTGCTGGCATATGCCTTGACAAAGGGTTTATTAAAAGCTTTGATGAACCAGTTTCAAATTATATTAATTTATTTGATGGAAACCGCCATCCATACCACCAGATGCTTAAAATAAAACATCTTCTTACAATGACATCTGGGATATACTGGAACGGCGGCATACATTACCATTGCCCTATGGTTACACAATGCCTGCGTTCTGGCAATGCAGCAGAGTATATTTCTGATATATATATGCAGGACCTGCCAGGCAGTACATTAGTATATAAAGAATGGGATGTAATGCTTGTATCACTGTTGTTACAGAAGGCGTCAGGCATGAATGTTTATGATTTCTGTAATGAATATTTATATAAACCGCTGGGTATACAGAGTGGCAGATGGTTTACTGCACCAGACGGGCTTTGTTATACAATTCCTGGTAATAATTATGCTGGCATAGATGGTGGTACAGAAGAGGCAAAATCAGATTTAACAGCAAGGGATATGGCAGCCATTGGGATATTAATGTTAAACAGGGGATATTACAATGGAAAAAGGATTATAACAGAAGAACTGGCAGAACAGATAACTACACCTGCCAGTAAAATACTTGGATATGAAACTGCCAAAGGTACAAAGTGGATGCAGGAGTATGGCATGTTCTGGTGGGTTTTTAAAGACGGGTACAGTGCAAATGGGTTTGGCGGACAGAGAATTATAGTATTGCCAGACCAGAAAATTGTCTGTATAATACAGGCAAAGCCTACGGCATCTGGCAAAAGTTATGATGATTTAATACCAGTTATCAGGGCGGCGGCAAGCCCGCCCCTTTAATAATTGATGCTTATCAATCCCAATTAATAGCATTATGTGGGATTGTTGGGCTTGTGTCTGCTTTTGCCTCCCTGATTGCCTTTAACTCATCTGGCAGCGGGGTATCTTCAGGGATAAACCTGGTTAATACCTTATAAATTGTATCAATGTCCTTATCTGGTATCATGTCAACCAAATCTTTGATTGTTTCCCGGCTCACTCTATCACCTCCTAAAGATTATTATATGCCTGTCCTCTTGGTAATATATCATTGATTGTTATTATATTATTTTCTTTTGTAAAAAGTACTCTTAAATCTCCAACCCTTAAACGGTACTCGTTTTGCAATCCTGACAATCTTTTAATATCTCCAAATGGCAATGCTTCGATTGCTTTTTTTAACCGTTTTTTTGTATCTTTATCACAGCAATTTATATATTTTACTGCTTTCTTTTTGTACTCTATCTGCAATTTTCTTTTCTCCTTCCTTCCAATATCCTTTACTTGTCTTTTGTATATTTGTTTTTTCTCCATACATCTGTTCCTTTTTATATTTTATATTTTTTTGTGACTTATGTCAATTAATTTTGTATATTTACTTTTATTATATATAACTTTTAAATAATTTGTTAAGGTGCTGCAGATATTTATGGTTAAGGAGATAGGCAAAGAGGCGGACAGAAAATTATAGTATTGCCAGACCAGAAAATTGTCTGTATAATACAGGCAAAGCCTACGGCATCTGGTAAAAGTTATGATGATTTAATACCAGTTATAATTGGAAACTGTTAAATAACAGGGGGATTTTTATGAAGGAAATAAGATATGTAAATGAGGGTGACAGGAAATTCTGGTACAGCCTTGACAAGCATCTGCCAGAAGACGGGTTTACAGAAAAGATAAAAAGGCATATGGGATATGTCCTGTCAGACAATGGAGTTCCTAAGGGGATTCTTAGATATAATCTTTTCTGGGACAGTATTCCCTTCTGCACTATGCTTTTTATAGAGCATAGTGCACAAAAAACAGGCTGTGGAAGGGAACTTGTTTCACATTGGGAAAATGATATGAAAGCTAAGGGACATGGAATGGTAATGGTTTCAACACAGGTAGATGAAGATGCACAGCATTTTTACAGGAAACTGGGTTATAAAGATGCAGGCGGGCTTTTAATAGATATTCCAGGATACAGCCAGCCAATGGAACTGTTTATGGTTAAGGGGATTAGTAAAGAGGGGGATAAAAATGACAGAAGTAAAATTTTATGAAAACATTAGTGACAGCCTGCTTAAATTTGCAGTTATTATAGCAAAGTCAGATGGCAAGTGGGTATTTTGCAAACATAAAGAAAGAGATACCTATGAAGTGCCAGGAGGACACCGTGAAGAAGGTGAAGATATATTTGAAACAGCAAAGCGGGAGCTTTATGAGGAAACAGGGGCAGTTGTATATAATATAGAACCAGTTTGTGTTTATTCTGTTACAGCAGAAAATAATTTTAATGGCGTTGAAACATTTGGCATGTTATATTTTGCAGAAATCAAAGAATTTGAAGATGAATTACATAATGAAATTGAAAAAATTGTTTTAATGGAAGATTTAACAGATAAATGGACGTATCCTGAAATACAGCCAGAGCTGGTTAAAGAATATAACAGGCGGGTAAAAGAGAAGTAAGAGAGGCGGGATATTGGTGGATAATAAAATAGTTTGTTTTCATAATCCTGATGAAATAAATGGATATCTAAGTAACTGGTATCTGTCAGGTTTCATTGTGGATGGCATAAAGTTTTCTTCAATGGAGCAGTATATGATGTACCAGAAAGCTGTTTTATTTGGTGATGCCAGGATTGCAGGTGAAATACTAAAGACAAGTGATGCAGGTAAAATAAAAGCATATGGGCGGAAGGTTTCTGGTTATAATGATGCTATATGGAACGGGGCAAGACAGATTATAGTGTATAACGGGTTGTTAGAGAAGTTTGGGCAGAATATGGAATTAAAAGAAATGCTGCTTAAAACAGAGGGGCATATACTGGCAGAATGTGCTGTAAGGGATAAAATCTGGGGAATTGGAATTAGCATGAAAGATGAAAACAGGTTTGATATTAATAAATGGAGGGGGCAGAATTTATTAGGTTTTGCCTTAATGGAAGCCCGGAGAAGCCTTAAAGGGCTTGCAGGATAAAAAGGGCTGCCCACAACTACAGGAGGAATAATGTGGATATAGGTATATGTGATGACCAGAAAGAAACCAGGGAATTAATAGCAGATAAAGTAATAAAAGTTTATCCAGCAGCAAATATTATATTTTATAGTTCAGGACAAGAGGTGCTAGAAGCACTGCAGTTTCCAGATATCCTGTTTCTTGATATAAAGATGCCTGGGACAGATGGAATGGAAACTGCAAGAGAACTGCGTAAGTTAAACAGGGATATAATTATTATTTTTGTAACTGTAACAGAAGAGTATGTATTCCAGTCATTTGATGTAGGGGCTTTCCATTATCTTGTAAAACCATTTAATAATGAAAAATTTGCAGAAGTATTACAAAATGCTGCCAGGCAGTATAATGAAAATATAAGGGCATGTCATAAAAAAGAAACACCATGCTTTATAGTACCTTCAAAGGGCGGACATATTACAATTAATCCAGAAGATATTGTGTATGCAGAGGTATTTAACCGTAAGATAATTATCCATACAATGGATTCAGATATAGAATATTATGGGAGAATGAAGGAATTAGCAAAGAAAGCGGGGGACGGGTTTTACCGTACACATAGGGCATATCTTATAAATTTTGATTTTATATGTAAATATGATTCTGCAAATGTTTATTTAAAAAAAGGCCATGCACTTATGTCAAAACAGAATTATCATGGTTTTGTAAAGAGTTACCTAAGGCATAACCAGAGAAAGGGAAATAAATAGGATATGGCATATTCTGGCATTTATGGTATAATATTTTATACATTTCCAATAGCGGAGATATGTATAAGCGGATACAACTTGTTATTATTTATAAAACCATTTGCAGAAAAGAGAAAAACGGCACTATGTGCAGGCATATCATATTTTGCAGTTATGCTGCTGCTTTATACCATGCCATTATACATGGAAAGTTATATAGCATATGCAGCAGGGATATCTGCTGTATTTATTGTTATTTGCTGTATAGAACAAAAGAATTATAAACAGAAAATTTTTCTTGTAGTGGTATTCTTCTCATTAAATGGTTTTTCTGCTGCTATGGCAGGGATTTTATATGATAATCTGTATGATTTTATTCTGGGTACAGGCTGTATATCGGAACAGGGAATTATAAATCTTGTTTTATATATGGCGGTTAGTCTTTTTTATCTGGTTCTGGAATTTTTATTTACATTTATATGTATAAAATGTATTTTAAAAGTATATCCGGATAAGTATGTGGATATGTCAGAAAAAGAACTGTTTATGTTAGCAACCCCTCTGGTTATGGGCATAACAGGATATGGGATTATGCGTTATTACCGCAGGTTTTATATATTGGAAACGGGCAGCATTATAAATATTTATGATGCACTGGTATTATTATATTGTGCAGTATCGGTTATTACCGTTATGGTAGTTATAGTTTTGTACCAGAATATTAAAACAAAACAAGAGGAAAAGCTGCAGGCAGGGATGTTTGCCGTGCAGATTGGAAATATAAGAAAGCATGTCAGGCGGGCAGAAAACATGTATAATGATATACACAGTATAAAACATGATATGGCAAACCATATACTTACACTGGAAAGGCTTTATAAAGCAGGTAATGCAGAAGAAGCAATGGTTTATAGTGCAAAATTAAAAGAAAGGCTAAAAGGGATAAAAAGCGGGGTAAAAAGTGGAAATCCTATAACAGATGTAATTCTGCAGGAGTTAAAAAACGAAGCTATGGAAATGGGAATTAATTTTAATTCAAGGTTTTTTTATCCTGAAGGTTCGGGAATTGATGTTTTTGATATTAGTATAATATTAAATAATGCACTGCAAAATGCAATAGAGAATACAGAAAAAAGCAAAGAAGGTTTTATATCTGTTATTTCATACCGCAGGAATAATGCCTATATGATAGAGATAAGTAACAGTTTTAAAGGAAATTTAAGGTGGAATACACAAAACGGGCTTATATTTACATCAAAAGAGGATAAAGAAGGACATGGTTATGGTTTATCTAATATACGCAAGGTGGCACAGAAATATTCAGGTGATATAGATATTGTAGCAGATAATGGAAAGTTCTGTCTTTGTATTATACTGATGATGGAATAATTATGGGTGTGTTACTATTCACAACATAAAAAAGCCGTTTCATGGAATATGGGTTTATCCTGGCAAATAAATTTCCGAAGAATTAAATAGGAACTGGCGGTACGTCATTTCCTGGTAAAAAGCAGATAGACAATATAACATGGAACGGAAGGAGAGAAAATTATATGATGCCAGTTGGAAGTGTAACAGGAACGCATAATATGCAGCCAGGGTATACAAATGGTAATATAGAGATGGATGCAGCCAGCAGGAGTATAAAGAAACAAATAGAAAATGCACAGAAACAGTTACAGGAACTTTCTGCTAATGAGGATATGCCATTAGAAGAAAAAATGAAGAGAAGGCAGGAAATACAACAGGAAATTACCAGCCTTAACCAGCAGTTAATACAGCACCAGATTGAACAGAGAAAACAGCAGCAGGCAAAAGACTTTTCTATGGATAATATGGACAGCACACAGGGAAAAACAGTTAAAACAAAGAAGGGCAGCAAGGGAAATGCTTTATTACAGGCAGGTATGCAGTCAATAATTTCAGCAGACTCTTCTATAAAACAGGCAAAAGTACAAGATAGTGTTGCTACAAAAATGAATGGCATGGCAAATGTCCTGGAATCAGAAATAAAACAAGATGCAGCTATGGGCGGGAATACAGAAGCAAAACAGGCGGCACTTGCAGAAACCCGGAAAAAAGCATCAGATGCCACCAGTTCACAGGCAGGCATACTTGCAAAAGCAAACCAGGAGTTAAGGGAAACAGTAGAAGAAGAGCAGGACGGCAACGCAGATAAAATATATAAAGACAGCCAGGAAACTGGCAGCAAAGATGGAAATAATGCAGAAATAACACCACCAGTTGCGTATAAGCCAGTAAACCTCTCTATATAGCAGCCAGTAAAGATACAGGTAAACATATTTATGGATTATAGAAAGTACAGAACAAATGTTTAATTTGCCTGTACTTTTTATATATATGGTGCTATACTATAACAAAATGTTCTTTGCCGTCTAAGTAGTATAAATTAAATGTATTTAGGAGGAAGCTTTATGGACCATTTTGAATTGGTATCACAATATGTTCCAACCGGCGATCAGCCGCAGGCAATCGGGGAATTAGTAAAAGGATTTCAGGAAGGCAGCCAGTTCCAGACACTTCTTGGCGTCACTGGTTCTGGTAAGACCTTTACGATGGCAAATGTTATCCAGCAGTTAAATAAACCAACGCTTGTTATAGCACATAATAAAACACTGGCTGCGCAGTTATATGGCGAGTTTAAAGAGTTTTTTCCAAATAATGCGGTGGAGTATTTTGTGTCCTATTATGATTATTACCAGCCGGAAGCGTATGTTCCTTCTTCTGATACTTATATAGAGAAGGATTCTGCTATTAATGATGAGATAGATAAGTTAAGGCATTCTGCTACGGCTGCACTTACTGAAAGAAATGATGTTATTATAGTTGCGAGTGTTTCGTGTATATATGGCCTTGGAAGCCCGGTTGATTACCAGAATATGACAGTTTCTTTAAGGCCTGGCATGCAGAAGGACAGGGACGATGTTATGCGCAGGCTTGTTGATATACAGTATACACGCAATGAGATGGATTTCCAGCGTGGCACTTTCAGGGCGCATGGTGATGTGCTTGAAATTTTTCCTGTTTCTGAATCGGAGAAGGCGCTCAGGGTAGAGTTTTTTGGTGATGAAGTTGAAAGGATTACTGAAATAGATGTGCTGACTGGTGAGGTCCAGGCTGAACTGGGGCATATGGTGGTATTTCCTGCATCACATTATGTAGTAGACCCGGAGGCTATGGAAAGGGCAATAAAGGGAATTGAGGCAGAGCTTGAGGAAAGGGTGCGTTTTTTTAAGGGTGCAGACAAGCTTTTAGAGGCCCAGAGGATTGCCGAAAGAACTAATTTTGATATAGAGATGATGAGGGAAACAGGTTTTTGTTCAGGAATAGAAAATTATTCAAGGCATTTAACAGGGCTAAAGGAAGGGGAAACGCCCCACACGCTTATGGATTATTTTCCTGATGATTTTCTTATTATAATTGATGAGTCACATATTACGCTTCCACAGGTAAGGGGGATGTTTGCGGGGGACAGGTCAAGGAAAACAACGCTTGTAGACTATGGTTTCAGGCTTCCGTCTGCACTTGATAACAGGCCTTTAAATTTTGAGGAGTTTGAATCACATATTAACCAGATGTTATTTGTATCGGCAACACCTAATGTCTATGAAAAGGAACATGAACTTGCAAGGGTGGAGCAGATTATCAGGCCGACAGGGCTTTTAGACCCTGAGATATTTGTAAGGCCGGTAGAGGGGCAGATTGATGACCTGCTTTCTGAAATCAGGAAAACTACTGGCGAAGGTAATAAGGTTATGGTTAATACCCTTACAAAACGTATGGCAGAGGATTTGACAGACTACCTGAAGGAAGCTGGAGTAAGGGTGAAATATCTCCATTCAGGTATAGATACGCTTGAACGTTCAGAGATTATCAGGGATATGCGTATGGATGTATTTGATGTCCTTGTTGGAATTAACCTTTTAAGGGAGGGTCTTGATATTCCGGAGATTGCGCTTGTTGCTATTCTTGATGCGGATAAAGAGGGGTTTTTACGTTCAGAGATATCCCTTGTACAGATTATAGGACGTGCTGCCCGCAATTCGGACGGCCATGTAATTATGTATGCTGATAAGGTTACAGACTCTATGCAGAATGCAATAAGTGAAACCAGAAGAAGGCGTGGAATACAGCAAAAATATAATGATGAACATGGGATAACGCCGCAGACTATTAAAAAAGCGGTAAGGGATATTATAAGCATATCTAAGAAGGTAGAAGGCCCTGCGGAGGAAATCAGCAAAGATATTGAGTCAATGGATATAAAGGAACTTGAAAAACTTGTTGCAAAGCTTTCTAAGAAAATGAATGTTGCGGCAGCAGAATTAAACTTTGAACTTGCAGCAAAACTTCGTGACCAGATTATGGAAATAAAGAAAAACATTATAGAAAGATAGGCATTTAACAGGAACGGGAAGCTGCAGGCTGCCTGTTCCTGTGGTTTATAGATATCCAGTCTGGTTATTTTTGCAGTGTTTCAATAAGGACTTTAAGGAGTGCATTATTTTCTTCCGGGTTCATAAAGCAGAACCTTATAAACTTATTATTAAGGAACTGGAAGTCTGAGCAGTCCCTTATCATAAGTCCTTTTTTAATTGCAGCATCAAATAAATCCGCAGATGTAATTCCGTCTTTTAATATGCGCAGTAATATAAAGTTTGCCTCTGGAGGATAAAATTTTACTTCTGGAACTTTTTCCAGAACCTGGCATATACGTTTTCTTTCAGAGGAAACCAGTTCACGGGTTTTCTTAATGTATTCTGTGTCACTAAACATTATTTCACCTGCAATAGCAGCAAGGGAGTTAATAGTCCATGGGTTTTTGCGGCTGTCCATCTCTTTAAGGAGCTGGCGGTTTCCGCAGACTGCATATCCAAGGCGCAGGCCGGGTGCTGCGAAAAATTTGGATATGCCACGTAATATTATTATATTGCCGTAATATTCTGCAAGTGGTATAGAAGTGATATCTTCATAGTCTTTGGAAAATTCAACATATGTTTCATCAACCATTACAAAAATACCACGTTCCCTGCATATATCAAGTATTTTGCGCATAGTATCTCTTCCAGTCTGTGAGGAAGTTGGGTTATTAGGGTTACATAATATAAATAAACCAATACCAGAATCCAGTGCTTTGTCCAGTGCATCAATATCTAAATTAAAATCATTATGTTCCTGTAAATGGAAATACTGTGAAGTACCATTATAAAGTGAAATTTCATGTTCATATTCAGAATACGCAGGACTTGCAATTAGTGCTTTAGAAGGTTTTAAAATCTGTATAACAAGTGAAATAAGTTCAGTTGAGCCGTTGCCAGCCAGAATGTTCCTGTAATCAGTATGTGCATATTCTGCGATACATTTGCGGAGTGAGGTGTATTCCCTGTCAGGATATGTTGTAATTACATCAATATGGGAAGAAAGTTCTTCCCTTAACTTGCCTGGAATGCCAAGAGGGTTTACATTGGCAGAAAAACTTATAATATCTTCTTTTTTAATTCCATAGGCAGCCTCTATTTTTTCAAGGTCACTTCCATGGAAATGCTCTTTATTCTCTAACAAAATAAACCAGTCCTTTCTTTATATGTTTTAAGTTATGGAAACAAAAACCAGTATAGGCATTTTTATATATATAGTCATTCAACTTGAAAAAAGGAGTAAATAGCGTCATCCAAAGAAGAAAAATTATGAAGAAAATTCCGAAGAAACTTTTTCATATTAGCCCATACCTTTTCAATAGGATTCAATTCCGGGGAATATGGTGGAAGAAATATCAATGTTATATTATTATTTCCAGCAATTTCATCCAGCTGTTTTTTACGGTGAAAAGACGCATTATCCATAACAATAACTGCATCCTCAGGAAGTACAGGCAAAAGAATTTTTTCAAACCATCCCTCAAAAAATTCACCAGTCATTGTAGTATCATACTGCATTGGTGCAATTATTTGTTTTCCGTATTTTGCAGCAACAATATTTGTATGTTTAAATTTTCTTCCCTTTATTTTGCCATAAACCTTCTTACCTCTTTTTGAATAAGCATATTCACGGTATAAATAACTGTTAATTCCTGTTTCATCAATATATACAATATTTTCTTTATTGATATCTGCCGTTTTCCCAAGATATTCCTTTACCTTTTCTTCTTTTTGCTCATAGTAACGCAGTGTCTTTTTTTTCGTGTTATTCCAAGTCTTTTTATTGCTTTCCTTACTGCTTCCATACTGCATCCAAATTCTTCTGCAGTTTCTTTTAAAAAAGCATCTGGGTTTTCTTCTAAAAACAATACCAGCTTTTCCGGATCAATTTTTTTAAACCCTCTTTTTAATGGTTTATTTGATAAATCACCTGTTTCTTTATATTTTTTAACCCACTGGCTTATTGTATTTATTCCTGCACCAAATATTTCACTTGTTTCTTTTAATGTATGTCCTGATTTATAATATTTTACTGCTCTTTCTCTTAAATCTTTACTATAACTCATATTTACATTTTAACATATTTTCTTCCTGATTTAAAGTGGAATTAGTATAATGTCAACTTTCCGGGGCTTTTCTTGCCTTTTTACAGTAAAAACTAAAATTTGCAAAGCTTTACACAGGCATATAAAAAGTGTTATAATAACAGGCAATAGTTGTCTGTGGAAAAGCCCGGAGGGATTTATGAAAGAGAAAATAGATGAGATTGCAAATGGTATATTTAAAAGCAGCCCGGCAGAACTTATACTGGACCCGCCAAGTCTAAAACTTGAAACTGATTCAGGTGAGTCATGCACTGGAAGTTTTACTGTAAGCAATAGTAAAAACAGGGCAATGAAAGGACTTGTAAGTACAAGCTGCCATTATATTGAACTGGAGCAGGATTCTTTCCAGGGTGAAACTGCCGTGGTGCGGTTTAGCTTTAATGGAAAGAATTTTATGCCAGGTGAAGTGGTAAAAGGTTCAATTCTTATTATTACAGACTGTGGGAGTGCACATGCCAGGTTCAGTGTTAATGTAAATGTTCCTTCCTGCACGGTTTCTTCTGGCAGGATAAAGGACTTGTTCCATTTTGCCAATCTTGCCAAAGAGGACAGTACAGAGGCGGTGCAGCTTTTCAGGAACCGTCATTTTGAAGAAGTGTTTTTATACAGGGATAATTCCAATATTGCGCTTTACAGGGGGCTTATTGCAGGTACAAGCAAAGGGCTTGCAATGGAAGAATTTTTAATTGCAATACATAAGAAACTCCCTATAATGTTTACAGTAAACCAGACTTCTTTTGAATATAAAAACTGCCATGAAAAGTTTACAGACGAAATTATAATAACAAAGGATAACTGGGGGTTTGGGGAGTTCCATATAAGTTCAGATGCAAATTTTATAGAACCAGAACATAAAATTATATGGGCTGATAATTTTATAGGCAAGACATATAAGTTATCATTTATGGCTGACCCTGCTAAAATGGCATCAGGAAATAATTATGCAAGAATCAGGATAACTTCTGTACGCCAGACGGTTGAAATAGAAATAACGGCTGTAAAGCCAGGTATAAGGCATGAGGTTGTTATAAACAACATGGCATTGCAGAAGAAACATTATAAACTGACAAAACTGTATCTTGATTTTTCAATGAACAGGATGGAAACAGAGGAATATATTTCTTCTGTGGAAAAGATGGTTTCATCTGCCCCGAGTATGGATTTAAATATAGAGGAGGAGCTTTATAGAATCCATATTGGAATAATCGGCAGAAGGGACAGTGTAGTTGAAAGCGGCCTTGAACGTCTTTCACAGGCTGTTAAAGATATTTATAAGAAAGATATTAAACTGTACTGTGCATACCTGTATTTAAAAGGGCTGTGGGCAAGTGATTCACATGAAAGGGATGACTGCATTAAGAAAATAAGGCGGTGTTATGAAGAAAAAGGGCACAGCTGGCAGCTTCTGTGGTTTTTACTCTATCTGGATGGTGAGTATGCGGCAGACAGGGCAAAGCTTGAAAGCATATCAGAACAGCTCAGGGAAGGATGCCACAGCCCTGTAATGTATCTTGAAGCCTGTAATATATTTAATGATACACCAGAACGGCTTATTGAATTAAATATGGAGGTTGTTGCCTGCCTGCACTGGGGCTGTGCCAATGATTACCTTGAAAAAGAGCTTGTGCTGCGTTATACATATCTTGCTGGCAGGTTAAAGAATTATTCAGGAATGGTATTATCTGATTTATGTACCTTATATAAGAAGTACAATGATGATGAAATTTTAATTGCAATATGCAGTACATATATGAAAGGACAGATGACATCTGCAGAGGCTTTTAAATGGTATGCACTGGGAATTGAAAAGAACCTTAAACTTACAGATTTATATGAATATTATATGTATTCATTAGATGAAACACAGGAAATACACCTTAAACAGTCAGTCCTTTTATATTTCCTGTATGACAACCATCTTACAGCTGTTAAAAAAGCAATGCTTTATGCCTATGTTATTAAAAATAAAGAACAGATACCAGACACTTATAATTCATATATAAATAATATAGAAGAGTTCTGCTTTGCACAGCTTAAACAGGGACGCATCAGTAAGAACCTTGCAATAATATATGAAGAATGTATTAATGAAGATACAATTACAGATAATGTGGCAGCAGAACTTCCAAAAGTTATGTTCAGCCATGAAATTATATGTAATAATCCTGATATAACAGGTGTTTATGTAAGGCACCGGGAACTTAAAGATGAAGAATTTGTGCCGCTTGTACATGGCAGGGCAGTAGTCCATATATTTACAGAACAGTCACATGTATTTCTTGCAGACGGGCTTGATAACCGGTATATAATGTCCATAGATTATACTGCCAATAAACTTTTAAACCTTGACTATCTTGCAGGACGGTGTTTTGAGAAGAACAAGACAGATACAGGGCTTTTATTATACCTTTATGACAGGGCTGACCACCTGCACCAGACAGGTACATCTGCTATGGAGGTACACAGCAAAGTTATTAATATACAGGGGTTAAGTGATTACCAGCATAGAAAGGTTTTTTCTGCCCTTGTAAAATATTATTTTGATAATTTTGAGGGGCAGCTTCTTGATGATGCGCTTGCTTCTATGGGCTGGGACAATGTAAGCAGTTCTGAAAGGGCACAGTTTATAGAATATTGTGCAGTGCGCCATTGTTATGATAAAGCAATGGAAGGTATTTTAAAGTTTGGTTATGATAAGATAGACGGTAAAAGGCTTCTGCAGATTTCTTCACATACATTTGCAGATAATGCAGATACAGAAGATGTACATCTTGTAAGGCTTGCATGGCATATTTTTAATACTGGCAAGTTTGATGAAAGTGTGTTAAAATACCTCTGCAATTACTTTATGGGAGGCATATATGAAGAAACAAAATTATGGCAGGCAGCACGTGGTTTTGGGATAGAATGTAAAAACTTTGAAGAACGTATAATTGCGCAGATGGTATTTACAGAAGAAATATCACCAGAGGCGTACAGCATATTTTACAGCTATTATGAAAATGGTGATAATAAACGCCTTATTAAAGCGTTCCTGAAAATAATTGCATATAAATACCTTATAAAAAACTGGCTTATCCCTAATGAAATGTTTAAATATTTTTATGATGAAGTGCGCACACAGGAAAATATGGTTTGCCTTATTGCAACATTAAAATATTTAAGCCATAAGAAAAAACTTACAGAAGAAGAAATAAATTTTGCAGATTATAATGTAAATATGCTTTATGATAAAAACATTGTATTTTCATTTTTTAAGGATTTCATTGGCAAGTTTTCACTGCCTATCCATATAATGGATGCACAGTATGTTGAATATATTGCAGAACCAGAGTGTGAAGTAAAGATACATTATCTTATATCATCAGGGCACAAAGGACAGGCAGCAGAATTTATTACTGAAACAATGAGGAATGTATTTGAAGGCATAAGGGTAAAGGAATTTATGTTGTTCCAGGATGAACTTCTGCAGTATTATATATCAGAAACCAGTGAAAAAGGGGAAAAGATAACCAGAAGTGTAAGTGTGCATTTTGACAGCTCTATGGACAATGCAAGGGAGGGAAGCCGTTACCATACACTTAATACAATAATGATTGCTAAAGAAATGAATGATGATGCAACTCTTATTGGACTGATGGAGGAATATTCCAGGGAACGTGAAAATGTAAAACGGATGTTTAAACCTATATTAGATTAAGAAAACTTTTAACCTGTAGTTTATCTTAACAGGACGGGAGAATATACATGAATGAAGAAAGGCGGCTTTTGGTGGGAATTGATTTGGGAAGGACAATTTCACAGATTTCATGCTTTGACAATAAAATATATGAACCGGTTCCGGTTGGCAGGATGTATAAGACTGAAAGGGAATATGAAATACCTGTTGCATTTGCAGTTAATAAGAAAACTAATGAGTGGCTCTGGGGGACAGATGCACTTGAAGCAGGGGAAGATTTTATACATCTGGACAATATACTTGAACGCATTATATCAGCGGATAAATTTGAAATTTCAGGATATACATTCCACAGCAAGGAAGTGCTGAAACGTTTCTTCCTGAAGGAATTAAGCCTGTTAAAAGAATATTATCCCAATGATACAATTAAAAAACTTGTTATAAGTATAGATGACAGGGATACAGCAGCAACAGGCATTATTAAAGATGCCTGTGAAGAGCTTGGTATAATGGCAGACAGGCTTGTTATACAAAACCATAAGCAGAGTTACATGTATTATGCAGTAAGCCAGCCAAAAGAACTCTGGATTAATAATGTAGGCATGTTTGAATATAATACAGGCGGCCTGTCTTATTCACAGATATCAATAGACAGAAAAAATGTCCCATATATTGTAGGTGTAGAGAAAAAAGATTTATCAGATATTATGCCATATGAACTTTTGCTGGAAAATGATGATATCCGTATTAAATATGCTTTTAACACTGTTGCCAATACAGTGCTGCATAAGCAGATGGTTACTACAATATATGTAACAGGAACTGGTTTTGAGGGAAGATGGGCGTCGGAAGCCCTGAAAGAGCTTTGTTCAGGAAGAAGGGTATTCCGCGGGCAGAATTTATTTACCAAAGGGGCATGTTATGCTGCCAGGGAATTTGCGGGCAACGGGAAGCTTGAAGGTTTTATTTTCCTTGATGAAGATATGATTACAAGCGATATATTAATAAGGACATACCACAATGCGGAGTTCTGTGAAGTGGCGCTTGCAAAGGCTGGTTCAAGGTGGAAAGAAGTAGATTCAAGCATAGATGTTATACCAGATGATGAAGAAGAAATCCAGATTATTACAAGAAATGTGCTGCTGCATGAAGCCAAAGCACATATATTATCGCTTAGTGGTTTTACAGGCAGGGAAAATAAAATGACACGTTTTACTGTAAGAATCCGGTTTGCCAGCAAAAGTACATGTATAGTAACGCTTAAGGATAACGGGTTTGGTGAATTTTGCCCGTCATCCAACAGGATATGGGAACGTTATATAGATATATCAGATGCAGGATGATTAAGGGAATAGTAAAACTTTATGGAGGATGGATATGGGGAAGTTAATCCAGTGCAGCAGCAGGCTTGCAAAAAAACCATACTATTTCAGGGTTACAGACACTAATGTATATTCTATAGAAGAAGTCTGTTATTTCATCCACCAGAATATTTATATGCTGCAGCGTGATTTTTTTACTTATGGGTTCGCAGTATGGTTAAGGGAAGAACTGGGTATGGAGGATACTGCACTTAAAGTGGAAAATATGCTCCGTTATAATAATAACCTGAAGGATATTGTAGTTACATTATGCTGCAGCTGTGATTATTATGATGAAAAAGAGATAAACTGGCTTATAAAGATAATGGATGAAACGCAGAGCCTGCCTATGCGTAAAAGGCAAAAGATAAAGGCGGATAATTTTTTAAGGTGCAATTTATTTGAAAAAGCACTTGAGGAATATGGCCATATATTAAAGAGTGATAATATGCTGGCAGCAGATATAAAAGAGTATGGTGCAATTTACCATAATATTGGTGTGGCATATGCAGGCCTTGGCGATTATGGCAAAGCGTGTGATTACTTTTCACAGGCATATGAAAAAGGAAAGAATAAGGAGTCAATAAGAGAATATATATACTGTCTTATACTTTCAGAAGATAATACACGGTTCGGGCTTGTATGCAGGCAGTATAATATCACAGAAGAAGAAAGGGATATTATAAAAAGGGATTTTAATGAAATAGACAGGATTAATGCTTCTTCAAAGGAAACAGGCAGGATATCACGTTTAAGGGAGATATTGAAATCTGGCTATTTAGAGGAGTATTATGAGAAAGTAGATGGGTATATTAAACGGTGGAAAGATGAGTACCGTGAAGAAACCAGTGTTTGAAAGGATTGGATATGGCTTTTTGGAACAGGAAGAAGAAAGCAGGAAATCCAGGTATTACAGACAGTGTACCTGTGGAAATGCCGCAGGATGGCAATATTCCTGGTAAGTCTTTAGATTTTATAGAAGAAATTGCGGATACAAAACAGGAGAAATTCTCTTCTGTAGACAAGAAAGACCAGAAAAGATTTGTACGTGAATGCTGTGAGTCAGCAATGGAAAACGATAAACAGATAACAGAGGCGAAGAAAGAGTATGAAAAAATTACATCACATCTTTCTGATATACAAAAAATTGACAGGATAAGCGGAAATGACAGAAAAGAGATGGTTGATATATGTAAGAATATAGTTAATCTTATTAATGAGCGCAACCGCTATAAAAACAGGACACTTACTATTACAGAAGCACAGATGAGAAGGTTTGAGCCTTATGAAGAGGAACTTGTTGATGAAATCAAGAAAATGTATAATGCAGAAACTTACCAGAAAGCCATAGAAAGTGATATATCAAACCTTAAAAAGGAAAAAGAACTTCTGTATAATGAGCAGAGGGAGATACTTGGAAGGCAGAATTCATTAAAATCTATGGCTAAAGTGCTTTCTGTCCTTATAGTTTCATTGTTTGTATTATTTATTGTGATTTATTATGCACTGGAAACTGATATGACACTCCCATACCTTGGGACAGTGCTTCTTGCGGCGGTTTCTGCAACAGTGGTTTTTCTGGAGGCTAATAAAAATAAGCGTGACATGCTTCTTAACGACAGGAAGGTCAATAAGGCCATAGGGCTTATGAACCGTGTTAAGATAAAATATGTAAATAACGTAAACATGCTTAACTATAATTGTGAAAAGTACAGCGTGAAAAATGCAAAAGATTTTGAAGAAAAGTGGAATGAATACTGCAAAATGAAAGAATATGAACGGCGTTTCAGGGAAAATACAGAAAAGCTGGACTTTAACAGTGAATGTCTTGTAAGCCTTTTACGTGAAAATGGCATTGCTGATAGTGATATATGGACAAGACAGGCACTTGCGATAATTGATGAAAGGGAAATGGTAGAGATACGCCATGTACTTAACCAGGGAAGGCAGAGGCTGCGTGAAAGTATAGAATATAATGAGAAGATAAAAGCTGGTACAGTACAACAGATAGATGAACTGATAACCAGGTATCCTGATATGCAGGATGAACTTCTTGGCATAGTGAAGGAATACAGTGCCTTAAGTGTATAGACATATTTGTAGTATATAGTAGTATATAGTAAGAAGAAAAAGGAGAAAATTTTTAAAAAGTACTTGACGTAACAGGGGTCTTATGGTAGTATACTACTTGTACGCTCTCATAGTTAAATGGATATAACAGCCCCCTCCTAAGGGGCAGTTGTAGGTTCGATTCCTACTGAGAGTGTTTTTTTTATGAATATAAAGGGAAAAATGAAATTAATAATCGGTATAACCATATATTTCAGACGGGACGGTATATTATGAAGTTAAAACGCATAGTTTCTGTTTTATTAGCTGGTATAATTCTTATGACAAACATGGCATGGACAACTTCCGGTGCTGCTATAAATAACAACAGACTGGTAATGCCAGCAGGAAAACAGGCCGGGGCGGGCAGCAAGGATGTTAAGTGGCCGGCCGGGCCAAAGCCTAAAAGCCTGTCCTGTGATTCTGCTATACTCATGGAAATCTCCACTGGTTCAATATTATATAAAAAAAATATCCATAAACAGCACTATCCTGCAAGCATTACAAAGATAATGACAGCCATGCTTTTACTTGAAAACAGTTCTCTGAGTGATGTTGTAACATTTTCAAATGAAGCTGTATATGGGATTGAATCAGGAAGTTCAACAATTTATTCAGATGTTGGCGAAAAAATGTCAATGGAACAGTGTCTCTATGCCATTATGCTTGAATCAGCCAATGAAGTATGCCTTGCAGCAGGTGAACATGTAGCAGGGGATGTAAAGTCATTTGTAGGCATGATGAATGACAAAGTTGCGGAATTAGGGCTTAAAAATACACACTTTAACAATCCCAACGGGCTTCCTGATACAAAGCATTACACAACAGCCTATGATATGGCAGTAATTGCAAGGCAGGCAATGCAGAATGCAACATTCAGGAAAATAGCAGGCACAAGGACATATACCTGCAGCAAAACTAATACACATAAAACAACACGTGTATGGCGTAACCACCACCAGATGCTTAATGGTTATGACCACCCGAAGTATGAATATAAATACTGCATTGGCGGTAAAACAGGGTTTACACAGGCGTCACAGTATACACTGGTTACTTTTGCTGAGAAAAACGGAATGCAGCTTTTATCTGTAATTATGCGTGCAGGCAGTCCAAAGCTTGGTGAGCCGAACGAGTATACAGATACAACTGCACTTCTCAATTTTGGCTTTGGGAATTACAAGAAGTATAATATTAATGAAGAAAAAGCAGATATTAATGCACCCCTTTTTAACAATTACAACAATTTTTTTAATACAGAAAGTTCACCCATCCATCTTTCCAATGAATCTGCAGTAGTCCTTCCTAAAGGAGTAAAACTTTCAAGTGCAGAACAAAAGATAACATATAATAAAAATGCCAGCATTAAAGATGGTGAAAATATTATTGGAAAGGTAACATATACCTATGGCGGCAGGGTAATGGGCTCAACTGATATAATATATGAGAAAGCATCTTACAACCATCTTGATGAAGCATCAAGGAAAATTATAGACAGTGAGATTGAGGATATTGAAAGTAATACTGCGAAAAATGCAAGTAAAAACAGGCGCATTAATAAAATAAAAAAAGCAGTTGCAGGTGTCTTTTCACCTGTAATAAGCTTTATTAAAAACCATATGCTTATACCAGCTGTTATAGCAGGTGTTTTGCTGGCACTGTTTCTAATAGCATTTTTAATTAAGAAACTACGGCGCAGAAGGAGAAATTCATACAAAAGCAGCGGCGGTTACAGAAGCAAAGCAGGGCGCAGGCGCCATGCCAGGATGCAGAGGAAGGAAAAACGCCGTAATGCACCAGAAAAAAACAGGCGGCGCAACCACAGCAGGCATTACCAGCAGAAAGCAGCACCCGTAAAAAACAAAACTGACAGGCATAAAAGAAGTACAGGTTATAGCAGGCGTAAAAGAAATACACGTGAAAGCTTTGGTAAAAATTTCTTTGATTTTTAGCCTGGAATCCCAAAATAATATGAATTAATAACAAACAGCCACATTTATAATTCACCAGTTATAAATGTGGTATTTTGCTGCTTACCAATGTTCAAAATATAGTAAGGAATATTGAAGGTTTGCGAAAGATTTAGTAAACAGGTTTGAAATAATGTGGGCGCAATCCCATTGGCTTTAGACAATGGGTAGTTCACTTTTCCATCTACAATATAAGTAGATATTTCCCGTAAATTTTCCTGTATTTCATCAATTTGTAAAATAATCAAATAAGCTGCATCTATTTTTTTCTGTGCTTTTGTAATTTGTAAACAACATAAGCTAATGCGCTTACAATATAGTCATTCAACTTGAAAAAAGGAGTAAATAGCGTCATCCAAAGAAGAAAAA
>CAJTOK010000013.1 GCA_910577825.1 uncultured Lachnospiraceae bacterium | reverse complement strand
TTAAGGGTTTATAGGAGTTCCCTTTGAATAACCTAAATACATTATACAAGGAGATACAAACCCAGTTGAACAATCCATGGGTTATTGGAATTTATTCACAGATGAACAATTAAAAACAATTGCAGATAATCTTATGTCAAGCAAAAAGGTACTTGAAAACATGGGTATAGAATTTATTTTATATATTGCGCCTAATAAGGAAACAATATACAAGAAGGAAATACCAGATTATTATGAATTAAAAAGTAAAACTACATGCACGGACCAGCTTATAAAATATCTTAAAGAAAATACAGATATAAGAATTGTTTATCCTAAAGCTGAATTATTACAGGCAAAATCGGAAGAACCAGACCGGCTTTTATATCATAAATTAGATACACATTGGAACTATGCAGGGGCATATATAGGTGCTATAAGTCTTGCGAAAGAACTTGGATTAAATATGCCTTTAATAAATGATATAAATTTAGAATCTTTTTATAATTCTACAGGAGATTTAACTGGTATGCTAAATATTTCAATTAAAAATGGTGATTTGGATTATAATATTTCAGGTATTAGTAACTTAAAACAGAAATTGAAAAATATGATTTTAATACAGAATTTATATATCATACATATGGTGCAGATTCAAGAACTTTACTTGTAAGAAGAGATTTCTTCTCATCAGCTTTAGCACCTAATATTGCTACGCAATTTCAAAACAGCGTTTTTATATATAATAAATATTTTAATAGTCAGCAGATTTTTGATTATGATTCTGATATTTTTGTATTTGAAACTGTGGAAAGATTTTTAGCTAATCTGGAACAATTCCGTATTTCATTGATATCCTGTTCTGAAGAAAATCCAGATAATGGAATGAAAGATATCATTATAAATCCAGCAATTAAGAATATTGGAAATATTTATATTTCAATATCAAAAAAAAGTTCAGACTATAATAATTATAAAAAGTTACAAGATATAAAACTTTTAGAAAAACCTGTAAAATTACAAGTACCAAATAGCGAAAAGAGAGAAATAAATGTTAATATTTACAATGATAGATTAAAAAGGAAGATTATAGAAAGAACTATTATAAAATATTAATTAAACTATTGGATGATTATTTGCTATAATTTTGAAAATTTCCTTAAGAATGCAAATTGATCCTTAGAAATAAAAAACACTTTAAATAATCAATATTAATTTTAAGTGTTTTTTTATTTTTTGTGAAATAGTGTAATGTATGTCGAATTTTGTCGAATAATTGCAGTAGAAAATATGAAGATGGTGTGGCATAATTAAGAAAACGAAAAAATAATGTAGATTTATAAAATTTTTATACTTTTTATAGAGTATAAAATATAGGAAATTTATGAGAGATATAGAAGAAATATTAAAAGCAAAAAGCATTCATACGTTTGCCTGTCCATTTCAGTTTAAGGCAGAGTTTGCAAAACAGTTGTTAGAAAAGTTACAACAAAAGGGATGGCGTCAAAAAAATTTAGATTTTATGGTAAAAAAACAAGCAAGCCAGGACGCTATTGATTGTTTTATGCGTTATCAGTATTTTAGCCAATCAGCAAGAGATATATTTATTAACCAAGAAATGAATATATGCCATGTCTATGAATATCCCTTTGATGCAAGGAAGCAATACCAATATTATGTCAAGAAAGAAGACAAAGAAGACAAAGGAAACAAGGAAAACAAAGAATTTTATCTGCCTATTGATGAAATAGAACTTCATATATATAGCCATGGGGCAGGTATATTATTTATCAGGGTATTAAATAGTAATTATAATGTTAGTGATATAAAAAAAATAAATGATTATGGAAGACGGACCTGCATTCCTTATTTGGCAGACAAAGATAGTTTTTTACTATGTGCAGACGAACTTGGGATTATTATTGATAAGAATATATATAATACTGTAAAATTCCGTGAAATGATTGACCAGTATTTAGAAGGTACATTGTCAGAATACCAGCAGCTTACAAGACAGGCACAGTTTTTATATGATTTATTAAATTGTAATCTTGAACATAATCAAATAAACGATATTGAAGTAAATTTACTTTCTGACGACCGTATGTTTGTGTGTACAATTATCCGTGATACACAATTGTCAAAGGCAATAGAAAATAAAGAGTATGATGAAAAAGAATTATATCCTATATTGTTTATGGATGCAAAAAGTGCAACATGCCAGGATAAAAATATGCGTGAACAGTTATATGCAGATGCGGTTTATCCACGGTGGCTGGATTGGGGGACTATTTATAATGCAACATCATATTCATTGTGCTGTATCACTACAGAATACGACGGTGTAAATGCAAGTGTAATCAGGCCATTTATTATTGAATACAGCTATTTTGTTTCTTTAGTATTAGCGCAAAGAATAGGAATTATGGCTTTTGCTGACAGGGCAGGAAAGATTGTTGCAGAAATGGGTGAGGGAAGATTAAAGAGAAAACAGTCTGACGAACTTATTGATTTACAAAAGCAATATATAAAATTTAAGAACCAGATTCTTATTATGGAGGCATCTACACAAGAGCAGGGAATTGAAATTTACCACCTTCTTCAAAATCAAATGATGATAAAAGAGGAACAGGGGATTTTACATGACCAGCTGCAGGGGTTGTATGAAATTTCTAATATTAGCATGGGAAACAGGTTTAGCATATATGGTCTTGTACTTGCCATTGCTGCCATATTGGTTGATTTAGTTATAAATGTTACAGTAGTTTGCATTCAGGATAAAGTTAGACTATTAGATTTTATCTTAAGATTACGTAAGATTTTTTAATAATGCAATATTTAGGAGTACATTGATGATTAAGGAATTAGAAGAAGCTTTGCAGACTCAGTATGTAAAACTGCATTTTACTATTGGATTCTTAAAAGATTCAATATTACCAAATGACAAAGTATCAGCACTCCGGGGTGGTATGGGCAATATGCTGCTTCAGATGAATTGTATTGGTAATGGCCATTGTGATAACTGTAATTTTATGTCTGAATGTCTGGTACAAAGAACAATTTATTCCCAATATGAATCCAAACCTGCATTTGTCACTGTAGGGGAAAGTATTGGATATGTATTAGAATGTGAGAATTATGAGAAACAGTTTAATCAGGGGGATATTTTGAAATTTAACCTTCTGTTATTTGGAAAAACAATTATGTATTTCCACCAGTTTCTGGAAGCATTTAAGGCACTAGGTAAGACCGGCCTGGGAACAGGAAAAGGCATGTACAAGGTAATAACAGTTACAAATTCATTAAACCAGGTGATATATGCTGATGGCCATTGTGACATGTCCAGATACCAGACACTAAAAGTTTATGATTATGTAATTTACAGGCAGAAACAGATGGAACATCTGATATTAGAAAATAAACTGTTATTTAAGACACCACTGACGCTAAAATATCATGGTGAATTTCTTCAGGAATATAAAATGAAGCCTATAATGGAGGCAATAAGCCGGAGAATTTTTATGCTGGACTGTTATGAGGGAATTGGCAACCAGTATTATCAAAAGGAAGGGTTTGAGTTTCCAGAAATAATATACCAGGAGCACCGCAGGATTTCTGTCAGACGTTATTCCCAGAGAAAAAAGCAGAGCATGGTATTAAAGGGTATTAAAGGCTATTGTATTGTAGAGAAATGGCTTCCAGAAATTTTACCTTTGTTGTTAGCAGGAGAATTGATACATATTGGGAAAAATACCAGTTTTGGATTTGGAAGATATAGGATAAAGTAAAAAATAGTATAAGGAGTTGGACAAATGGTAAAATTTAATCATTGTAAACTGAAGATGGAATTAGAAGCGCAAAGTCCATTGATTCATTTCCAGACGAATGAAAATTATAATGGCCTTACCCTGAGGGCAAGTGAAGTTAAACCAAAATTGGACCGGTTTCTTTTTAGAAAACTAAAATTAACATATAAGGATAAAGTTATACATGAAAAATATCCTTTGATTTTTATAGATGAGGGACTTAATGCTTTGAACTATAGAATGAAAATAGAAATCAAAGATAAAAAAACTAATATTATTAGGCTTAATAATAATAAAGACAGATGGCTGGACTATGATTTATACTATGGAAATATTGGAAAACCACAAGAAGAACAGAAACAAGGAATAATTTCTGATATAACTCTTACTATTTTTTGTTTTATCCCTGAATTAAGAAAACTAATACAAGATTATATTGAAGAATTTTTTATTGTGACTAATTTTGGAGCAATGCAAAATAAAGGTTTTGGAAGTTTCTTACCTAAATCTTGTTACTATAATAATCCTATGAATGAAAAACAAATTTCCCAGATTGCGGATTATCTGTTAGATGATACTATTAGCATGATGAGGGGAGAAAAAAAAGGAACAAAGACCTGTTATTGCATGAAATTTATAGATAAGAAAAATACAACTTCTATGGATAAGGAAAAAATCTGGCCGGAATATTTTAAACAAATAAAAGATTTTTATGGAATTATGAAATCTGGCCGGAATTTCCGGGGGTTTTCCAGGTCATATATTTATAAGTATATGCATACAAAAGGGATTGACAATGAAAAAGCATGGATGAAGCAAAGAAATATTTCTCCTATTGTTGTAGACGTCAAAAAAAAGGTAAACACTAAAGAAAATATTTGTGACAGGAAAGATAAAAATCCTAAGTATGTCCGGGCAATGCTTGGAACAGGTGCTGTGTTATCTTATATTGCAAAGGCAGGAAGTAGTAAGAAGGTTTCTATTATAATAACTAGCAAGGATGAAAAAGTTAAAAGAGTACCATCTCCTATCTATTTTAAAATAGTAAAAAATGTGGTATTTATTATCGCAAGAGAGATACCTGAAGAAATATATAATAAAAAGTTTGAGTTCAGGAATAAAGAAACAGATAAATCTGGATGTTTATTTACACCAGTTGAATTTGATATAGATGAATTTTTGGGGAAATATGTAAATTACTATAATAAAGACCTGAGAGATGATACAAATGTAAAAGATATTAAAAATAACAAAAAGGTGGTGAAAGTGAAATGCCGAAATTTGTCGGAATAACTATAGGACCTATTTTTGATACAATTATGGATGCATCAACACCTGCGGCACTATGGTTTGCCAGCAGTATCTTTTCAGATATTACCAGGAGGATTTGTATAGGCGTTGAAAAAAATTTTGAAAATGCCAAAATTTATTCACCATATTATGCAAAAAATATCCATATACATGATGGGGTGGGAAAGTTTCATGACAGGATTATTTTTTCAACAGAGCAATATGACCATGTGAAACTTAAAAGTTTAATTAAAGAGGTCAAAACCAAGACAATAGATAATTTTCCGGAACAATTTAATAATAAAAATTCAGTGTTATTTTTAGAACAATACCTGCAAATCCACTATGTCGTGTTAGAAAAAAAAGACTCGGAAAAAAAAGACTCGGAAAAAAAAGACTTGGAAAAGAAAAATTGTATATTGGCATTATCTCCTTATCTTGATACTTTGGAACTAATGAGAACATTTCCAGAAGATGATTCAAAGAATATATTCCGCAGATTATTTTTAGGTGAAGAAGAAGCTGGTAACATATATATAAAGCAAAGCAAGTTGTTTACAAATATAGAAAGTGATAAAAACCAGTTTAAAAAGAATAAAGAATGTATCTGGACGATTAGTGAAATTTCTTCTGACCATGAAAAAATTACTGAAAAATTAAAAAGAAAAGATTATTATGCTCTTGTAAAGGCAGATGGAGATGGAATGGGTAAATTTCTGGAAACATTGGAAAATACAATAGTTACTAATTTTTCAGAAGCATGTTTATCATATGATGAAAAAGTATCAGAAATAATTGCAAAATATGGTGGAATGACAATTTATGCAGGTGGGGATGATTTACTGTTTCTGGCACCAGTAATTAACCAAAAAGGGGATAATATATTTGACCTTTGTATAAATATACGTAAGCTGTTCCAGGAATATATTATAAAACCAGAAAGCCTGAAGAATAGTAAACCAGTGCCTACGGTTTCTTTTGGCATTACTATCCAGTATAAAAAGTACCCATTGTATGAGGCAGTAAAAAAAGGAGAGGAGTTACTTAAACTAGCAAAGAGTTGTGATAAACAAAAAGATAAGATGGCTATTTATATCCAAAAACACAGCGGAAGCAATGTTACTATAATTGTTCCCAATATTAACAATAATGTATTGAAAGAAGTTTTAAATCCTGCTATAGCGGAAAATGAGAAAATAGTTAATTCTGTAATTTATACCCTGGAACACTTTAAACATATTATATATGTGATGAACAATAAGGTACATGAGGGCCAGATGGATGCTGCAGCATATGAAGAAGCTTTTATGAATTTATTTGACCATTTGGAACAAAAGGTCAATGAAAATTATTTTAAAGGTATTTGTAGTACATATTTTAAATATTTTGTTAATGAAAATGATAAAATTATTGTTCCAGCAGATGATATAGAAAGCGAGTGTAATCCTAAATCAAAAGAGGAAGATAAATCCCTTAAAACTTTTTTATACCTGTTATGGATAAAAAAGTTTTTACTTGAAAAGGAGGGGGATAAATAATGGTATATTTAGTAAATATTACACCACTTGGGGCATATATGTTTGGAACAGACCAGAAATCCATATATCCAGGTGAAAAACTTACAGGTAAAGAATCATACTATATTAAATCAAACGAAGTACCAGAACAGACAACTATTCTTGGATTATTAAGGTTTCTTATCCTTAAGCAGAAAGGGATTTTGCGTTCTGGTTTCCAATATACAAGAGAAGAAAGAGCCCGGATGGCAAAATATATAGGAGCTGGCAGTTTTAGTTTTGATACAAAGAAAAAACAGGATTTTGGCTGCATCCAGGAGATATCACCAGTATTTTTAATGGATACAATTGGAAATTATTATATAAAAAACCCATTTAATAATAAAGGAGAAACACAGTACACTCCAATGGAGTTAAATGGACAGGAGATAGAAACATCATTTGGTAAAATCAGGCTTCCAGAAAATGAAGAGTATAATGCAAAAGAAGGGATTGCTTCTGGTTATTATAATTTAGGAAATGGACAAGTATATAAAAAAATTTTTTCTTCTAGTGTTTTACCAGGAAATAGAAAAAATAACAAAACTTCAGATGATGACTGTTTTTTTAAACGGGAAATGATTAGGATGAAAGCGGGCTTTTCTTTTGCAGTATTCGTTAATTTAACTGAAGAAGTCCTTCCAAAGAAAGATATTGGATATATGGGATTAGGAAAGTCAGCATTTATGATTACAAGTAAAATTGTTGCGGGCAATGACCTGGCCAGGCGGGTTGAAGATACATTTGCAGGTTATAAAGGTCTTTGGATATATGCGCTTTCTGATTTATATATACAAGGGAAATTTATATATGATAAATTCTGTATCGTAGAAAAAAAACAGATAAGAAATCTGGAAACAAGATATGATGAAAAAAATCATTTACGAAAGTTAAAGAGAAGTGAAAAACAGTTTAACATGATTCAAAAGGGTAGTGTGTTTTTTAAACAGTGTGGTCTAGACATTGCAAATGAAAACTGCCAGAAAATTGGTTATAACAAAGTTGTACAATTAGGTAAGGAAGTGTAGTTTGTATCTGTGTATATTAGATGTGAATTTATTAAAAACAGGAAATGTTTTAAGAAATGAGGATGGATATGTTAGCAATTATGTTAAAAATAAAATGTATTACAAATTTACATGTAGGGAATGGTGATGTGAACTATAATATTATTGATAACGAGGTAGAAAAAGACCCAGTCACATGCTATCCTATGATTAATGCATCAGGAGTAAAAGGTGCAATGAGGGAACATTTTAGCAAAAGCCGAAGATTATCTTCTAAAGATGTAGACAATATATTTGGTTCTGAAAGCAGCGGGCAGACTACATCAGGAAAGTTAAAATTTCTTGATGCAGATATGCTAACAATTCCTATGAGGGCTTCTTCTGGAGATAGCGCATATTATCTGGTTTCCACTAATAAAGCATTAGACAGATATGTAAAGTACTGCAAAATTTTTTTTGGCAATGATACCATGTATTTAGAACAGGATGAGAAAATACAGGGAAAAAGCGTTGAAGGAGTTGCCCTGGCAAAAAAAACATTACTTTTAGATGAAGAGATTTATCTTATCAGTGATAATGAATTTAAAGGTATTCCGTTACCGGTTGTTGCCAGGAATAAACTAGAAAATGGGATTAGCAAAAACCTTTGGTATGAAGAAATAGTTCCCCATGAATCTGTATTTTATTTTCCCGTAATAGCTGGTGATGAGGATAAGGAATTACTGGAAAAATTCAGGAATGCAGTAGATAGCCAGGTCATCCAGTTTGGTGCAAATGCATCTATTGGTTATGGATTATGTATGGTAACAGTAGTGGAGGGCTGATAATGAACAAAAAGATTATAAATGATGAAATTGCTATTGCATATGAAGCAATTATAGAAAACAAGATTGTAGATGGCCAGGGGCAAGTACAAAAGACATTCCGTGGACAGATTACATCATTTGGTGCTTCTATTATTATGGGAAGCCTCTTGCCAGCAATCGCTTTTTTTTATGATAGTGAAAAATCAACAGTAGACAGGAAAAAAGTGCTGGATGCTGTTTATTACATCTTACAAGCCAGACAGAAGATAGGACAGGATGAGAAGAATCTTTTTGAATATGCAAAAAAACATCAAGAAGAAAGCAAGGAGGAAATATTGAATGCTTCTATTGCCTTAAAACTTGCGATAAATCTTTTTAAATTGATATAGGAGAAGCAGGTATGAAATTTGAATCAAAAAACATGAATTACATATTTAACGTAGAATATTTTAAAGATATAGAAAATCTTCTTGAAGAGCAGAAAAGAATTAAACAGGAGGATACAGAAGACACTACAGTAATTGATGAAATCAGACAACGGAACAAGGAAATTGAAAAATTTGTATTTCCTGGAAATATACTGCTTGATGCTAATTTGAACAATGCTGTTGATGGATGGCATTACCAGTCGTTTACTCTTAAAACAGAATATCCGGGTTTGTTAATTGGTGCGGGATATCCACATGATGCAAAACTGGATGAAGCAATAAAATGTGGTTTTACTTTTGATTATGTTACAGGGATTCCTTATATACCAGGTTCTTCTTTAAAGGGAATGCTTAGAAGTTTTTTTCCAGGAAACCAAAAAGAAGTTTCAGAAGAATATGCTTTATATATCAGAGAATTGTTAAAAAAAGATGGATTTGATGTACTTGGATTAAAGGATAATATCTTTGAAGGAAATGATATTTTTTTAGGGGCATTTCCAGATTTGAGGGATAAACCAAGAAGCATTATGAAGATGGATTATATAACACCGCATAAAGAGTTAGAATTTAACGAACCAAATCCTATTAGTATGATTAAAATAAAACCTGATGTGCCAATCATATTTAATTTTTTGCTGACTGATTATACTAAGGATGATGAAGAAACAATTATTATTAGTGCAGCGGAAAAGAAAGAGCTTTTTAAAAATATTGTTATTGATATGGGAATTGGCGCAAAGACAAATGTAGGATTTGGAAGGCTCAAATAAATTATATTTTTAGAAGAAATGTTAGATTGAAAAATCATTCTAAGGCTGCAAAAAACACACCTCAAGAATGATTATCCTCTGCATAAAGTACAGAAAATTTTTGCATACAAATAAAATATTACAAAGCCCATTATTTTCTGTTTTAGATAATGGGCCCTGTATTTAGATATCTTTTTTATAATTTTTTATCCCTGTTTTTTCTTTGATGCACGGAACCTTTGTGTTGAGTCAAGTATTTTCTTGCGTATACGCAGGCTTTCTGGCGTTATTTCTAAAAGTTCGTCTGTATCTATAAACTCCAGTGCTTCTTCAAGGCTTAATTTCTTCGGGGTTGTCAGTTTAAGGGCTTCGTCGGCAGATGAAGAACGTGTATTTGTAAGGTGCTTTGTCTTGCATACATTAAGTTCTATATCTTCCGTTTTGCTGCTCTGGCCTATAACCATTCCTGCATACACTTTTTCACCAGGACCTACGAACAGTGTCCCCCTGTCCTGTGCGTTAAAAAGCCCGTATGCAACAGTTTCTCCTGCCTCGAATGCAATTAGTGAGCCCTGTTTGCGGTATGCTATGTCCCCTTTGTATGGGCCATATTCCTCAAATACTGTATTTATAATGCCGTTGCCTTTTGTATCAGTAAGAAATTCGCCGCGGTACCCTATAAGGCCGCGTGATGGTATAAGAAATTCAAGCCTTGTATAACCGCCGCCTATGGAGGACATGCCAAGGAGTTCACCTTTACGGTTGCTTAGTTTCTGTATTACATTGCCAGAGAAGTCATCAGGCACGTCAATATATGCACGCTCTATTGGTTCAAGCCGTGCCCCGCGTTCATCTGTTTTATAGAGAACTTCTGCTTTGCTGGCTGCAAATTCATAGCCTTCGCGGCGCATATTTTCAATTAGGACTGAAAGATGCAGTTCCCCGCGTCCTGATACCTTGAAGCTGTCGGTGTTTTCTGTTTCTTCCACACGCAGGCTTACATCAGAGTTTAATTCGGCAAAAAGCCTGTCACGCAGATGCCTTGATGTTACATATTTGCCTTCAAGCCCTGCAAGCGGGCTGTCATTAACCAGAAAGTACATTGCAATGGTAGGTTCGGAGATTTTCTGGAATGGGATTGGCACGGGGTTTTCAGGGGAACAGATTGTATCACCGATATGGATATCAGTAATCCCTGATATTGCAACTATTGAGCCAATGCCTGCCTCTTTTACTTCTGTTTTTTTAAGCCCTTCAAATTCGTAGAGCTTGCCAATTTTGACTTTTACAAGCTTGGAAGGGTCGTGGTGGTTTACAATTACTACATCCTGTCCTGTTTTAACTGTGCCATTGTCAACTTTTCCTATCCCGATACGCCCTACATAGTCATTATAGTCAATGGTGCTTATAAGGACCTGTGTGGCAGCTTCCGGGTCGCCTTCTGGTGCTGGTATATAATTAATGATAGTGTCAAATAAAGGTACCATGTCTGTGCCTGGCTCATCTGCACTGTATGAAGCTGTGCCGTTTTTGGCAGATGCGAAAATAAATGGGCAGTCAAGCTGTTCTTCACTGGCATCAAGGTCGATAAATAATTCAAGGACTTCATCAACAACTTCATCCGGCCTTGCTTCCGGCCGGTCGGTTTTGTTGATGCAGGCTATAACAGGCAGTTCAAGTTCCAGTGCTTTTTTAAGTACGAATTTTGTCTGTGGCATTGCGCCTTCAAAGGCGTCAACGACAAGGACTACACCATTAACCATTTTAAGTACACGTTCGACTTCACCGCCAAAGTCGGCGTGCCCGGGGGTATCTATAATGTTGATTTTAGTGTTATTATAAGTGATTGCAGTATTTTTGGAAAGGATTGTTATGCCACGTTCCCTTTCAATGTCACCTGAGTCCATAACCCTTTCTGCAACTTCCTGGTTTGAACGGAATACGCCGCTCTGTTTTAAAAGTTCATCAACCAGTGTTGTTTTTCCGTGGTCTACATGGGCTATAATTGCAATATTCCTTACATCATCACGTTTAATTTTCATATCAGGTACTGTCCTTTCTTTTAAAATTTCTTGCAGTAAGTTCTATAATTTGGTATTATTACTATATAAAATAGTGTACGGGTATGGTAATTGCAGCTGCAGGTACAGCCGTATATACAAATGCAATAAAAATGTAATAGAAATTTAATAAAAAAATTAATTACAAATCCACAAAATATAAGTATACTAATTATAGGCGCATTATACAAGTAAGAAAAAGTAACAAAAATAATTTAAAAACGGTTCCTGCTTTTGTAACAGACATAGAAGCCGGCAGAAGGCCGGAAAATGTCATACATAAATTTTGCAGAATTTGGGAATAATAGTTCTAAATTCCGTTACTGGAACATATAAATTATTAAAACAAATTACTGATAGGGCAGAAAGCCCTAAGAAAAATGGAGGATAAGAAATATGTTGGATAAAGTATTTACAAACAACCAGGTAACGATTGCAGGCGAAGTAGTAAGTGAATTTACATTCAGCCATGAGGTATATGGTGAGAACTTCTATATAGTTAATATTGCTGTATGCCGTTTAAGCAACTCTTATGATATTATACCAGTTATGGTTTCTGAGAGGCTTATGGATGTGAAAGAGGATTATAAGGGCTGTATACTTCAGGCAACAGGGCAGTTCCGCTCTTACAACAGGCATGAGGAGACAAAGAACAGGCTTGTGCTGTCTGTATTTGCAAGGGAAGCAATGCTTGTTAATGCAGAGGAAGCAGAACAGAACCCTAACCATATATTCCTTGATGGTTATGTTTGTAAGAGACCGGTGTACCGGAAGACACCTTTGGGAAGGGAAATTGCAGATGTGCTTCTTGCAGTGAACAGGCCATATGGCAAGTCTGATTATATACCATGTATATGCTGGGGAAGGAATGCAAGGTTTGCAGACCAGTTTGAGGTAGGTTCGCATATACAGCTCTGGGGAAGGATACAGAGCAGGGAATACCAGAAAAAGATATCTGAGGATATGTATGAAAAGCGTGTTGCTTATGAAGTATCAGTAAGCAAGCTGGAATATATCGCTGAAGAAGAAGGCGTTTAAATTATTACAAGTGGATTGAAATTTATAACCAGATGTGATAAAATGGCTAGAGCCAGCAATCTCTAAGTTGCTGTCTGGCCATTTTCCTGTTAGAAGGGAAATCTGATTGGATGCTGCCAGTGTGCGGCATGGAGGAATAAAATGAGTAAAGGTATTGTCCAGATTTATTATGGTACTGGGAAAGGAAAGACATCTGCTGCCGTGGGGCAGTGCATACGTGCGGCGAGCCAGGGGCTTTCTGTAATTATTATACAGTTCCTTAAAGGAAAAGAAGCAGAAGAGTTTAATTTCCTTGGGAAGCTTGAACCGGAGATAAAGCTGTTCAGGTTTGAAAAGGCAGAAAGGTCGTATGATTTGCTTCTTGCATCACAGCAGAAAGATGAAAGGAAAAATATCCTTAACGGTTTTAATTTTGCAAAGAAAGTTATAGATACAGGCGAATGTGATGTACTGGTGCTTGATGAGGTGTTAGGCCTTCCCGGCCTGGATATAATAACGGTGGAAGATATTATACACCTTATAAATATGAGGGATGATTACTGCCGTATTGTGCTTACTGGCAGAAACCTTCCAGAGGAACTTGTGCCTTATGCGGACGTGATTTCAAAGATTGACCTTGAAAAAGATACTGTGGGGTAACAGAAACCTGGCGGACAAGCATTTAAAACGGAAGCCTGCCCTGGAAAGTTCCCTGCACATTTTATGGCTGGGTACATATAATAAAGTACGTGTAATGTTTATAAAATAATTTAATAATATACATATAATATCAGGAGGAGATAAAGATGTCTATATTTACAGGTGCAGGAGTTGCACTAATTACACCTATGTATGAAGACGGGTCTGTTAATTATGATGAGATGGAACGCATTATAAATTACCAGATTGAAAACAATACAGATGCAATAATAGTCTGTGGTACAACAGGTGAAGCTTCAACAATGACCCATGATGAACATATAAGGACTATAAAAGCATGTGTGGATATGGTGAAGAAGCGTGTCCCTGTGGTAGCAGGTACAGGTTCAAACTGTACAGAAACAGCAGTTTATTTATCAAAAGAAGCTTATAAAGCAGGTGCAGACGGAATTTTGGTAGTATCTCCTTATTATAATAAAGCAACACAGAACGGATTAAAGAAACACTTTACAGAAATAGCTGCAAGCATGGATTTGCCGGTAATCCTTTATAATATACAGGGACGTACAGGGGTTAATATAAAGCCGCAGACGCTTGCAGAGCTTTCTAAAGAGGTTGAAAATATTGTGGCAGTTAAAGAAGCATCAGGTGATATTTCACAGGTTGCAGAAATACTTGCACTTTCAGAGGGCAGGCTTGATGTTTATTCAGGCAATGATGACCAGATTGTGCCTATAACTGCACTTGGCGGCAAAGGTGTTATATCTGTATTATCGCATGTGCTGCCACAGGAAGTACATGATATGGTTATAAAGACAATGGAGGGTGATGTTAAGGCAGGTGCAGGGCTCCAGCTTAAGTATTTAAATCTTGCAAAGGCACTTTTCCTTGAAGTAAACCCTATACCTGTAAAGGCAGCAATGAATATGATGGGATTTAATGCAGGTACATTGCGTATGCCGCTTACAGAAATGGAGGAGGGTAATAAAAAGATTTTAAGGCAGGCAATGGAAGAAGCTGGAATTAAAGTTGAAGTTTAATAAAGGGAGGGCGTGCAGGGAAGTTTCCAGGCATGCCCTATGTATAAAAATACATATAATGTACAGAATACATAATAAGAAAAGAGGCTTTAAACATGGTTAAAATTATTATTACCGGATGTAACGGGCGTATGGGCCAGATGATTACGGATATTGTAAAAGAAGATGAAGATGCTGCCATTGTGGCAGGTGTTGATATTGTAAATAACAGGGACAATGATTATCCTGTTTTTACTGATATATCAGACTGTGATATACCAGCAGATGTAATTATTGATGTTTCTTCTGCCAATGGGATTGAGGAAAGGATGGATTATGCAGTGGACAGGCATATGCCAGTTGTTGTATGCTCAACAGGGCTTTCGGAAAGCCAGTCTGCATGTGTGAAAGAAGCAGGCCGGAAAGTGGCTGTATTAAAATCCGCCAATATGTCACTTGGGATTAACCTCCTTATGAAGCTGGTAAAAGAAGCAGCGAAAAAACTTGCAGATAATGGTTTTGATATTGAAATTGTTGAGAAACACCATAACCAGAAGCTTGATGCACCTTCTGGGACTGCCCTTGCCCTTGCAGATTCCATTAATGAAGAATTTGGTGACAGGTATGAATATGTCTATGACCGTTCACAGGCACGCAAGAAACGTGGCAAGGAAGAACTTGGTATTTCGGCGGTGCGTGGCGGTACTATAGTTGGAATACATGACGTAATATTTGCTGGTACAGATGAAGTAATAACACTTTCGCATACAGCATATTCAAGGGCTGTATTTGCAAAAGGCTCTGTAGTGGCTGCTAAATTCCTGAAAGACAAGGATGCCGGCTATTATAGCATGGCCGATGTAATGGTGTAATGGATATTATAAAAGCCATAGATATTGTAATAGCCATACTGCTTATAGCTTCAGTTGTGTCCGGGTACATGACCGGGCTTGTAACAAAGGCTGCACAGCTTGCATCACTTGTGGCCGCATATTTTATAGCATCATTTGCAGCAGACCTGCTTTCACCAGGGCTTTCCGGCTTTATAAACGGGAAAATGGAAAGCACTGCAATGCCTGCAGGGGCATTTGTGGCAGATACGGCAGAAAGCATAGTACACCATGCGGTTTTTACCATTATATTTATTATTTCATTTATAATACTCCGCCATGCTGCTAATATATTTAAGATAACAAGCCATCTGCCAGTTATCGGGAAGCTTGACCGCATTGGCGGTGCTATAGCGGGTTTCCTGGTTAATTTTATAATTATATATATAATATGCAGCCTCTTTTTTGGAATAATGCCACAGGACATGCTTGATAATATAGGGCTTACGAAGAAGGCCATCAGGGATTCTGTTCTTTTACAGGCATTTTATTAATATTCTTTTACAGGACGGAGGGGGCTATGGATAAAACCAATTACCAGCGTATGCTGGATGGCATAATAGAAGATATAACTAAAAGAAACCTGCTGCCACGCCTTTTAATGCACAGCTGCTGTGCACCATGCAGCAGTTACTGTTTAAGTTACCTGGCAGAATATTTTTCTATAACAGTCCTTTATTACAACCCTAATATTTCGCCAGAGGAGGAGTACCGTAAACGTGTAAATGAACAGCAGAGGCTTATAAGGGAGCTTCCAGTTAAAAACCATATAAGTTTTGTGGAAGGGGAATATGAACCCTTAAAATTTTTCCATATGGCGGAAGGGATGGAAGACATGCCCGAAGGCGGCGGTAGATGTTTCAAATGCTATGAAATGAGACAGCGTGTGGCAGCAGGGTATGCGCTTTTACATGGTTTTGACTACTTTACAACAACACTTTCTGTAAGCCCGCATAAAAATGCGCAGAGGCTTAATGAAACCGGTTTAATGCTTGAAAAAGAATATGGTGTAAAGTATCTGGTATCAGATTTCAAGAAAAAAGGTGGATACCAGAAATCAATACAGTATTCTAAGGAATATAACCTGTACAGGCAGGATTACTGTGGGTGTGTATTTAGTAAAAAGGAAAGGGAAAAAAGACAGTAAACTAACCATTAAAGCATATAAGGCATATTTAAGAAGGAATGGAGATTACAATGGCTGAAATTTGGGATGTATATGATGAAAATGCCAACCGTACAGGGCGTGTAATGGAACGCGGTGTACCAAGGTCTGGTGATTACATGTTATGTGTACATATATACCTGTATACGCCTGATGGCAAGTTCCTTGTACAGAAACGTGCAATGAATAAAGAATCGCATCCTGGTGAATGGGATGTAACAGGAGGCGCAGTGCTTTCAGGCGAAGAAAGCATTGACGGGGCTATAAGGGAAACACAGGAAGAGATTGGCATTAAAATTGACAGGTCGGAACTGTTTTTTGCAGGGAGGTTTAAGAAAAAAAAGAACTTTACTGATATATATTTTGTAAAGAAGAAGTTTGATTTAAGTGACTGCCTGCTGCAGAAAGAAGAAGTTGATGAAGTAAAGCTTGTTGGTTATGATGAAATGCTTGAGCTTGCACTTAATTCAAGACGGCGTGACCAGGAGTACATAGGTATCCTTAAAGGTGCATTTGAAAAAATACAGGGCCGGGTGTAATTTGTAATAATTTGTAAGTACCTGTGCAGGGTTTTTATCCCTTTAACTGCACAGGTGCTTTTATTGTACAATTCAAGCGGATATCCGAAATCCGCTCCGCTGCTTGCTCATAACCTCCTGTAACTGCACTGTCCCTGTCCCCTGCCATAACCGCAATAACCATAACCGCTGCCATTTTTCCTGCCATAGCCATCTCCGTTGCAGGCTGCCTGGTTTGCTTTTATGGCAGCAAGTATTTTGTCTGCTTCTTTTTGTGAAAGCCTGCCATTTGCAACTTCTTCTTTCAGGATTTTTTTCTTAATTTCCAGGCATTCTTTTTTAAATTCTGCCAGTTTTCCGCTTTCTTTAGCGATTGTCCCATAAGTCTTGCCAGTTTCATGCCTCTCCTGCATTACATCAGAAATGGTTCTTCCTGTAAGCTGTGCCACAATGCCTGCGGGTGTCTTTGCAGAAGCCTTTGGTGTGGCAGCTTCACTTGCTGCAGAAGCGGCAAGTGTAAAGAGAAAAGCAGCAAACAGGCATAAAAGTAATTTGGTTTTTTTCATAGTCATTACCTCCTTGTTTTGTTTTTGGTGTAAATATTAACTATATTTATACAATAATTTCCAGATATGGCGGAATTGTGTTTTTTTCTGCACGCTTTTATGATAAAATAAGAGAAAATATTCTTAATTGCGGGGGGATTGCATGGGTAAGATTTTAATTGCAGATGACAATATACAGATTACCAGGATATTAAGTGAATTTGCCAGAAAAGAGGGGTTTGAACCTGTAACTGCCCATGATGGCATTGAAACAACCAATATTTTTAAACAAGGACAGTTTGAAATAATTTTGCTTGACGTTATGATGCCTAAAAAAGATGGTTTTGAGATATGCAGGGAAATACGAAGGGTGTCCAATGTGCCAATTATTATGATAACAGCAAGGGGTGAGGATTTTGAGCGTATTATGGGGCTTGATATTGGCGCAGATGATTATATTGTAAAACCATTTTCGGGGGATGAGGTAATGGCACGTGTAAGGGCTGTTTTAAGGCGGCTGGAACGTACATCACAAAATATTATGGATTCCCTTTCTTATGATAACCTTTCAGTGTGCCTTGAAAGCGGCTTTGTTTCAGTTGGGGAAAAACAGGTAATACTTACTAAGAAGGAACTGGAAATACTGTGGCTTTTATTAGAGAACAAAGAAAAAATTTTTTCAAGGGATAATTTATTAAACAGTCTGTGGGGATATGACTATTATGGTGATAACCGTACTGTAGACAGCCATATAAAAAGGCTGCGTGCCAAATTAGATGCCTGGCCGCATCCAAACTGGCAGATTAAAACTGTATGGGGCATGGGTTATAAATTTGAAGGGAAGGTAAATGAAATATAAAATTACAAGAAGGCTTATTGGATATTTTTCGGCTGTTTTACTGCTTTTTTCAGTTATGGCAGGGGCATTGTTCCAGATTTTATTTACACAGCATACCGCAAACCTGCATAAACAGGAATTAAAAGAGAGGGCACTTTCTGTTGCAGGCACTTTATCACAATTCCAGAAGGCAGGAACTGGCAGGCGTGGCCCTGGCATGGGCGGCGGATATGGCGCTTATCTCAGGTTTATAGATGAAATTGCAATGAGCAAGGTGTGGTTTGTAGACAAAGAGGCACAAAGCGTTGAAACAGGCCACAGGGGAGGTTCTTTCTCAGATGATGGACTGCCAGAGGGTGCAGAAGAAATAATAAAACAGATATTCCAGGAGGAAGCAGGATGTATACAAAAATCCAGCATAATGCCTGGCAGTTCTTCTGTAACAACAGGAGTACCTGTAAAAGATGGGAATGGTGATATATTTGCTGTGCTTTTGCTGCATAGTTCTATAAAAGGCATGGAACAGGCACAGCATGATGGTATTTTTATTCTTTTATTTTGTATTTTAACTGCGCTTGTATTTGCCGCCCTGCTTTCCATCTTTCTTGCACGCCGTTTTATAAGCCCTTTGAAAGTAATGTACAGTGTGACAGGTGAACTTATAAAAGGTAATTACCAGGCAAAAACAGGCATTAAACAAAATGACGAAACGGGTGTGCTTGCGTATAATATTGATGAACTGTCATCACGCCTTTCTGCTGCCAGTGAAGAAAGAAAGGAACTTGACAAAATGCGGCAGGATTTTATTTCAAATATCTCGCATGAATTAAGGACGCCTGTTACAGTTATAAAAGGTTCACTCGAAGTCCTTTATAAAGGGCTTGTTACAGAGCCAGGCGAAATGAAAGAATATTTTGGGCAGATGCTTAGTGATGTTTTACAGCTGCAAAGGCTTGTTAATGATTTGTTAGAGCTTTCACGCCTGCAGAATACAGGTTTTAAAATAGAAAAAGTAAAAATAAACTTGGAAGATGTGCTTTCTGAAGCTGTCCGCTCCATGCGCCAGGCTGCATCTGGCAAAAATATAGTTATTAATTTAAAACTTAATAACAGTCCATTTCCTTTTTATGGTGATTATGGCAGGATACGGCAGATGTTTACAGTTGTGCTTGACAATGCAATAAAGTTTTCTATGCCGGGACAGCCTGTGGATGTTTGTATAAAAGAGGGACAGGAAGAATGTACTGTTATAATATCAGATTACGGCAAAGGAATACCAGATAAAGATATTCCATATATATTTGACCGCTTTTATAAAGAAAGGACAGATGAAAACAGGACAGGGAGCGGGCTTGGGCTTTCCATAGCAAAACAGATTGCAAATAAGCATAATATAGAAATATCCTGCAAAAGCATACAGGGCAGGGGGACAAGCTTTTTATTCAGGTTTAATAAAGAATTATAAGGTGGTGTACATTATGTATACAGAGAAAGAGGGGCTTGCGTTTGTCTGGCAGGATACATCAAACGGCGCCAGGATACTGCGTGTATATTCAGGCATGCCTTCGGTGCGGATACCAGAAGAACTTAATGGCAGGAAAGTTGTATCTGTTGGTGCATATTGCTTTTCCGGAATAAACAGGGCTGGTAATTATATTGGAACAGATATGCCTGCTGCCAGTAATCTTTTTGAGTTCTGCGGCAATAATGTTGAAAGCGTAATACTGCCGGATACTCTGGAACAAATTGGAAATAATGCGTTTTATAACTGCCGCAAGCTTATTTCCATTGAAGCGGGTGCTGCTTTAAAAGAAGCAGGAAGTGATATATTTATGAACTGTACAAGTTTTACAAAGCTTTATTTAAGGCACAGGGCAGATACCCCTGGCGGGCTCAGGCAGATATTAAGCCGCCTGGACACGCATCTTGATGTGTATTTTTATGATAATGGCAGGATTAATGCAATGCTTGTATTTCCAGAATATACAGAATCATATGATGAAATTGCACCTGCGCATATATTTGGCAGGAATATTACAGGGGAGGGTTTCAGGGCAAGACAGTGTTTTAACGGGAATATCCCTGATTTTAAACAATATGACCAGATATTTGGCAAGGCTTCAGTAGAAGAAAGTGTAAATACCATATATAAAATGGCACTTGGAAGGCTTATGTACCCTTTTTTGCTTGAAGATGCCCCAAAATACAGGTATGAAGGGTATATTAAGTCCAATAACATGGAAATTATGGAGATACTTGTAGCAGAAAGGGAACTTGAAGCCCTGCATTTTATGTGCAAGAACCGGTATGCGGATGCAGAAGGGATTAGCAATGCAGCATCAAAAGCTTCTATGACAGGCTGGGGAGAAGGTACGGCAAGCCTTTTGAAATGGAAGCATGGGTTTATAGAAGATGCAAAGAAAAGAAGATATAAGTTTTAATATAGAAAGGCATAATTATATGGCACATAATATTACCCAGACAGAATGGGAAGATGAAATGTCAGCTAAAATACTCGGTTTTGCCAGAAATGAACTTTACTTTGATTTAAGGTTTATGGACCAGGCATTATCAGGGCTTTTATGGAAAAGGGATGATAACATTGACACACTGGCAACAGACGGGGAATACCTTTATTATTCTGCCAGCCAGCTGTTCAGGGTTTTTAAGTCTAATTCCCGTTTTTTAAACAGGCTGTACCTCCACAGCATACTGCACTGCATTTACGCACATCCCTGGATTTGTAATGGCAGGAGCAGGGTTTTATGGGACATAGCATGTGATATTATTGTGGAATACACCATTGACAGCATAAAAAAACCTTCCCTGGAAAGGCCTCTGGGATTTACCAGGCAGCAGGTTTACGGGCAGATAAACCAGACAGGGGAAACTGTATCTGCACCTGTTATTTATAACGGGCTTTTAGATTTGGACAATGATGGCATAGAAAAGTTACAAAGGGAATTTTACACAGACAGCCATATATACTGGCCAGATGAAGAAAAAATGCCATCTGCCGCAAAAGCTGCAATGGACAAATGGGACAAGATTTCCAGGCAGTCGCAGATGGAACTTGAAAAACGTGGTGATGAAGAAAAGAACGGAGCAAAGATATTTGACGAAAGAGCAAGGATTTTAAAGGGAAGGCGCAGTTATAGTGATTTTTTAAGGAAATTTGCTGTACTGCATGAAGAACTTAAATGCAGTCCTGATGAATTTGATTTAAATTACTATACTTACGGGCTTTCACTATATGGCAGCCTGCCTTTAATTGAGCCTTTGGAGTCACGTGAATCTGTAAAAATACAGGAATTTGTTGTGGCAGTTGACACGAGTTATTCTACCAATGGTGAAATGGTTAAAAATTTTTTAAGGGAAACTTATAATATACTGGCAGAGAAGAACAGTTTTTTCAGTGACTGCCATATGAGGATAATACAATGCGATGATGATATACGCATGGATTTGGAAATAAAGAATAAAGAGCATCTTGAACATGTGCTTGGCAGCTTCCATATAATTGGCGGCGGGGGTACGGATTTCAGGCCTGTTTTTTCTTATGTGGACAGCCTTGTTGAAAATAAAATTTTAAAAAACCTGCGCGGGCTTGTGTATTTTACAGATGGCAAGGGAATTTACCCTAAGAAAAAACCTGCATATAAAACAGCATTTATTTTTGCAGGCAGTTATGATGAAACCAGAGTACCGGCCTGGGCAATGAGAATGCAGATTGGGAATGGAGATTATAATGGATATAAAAAAAGCTAAAAATGAAATTAAAAATACGGTAAAAGCATACCTTATGAAAGACCATGCAGGCAGATATAAAATACCTGCAATCAGGCAGCGTCCTGTCCTGCTTATAGGACCGCCAGGAATAGGCAAAACGCAGATAATGGAACAGATAGCCAGGGAACTTAAAATTGGGCTTGTTGCATATACAATCACACACCATACAAGGCAGAGTGCAGTAGGGCTTCCATTTATAAAAGAAGAGGAATTTAATGGTGAAAAATATTCTGTTACTGAATATACTATGAGTGAAATTATTGCAAGTGTATACAGCAAAATAAGGGACAGCGGGCTAGAGGAGGGAATTTTATTTATTGATGAAATTAACTGTGTGTCTGAAACGCTTGCCCCGGTAATGTTACAATTCCTGCAATGCAAGACGTTTGGTAACAAGAAAGTCCCTGAAGGCTGGATTATAGTGGCTGCCGGCAACCCACCTGAATACAATAAATCTGTACATGAATTTGACATGGTTACACTTGACCGTGTAAGGAAGATAGAAGTTAATGCAGAATACAGTGTCTGGCGTGAATATGCACGTGAAAACCGGATAAACCCGGCAATTTTAAGCTACCTTGAACTGCGCCCGCAGAATTTCTACAAAGCAGAAGCAGATGTAGACGGGATACAGTTTGTAACTGCAAGGGGATGGGAGGATTTAAGCTGCCTGTTAAAAGCGTATAATGAACTTGGAACAGATATAGATGAAGAAATAATTTATGAATTTGTACAGCACAGGGAAGTTGCAAAAGATGTGGCTGCATATCTTGATTTATATAAAAAATACCAGGATGATTATGGGATTAATGATATTCTTGCTGGCAATGCCACACCTGCGGTATATGAAAGGATATACAGGGCTTCATTTGATGAGAGGTTAAGCGTTGTAAACCTTTTAAAAAGCGGGCTTGATATTTATTTTGACAAAACATTTGGATACCATTTTATAGCAACAGAGTGGTATTTCTTTTTGCGGGTATTTAAAGAAAGAATGGAAAAAATGGGTGATAATGAAAGTTGTTTAGATGTATACAATAACATTTATAAAGATTATACTGAAAGCATAAATCCTGGAATAAAGGCTGGTTTTTATACAAAAGAACAAGAGGGATACTATATAAAATTCATGGAGATAATCACGGAAAACAGGCCTTCTGCCAATAATCCATATGAAGCATTTAACCAGGCAGATGAGGGTTTTGAAATCTGGTGCACAGAGCTTGAAAATCTTGAGGAACAGACAGGCACAGCACTTGAAAATGCTTTTGATTTTATGGAAGCAGCATTTGGAAACGGGCAGGAGATGGTGGTATTTGTAACAGAACTTACAATGGACAGGAAGGCTGTTTCCTATCTTTCTGAAAATAAATGTGAAAGGTATCTTAAATATAACGAGGAATTAATGGCAGGAACTAAAAAAGCACAGATACTTTCAATGCTCGAAAAAGATGAGATATACGGGAAAGAGCATATAAAGGAGTTCTAAATTTATTGTGCGGGGTGGTTAAATATGTTATATATCCCTGGAAATGATTATTTAAATATTTTAGAATATTGTAAAAGCCGTCTTCCATATGAAGCCTGTGGCCTTGCTGGCGGGATTAAAAACGGGGATGGCTGGCATATTAAAAAGATATATTTTTTAACAAATACTGAGTCCAGCACAACCCATTTTACAATGGATATAAGGGAACAGTTTGCCGCAGTAAAGGATATGCACAAAAATGGTTTGCAGATGGCAGGGAATTTCCATTCACATCCATGTGCGCCAGCCGTTCTTTCTGGAGAAGACAAAAGGCTTGCGTATGATTTTAATGTAAGTTATATGGTTTTATCTTTAATGGATATTATGTGCCCTGTATTAAAAGCATATAAAATTGACAGGGAAAAGAATGTAACGGGAGAAATAATAGAGATTACCAGCTAATGGTTTATTGTCTGTTTTTGGGAAGGCGGAAGGAGATTTATTATGAAAGTGGTAATAGCAATGGATTCATTTAAGGGAAGCATGACTTCGCTGGAAGCAGGGTATGCAGCAAGGGACGGGGTTTTAAAAGCCTGCGGGGAGGCTTGTGTTGTAGTAAAGCCAGTGGCTGACGGGGGAGAGGGGACAACGGAGGCACTGGTGGAAGGGCTTGGCGGGACTTATGCCACTGTAGAAGTGGCAGGGCCTTTTGGAGAACCTGTAACTGCAAAATACGGGATACTGCCGGGGCAGAAAACAGCTGTTATAGAAATGGCAGAGGCAGCAGGAATTATTCTGGCAGGTAAAAATAAGCCAGACCCGTGGAAGGCATCAACAACAGGCGTGGGTGAAATGATTCTGGATGCTGCAGGCCGTGGGTGCAGGGAGTTTATTATTGGCATTGGCGGGAGTGCAACAACAGAAGGCGGTATTGGTATGCTGCAGGCACTTGGTTATAAATTTTATGATGCAGAGGGAAATTTATTGCCGCCAGTACCGGGAAGCCTTGGCAGGATTAAGGCAATCTGTGCAGAAAATGTACCAGAAGTGTTAAAAGAGTGCCATTTCCAGGTGGCCTGTGATGTTACAAACCCGCTTTGTGGTGAAAACGGGGCAGTTTATGTTTACGGGCCGCAAAAAGGGGTTAAACAGGATGAACTGGAAGCACTGGATAAAGCTATGCTGCATTATGCAGGGAAAACGGCAGGGTTTACCGGAAAGGATAACAGGAATGTACCAGGCGCAGGGGCAGCAGGAGGGCTTGGTTTTGCATTTTTAAGCTTTTTCCAGCATGTGGGACTAAAGCCTGGAATTTCTGTTGTTTTAGAAGCAGTGGGGCTGGAAGCGGAATTAAAAGATGCTGGCATTGTCATTACTGGTGAAGGGCGCATGGATTCCCAGACGGCAATGGGCAAAGTCCCTGCAGGCATAGCACATCTTGCAAAAAAATATAATTGTAAAGTAATTGCATTTGCAGGAAGTGTTACAGAAGATGCAGGAAGGTGCAATGAAGAAGGAATACACGCATTTTTCCCGGTTGTACGTGGCGTAACTACTATGGAAGAAGCAATGGATACAGAAACTGCAAAGAAAAACCTGCTGCTTTCTGTAGAACAGGTTTTCCGGCTGCTGCAATAAAAAATATGCTGGAACGGCAATTTCTGTACCTGACAGAACGGTTTAATCTGGCATAATATAAACAACAATTTTATACTTCCCAATGAAATTATTACATTTTGCTGCCAAAGTATATATATCTGAATGCTCCAAAGTAAAAAAAGTTTCTAACTCTTTTGCTTTGTCTAATGTATATACTTCATTTCCATCCGGGCCATATAATACTATATCTAAATCCCCGCTTATAATATCAGACCTGGATGAAAACTTTATTCTGCTGCCTGCTTCCCCAGAGAATGAAATATCAGAAGTTGTAGTTGTCTGCTCTGTATAGCTGTTACTTATATTGCCTAATACTTTTGGCCTTGTTATTATATAGACACTTATTACGCTGGCTATTGCAATGATAATGGCAATTATAAGTATAAGATATTTCTTTTTCATACAGACGCTCCTTCCAGATGCTGGTTTGTTAAACCCGCCAATGCCATTATTTTATCACAAGCGCACACACAATGCAATCTATGCTCTTCGCTTAATAAAATTAAGTTAAATGCCAATAAAACTTAATTAAATTAAAAAAATATATCTTCTAACTAATTTTTGTTGCTTTTTCCTGGAACCTGTAATATAATACTACAAGATTGGCGGACAAAGGGGTCCAGCTTTTATTGCTGGGCTCTTTTTTTGTTGTTTAAGAAAGCTCTTCATATATTATGGAAATGGAGGATATTATAATGGCTAATGGAATTAAAGAAGCTTCCCAGGCATTAGGAAATAAAAAGAGAGGGCTGTATGACCCGCGTTTTGAGCATGATAACTGTGGTATCGGCGCTATTGTAAATATAAAAGGCAATAAAACGCATGATACTGTATCAGGTGCACTTGGCATAGTTGAAAAACTTGAGCACCGTGCCGGCAAGGATGCAGAAGGAAAAACGGGTGATGGTGTTGGCATCCTTTTGCAGATTTCACACAATTTCTTTAAGAAAGCCGTACAGGCATCAGGATTTGAAATTGGGGAGGAACGTGATTACGGCATTGGCATGTTTTTCTTTCCACAGGATGAGTTAAAGAGAAACCAGGCAAAGAAGATGTTTGAGGTAATTATACAAAAAGAGGGGCTTGCACTTCTTGGCTGGAGGAGTGTGCCTGTTGTGCCAGGAATCCTCGGGCATAAAGCGGCAGACTGTATGCCATGTATTATGCAGGCATTTGTAAAACGTCCTGAGGATGTGGAGAAGGGGCTTGCATTTGACAGAAAGTTATATATAGCAAGGCGTGTGTTTGAACAAAGTAATGATGATACATATGTAGTATCATTTTCAAGCCGTACCATAGTATATAAAGGAATGTTCCTTGTAGGGCAGCTGCGCCTTTTCTTTGAGGATTTGCAGGACCCGGATTACCTTTCAGCTATTGCAATAGTACATTCAAGGTTCAGCACAAATACAAACCCAAGCTGGATGAGGGCACACCCGAACCGTTTTATTGTACATAATGGCGAGATTAACACTATTGTAGGTAATGCAGATAAGATGCTTGCACGTGAAGAAACTATGGAAACACCGTATCTTTCAAGTGATTTCCACAAGGTGCTGCCTGTTGTAAACCCAAATGGTTCTGATTCGGCAAGGCTTGACAATACGCTGGAATTTCTTGTAATGAGCGGTATGGAACTTCCGCTTGCAGTTATGGTTACAATTCCAGAACCATGGGAGCATGACCTTAGTTTAAGCCAGAAGAAAAGGGACTTCTACCAGTATTATGCAACAATGATGGAACCGTGGGACGGGCCGGCGTCAATCCTTTTTTCTGATGGCGACCTTATGGGTGCTGTGCTTGACCGTAACGGTTTAAGGCCTTCACGTTATTATATAACAACAGACGGGCAGCTTATACTTTCATCAGAAGTAGGCGTATTTGAAATACCTGCGGAAAAGGTTGTTAAAAAAGACCGTTTAAGGCCGGGGCGTATGCTGCTTGTGGACACTGTAAAAGGTGAACTTGTGGATGATGATGTGCTTAAAGAAAAATACGCATCACGCCAGCCATACGGTGAATGGCTTAATAATAACCTTGTCACGCTTAAAGAATTAAAAATACCTAATAAAAAAGTTGCGGAATTTACAGATGAAGAAAGGGCAAGGTTACAGAAAGCATTTGGATATACATTTGAGGAATATAAAACATCAATACTTCCAATGGCGCAGAATGGTGCAGAACCTATTGCTTCAATGGGCACAGACTCACCACTTCCTATGCTGTCAGAACAGCCGCAGCCGCTTTTTAATTATTTTAAACAGTTATTTGCACAGGTAACAAACCCGCCTATTGATGCTATACGTGAAGAAATCGTTACTTCAACAAGCGTTTATATTGGCGAGGACGGAAACCTGCTTGAAGAAAAGGCAGAGAACTGCAATGTTTTAAAAATCTGCAACCCTATACTTACAGATACAGATTTAATTAAGATTAAAAGCATGGATAAAAAAGGCTTTAAGTGTGTGGATATCCCTATCACTTATTATAAAAACACTTCACTTGAAAAAGCACTTGGCCGCCTCTGCCTTGCAGCAGACAGGGCATACAGGGAGGGCGTAAATATACTTGTGCTTACAGACAGGGGCGTTGATGAAAACCATGTTGCAATCCCTTCGCTTCTTGCAGTTGCAGCTATGCAGCAGCATCTTGTAACAACCAAGAAAAGAACAAGGGTTGCAATGATACTGGAATCAGCAGAGCCAAGGGAAGTACACCATTTTGCAACACTTCTGGGCTATGGTGCATGTGCCATTAACCCATATCTTGCACACAGCACAATTAAAGAACTTATTGATAACGGCATGTTAGATAAGGATTATTACGCAGCTGTTAATGATTATGATTCTGCTGTACTGCATGGAATTGTTAAAATTGCATCAAAAATGGGCATTTCCACAATACAGTCATACCAGGGTTCTAAAATATTTGAAGCTATTGGCATTTCAAAAGATGTAATTGGAAAATATTTTACAGATACAAAGTATTGTGCAGGAAGCCTGGAGCTTAAGGATATACAGGAACAGGTTGACAGGCTCCATTCCACAGCGTTTGACCCGCTCGGGCTTTCGGTTGACTTAACACTTGAAAGCAGGGGGCAGCATAAGGCACGTGGCAATAAAGAAGCACATTTATATAACCCTGAAACAATACATCTTCTCCAGCAGTCTGTGTGGACCGGGGATTACGGGCTTTTTAAACAGTATTCCAAAGCAGTTGATGAAAAAGAGCATACCATGAATTTACGGAGCCTGCTTGATTTTAATTACCCTGCAAAGGGGATACCACTTGATGAGGTTGAAAGTGTGGATGAAATAGTTAAAAGGTTTAAGACCGGCGCAATGTCATATGGCTCTATTTCGCAGGAGGCACATGAAACCCTTGCCATAGCCATGAACAGGCTGCATGGCAAATCAAACAGCGGCGAGGGCGGCGAAAGCCTTGAAAGGCTGCTTACAGCAGGACAGGAGGAAGACAGGTGTTCTGCCATTAAACAGGTTGCATCAGGACGTTTTGGTGTAACGTCGCGTTATCTTGTAAGTGCAAAGGAAATACAAATAAAAATGGCACAGGGTGCAAAACCAGGTGAGGGCGGCCATCTCCCAGGCGGCAAGGTCTACCCGTGGATTGCAAAAACAAGGCATTCAACACCAGGCGTAAGCCTTATTTCACCGCCTCCGCACCATGATATTTACTCTATCGAGGACCTTGCACAGCTTATATATGACTTAAAAAACAGCAATAAAGATGCAAGGATTTCGGTAAAACTTGTATCAGAAGCGGGCGTGGGCACTGTGGCAGCAGGTGTTGCCAAAGCAGGCGCAGCAGTAATTTTAATATCAGGTTATGACGGAGGCACAGGTGCAGCACCAAGGAGCTCTATTTATAATGCAGGGCTTCCATGGGAGCTGGGGCTTGCAGAAACACACCAGACACTTATTATGAACGGGCTGCGTTCACATGTGCGTATTGAAACAGACGGAAAGCTTATGACAGGGCGTGATGTGCTTGTTGCAGCACTCCTTGGCGCAGAAGAATATGGCTTTGCAACAGCCCCGCTTGTAACAATGGGCTGTGTAATGATGAGGGTATGTAACCTTGATACCTGCCCTGTTGGTGTTGCAACACAAAACCCGGAGCTTAGAAAAAGGTTTAAAGGAAAGCCTGAATATGTAGAAAACTTTATGAGGTTTGTGGCACAGGAGCTGCGTGAATATATGGCAGCACTTGGGATAAAAAATGTTGACGGGCTTATAGGGCGTACAGATTTACTTAAAGCCAAAGAAGAAAAAGCAGGAAAATATAATATAGATTTAGCAGAAATACTTGACCCCTCATTTGCAAATGAAAGGAAAGAAAATAAATTCAACCCTAAGAATTTATTTGACTTCGGGCTTGAAAAAACTATTGATGCACAGGTGCTTCTGCCTGAGTTAAGGGATGCAATAGAGAAAAAAGAAAAAAGAAAAATATCTGCCAATGTAACAAATACCAGCCGCTCACTAGGAACAATCCTTGGTTCAGAAATTACAAAGAAGCATAATGATACACTTGATGAAGATACTATAACTGTAGAATGCCATGGAAGCGGCGGCCAGAGCTTTGGCGCATTTATACCAAAAGGCTTAAGGCTTGAACTTGTGGGTGATTCCAATGATTATATTGGCAAAGGGCTTTCAGGCGGGAAAATTGTGGTTTACCCGCCAGCAGGCACAAAGTTTAAAGCAGATGAAAATATTATTATTGGCAATGTCGCCTTTTATGGCGCTACAAGCGGCAAGGCATTTATAAACGGGATAGCAGGTGAACGTTTCTGTGTAAGAAATTCAGGCTGTACGGCTGTTGTGGAAGGTGTTGGCGACCATGGCTGTGAATATATGACAGGCGGGCGTGTCGTAATACTTGGCAATACAGGCAAAAACTTTGCGGCAGGAATGAGCGGAGGTGTTGCATATGTGCTTGATGAAAACAGTGATTTATATCTTAAATTAAATAAAGAGCTTGTTTCCTCTGCGCCTGTAACTGATAAATATGATGTAATTGAACTTAAATCAATAATTGAAGAACATGTAGAAGCAACTGGTTCAGAAAAAGGAAAAGAAATACTTAGTAATTTCAGTGAATACCTTCCTAAATTTAAAAAGATTATTTCTTATGATTACAGTAAAATGTTACAGCTTATAGCTAAAATGGAAGGACAGGGGCTTGATTATGAGCGGGCACAGATAGAAGCTTTCTATGCAAGCAGAAAGAATAACGGATAGGAGTGTTTTGTTATGGGAAAACCAACTGGATTTTTGGAATATGGCAGGAAAGACAACAGGGCAGCAGAGCCTTTAGAGAGAATTAAAAATTTTAATGAATTCCATACACCTGTGGGTGGCAAGGAGAGGAAGGAGCAGGCGGCACGCTGTATGAACTGCGGTGTCCCGTTCTGCCAGTCCGGCATGGTTTTAAATGGCATGGCATCAGGCTGTCCTTTAAATAACCTTGTGCCAGAATGGAATGATTTGCTTTATCTTGGAAATATGGAAAAGGCATTACAGATGTTAAGGCAGACAAACAATTTCCCTGAATTTACATCCAGGGTATGCCCTGCGCTTTGTGAGGCTGCCTGTACATGCGGGCTTAATGATACACCTGTTACATGCAAAGCAAATGAAATGGCAATTATTGAATATGGTTATGAAAACGGGCTTATGGAAGCAGTGCCTCCAAAGGTGCGTACAGGCAAGAAAGTGGCAGTTGTCGGCTCAGGCCCTTCAGGGCTTGCAGCAGCAGACCAGTTAAACAAGCGCGGGCACCTGGTAACTGTCTATGAGAGAAGCAGCCAGATTGGCGGTCTTCTTATGTATGGAATACCAAATATGAAACTTGAAAAATGGGTAATTAGCAGGAAACAGGAAGTAATGGAAAAAGAGGGCATAAAGTTTATTGTAAATGCTGATGTAGGCAAGAATGTAAAAGCCCAGGACTTACTTAAAGAATATGACTGTGTAATCCTTGCCTGCGGCGCATCAGAGCCACGTGATATAAAAGCGCCAGGACGTGATGCAGATGGGATTTACTTTGCAGTTGATTTTCTTACACGCTCCACAAAACATGTACTTTCAGGTAAAAATGACGGTTTTGTAAATACAAAGGGCAAAAATGTAGTAGTAATCGGCGGCGGTGATACTGGCAACGACTGTGTAGGCACAGCAGTGCGCCAGGGTGCTAAATCTGTTGTACAGGTTGAAATGATGCCAAAACTTCCAGACAGGCGTGCAGATAATAACCCATGGCCAGAGTGGCCACGTGTATGCAAAACAGACTATGGCCAGGAAGAAGCCATTGCCGTATATGGCAAAGACCCACGCATCTACCAGGCAACAGTTAAGGAATTTATAAAAGATAAAAGCGGAAAACTTAAAAAAGTAAAACTGGTAAAACTTGAACCAAAAAAAGATGAAAAAACAGGCAGGATGAACATGGCAGAAGTAGCAGGAAGTGAATTTGAAATACCTGCCGACTATGTATTAATAGCAGCAGGCTTCCTTGGTGCACAGGAATATACAGCTAAAGCATTTGGCGTAAAACTTAATGCAAGAAGGAATGTAATAACAGAAGAAGGCTCATATAAAACACCAGCAGACAAAGTATTCACCGCAGGGGATATGCACAGAGGCCAGTCACTTGTAGTATGGGGCATAAAAGAAGGCAGGGGAGTTGCAAAAGAAGCCGATAAATATTTAATGGGATATACTAATTTATAATAAACTTCCTGTTATGGATTTACGCTTATATCCCCCGGCACAGGGCTAACAGGTCCGGCAGGGATATAAGCGTAACAGCTTTGACCTTATCAATATAGAAAATATAAATAAAATTGTAGAAAACAGCTATAAAAACCAAAAAAATTTAACTGGTTATTGTGAATAATGCCAAAAATAGCATTTATTGTGGAAATAAATAAAAAAAGCTTGCATTTTATTACAAAATAATATATACTAAATATCGTTGTTGAAAAACAGCGGTAATGTTATGAATAAAATATGGTCTGTTGGTCAAGCGGCTAAGACGCCGCCCTCTCACGGCGGAAACAGGGGTTCGATTCCCCTACAGACTGCTACTGTTTATAATTAAACAGCCCAACCCATTGAAACCCCTGCAGGACAGTTATCCTGTGGGGGTTTCTTTATTCATTACCTTAACGGGAATAAACAACATGGAAAATCTATTTACAGTGGCTGGGTATCTTTTGAAGGCAGCTGTGATTATACAGAAATGTTTGAGAAAGCTTTAAGGAAATTCAAGAAAACCAGAGATATTATAATATATGTTAAGGAAAGGAAGGTGCCAGGCTAATGGCAGATACACGGAAATACTGGACTGACAAAGAACAACGTGCAGCAACTGCAAGAAAACATACGGAAAATATGCAGTTGGAATACAGTGGACAGATTGAAAAAGCTGTTATAGATACAAAGATTTATGACACAGATTTTAAGCTTGATGCAAATGCAAATAAAAACAGGGCAGAAATTACTGTTATTAATTCAGATACGGTACATGCTGGCCATTTATATTGTAATAATGGCAAAACTGCCATACTGGACTTTGCTTCATATAAAAATCCTGGCGGCATGTTTATTAATGGCAGCAAGGCACAGGAAGAATGTCTCTGCCATGTTTCATACTTATATAATGTTTTGTCACAATTTACAGATAAATTTTATAAATGGAACAATGAAAATAAAAACAGGGCATTATACTTTAACAGGGCATTGTATTCACCAGGTATTTTATTTTTTGATGACGGGGAAAGTTTCTGTTGTGATGTCATTGTATGTGCTGCCCCTAATAAAGCTGCAGCGCAGCGGCATGGAAAAGTATCTGTAAAGGAAAATACAGATGTTTTAAAGTGCAGGATTAAATTTGTACTGGATATTGCAGCAGATAACCATGTGGATACTTTAATCCTTGGGGCATTCGGCTGTGGTGTTTTCGGGCAGGATGCGGAGGAAGTGGCTGGTATCTTTAAGGAATACCTCAGTAATGCTTATGGCTGCTTTACTAAAGTAATTTTTGCAGTACCTAGTGACGAAACTAATAATCTCAGTACATTTAAAAAAGTTTTTATGCCATGTCTTTTTGTAACAAATGGTGAATGAGGGATAACCACAGTAGTAAATTATACTTTATATTAATTTTTTGATATATGGACTTAAACTGAAGGGTCTTCCATTAGCAGTTTGATTTCTATACAAGTTTTTGATATAATATGGCCAGGAAAACTGCAAACAAGGAGTTGATGACATGGCCAAAGAAAAACGGTTATCAGACGATGTGGCTGATTCTATACTGTCAATGATTACTATAGAGAAAAGATTTAAAGCAGGAGATAAACTCCCGAATGAAAATGATTTATCGGAAGAACTTGGAGTCAGCCGGACAACACTAAGGGAAGCCATAAGAATCCTGGCTGCTGGTAATATTGTTGGGATTAAAAGGGGCAAGGGGACTTTTGTTAAAGAAAATTTTGAAGAAAGCACTTTAGATGGGTTGTCCGCACTGGCTTCAGTAAAGATGGATGCTGGTGATTTGTATGAGATGCGTCTGATTTTTGAGCCGGAGGCTGCCTATTATGCAACATTGCGGGCTACAGAAAGTGAACTGCAAAGAATCATATCCATTGGTGAAAATATAGAAAAGCTTATATTGGAGGATAAGGACAGGACTCTGGAAGAACAGGCTTTTCACCGTTCCATTGCAAAGGCAACACATAATGATTTTATGAACAAGCTTATGCCAGTGATACAGGAAGCAATTAATAAGGGCATAACCTTGTCTAAAAAGAAGAAAGCTGCATCAGAGGATACGGTTACAGACCACAGGATACTTATGGATTTTATGAAAAGCAGGAATGCAGAAGGCGCAAGAAATGCTATGCGGATACATATTCTTCATGCTATAGAAAGGTTAGGGTTAGAAAAAACAGAATAAAGTTGTTCAAAATAAGTTTACAGGAGGACAAAATAGAGCAGACAATATACTTGACATAAGACAATATACATGCTATAATAAAAAACAATAAATAAAGAGTGGCCTGCCGGAAGGAAGTGGTATTATTGGACAATAATCTGGCTGATGGGAAAATGGATATAGAAAGACAGTTTAACCTGGTTGCAAAAGAATATGACAGCAACCGGAGAAAGTTTATTCCATGCTTTGATAGTTTCTACAAGAATACAACAGAATTTATTACTTCAAATATAGAGAAGCCGGAACAAATTGTTGACTTAGGTGCTGGAACAGGCTTATTAACATATTTCTGGTACCAGCAATTCCCTGGTTCTAAATATATGCTTGTGGATATTGCAGATGAAATGCTGGATGTTGCCAGGAAAAGATTTGATGGCATTGAAAACATATCATATCAAACCGGAAATTATATTGACAAGTTTCCTGGTATTGTTTTTGATACAGTTATTTCAGCTTTATCCATTCATCATTTAGAAGATAAAGATAAGAAGAAACTGTTTGCAAGAATATATGACGGCCTGCCGGATGGCGGCTTATTTGTAAATTACGACCAGTTTTGTGCTGGGCAGACAGAAATGGATTGCTGGTTTAATTCTTTTTGGGAAAGCCAGTTAGCAAACAGCGGCTTAACGGATAAAGATATAGAGTTATGGAAGGAACGCAGAAAATTAGACAGGGAATGTACTGTTGGGCAGGAGATGGATATGTTAAAAGACTGCAGGTTTAAAATTGTTAAATGCGTATACTCCTGCCAAAAATTTTCTGTAATTGTTGCTGTTAAATAGATTTATATGAGTATATCAGGATACTGGATAAATCGTACCATATTAGAAAGAATGGCGTGGTGAGGGCATAAAATTTGTGCAGGTAAGATATGAGAGATTTTATTTTTATTACGGGAACAAGCGGCATAGGTAAAACTACTTTGGCTAATGGCCTGCTTGGACACTATAAAACAACATGTATAGAACAGCATATGGTACCTGGGTTTATTTCACGGGATGGCAGTGAAATAATGACTGGAGAACTTGAAGAACTTACTTGCTGGGAAAACCAGGTAGCAATGCTTATGTGCTTTCACAGGCTTGGTTATAAAAATATAATTGCTTCTGATATTGATGATTTAAGAACGGCCGATATCCCTGTTGTTTTTAAAGGAATGGATTTTATTACAATAAAACTTATATGCAGTGATTTACATCAAATCCAGGAACAGATGAAAAACCGTCCCAATAATGGGCTTATAGATTTTGAATTACAGAAAAAGATGAACGAAAAAAATATTAAACGGGCTTCTCTTATAAACGAAGTAGAAATTGATATTGCAGGTAAATCAATTAGAGAAGTACTTGGACAATCAATCAATATTATTGAAAATATTCCTTCTTGTTTTGATTATGAATATACAAAACCTCCAAAAGAAATGTTTTATTCATGGGTTTTTACAAATGGATTAAGATAAAGCCTTATTTCCAGATACAGGAGGACAGCCATCCCCCTGCATAAAGAATGATTTTACTGTTTATTAATTTACCTTATATCTCAAAATTGTTTTGAGTTTATCCGTTTTTGTTCTATTAGACAGATAGATTTCCCTGTGACAATCTGTTATGCGTTTCAGGCCGTTTTCTTCTGTAAATTTATCCATTTTCCCAAAAGAGGATGGTTCATTGTCATATGAGCCAACATGCAGGATTTCAACACATTTTCCATCATGTATTGTATCAAAAATAATTTTTTCATACATATGGTGTGGTTTTTTAATTTTTATCCTTTCCAATGCAGCATATGCCATATCTTCTGTAATAAAATCCGGCTGGCGTATCATAATGGTATATTCTAAATTTTCTTTTATAAGTTTACTGGAAGCAGATTTTGTGCCAGTGTTTTTCAGTTTCCATACCCCTTCTAAAGGATAAACAGTAAAGTCGTGGATTCCATCTGATAAAATGTTTTTAGCTGCAGCGGATTTATAATCCATTTTAATGGCATATGCTAATGAATAAAGGGCAGTTACCCTGTCTGAGAAATCTGTATCATTAGGATTTCCGCTTCCTTTAATCATAATAAAGTTATAACTGGGTATATTTACTAAAGCAGGTATAATTTTTGCCCCATACAGGTTTTTTTCGTATTTTCTCCATTCAAATTTCATATAAGCACCTCCTATGGAAAACAGTATACCAGGCATAACATGACACCTGAAGCCATGTTTTATATTTTTCCTGCTTAAAAAAACGGTAATCATTTCTTAACTTCTTTTATAATATTAAATGTATCTTACTGTGGGGCACAATGCACCCAGCCTGAAAAATCAACTTCAATCCATTATACTTCCCTCTTTTATAAAAAGGTTGAAACCAGATTTTTATTCTTATACACTATACTTGTGTTTACAAAAGATAGCAGAAAAAGAGAAGAAATATAAACCGGAACAGGCTATTCTTAACTGTAAGGAGGTAAAAGGATGGAATGGCTGAAAAAGCTTGGAGCCGCTATTGCTTATATAGAAGATAACCTGGATAAGGAAATATCATATGATGAAGCAGCCCGCATTGCCTGTTGTTCTCCCTATTATTTCCAGCGTGTTTTTTCCTATGTTGCGGGCGTGCCGCTGGCGGAATACATACGCCGCCGGAAAATGACGCAGGCAGCGTTTGAATTGCAGCGGGAAGGCAGAAGGGTAATAGATGTTGCATTGAAATATGGGTATTCCTCCCCGTCTTCTTTTAACCGGGCTTTCCAGAATGTCCATGGCATTACGCCAATAGCAGCTAAGCTGGAGGGAAGTGTCCTGCAGGCATATCCGTCAATCCAGTTTAAGATTGAAGTAACAGGAGGAAGTGCTATGGCATACCACATTGCAAAAAAACCGCCCCTGCGTATTGTGGGCATCCGTATTCCAATAACTGGGAATATGGAAGAAAATTTAAGGATTATTCCAGAGTTTTGGAAAACGGCACTGCAGGGAAATAAATTTCCGGAAATATGCAGGCTGCCTGGCGGTGAGCCAGAGGGAATTTTGGGAACCAGCGTATATAAAAATCCAAAAGAAATTTACTATTATATAGGTACTGCTACAAATTCCCCTGCCCCTGCGGGCATGTATGAATATGAAATTCCTGCGGCTGCCTGGGTAATATTTGAAAACAATGGACGTTTTAAAGAAGATGTGCAGAGTGTGTTCAAGCGGTTCTATATGGAATGGCTGCCGTTTTCCGGATATAGATATGCGGGACTGCCGGATATTGAAGTGTATCCGGCCTGCAGCGGGCTGCCAGCACACGGACATTCCGAAGTATGGATTGCAATTATTAAGGAGGATAATTAAAATATGTATCATTTAAGGTTAAAGGGCAGCCATTATGAAATGGGTGTAAAGCGTGGAAAAATTTTTAAAAAGTGCCAGGTTTCTTTTCCTCTCCAGCTGGATGGATTCCAGCTGGAACATGGCAAACGGAGTGAAGCAGTATTAAGAAAATATTTTCCAGAGGTATGTGAGGAAATCAGAGGAGTAAGCAGTGTTATAGGTGCAGATTATCTGCATTTTGCTTCCTGGATGTTATGTATGGGGTGCTGTATGTATAACCTGGAGAACAATATTCCCGTCCATGTCCGTGGGTGTACTGCTTTTGCATATGAAAAGGACGGCAGGGCCTTATATGGAAGAAACAATGATTTGCCGCCCTGTCTGCGTGAAGGGTGCAAAAGTGAAATCTATGCCCCGGAGAACGGGAACAGATTTAATATTACAACGTCCTCTTTTATTAACGGGGAAGAAGGATTAAATGAACATGGACTTGCTGTCTGCATGACTTTTGTAATGACCAGCCCTGATAAGATACAGGCAGGATTTAACTCCTGTTTCATTGTGCGGTATTTGCTTGAAAAAGCGGATAATACAGAGCAGGCAGCTGCTTTGCTTATGGAACTTCCAGTTGCTTCTAATTGTAACATCTTACTTGCAGATAAAAGTGGCTGCATGGCAGTTGCTGAGTGTACGCCGTCCATGAAAAAAATCCGGGGTGCAGAAAGTTTTAATGGCGGCAGGATTATTTGTGCTGTCAACAGTTTTGCATCAGATGAAATGAAACCATATGATGATTCAGATGGAAATGATTATGATTCCCATAAACGTTATAAAGTTGTTATAGACAGTTTTGCTTCGGGACGGATAAAAGAGGATTATATTGAAACCACCAGCCAGCTTTTAAAGGGCAGTTATGGTTTTATGTGCCAGTACGACAATGAACCAGACTTTGAAACGGTCTGGAGTTCCATATTTGATTTAGGAAGTTTAACCATTTACCGTGCAGAAGGCGACCCAAGAAAAAAGAAATTTATAACAGACAACCGGCTGCCAGAAAGCATTGGCTTACGTTAAATACGTATTCCGGTATTCTCCAGGTGTCATGCCTGTTTTAGCCAGGAACTGCCTGTAAAAATGGACTTCACTGGAATAGCCGGAAGTGTATGCTATCTGTCCAAGTGGCAAATCAGTAGCCGTAATTAATTCTTTTGAGTATTCAATTCTCATATTTATAATATCAGCATGAAATGATATGCCAAAAAACGATTTATACAGGTACTGGAAGTATGAGGTACTGGTTTTTAAGCCGGATGCAATTTCTTTTGCCGTATATTTCCTGTATGGTTAAGCCTGTATTTCAAGCCTTAGCCTTTGCAGCTTGTATCTGTAAGGATTATATTCTTCTATTGTGTTTGTATTAAAATCTTCGTATATATGGTTTAAAAGCAGCTGGAAAAGGGTGTCTACATATGCCTCTTTGGACGGGGAAACCGAAAAATGGCTTTCCCATAACATTTGACGTATATATGTAGTAAGGACTCTTGTGTTATTTATAGGAAACCCGGTATGAAATATTGCAGTGCCATATCTGGACAAATCTTCACTGGTACAGGTGAAATGTATCCAGTCATCAGCGTATACGCCATCTGGGTTTTTATAAGAATAGGGTGTGCCAGGTTTTATAAGCAGGGCACTGTCTGGCTTGCAAATCCTGTGTACACCTTCAATTTCCAGTTCAGCATATGTTTTAATGATAAGCAGGACGTAATAAGGAACGCCATGGGGACGTTCCATAATAAAGCCTGGTGAATGTCTTGAAAAACAGCCGCCACGTATAACAGAAAACATTATAGTACAACCTCCATAATAAAATAGTTAAAAATGTTAGTATATAATAGTATAGGGTATTATCTTTTTTAAATCAATAGTTTAAAATGTCTAATATGAAAAAAGCAGTAAAATTCTATTATGGTTTGGAGGTTATTATGGGGAATGATGATTATGCCTGGGCGGGCAGGGTGGCAGATAAGATTTATGAAAAGATGAAAATGTCAGTTATGCGGAACAGGGATAAGATTCCCTACCTGGCAGCAGATGGCATTTTTGATGACTGGTCAGACAGGATAAGCTGGTGGACAAACGGTTTTTATGGCGGGCAGTTATGGCAATTATATCATGCGTATGGCGATGGGATTTTCCGCCAGGCTGCAAAAAATATTGAGGATAAACTTGACCAGGGCCTGGCAGATTATATGGGAATGGACCATGACAGCGGTTTTAAATGGCTTCTTACAGCAGTTGCAAATTATAAAAAAACAGGAAGTGCACGTTCAAAAAACAGAGCCCTGCTGGCAGCCGCTAATCTTGTAGGACGTTTCAATCTTGCAGGCAGGTTTATACGTGCATGGAATGATAAAGGGAACGGAGATACAGCAGGCTGGGCAATTATTGACTGTATGATGAATCTTCCGCTTTTATACTGGGCAGGGCAAGAAACGAATGACCCAAGGTTTACACAGATAGCAAAAGCCCATGCAGATACAGCAGTAAAGGCATTTATACGTGAAAACGGCTCAGCCAGCCATATTGTGCAGTTTGATGTGGATACTGGCAAAATAAAAGGCACTTTGGGCGGACAGGGCATGGAAACAGGCTCATCATGGACAAGGGGACAGGCATGGGCTGTATATGGCTTTGCTTTAAGCTACAGGCATACAAGGATTGAAAAATATCTGGAAACTGCAAAAAAAGCGGCAGTATATTTTGAATCATGTATTCCTGGAAACGGGATTATACCTGTTGACTTCTGCCAGGATAAAGAACTTGGATGGGAAGATTCTTCTGCTGCCGCAATAGCTGCCTGCGGAATGCTTGAGATTGAAACACATGTAACGGAAGAAGAAAAAGGATTTTTCCATAAAACAGCAATGAAGTTACTGAAAACGCTGGAAGAGAACAGAAGTAACTGGGATACAGATGTGGACTATATAATTGAAAATTGTTCTGTTGCATACCATGATGACAAACACAATTTCCCTATGGTGTATGGCGACTATTATTTTACAGAGGCAGTTTTTAAATTATGTGGTAAGGAATTATTTCTATGGTAAGGAGGTGTTGTAATGAATGCCACGAGAAGATACTGGATTGATACAATGATACGGATTGCAGAGCCAGTCCTTGTTAATCTTGCCGGGGGCACACTGAAGAAAAATATGCCTGCTGTATTCCATCCTGGACGGAAGGAGTATATGTATTTAGAGGCATTTGGAAGGACGGCCTGTGGAATTGCACCATGGCTTGAGTTAGAAGGACTGCAAGGGGAAGAAAAGGAACTGCAGGATAAATACCGTAAGTATACAAGGGAAGCAGTCCGGTCTGCAGTAAATCCAGAATCCCGGGATTATATGAATTTTACAGATGGTTATGGGCAGGCTCTTGTGGATGCGGCATTTCTGGCACATGGTATTGTCAGGGCGCCAAAACAGTTATACCAGTTACTTGATGAAGATACAAAGATTAACCTTGCAAATGCGTTAAGGGCTACAAGGAAGTTCACGCCCTTTGTATGTAACTGGCTTTTCTTTTCTGCAATGGTTGAGGCAGCTTTGTATGTGATGGGCGAAAAAGATTATGATATGACGAGGGCGGATTATGCGGTAAATATGTATAAAAACTGGTATCTCGGGGACGGCACATACGGGGATGGCCCTAATTTCCATTGGGATTATTACAACAGTTTTGTGATTCATCCAATGTATCTGGATGTGCTGCGCACATTTATACCAGTAAGAAATGATTATGCAGACTTGCTGGAAATCTGTGAGAAACGTTCTGCCAGATATGCGGATATTTTGGAGAGAATGATTAACTCTGACGGGAGCTATCCTGTTATCGGACGTTCTGTTACATACCGTTTTGGAGCTTTCCAGTTGTTATCACAGGCAGCACTGCAGGGATTTTTACCAGGACATCTGCCTTTCCCACAGGTGCGGTGTGCGTTAGATGCGGTGATTCATAAGGTTATGGAGAATGAAGATATCTTTGATGGCAATGGCTGGCTTTTGTCGGGGGTATACGGACACCAGCCGGATTTGGCAGAAGAATACATATGTGCTGGCAGCCTTTATCTTTGCGAAAGTGTCTTTTTAGCATTGGGACTGCCAGAAAGCCATGATTTCTGGAGCAGGCCTGATATGGAATGGACAGCAAAGAAAATATGGAGTGGTAAAAATATATGCTGTGACCGTGCAGCTGACTGAAAGCATATATACATATGCAGAAATGAGGTTAGTGTGAAAAATATATCTAAGGCAGCAAAAAACACTACCTAAGATATATTAAATTTCACACAGGAAAAATGCAAAACCAGCATTTTTCACAAACGGGTTTACCCGTTTTGCTATTTGTGCCGCCTAAAGGCGGCATGGGGGATTATTATGGACAGTGGATTTATAAACAGTTTATATTCATTAGATGGCAAAGTTGCATTAGTTACAGGTGCAGCTTACGGCATAGGGTTTGCTATTGCAGAGGCATTGGCAAAAGCAGGGGCAAAAATTGTGTTTAATTGCAGGAGCAGGGAGCATCTTGAAACAGCATTGGAAGAATATAAAAGAAAAGGGATTAATGCGTCTGGATATATCTGTGATGTTACAGATGAAAAAGCAGTCATGGATATGGTTTCTGATATAGAGGAAAAGTCTGGCACAGTTGATATTCTTGTAAATAATGCAGGGATTATCAAAAGAATCCCAATGACGGAGATGAAAACAGAGGAATTTATGGAAGTGGCTGGCATTAACCTGGCTGCACCATTTATTATGTCAAAGGCAGTATTGCCAGGGATGGTTAAAAAGGGTGCCGGTAAGATTATCAATGTCTGTTCTATGATGAGTGAGCTTGGAAGAGAAACGGTGTCTGCTTATGCAGCAGCAAAAGGCGGACTTAAAATGCTTACAAAAAATATGGCGTCGGAATAGTGTATGGAATACAATGCCTTGCCATACACATGACAGAAGGATGGAAGTATATTTATATTTTAATCTTCCAGAAGACGCATATGTAATGCACTATATGGGAAAGCCGCAGGAAACAAGGCATATCATTATAAGGAATGAACAGGCAGTGATATCACCAAGCTGGTCAGTCCATGCAGGAAGTGGTACACAGGCTTATACTTTTATCTGGGGCATGGCTGGTGAAAACCAGGACTTTGGTGATATGGACAGTGTGGATAACCGTGATTTGCTGTAATGGCTGGCAAAAGGGAAGTTGAAGCTGTTATGAATGGCATAGGTGCAAGGGTACAGCGGCATGAAAAAGCATCTTTGTATATAGATTTTTATAATGTACATGTCTGATATAAAAATAAAGTGACAAGGACGTTTAGTTATGGTATAATATATAAGCAGAACAAAGGAGGCAGGGAACAGTTTAAATGTATTCAAAAGAAATAAATGGTACAGAACTTTCACCGGGATTTGGTGATATGACATATGACGCCCATTTTAAAAGGGTTTTCAGTATAAAAAGAATACTTGCCATTATCATAAAAGAAACTATAGATATTTATAGTTCATGTACGGTTAGCTGTATTGAGGAGTTAATGTATGATGTTAATGCCAGCAGTATACAAGTTGGAGCTGAAAGCCCTGCATATGGTGAGGCAGATATAAAGTATGATATATTGGTTACTATAGCAATTCCAGAAGATTTGCAGAAAACGTTACTTTACAACTTTGTACAGATTAAACTTGATTTAGAAATGCAAAGGAAGTTTTATACTGAGTATGTATTGTCTAAGAGAGGCCTGTATTATGCTTCAAGAATGGTTAGTGACCAGATTAAAGTAGTTTCCAGAGATACGGGATATGACGGGATTATGCCTGTCTACAGTATCTGGATTACATTAGTAGAAGGCGGAAGCCTGGCTAATAAGGTATTAAAATACCAAATAACAAACACAAGCAATAATACCATAGACCGCAGCAGGAAGCCTGTTATAAGGATGGATGAAATAACCCAGATGTTTAATATAATTTTTATCTGTATAGATAAGAAAATCTTAACAGAAAAGAAAGTTGGCAGTGGTTTAGAAGATATTGTAGAATTTTTGTCTTTGATGTTTGCAGGGCAGTTTGATGATATAAGATTTGAACAAAAACATGATGCCAGATTTAAATTAATTGTAGATAGATATAAAAAGGAGATGACAGAAATGGCTGCATATTTAACAGAAATGGAACGTGAACGGGCGGAAAGCCGGGCAGAGGGTCTGGCAGAAGGCCGGGCAGAAGGTCTGGCAGAAGGTCTGGCAGAAGGTCTGGCAGAAGGTCTGGCAGAAGGCCGGAAAGAAGGATTGGAACGTGGCCGGACGGAAGGTGAACTTTTAGGTACTATTAATACCCTGTTTGGTCTGGGGTGGAATACAGATAATGCTATTAAATTTATAAAAAAGGAATATGGTTTAACTGATGAGTCAGCAAATAACTATCTTACTTTTTATTTTGACAGGAAGGGTTAATTTCTGTCCTTTAATTTATAAATCCAAAGGCGGAGTCCAGAAACGGGTGCAGGAATGGCAGGCAGATGATAATGGCAAAGAACAGGGAAAAGGAAATTTTAAGGAAAATTTAATTGGAAGTGTATATGGGTTTATGGTAAGATACTAACGTTAAACAACCCGGCAAATGGGCAGTTATGGAGGTAACAAGCCATAAAAATAAGTGATAATAAAAAATCATATTTTACATTATTCCTAATAGGCATGGGCGCTGGTATTCTATGCCGGCTTACGGATTTTTTGCCATATGAAGAAAGTTTGTGGAGTTTGCCATCAATAGCAACTCTTTTTGGATTCTGGATTGCAAGTGTGGGTATTATTACATGCCTGAGTTCATCAAATAAAGGTGCATTTATCAATTCATTTCTTTATATGTCCGGCATGACACTATGTTTTTATGGACTGAAATACATATTGGGTTTTTATATATCAAAATTTTCAAATGAAGGGCAGTTCCAGACGGACTTATTTATTGTATATTTTGTTTTATCAGTTATTTGTGGTATTGGCAGTTTTATTTTGTATTTTTGGAACAGGCATAATGTATTCAATTCATTTCTGTATGCCCTGCCCACAAGTGGAATGTTAGCAGAGGCTGCTGCATGTCTGGTTATATTGTACAACAGGCATATGTTGTTAGCGCAAACAATATTTGATATTGCTTTTGGATTATTGTTTGGTGCTGTTTTTTATAAAAAAGCATATAGTAAAATTCTTTATATTGGAACTGTAATTATTGTGGCTGTACTGGTGTTCTTTTTGGTATATAAGCCGTTTTTACTGGTTACTTAGTAAATGATATATAATCTGGCATCTGTTGGCAGAATATATATAAAAAGCTTGACATATAAATCTTACAAGTGTAATATTAATATTATACAGTATTTTTTTGGAATGAAATCTTACAAAAGTAATAATTAAAAATAATGAAGGGAGAGTGGTATGCTGTGATTAGAAAAATACTGGTTTTATGCCTGGTATTATGTTTTGTGCTGTTATCTGCCTGTGGAAAAACCGGCGGGGCAGTTAAAAACAATAAAAACGGGCAGATACCAGAAGTGCCTGATAAAACAGATAAGCCCCCGGAGTGTGATGTGGCCAGGGCAAGCATAAGAAATTAAGTAAGAAAGCTTATAATAATATATTCCAGAATAAGCAGGGATTCCATAGCAGTAATCCCCCGAGTGATTTATATTACAGGGACGGGACAGGGATTTATCCATACTTTGCCTATGGTGAAAGTGTGAGGATGTGCATAGTTCCAGTAACAAAAAAGTTAATTAAATCCTATAAAAAGAAGAGCATCCGGATTTATAAATTTTGATTTAACAATTTATGCCTGAATAAAAAGAAAGGAATGTGAAGCATTATGAAACATAAAGCCAGCCAGAGAAAGAGTAAAAGGATAGTTCCTGTTTTTCTTTTAATGGTGTTCCTTGGCGGAATAATTATATTAAGTTTAATTTTAATAACAAAATGTATTAAAAACTGGGCGGGGAAACAGAAAAATCCAGAACAGGTTTTGCAGCAGGCCATACTTGCATATATGGATTGTATTTCTGAAAAAAGATATGGGGATATGTATGGAATGCTGGCGGCAGAAAGCATGGAAGCCATCAGTGAAAAAGACTTTATTGCCCGTAATTCTGCAATTTATGAAGGAATTGGAATGGAAAATATGAAGATAACCATTACCGGTTATAATAAGGAGAAGTTAACAGTAACGTATAATACTTCATTTGACACTGATGCAGGCAATATTAGTTTTGGGAATGAAGCAAGTTTTCTGGAGGAGGATGGCAGTTTTAAAATGGCATGGAATGATTCTGTGATTTTCCCAGAGCTTAATTCCCTTGATAAAGTCAGGGTTTCTACAACACAGGCAAAGAGAGGGGATATACTGGACAGAAATGGAAGGGTACTTGCAGGACAAGGTGCTGCATCTTTAGCCGGGATTGTTCCGGGGAAACTAGGCAATAAGAAGAAAGCGGTTAAAAAGATTGCAAGGTTACTGGAAATGAAACCAGAGGATATTGAAAAAATACTGTCAGCTAAGTGGGTAAAGGAAGATTCATTCGTACCGGTAAAGACCCTTCCCAAACCCAGGGATATTGGTTTACTTGTTGATGGGGCAGACAAGGAAACATTAAAAGAGCATAAACGCCAGAAAAAGTTATTAAACATTCCAGGTATAATAATTTCTGATACAGAAACCAGGGAATATCCATTGAAGGAGGCGGCAGCGCATCTGGTTGGTTATGTGCAGAATGTGACAGCGGAGGATTTAGAGAAACATGCGGGTGAAGGATATACAAGCAGCAGCGTTATTGGAAAAAGCGGGATTGAAGGATTGTTTGAAAAGGAATTAAAAGGGAAAAATGGATGCAGAATTTATATTATTAATCCAGAAGGGAAAGAAAAAAAGGAATTAGCCTGTATTCCTGTGCAGAACGGCCAGAATATAAAGCTGTCCATTGATGCAAACCTCCAGTCATGGCTGTATGAGAGTTTTAAAAAAGACAAAAGCTGTTCTGTTTCTATTAACCCGTATACAGGAGAGGTACTGGCGCTAGCCAGTACACCGTCTTATGACAATAATATGTTTATTATGGGAATGTCCGGGAAACAGTGGAAGGCATTAAATGAAAATGATAATAAACCTTTATATAACCGTTTCAGGCAGACATGGTGTCCTGGTTCTGCTTTTAAACCTGTTGTAGCAGCAGCCGGGCTTCAATCCGGGGTTATTAGTGCAGCGGAAGATTTTGGCAGTGAAGGGCTTAGCTGGCAGAAAGATAAATCATGGGGGACATATTATATTACTACGCTACATACATATAAGCCTGTTATATTAGAGAATGCACTGGTTTATTCAGATAATATTTATTTTGCAAAAGCAGCATTAAAAATCGGTGCAAAAGAAATGGAACGGGCATTATCCGGCATTGGTTTTAATGGGGAGATGCCATTTGAAATAAAAATGGGAAAATCCAGTTATTCTAATACAGGACATATAGAAAGTGAGATACAGCTGGCTGATAGCGGATACGGGCAGGGGCAGGTTTTAATGAATCCATTACATATGGCGTGTATTTACAGTGCTTTTTGTAATGATGGAAATATAATAAAGCCATACTTGTTATATAAAAACAAGGCAGAACCAGAATACTGGATTCCTGGTGCATTTTCTAAAAAAACTTCAAAGAAAGTATTGGATGGGATAATAAAAGTAGTAAATAACCCGAATGGCACAGGATATGCAGCACACCGTAAAGACGTTACATTAGCAGGAAAAACGGGAACAGCAGAAATCAAAGCGTCAAAAGAGGATACATCTGGTACGGAATTAGGATGGTTTGCTGTTCTTACCCCCGATAATGAAAAGAAACCCATTCTTATTGTAAGCATGGTGGAAGATGTAAAGGGAAGGGGCGGAAGCGGCTATGTAATTGGCAGGGACAAGCCAGTTTTAGAAAAATGGTTTAATGAGAACCAGGACTGAAAGGGGATAACATAATATGAACCAAAAAAAATATCTTATTGTTTTTATACTGGCATGCAGCATGTTTTTGTGTTATTGCAGTAAAGCGGAAAAAACAGCAGAAACCATTATAGAGCCAAAAGAAGAAGCGGCAAAAGAAACAGCAGCAGTTACTATTCCAGAAAAGCCTGCGGATTCCGGGGAAGGAAAAGGCTATGGGCTGCCTGTACCAGACCAGGACAGGGAAGAGGCAGGACGTGATTCCTGCCGGTTAATGCTGCTGCTTGCCAATATTTATAAACAGGCAGATAAAGGGGATTCCCTAAATGCTGTTCTAAGCCATAAGTCCATGAAAAAGATGGTAATGAAGATAAAGAAACAGGGATATCCAGTTACCAGTTCCGAAATATATTCTAATATGGAAAACCATAAACAAGTCCATGCGTTTTTAAAAAATGCGGAAACAGGGAAAAAGGGTTCAGTTGTTATTTATAAGATACTTTTAGATGGAAGCCTTGGCAGAAATAAATATATTTATAATGGTACAGATATGTATATTTTAACATCAACGGCGGAATGGGATAAAGACAATAAGCCCTGTATGTCATTTATTTCTTATACAAAAATAAAGAAATGGAGATATTCAGATAAGGGGTGGTTTTGCTATGAACTGTGTGTGCCAGAATATCCAGATGTGATGGAAGTGGCAGATGGGAGCTATTTAATCCGGATTAAACCAATGGGCAGGAAAAAACGCAGGCTTTCAAAACAGTGTGTGCAGGGTCTGGGATACCAGGGGAATAATCTTCTGTGTTCCAACTGGAATGAAAACCATCTGGAAAAACTAGATTATAATGGACTTTATGAATATTTATATAAAATGAAATATAAGAAAAAATTTGATGGCCAGAAATATCCGGATGGAATACCAAAAGATAAATTTGAAAGCCTGGTTATGGAATATCTTCCAGTTTCTTCCCAGATAATACAAAAAGCTGCGGCTTTTGATAAAAAGAAAGGCACATACCTCTGGCAAAGGCTGGGATGTTTTAATTATGCCCCTGATTATTTTGGAACTTCCATTCCAGAAGTGACAGGGATAAAGAAAAATCCGGACGGGACGGTTACTCTTGCTGTAGATGCAGTATGTGAGATGGTTTTATGTAATGAAGCGATAATTACCCATGAACTGACGGTACGTTTTGCAAAAGATGGAAGTTTCCAATATCTGGGCAATAAAATTTTAAATGGAGGTATCAGGGACATACCAGAGTACCAGTACCGGTTTACTCCTGGATAAATTTGTTTTCCCAAAGCCCCATGCCTGATAAAACAGACAGGGAAATCTCTGCTGCAGCACTTCCAGTTGCCCCAGATGCACCCTGGATATTTGTTGCAAAATAGTAAACGTAGCCGTTTCTTTCAATATATCCGGTAAACCAGCCATTTATATCCTGTCCGTCCACCCTGCCAGTCCCTGTCTTGCCAGAGAGTGTTCCAGATGGCGTATTAGAAATTAAAATAGCTTCTTTTATGGCTTTTATATTTTTCCAGGAAAATCCAAAATCATTATTGTAAAATTTCTTTAGCAGCACGGCTTGTTCTACAGGGGATATTTTCAGTGAAAAATCAGTCCAGTATAAGTCTATGTCGCCACTGGCCTGCTGGTTGCCATAACCTATCTTCTGTAAATATGTTTTTATATTGTCCATTCCTGCTGTATTGTCAATATTCTGGAAATACCAGTTGACGGAAGAACGCATGGCTGAATTTAAATTATGGCCGGATTCCCAGGCGTCAAAAGGATAATCTTTCCCGTTCCATGCCATTTCTGAATGTTCTGGTGTAATTATGCCAGATTCTAAACCGAGAAGGGCACTATAAATTTTATAAGTAGAACCAGGCGGTATACGCTCCAGGGCAGCTTCTTTATTATAGATAGTCCATGCACCGCTGGCACTGTTATATAAAACAAAACTTCCGTTGTATTTACCAAATTCAGATTTTAAATCTATATAGTCAACTGTTTTATTTTTTTCGTCAAAACTGTATCTGTCCTGCACGCCTGTATATGCTGGAAGGACAGGCAGAAGCATAAGAAATACTGCCATAGTAAAAATACATGCAGTGCAGCTTTGTACTTTTTGGCGGTGGTCTGCTTTCTTATAGGACGATATATTTAAGATACGTTTCCTGGTTTGCTTTCTGTTTCCACCAATACTTGTAATAAACGGGAATGCGGAAAAAGACCGGTTCTGGCTGGAAATCTTTTCTGCAAAGCTGACAAGTGTATTGCCATACTCCTCATACTCTGTTTCCTGGAGCATTTGCAGGACAGAAGAATCACAGGCAATTTCACGCTCACATCTTATTTCATCCAAAGCATACCATACAAACGGGTTAAACCAGTACAGAATACCTGGCAGGATGGTTAAATAGCTGGTAAACATATCTTTATGCTTGAAATGCTGTAATTCATGTAACAGCATAAAACGCATACTGCCAGCTTCATAATCAGATATTGTATGGATTGGAAGGTAAATGCGTGGTTTTAAAAAGCCGGTAATAAAAGGGGATTTTATAAATGCCGTGCTGTAAACCGGGATTTCCAAATGGATTCCCGATTCGCTTAAACATTTATAATATAAGTTTTTAACTTCACTATTTTGCAGGGGAAGTGAAGATTTAATAATTTTGTGCAGACGGTATAATGATTCCAGCAATAAAATTACCATTACACAGATGCCTGTAAACCATAAAAAGCATAATATATAACCAATAGCAGACGGTGCTTTGCGGCTGGCAGAAATGGCAAAATCACCGATTTGGCCTGGAATGCCTGTAAGGTTATGGCGGCCTGCATTATTTACAGCAGCATTTATATTATCCGGGCGGCTGCCAGCCAGGGTATTAAACCAGGCAGATATATTAAATATACGGAATGGAATAAAAGGAAGTGCTAAAAATACAAATAAAATAAAGCTGAGATTGTATTGCATCCGGCTGGACAGTTTAGTCCTAAAAACTTTCTTTATTGTATATAAGATACAGATTATTCCACTGGTAAAAATATTGCATATAAAAAAATATACCACAAAACCAGCCATTTCATTCACCTCATTTTTGCAAACAGATTGTTTATTCACCATCTTTTTTATGGAAACTGGCAGAGAGAATGGAGCGTAAATTATTAATTTCTGATTCCGGCAGCCTGTCATTTTCAAGGAACGAGGATACCATAGCAGTAATATTGCCATTAAAAAAACGGTTCAGAAATGATTTGCTTTCCTGGCCAATATAGTCACATTCCTGTACCAGGGGTGTGTAGACAAATACCCTGCTTTCTTTTTCATAAGCCAGTACGCCTTTATTTACCAGACGTTTAATTAAGGTCTGTATGGTTTTAGGGCTCCATGATGATACCGCTAAAAGTTTCTCTGTTATTTCATTAGTGTTAATAGGGGCATATTTCCATACAATCTTCATTACTTCATATTCCGCTTCGGAAATCTGTGGGTAATCACTCATGGCAGCACCTCCTGGTTCTTACAAATGTAATATAAATATTATAAGTCCCTGGCAGGAAAATGTCAAATAATTAAAATAAAAAATCAGGACAAACGCATGAATAATTATAACATCCCTTTTAATAAATATATACTATTTTTTTAGTTTTTAAACATTCAATACCTCCTCTAAGAATTTTATTGGTTTTAAACTTATAGCAAAACGTTTCTTTTTTAATGAAAGCCTTTTATTTTTAAGGGACAGCTCTGCAAGTTTAAGCACACTTAAACACCATTTACGTATTATGTTGTGGTTCTGGGCGGCTGTTTTGTCTGCTGTTATATTATAATCCTCCCGGAATGTCACATCAAGATGCCAGTGCATGCTTTCAACACTCCAGTGTCCCCGCACTGCCCTGCTGGCAAGGTTTATATCTTCTGCAATGCTGCTTATATAATACCTGTATTCTGTATGCTGTCTCCCCTTTTTTTCCAGTACTTTACGTTCCATTATTATGCTTTTCATGCCTTTCCAGTCTTTGCGCTGGCAAAGCCACTTTATATCACCAGTCTGGTAATATTCCCTGGTTTCCAGCTGGCCATGTGCTTTTTCAATGCTTTTTTTATAGCTGCCGTTTTCTTTTATTTTTCTGAGGAACTCTTTTTCTGAAAAATAATCTTTTATATCATTATATAATGTTTTCTGGTTTCCTTTTACAGCAAGCATATAATCCCCGTGCCTGCTTTTTATTTTTTCTGCTATGGCTGTCTGTGTGCCCATTGCATCTATTGTTACAATGCTGCCTTTTATCTGTATATTTTCTAAAAGCATGGGGATTGCTGTAATTTCATTGCTTTTTTCCATGACTGCTTTCTGTCCCATGCAAAAGCCGTCTTCTTTGCTCCATGCAGACACAATGTGCAGCGGTTTTTCTTCTTTCCGCCTGTTCCCACGCATAGTTTTCCCGTCTATGCAGACAATCCTTTTAAGTGCTTCCCCTTCACGGCTGTCCAGCAGTCCCTGCCATTTTACATACAGCTGCTGCATGGATTCTGGTGAAACCATACCCATTACCCTCTGTATTGTATCATGTGATGGCACACCATTTTCCAGTCCTATGTACTTTTTTAAATAATCTTCATAAACTTCCCCAAATTCTGCAATTTCCACCCAGTCATCTGCATTTGCCAGTGTTGCAAACAAGACTATTACCAGGATATCCTTAAGTTTATGCCGTATTTTTTTCTCCTGCCGTACATCTTCAATGTATTCCATCCACTGTAACAGTTTTTCCATATAATTATCCTCCAATTTTTGTTTTATTCTAACAGAAACTGGTAATATTTACAATTTGTTTATTCATGCGTTTGTCCTGATAAAAAATTCTTTTATTTTGCCTGCTTATATGTTATAACATATTAAAGCGGGTGTTCCAAACATATACCATAATGTTTCAGGCAAAGTATGTACTGTTTATAACATAATTTTTTATCCAGATAATTAAAGGAGGACAATAATGGCAGCTGAAAAGGTAAAGGCATATTTCAGGGAATATGGTATGGAAGAAAAAATCCAGGAATTTGACAGGTCCAGTGCAACAGTAGAGCTTGCAGCCAAAGCATTACACTGTGAGCCCCAGAGAATAGCAAAAACCCTTTCTTTTATGCTGGAAAATGAAGTAGTGCTAATTGTGGCAGCAGGTGATGTAAAGATTGACAACCAAAAATATAAAGCAAAATTTGGGAAAAAAGCTAAAATGCTTCCACTGGATAAGGTAGAAACACTGGTGGGACATGCAGCAGGCGGTGTCTGCCCGTTTGCAGTAAATGAAGGTGTGAAGGTATACCTGGATATATCATTAAAACGCTTTGTTACAGTTTTTCCTGCCTGTGGCAGCGGGAACAGCGCAATAGAGCTTACTATCCCAGAGATGGAAAAATATTCGGGTTATACAGAATGGGTGGATGTCTGTAAAGGATATTAAGGAATCCATAAACCACCACTTTTGTTTACAAAAGACGGGGTATTTGTTAAAATTGCAGAAAATAGCAGATATAATAAACAGCCCCGATATAACACTAAGTTTTGGAAGTGGGAAGAAAAATGACAAACATTATTGAAATGAAGGATATCCACAAATTTTACAAGAATGGCAATGAAACCCTGGAGGCTTTAAAAGGAATTTCACTTTCACTAAAAAAAGGAGAACTGCTTGCAATTATGGGAAGCAGCGGTTCTGGCAAGAGTACACTGCTTCATATTATAGGGGCTATGGATGTGGCTGATAAAGGAGAAATTTATTTAAATGGAATATTGGAAAAAAATTATGGGACAGAGCCCCGTGCAACTAAAATCCGTTATGAAAACATTGGATTTATTTTCCAGGATTTTAAACTGATACATGATTTTACAGTAGAGGAAAACGTGTCCCTGCCTTTAATATTGACAGGTGAAAAAAGTAAAGAGATTATTAAGCGCACAAAAGAAATTCTTGATATGGCAGGTATTGGAGATAAGGGGAAGAATCCAGTGTCCAGCCTTTCTGGCGGGCAGAAACAGAGGGTTGCCATTGCAAGGGCTTTGATTAACAATCCAAAGATTTTATTAGCTGATGAACCCACTGGAAATTTAGACTGTAATACAGCTTATGAAATTATGCAGATATTTCTTGATTTAAAAGAAAAAGAGGGACAAAGCACCATTTTGGTTACCCATGACCCAGCCATTGCAAGTTATGCAGACCGGATTTTGTTTTTACAGGATGGCCGCATTTATGGTGAATATGAAAAGCAGGAAGGCAAGGGGGATGTGGATGGGATACTTGACGGATTCAGGGAGGCACAGAAAGCAGCTAAGATAGAGAAAGGATTAACAAAGTGATTTTAACATGAAAAAAATTACCTGGATAGGAATTATTTTTATGAAAAACAGCAAAATGCTTACATTTTCTGCATTTTTAAGTATTTTTGTTGCGTGTTTTCTGAGTATAAGCATGTTCCAGTTATTATCGGGTGCAGAAGCATCAATAGAAGCAGGACTGGCTGCAAAAAAAGGCAAGTTTGATTTACAGGTGACGAAGTGTGATGGCGGAACTTTTAATAATGGTGAAATCAGGTTTTTAGAACAGGAAAAAGATGTGAAAACGGCCAGCAGGGGGTACCGGACGGGAGAACTTTTAGATATCTATATGGCAGGTGTGGCAGACGATGCTATTAACAAAAGCCTGTACAAGTATACAAAAAATATAAAAGAGGACAGCATAATAATAAATGAATCCCTTGGACGCCGTGAAAACAAAACAGTGGGAGATATTTTCCAAGTGGGCGGGAGAGGCTTTCAAATTATAGAAGTTATAAAGACAGATTCTATGTCTGATTATAAAATGCCTATGGCAATTATGGAATTATCACAGCTTCACCAGTTACTTGGGCATAAGGATACCACACAGGTTAATTATATGCTGTTGCAATGCTATGATTCTGCTTATACAGAACATAATGGCAGATTAACATTAAGCATGCGTATTGGATTACAGAATCCGGATTTCCAGGTGTCAGACCAGAGAGAAGGAGATGGATATAATACCATGCTGAAAAATGCCAGGATATTATTTAAGGGACTTTTTGTAGTGGTAATCATAACCAGTGGCCTGTTTGTAGTAAATATTTTCATGGAATATATGCGGAAATACAGAAAAGATATGGCTGTTATCCGTACTGTGGGCGGAAGCCAGGAACAGGTGCAGGCTATATTTGGTTCTATGTCAGCTATAATAAGCGCAGCCGGGTGCCTTGCAGGGGCAATGTCCAGTGCACTGGTTTCTGGTGCTGCTTTAAACTGGTTTAATAATAAGACACAATTATTTGATGGCAGTGCCAGTTTAAACTGGAAGGTGTTATGGCAGATTACGGCAGCCGTATTTGTATTATTTAATTTCTTTATATATATTGTATTCCGGTATGGGCAAAGAGTATTGCCAGTACAGGTATTCCAGGAAACTTCTTCTGGACTTAAAAAAAGCAAAAAAGCCAGCCGTTTTCTGGCATTGCGTAAAGTTATTGGAACAGAAGGTTATCTGGGCATGAAATTAATGGCATTAAAATTCCAGCAAAATTTTATAATAATTTTAATTATCGCCATTATTACAGCACTTTCCTATACTGGCCAGGTATCCATTAAATTATTGGAAGCAAATGACAACTGGTTTAACTATAATTCTATGGAAGGAAAAATGGCGAAAGGGGAAATTTCTTCCACAAAACCTATGTCTTTGTCTTATGTGCAAAAATTATATAAGCGTTTCCAGCCTGTAATGGGAAGCGGATATATGCTTTATGGTGATTTCAGGATGGTTCAGGGCAAAGAGGATGGTAAATCCCTGGATTATTTTAAAGTGTCAGATTTGGAAACACTTCCACAGCTTTTACATGCAGAAGTATGGGAGCATTATGAAAAAGTACCAAAAACAAAGAGAATTGTTATGGAAGAGTCTGTTGCAGCTGGAAAAGGCTGTAAACCTGGGGATACTGTTACCTTGGAATCAGATTATTTAGGAGGACGGAAAGATTTTATCCTGGTGGAGATTGTAAAAACAGGCACTGTATGGAATGAGCTATATAATGTTATTGTGGACTGGGATAATTTGTGCGGAAATGGGTTTACTGGGGAAGATTTGGACGGCACTTATTTAGGGTTATGGCTAAATGGTGATAAAGAGCTGGCCAGGGAGAAACTCCAGCAGCTACAGGTGGAATTTGGAAAAGATTTTGACTGGAATATTTATGATGATATTATGGAACAATCAGGCCTTATGGTGTCACAATGGACAACGGCCATGTATATTGTCCTTGGAATGCTTCTGGCTGTTTCAGGTGCTGGATTGCTTAATTCAGCAAGGGGAATGTTATATACAAGAAGAAAAGAATACCAGGTATTCCGTATGCTTGGAGCACCAGATAAGAGAGTCCGGAGAATCTGCTGGATACAGGTATGGAGCTATATGGTTTCCGGGGCTGTCCTGGGTGCAGTTCTTGGAATTATAATTGTGGCTTATCTCTGGAAGTCCAATGTGGTTACTAATACACCTGTTATAGCCAGCTGGGAATACATAGCAGGAATTGCTATATATCTTTCCGGGTTATCTTTGATGCTTTATCCAGCCGTTAAAAAAACAGGATAAAGTGCTGGTATATGCCAGAAAAATGTGGTAAAATATCCCAAAAGCAGCCACGGCTATTATTATGGACTGGAATTATTATTTTTCAGGGGAGGGGCTAATCTGTATGGTAAAAATCCGTTGTGTAGTAGAACGTATTACATACCAGAATCCAGGGAATGGATATACTGTGCTTAAAGCAAGTGTGAAAGGTTACAGGGAACTTGTGCCCGTAGTAGGCAATTTGCTGGATGCCAATGTTGGTTCTGTCCTTATTGTGGAAGGAAACTGGAAGATAGACGCCAAGTATGGCAGGCAGTTTATGGCAGAAAAATGGGAAGAAACCCTTCCAGCAACGGTTTATGGCATTGAGAAATACCTTGGAAGCGGCCTTATAAAAGGGATTGGCCCGAAATATGCAAAGAAAATCGTACAGGAGTTTGGCACAGATACAATTTCTGTTATAGAAAATAATACAGACAGGCTGTTAAATGTCAGCGGCATTGGCAGGAAACGCGTGGAAATGATACAAGAAAGCTGGGAGAAGCAGAAAGAAGTTAAAAATATTATGCTGTTTTTACAGGAAAACGGCATAAGTACTTCGTTTGCTGCAAAGATTTATGCCCAGTATGGCAATAAAAGCATTGAAAAGGTTAAAGAAAACCCGTTCTGCCTTGCTGATGATATATGGGGCATAGGTTTTAAAACAGCAGATATAATTGCTGCAAAACTTGGCGTGGACAGCCAGTCCTATATACGGCTTAGAAGCGGCATTATGTATACACTTGGGGAGCTCTCTGGTGACGGGCATGTTTATGCAAGGCACGCACAGCTTCTTTTAAAGGCCTCGGCACTTCTTGGCGCAGGGAAAGAATATATTGTAATGACCATTGACCAGATGGTTAAAGACGGGGACTTAATTAAGGAAGATGACGCGGTATACCTCCCTCCTTTTTGCTATGCTGAAAAAGGCACTGCTTCAAAGCTGGTTAAGCTGGCCAGTAAACAGGCAGAAAATATTTTTTCCACAGGGCATGGCATAGATATAGGCAGCATAGAGAAGAAATTAAATATAAAATATGACGGGCTGCAGGCAGATGCAATAAGGCAGGCAGCCAGTGCAAAAGTTATGGTATTAACAGGAGGGCCTGGTACTGGCAAAACTACTGTTACAAATGGCATTATTACAATGTACCGGGAAATGGGGCTTAAAATACTGCTTGCTGCCCCTACAGGCAGGGCGGCAAAGCGCATGACAGAAGCAACGGGGATTGAGGCAAAGACAATACACCGCCTGCTGGAATGCAAGCCGCCAGAGGGATACCAGAAAAATAATGAAAACCCGCTTGAAGGTGATGTGCTTATTGTAGATGAATGTTCAATGATTGACATACTGCTTATGAATGCGCTTTTAAAGGCAGTACCTGATAATATGCGCATTATAATGGCAGGTGATATAGACCAGCTTCCTTCTGTAGGGCCAGGCAATGTGTTACGTGATATTATCGACAGCGGCATGTTCCCGGTCATAAAACTTGACAGGATATTCCGGCAGGCACAGAGCAGCCGTATAATAATAAATTCACACCGTATAAATGCGGGGAAGATGCCAGATATATCAAATGGCAGGAATACAGATTTTTTCTTTATACAGAAGGAAACACCAGAACAGGCAGCAGAGGAGATTATAACACTTGTAAAATACAACCTTCCAAAGTATTATAAAATCCCGGCTTCACAGATACAGGTACTGTCACCACTGCAGCGGGGACAGACAGGCACAGCCAGCCTTAACCTTGCACTGCAGGAAGCATTAAACCCTGAAGGTGCGGGAATAAGGCGCAGCGGCTATATTTTCCGTGCAAATGACAAAGTAATGCAGATAAGGAATAATTATGACAAAGAAGTTTTTAATGGTGATACCGGGATAATAGAAAGGGTAAACCTTGAAGACCACACTTTAATAATAAATTTTGATGGAAGGCATATAGAATATGACAGTACAGAGCTTGATGAGGTTGTGCTTGCATATGCTGCAACAATACATAAGGCACAGGGGTCGGAATACCCGGTAGTGGTTATGCCCCTGCTAATGGAACACTATATAATGTTACAGAGAAACCTTGTCTATACAGGTATTACAAGGGCAAAGAAGGTGCTTGTAATAGTTGGCACAAAAAAAGCGCTTGCATATTCTGTAAATAATCTTACAGTAACAAAAAGAAATACCATGTTAAAAGAAAGGCTTTGCCAGTCCATGTAATGAGGAAATAATGAAGTATTGAAAAATTTTCCTTGAAATTTTTCCCCAGATTGGGTACAATAGGAAAGGAAGGATATTTCAGGTAGTATTCTGGCAGGTTTTTCCAGTGCCAGCCCCATGCAATACAAGGAGCCGGCACCAGGGTTATACAGTGGACAGGCCTGCATAGTATAAATATTTATATTTAGGAGGAATTTTTAAAATGGCAGTTAAAGTTGCAATCAATGGTTTTGGACGTATCGGACGTCTTGCATTCAGACAGATGTTCGGTGCAGAGGGTTATGAAGTAGTAGCTATCAATGATTTAACAAGCCCTAAGATGCTTGCACACCTTTTAAAGTATGATTCATCACAGGGTAAGTATGACAAGGCTGATACAGTTTCAGCAGGCGAGGATTCAATTACAGTTGATGGTAAGGAAATCAAGATTTATGCGTTCCCTGATGCTAACAACTGCCCTTGGGGCGACCTTGGCGTTGATGTAGTCCTTGAATGCTCAGGTTTCTATACATCAAAGGAAAAAGCACAGGCACATATTAATGCAGGTGCACGCAAGGTAGTTATTTCTGCACCAGCAGGTAATGACCTTCCTACAATAGTATACAATACAAACCATGAAACATTAAAGGCTGATGATACTATTATTTCCGCAGCTTCATGCACAACAAACTGTTTAGCTCCTATGGCTGATGCACTTAACAAGTATGCAGAAGTACAGTCAGGTATCATGGTAACAATCCATGCTTACACAGGTGACCAGATGACACTTGACGGCCCACAGAGAAAAGGTGATTTAAGAAGGTCACGTGCTGCAGCAGTTAATATTGTTCCTAACAGCACAGGCGCAGCTAAAGCTATCGGCCTTGTTATCCCAGAGTTAAACGGCAAGCTTATCGGTTCTGCACAGCGCGTCCCAACTCCTACAGGTTCAACAACTATCTTAACAGCAGTAGTTAAGAAAGACGACGTAACTGTTGAAGGCATTAATGCAGCTATGAAAGCAGCAGCAAATGAATCATTTGGTTACAATGAAGATGAAATTGTTTCTTCAGATATTGTAGGCATGAGATACGGTTCACTCTTTGATGCTACACAGACAATGGTTTCTAAGGTTGCAGACGGCCTTTATGAAGTACAGGTAGTTTCATGGTATGATAATGAAAATTCTTATACATCACAGATGGTAAGGACAATCAAATACTTCTCAGAGTTATCATAAGAAAAATTTTTCCAGTAAAAGTTTTCTGGAAAGATTATATCTGGATTACGCTTCATGCACGGGTCCGGTCTTTTATTGGACCGGGCCCGTTTTTCCCTGTATGGGGAATTTATTATAATCCATAAGCCTGTCCCGGCAGGCTTTGGCAGGTGAAAGAAAAAAGAAGAAAGGATGTGTCCCGGACAGGATACAGGCATTTGCTGGCGGGACCTGGTACAGGTTATGTTAAATAAGAAATCAGTTGACGATATCAACGTAAAGGGTAAAAAAGTTTTAGTAAGGTGTGATTTCAACGTTCCATTACAGGATGGCAAAATTACAGACGAAAACCGTCTTGTAGCAGCACTCCCTACAATCAAAAAGTTAATAGCAGACGGCGGGAAGGTTATTCTCTGCTCACACCTTGGCAAACCAAAGGGAGAGCCAAAGCCTGAGCTCTCACTTGCACCAGTTGCAAAAAGGATGTCAGAACTTTTAGGACAGGAAGTTAAATTTGCAGCAGATAACAACGTTGTTGGTGACAATGCAAAAGCTGCTGTAGAAGCTATGGCTGAAGGTGATGTAGTGCTTCTTGAAAACACACGTTACAGGGCTGAGGAAACAAAGAACGGTGAAGCTTTCTCAAAAGAACTTGCTTCACTTTGTGATGTATTTGTAAATGATGCGTTTGGCACAGCACACAGGGCACACTGTTCAAATGTTGGTGTTACAAAATTTGTTGAGGGTGACTGTGTAGTTGGCTATCTTATGCAGAAAGAAATTGATTTCCTCGGCAATGCAGTAAACAACCCTGTAAGGCCTTTTGTTGCCATTCTTGGCGGTGCTAAGGTTTCTTCTAAGATTTCAGTAATCAACAACCTTCTTGACAAGGTTGATACACTCATCATCGGCGGCGGCATGGCTTATACATTTATGGCTGCACATGGTGAGGAAGTCGGGAAGTCACTTCTTGAAGAAGACTACAAGCAGTATGCACTTGATATGGAGAAGAAAGCAGAAGAAAAGGGTGTTAAACTTCTTATCCCTGTTGATACTGTTGCAGCAGATGATTTCTCAAATGATGCTAATTACAAAACTGTAGGGCGTGGCGAAATACCTGCTGACATGGAAGGCCTTGATATTGGTGAGGAATCTTCAAAGATTTTTGCTGATGCAATAAAAGGTGCTAAGACAGTAGTATGGAACGGGCCTATGGGATGTTTTGAAATGCCTAACTTTGCCAAAGGCACTGTTGAAGTAGCTAAGGCTATGGCAGGGCTTGAAGGCGCAACAACAATTATTGGCGGCGGTGACAGTGCAGCAGCTGTAAACCAGTTAGGCTTTGGTGACAAAATGACACATATTTCAACAGGCGGCGGCGCTTCCCTTGAATTTTTAGAGGGCAAGGAGCTTCCTGGCGTAGCAGCAGCTGATGATAAATAAGGGTTATTATTAATAAATAAGTTGTGTGCATATGTGCACAGAAAGAGGTTTATAATGGCAAGGAGAAGAATTATTGCTGGCAACTGGAAGATGAACAAAACTCCAAGTGAAGCAGTTGCTTTAGTAGAAGAATTAAAAGACTTAGTAAAAAATGATGATGTGGATGTAGTATACTGCGTACCTGCTGTTGACATTGTGCCAGTTGTCAATGCTGTAAAAGGCACAAATGTAGAAGTTGGTGCTGAAAATATGTATTTTGAAGAAAGCGGCGCATATACAGGCGAAATTTCAGCAGCAATGCTTGTAGATGCAGGTGTTAAATATGTTATTATCGGACATTCAGAACGCCGTGATTATTTCAAGGAGTGCGACTGCCTCTTAAATAAAAAAGTTAAAAAGGCATTTGACGCAGGGCTTACACCAATCCTTTGCTGCGGTGAATCATTAGAGCAGAGGGAGATGGGCGTAACTATGGACTGGATACGCTTACAGATTAAATCAGACCTTTCAGGAATAACAGCAGACGAGGTTAAAAACCTTGTTATAGCATATGAACCAATCTGGGCTATTGGCACAGGCAAAACAGCCACAGCAGACCAGGCACAGGAAGTATGCAAAGGGATACGCAGCCTTATAGCTGAAATCTATGATGAAGAAACAGCAGAAGCAGTACGTATACAGTACGGTGGCTCAATGAATGCAGGAAATGCAAAAGAACTGCTTGCAAAACCTGATATCGACGGCGGGCTTATAGGCGGTGCTTCACTTAAAAAAGACTTTGGCGATATTGTAAATGCTTAAAACCAGGTTTTTTGCAAAAATCTGATACTTCAGGAATGTGGCAAATGGGGGTATCAAGGGAAATAGATTCCTTTGATACCCCTTTTTATAAAACTATATAACAATATTTACATTGGTAAAGAAATAATTGATGAATACAATAGATAAAGGAATAAGAAAAAGGTATTCCCAAGAAAATAGAATATATATTGACAGAAAAATAAATAAAATTATTCTGTTTTATTAGATTATATATAAGGTGGTGGCTGGAATGATATATCTTTATACAGATAAGCAGGATTCTGGCAAGTGGATTTTACAAAATGACTTGTATTTTAATTTATATACAAGTAATGAAAGATTCACAGAAGAGGACAGAGAACTTATCTGGCAGATTGACCATGCAAAATTAAACAAGGATAAGCATATAGAAACAAAGTATGGGCTGGGAACAATACGGAATCTTTCCAGTGGCTGCAAAACTATACTTAATATTATGAAGAATCCTGGGAAGGTAGTAAATGCAAATGAATGTGGAAAAAATGTACTGGATATTCTTTTTTCAATGGAAGGTATTTCTTTATATATGACCAGACCAGAACGGATTCATATAAAAGACGATGTAGAAATTTGTTTTAATGGTGCTGATATAGTGACTGGAAGTAAAGGCTATGAACATTGGTGGTCCAGGGAATATGAGAGGAGGGATTCGTATGATTTATAATACCATAAAATTTAATGCAGCTCCATTTTCTTATTCCCTGGAATTTGCTGACCGGATTACATTGGTAAGGGGAGACAGTGCTACTGGAAAGACATATCTTTACCAGATGCTGGAGGATTTAAGGCTGTTAGAAGAGTATAAGGCAATAAAATTGTTTAATTATAAGACTGAGGGATTTCATGATAATTTGAAAAAATGCAGGGATAAATTTATCGTGATTGATAATGCAGACCTGCTTTTGGATAATGAAGACAGAAGGTTTATTAATTTTGACTGCAGCAACCAGTATATGCTGTTTGCCAGGAATTGTGATGGACTGGGTTTATCACAAGGAAGTTTTATGCTGCTTTATGAGAATGATTACAAGGTGTCGCTTAAAAGGGAACTGGTGGCTGTATGAAATATATCTGGACAGAGGACACAGGAGCAGGGCTTCATTTTTGGGAACTTGTAAATGAACATCTTTTTCATTGTGAATTTATTGTTGAAAGTAAAGGAAGCAACCAGGGACTTCTGGAAGCAGCCGGACAAATATTTTCTTGCATTTGATATTGTTTATGACAATATGGATGTTATGAATAAGTATCTGGAGCTCAGGGAGCTGGCAGCAGTGTACCATGAACAGATTGTGATTTTAGATATGATTTGTTTTGAGTATATTATTCTAAGCTTTAGTAAGCTAGTAGAATGGACTGGTACAGGCAAGAAGGATAAAATTGCTATGAGGGAGAGGATTTTGTGTGCGGTTGCAGACCACAGAATTGATATTGGCAGGATTGAGGACAGGAAAACAAAGGAATATCTTATGGGATTTAAAAGATATTCGACAGAAAGAGTAATTAAGGCAATCACATATGAATTGACAGAAAATGATGAATGGAGTGTGAAGGGCAGGCAGATGGGAGAATGCTGGCATAAAGATTGTTGTGTAAAACAGAATAATGAAAAAAACAGTTGTGGTATCCATAAGGGAATGACTGGTGTAAATAAACTTACCCAACTGTTTGCTGATTGGGAAGTATCAAAAATTATAAAATAATGCTATCTGGTTTGCAGGCTAGATGGCAAGTGGATTATATATTATGGATAAATTATTTTATTTTCCCGTTACAGCAGCACCATTCAGGCAGGATGAAAAATATAAAGAAGTGCTGCCGCAGAATTTGGGATTGTCAAAGTATATACGTTGTTTCTGGGGAAGCATAAAACCTTATTTTAAAAAGGATACACCAGAAAATATTGTTATCCCTGATACCTGTGCGGATATTATTTATTATATTGATTATACAGAAAACAAGATTGACGGCATATTCTGTGGAATAAATGATACAGGTTTTTATGAAAAAGATAATACTAAAAACGGACATCTGGTTTCTGTGTTTGCAATACGTTTTTATGCCTGGGCTGCATACAAATTTTCTGAAGATTCCATGAAAGAAACAATAAATAGATTCCGTGATGTGCAGTTTTTATTTGGCTGGCTGGACAGAATAATAAGGCAGCAGTTATTTCATAAACCTTTTCTGGAAGAACGGGCAGTAATGGCAGAGGAAATATTTTTAAAATATATGCCAAATGCCAGGCAGAATAATATAATTGACAATGCAGCCGGAAACCTTATCCTTGGGAAAGGTGCAATAAACGTGGCAGGGCTTGCAGACAGCTGTTTTATAAGCAGCAGGCAGTTAGAAAGGGTTTTTAATGAATATGCAGGCATTACGCCAAAGAAGCTTATAAACCTTGTCCGTTACCAGTTCTTATGGAATGAAATTTTAAGTAATAAGGAACTGGATATTCTTGATGCAGTTTACAGATATGGATATACTGACCAGTCCCATTTAATACGTGAGTTTAAACGCTTCCATACAATGGGTATACAGAAAGCGAAGGAATATGCCAGAAATAATGTCGGAAATATACAATACTTCCATAACAGGAATTAATATAATTGCCTTAGTTTATAAAGCAGGGGGAAACCAGAATATGGGAAATTTAAGTATATGTGGAACAGAATGTAATACATGCTATTTTTATGGTGAAAATTGCACAGGCTGTAATGAATGTAAAGGAAAAGTTTTTTACCTGCCAGAAGAAACAACCTGTGCTATTTATAACTGTACTGTTAATGAGAAAGGACTTGCGGATTGTGGCAAATGTGGCAAAATGCCATGTGATATCTGGAAGCAGACAAGGGACCCTTCATTTTCTGATGAAGAATTTGAGGAGAACACCAGACAGCGTATACAGGCATTAAAAAACATACAATAACAGGACCGTAAATTTATATACCTAAAGCCTTATGCCTGCTGGCACAGGTCTTTAGGTATTTTTTAACTTTTAATCACAGTCTGTCCATAACAGGTATCTGCCACAATGAAGGCATCTGAACAAATATCCCTGAATGCCGCTGCCATTAGACATGTTGTTACGTATATTATCTTTGGCAGTTTCATTCCATAAACTGTCATCAAGCACTTCTTCCATAATGCCCATTTCTTTTAATTCCTGTGAGCCGGCATGGCCAATAAAAGCGCAGTAATCATTACAGTGTGCCCTCCAGTATTCCTGCTGCCAGCCACAGTAACCAGGTGTTTTATGTATTAATTCCTCTAATCCCTCCGGATTATCTATCTCATCTACAGAACATTCATCCTGGAACTCCCCGTCAAATTTTTCTGCTGCCATGCCATTTGCAATACAGTCCGGGCATAAGCAGCCCGGTTCTTCCAATGAATAAAAAGGCCCTTTATAACGTATAAACGTTGGCTTGCCACAGCAACTGCATGTTTCTGCTTTATCAAGTTCATAAAAAGAACCTGTCATAAACGGGTTTGGATGGTATTTAAATACTGGGATTTTCTTTAGCCTGCCATCAAGCCCCGGCCTTCTTAACCGTTTTTTTTCAAATGAATCACCATATTTTTGCGCAAGGCCTTTAATGACAGCAAGGTTTTTCCTGGTTTTCTGGTTATCAGGCATAACAAGTGACACCATTAAATTATATGCTTTCTGGTACTGCTGCATAAGCAAGTAAACATCTACAAGCACATGCTTTGCTTCTTTATCCGGGGAATTTTCAAGCTCTGTCCTGAAATCAAAAAAAGGGTCAAATTCATAGGCAGATTTAAGTTTAATATATTTTTCTCTATATAAATCCAATACAGTCCCTCCTAGTATAATAATGATGTACTCAATCAAGAGTACTTGTTTATAAGTTTC